>NZ_JAHVAO010000001.1:2400000-3146762 GCF_019264345.1 Marinobacter arenosus
CCTGTTCGATGCGCCCGCGGGCAGTCATCACCAGCGCCGACAGCACGTCTTCCTCGGCAATGCCGTCGTACAGGTTGGTCAGCGCGTCGTCCACCAGGGAGTCACCGTCGATGCCGTCCAGGCCGGTGGCGGCCTGCTCCACCTGAAGTTTCATCCGGCCCAGGTCCAGCGGGGCGATCTCGCCACCGGCCTTCTTCACGGTCAGGTGCGGGTGCGCTTCCATGGGATGATCGTGGGCACGCTGCCGGGCGTGTTCTTCCCGGTAGAGCACATAGGCGCGGGCCACTTTCTGTTCCTCGGCGCGCATCAGCGCCAGTTCCACCTGGTCCTGGATGTCTTCGATGTGAACCTTGCCGCCGGCTTTCAGGCGCCGGCCGATGGCCTGGAGGACCTGGTCGGTGACCCGGTGCACGGCGTCGTTGATGCGGGCGGAGCCGGCGGCCTTGTCGCCTTCCACGGCCAGAAACGCCTTGGTCACGGCGACGGTGATCTTGGACGGATTGAAGCCCACGAGGGTGCCGTTGCGTTTGATGACCTGCAGGGATTCGGTGTCGGTTGGGGACGACGGCTGGGGTTCAGCCAGGGCAGAGCTGGACATGTCTGTACTCCTGAATACGCGTTGGGTTCCGTTCACCTTCGCGTACGCAGGGGCGCACCTTGCCCGGGAGACAGGCAGGCACTACCGATCTGCTCACCCTGAGTCGCGAAGGTGCAGTTGTATCCCTGGCAGGTCTTCGGACTCAGGAGCATGAATCGTTCGATTCGGCCTCGCGTGGCGACTTCCCGGCTTGCGCCAGTGTCTTGATGCCACGCTCGTTCTCCAATACCGCTGCGCGTCAGTTCCGGATTCCCACCGGATTCCCGCTACCGAGATGCTCAAAAAAACAACATCTGGTAGTTGACCAAGGATGAAAACACTATATACACGATATTCGGGCGGAACAAGGCGGGACAACAAAAAAGGCCCCCGGAGGGGCCAAACACGTGACAGACTCGATACTGAGAGTCAGTGGCTGATCATCCAGGGCCGCATGGAGGGGAACATTTTCTTCCCGTCGGCGGTGTAGAACAGCATCGACTTGCCAGGCTTCGGGGAACCACAACCGCAACTGCGGCTGTGCTCCTGGTCGTGGGCCCGGCGGTCGGCGGTGGAAAACACCGGTTCGTGCCGGGATTTTTCATTCCGGTCCTGGGCCGCCCGGTTGGCCGGGTCCATGGCCGCAATGTGCGACGGCAACACGATCACCCGGGGCGACAGCACCTTGCAGGTGGGGCATTCCGCCGGCTTGGCGGCGTCGTCCATGGTGGCCAGGGTGTTGAACAGGCCGTGCTCCCGGCACTTGTAGTCATACACGGGCATGGCGGTTACTCCTTATCTTTCGACAGGGGTACGTCCATGCCGCCACTGACTTTCTTCTGGGGACCATCGGCCGACGGGTTGATGTCGAAGTCGAAGATGCCGGTGGGCAGCCAGAGCGTGGCGCAGGCGTTGGGGATGTCCACCACACCGCTGATATGGCCTTCCACCGGCGCGCAGCCGAGGATCGCGTAGGCCTGGGCCCTGGTGTAACCGAACTTGGTCATGTATTCGATGGCGTTCAGGCAGGCCTGGCGATAGGCCACGTGCACGTCGAGGTAATGCTGGCCGCCGTCTTCGTCCACCGAGATGCCTTCGAAGATCACGTAGTCGTCGTAGCGGGGCTTGATCGGGCTGGGCTTGAACACCGGGTTCTTGATGCCGTATTTCTTCACGCCGTCCTTGATCAGGTTCACCCGCAGGTGGATCCAGCCAGCCATTTCGATGGCGCCACAGAAGGTGATCTCACCGTCGCCCTGGCTGAAGTGCAGGTCGCCCACGGACAGGCCGGCGCCGTCCACGTACACCGGGAAATACACCTTGGAACCCCGGGACAGGTCCTTGATGTCGCAGTTCCCGCCGTGCTCTCGCGGCGGCACGGTGCGGGCGGCTTCCGCGCCGGCGGCCTTGGCGGCCTCACCGCGCATCTGGCCCATGTGGGCGGTCTCGCCGTTCGGCAGGGTGGCCAGCTCAGGCACCCGCTCCGGGTCGGTGGCCACCAGGCCGGCTTCCCGCTTGTTCCAGGTCTCCAGCAGTTCCTTGGAGGGCAGGCAGCCGATCAGGCCCGGGTGAATCAGGCCGGCGAATTCCACGTTCGGAATGTGGCGGGATTTGGTGAACATGCCGTTGAAGTCCCAGATGGATTTCTGGGCCTCCGGGAAGTGTTCGGTCAGGAAGCCACCGCCGTTCTGCTTGGAGAAGAACCCGTTGAAGCCCCACTGGCTCTCTTCGAAGGTGCCGATGTCGAGGATGTCCACTTCCAGCAGGTCGCCGGGCTCCGCGCCCTCAACCCCGATCGGGCCAGACAGGAAGTGCACCTGGCTGAGGTCCACATCGCGCACATCGTCGGCGCTGTCGTCGTTCTTGATCTGGCCGCCGGTCCAGTCATAGCACTCGACGATGAAGTCATCACCGGGTTTGACGGTGGCCACCAGGGGAATGTCCGGGTGCCAGCGGTTGTGGATTTTGTCGTTCTCATAGGCCGACTTGTTCAGATCAATCTTGATTATGGTTTCAGCCATAACGGGCGCTCCTTGGTCTTGGCTTACACGTTTAGGTAACGGCTTTACTATCCGAAATCCGGTGCCGGCGAGGTATTCGCGAAATGCCCCCGGTGCCTACGTCATTCGACGTATTGGTACACGGTGACGGCCCTGCCCTTCAGGCCGGCCTCAAACCGGTGGCAGTTCGGATAGGCCAGCAGTGCCCGGGCCACGGCCGGCTCCAGGCGCTGACGGAAGGCCCGCAACAGTTCCCGGGCGCCGTAACGGGCGTCGTAGCCCCGGCACAGGTCCGCGCGCAGGTCGGGCGACACGGTGAGTTCGGCGTGCTTTTTGGCCAGACGGCGATTGAGGCCCGCCAGCTCGATGTCCAGCAGGGCTTCCAGCCAGTTGTCGGAAAGCGGGTTATAGGTGAGGATCTGGTCGATCCGATTGAGGAATTCCGGATCGAAATGTCGTCGCAACGCAGCATCGCGAATGGCCTCGCCCTTACCGGGCGATAACCCGAGCCAGCGGCGCCAGCTCTTTTGGTAATGCTGCAGATGGGCTTCGGCGTCCAGGGCGCCGGCGTTGCTGGTCATGAAAATCAGGGTGTTGCGAAAGTCGATCTCGCGGTTGCCGGAGGGGAAGACCAGGCGGCCGGTGTCCAGCACGTTGAGCAGGGTACGAACCACCTCCTTGCTGGCCTTTTCAATTTCATCGAACAGCACAATGCCGGGTTTGCTGAATGACCCCTGAACCTTGTCCAGATCGAACAGGCTGTGGCCTTCCTTGCTGCCCACATAGCCTGGTGGTGCCCCGGTGAGGGCGGCGGCGTAGTGCTCCTGGGCCAGGGTGTTCATGTCGATGCGGCACAGACCATCGCGGTTGCCGTGAATCGCCTCGGCGATAAGACGCACGGTCTCCGTCTTGCCGACACCGGTGGGCCCCAGGAACAGGTGCACTGCCAGCGGCCGGTTGTCCTCGCCGATGTCGGCCTTCACCCTCACCAGCATGGCTTCCATGGTCGCGAGGGCCTCTTCCTGGCCGACGATGTTGTCCCGCAGGCGGGCCATGACGGCCTCGGGCTCGAAGCGGAACCGGGAAACACGAACCGGGCCTGAAGCGGCCCGGTTCTTTGCAATGGACTCCCGGTTGGCTTCCAGCCGTTCGTTGATAAACGGCATCAGTGCCTCCCGGGCTTAGGCCCCTGCGGATTTTTCCTTGCCGTCGAACGGCAGCTCGCCGACTGGGCACTCGGCGGTACCGACGGTCTTGCGGGTCATGGCCTCCACATTCTCCTGCGCTTTCTGGGCGTCCATCACCCAGGTGCGGTAGAACTCGAACGGGCAGTCGGCCACGCCCTTGTCGCCATCACCGGAGGCATGCACGCCGGTGTAGCCCCGGTGCAGCAGCTTGAACAGGTGGTTCTGGGACTGGTCGTTGGCGCGGGCATCGCGGATCTGGCTGACCGAGAGCTGGGCGTACTGCACGCCCATGTCTTCCTCGCCGCACTCACCCAGGGTGCGGCCGTCGAAGCCGATGATCGCCGAGTGGCCAAAGTAGGAATAGACGCCGTCAAAGCCGGAGGCGTTGGCCACGGCCACGTAGCAGTTGTTGGCCCAGGCCATGCTCTTGGCCATCATGATCTGCTGTTCCTTGGCCGGGTACATGTAGCCCTGGCAGCGCACGATCAGCTCCGCCCCCTTCATGGCGCAGTCGCGCCAGATTTCCGGGTAGTTGCCGTCGTCGCAGATGATCAGGCTGATCTTCATGCCCTTGGGGCCTTCGGTGACGTAGGTGGTGTCACCGGGATACCAGCCTTCGATGGGGCACCAGGGAATGCACTTGCGGTACTTCTGGACGATCTCGCCCTCGTTGTTGATCAAAACCAGGGTGTTGTAGGGCGCCTTTTTCGGGTGCTCCTCGTGGCGCTCGCCGGTCAGGGAGAACACGCCCCAGGTGTTGGCCTCTCGACAGGCGGCGGCGAAGATGGCGGTCTCGTCGCCGGGAATGGTGGCGGCGGTTTCCATCATCTCGTCGTTGTCGTACATGATGCCCATGGTGCTGTATTCCGGGAACACCACCAGGTCCATGCCCGGCAGGCCCACCTTCATGCCCTTGATCATGTCCGCGATCCGGCGGGCGTTGGCGAGCACATCGTCCCGGGTGTGCAGCCGGGGCATCTTGTAGTTCACCACCGCCACGCCGACGGTGTCGTTACTGCTGGATATATCACCGTGTCTCATGTTTATCTCCTCGTTACACCGCCAGATAGCTGGCAATCTTGTCCTGGTCCGCTTCCGCCCGGCTCTCTTCGTGCACGATGGCACCCTTCTCGATCACCAGAATCCGGTCGGCCGCATCCATCACGAAGCTCAGCACCTGCTCCGACACCACAATGGACAACCCCCGCTCATCGCGGATGCGCCGCAGGGTCTGGGCGATGTCCTTGATGATGTTGGGCTGGATGCCTTCGGTGGGTTCGTCGAGCAGCAGCACCTTGGGCCGGGTGGCCAGCGCCCGGGCGATGGCCAGCTGTTGCTGTTGGCCGCCGGACAGGTTGCCGCCGCGACGGTTCTGCATTTCCTTGAGCACCGGGAACAGTTCGTACAGGTCCTCCGGCACCTTCTTCTCCCCCACCGCGGCCAGGCCGGTCTCGATGTTTTCCCGCACCGTCAGGGTGGGAAAGATCATCCGCCCCTGGGGCACGAAGCCGATGCCGGCGCGCACCCGCTGGAAGCTCTTCAGGCTGGAAAGATCGGTGCCGTCCAGGCTGACTTCACCTCCTTTTGTGGGCGTCATCCCCACCAGGGATTTCATCAGCGTGGTCTTGCCCATGCCGTTACGGCCCACCACGGCGACGATTTCGTTCTTTGCCACATCGAGGTTCAGGTCATCGATGATGGTGCTCTGGCCATAGGCCACCGAATGATGTTTTACGTTCAGCATGATCAGTGCCCCAGGTAGACTTCGATGACTTTCGGGTCCGATTTCACGTGCTCGATGGACCCTTCTGAGAGAACCTTGCCCTGATGCATGACGGTGACCCGGTCGGCGATGTCGCCGACGAACTGCATGTCATGCTCGATCACCAGCACCGTGTGGTCCTTGGTGATCACCTTGAGCAGTTCGGCGGTTTTCTTGCGCTCGGCCACCGACATGCCGGCCACCGGCTCATCCAGCATCAGCAAGTCCGGTTTCTGGATCAGCAGCATGCCGATCTCCAGCCACTGCTTCTGGCCGTGGCTGAGCATGGCCGCCGGCTGGTCCAGGGCATCGGAGAGGAAGATGGTTTCCGCCACCTCCTCCACCGCCTCGATCACCGCCGGGTCGCGCTTGAACGCCAGCGCGCCCATCACGCTGTGGCCCCGGGGAAACGACAGCTCCAGGTTCTCGAACACGGTCAGGTCCTCGAACACCGAGGGGGTCTGGAACTTGCGCCCGACCCCGTTGTGGACGATCTGGTGCTCCTTGAGTTTGGTCAGCTCCTTGCCGGCGAACTTGATGGACCCGGCCGTGGCCTTGGTCTTGCCGCAGATCAGGTCCAGCACCGTGGTCTTGCCGGCACCGTTCGGGCCGATGATGACCCGGATTTCCTTGGGGTCGAGGTAGAACGAGAGGTCATCCACGGCCTTGAAGCCGTCGAAGGACACGGTGAGCCCCTCCACCGCCAGCAGGAAGTCATTGCTCTTGGATTTGGCTGCGTTCATCAGGATTTCTCCGGGCTGTAGTGATCAAGCATCGGGTCGTAGTCATGCGCTTCCTTCGCCTCAACCGCCGGCTTGCGCGCCTCGGCGGTTGGCTCGGGCTCGGATACCGGCTGGGCCTCGGCCTTGGACTTACGCTTGAACAGGCGCTCTTCCAGCGGCATCACGTAGCTCTGGTAAAGGCCGGCCAGACCGTTCGGGAACGCCAGTACCACGCCGATGAACAGGGCACCCATGGCGAAAGGCCAGAGTTCCGGGAAGGATTCCGAGAAACCACTCTTGGCCGCGTTCACCAGAAGCGCGCCGTAGACCGCACCGAGGATCGACAACCGCCCACCGAGGGCACAGAAGATGACCATCTCGATGGAGGCGACGATGCCGATGAACGACGGCGACATGAAGCCGACGATCAGAGTGAACAGCGCGCCGCCGATGCCGGCGAAAGCCGCGGCCAGGCAGAACACGAAGATCTTGAAGGCGGCGACGTCATAGCCGGAGAAACGCACCCGGTTTTCCTGGGCGTTCATGGCCACCAGGATGCGGCCGAGCTTGCGGTTCTGGACCAGCCGGGCCACGAACAGGCACAGGAACAGCATGCCCACGCAGATAAAGTACAGGGTGGTTTTCGCCGCATCGCTGCGGATGTCCCAGCCCATCAGGGTCTGCAGGTCGGTAATGCCGTTCACGCCACCGGTGTAACCCTGCTGCCCGATGATCAGGATGGTCAGGATCGCGGCGATGGCCTGGGTGATGATGGCGAAGTACACGCCACCCACCCGCCGGGTGAACATGGCCAGGCCGATGATGAAGGCCAGCAGCATGGGCACTCCGATCACCGCCAGCAGGGTGAAGGAGAAGCTGTGGAACGGTTCCCAGAACCACGGCAGTTCGGTGAGCTGGTTCCAGTCCATGAAATCCGGAATGCCGGGTGTGGACTGGATGGCGGTGGCCTCCGGCGTGGAGGCCTCCAGCTTCAGGAACATCGCCATGCAGTAGCCGCCAAGGCCGAAGAACACGCCCTGGCCCAGGCTGAGAATGCCGGCCTTGCCCCAGCACATCACCAGGCCGATGGCCACGAAGGCGTAGGTCAGGTACTTGCCCACCATGTTCAGGCGGAAGGGGTCGAGCGCCAGCGGCAGGATGACCACCAGCAGGGCGGCCAGCGCGAGGTAATACAGCCCCTCGCGGGAGGAAAACCATTTCAATGGGGATGAACTCTTCATGACAATCTCCTAGCGACGGACCTTGAGGGCCATGAGTCCTTCCGGACGCAGCATCAGGATGCCGACAACGACCAGCAGGGTGAGGACCTTGGCCATGGAACCACTGAGGAAGAACTCCATGGTGGACTGGGCCTGGGAGATGCCGAAGGCCGACACAATGGTGCCGATCAGGCTCTGGGCGCCGCCAAACACGACCACCAGGAAGGTGTCGACGATGTAGGCCTGGCCGGATGACGGGCCGGTGGAGCCGATCATGGTGAACGCCGCACCGGCGATGCCGGCAATGCCACAGCCAAGGGCAAAGGTGGCGCGGTCGATGCCGGCGCTGTTGATGCCCACCGCTTCCGCCATGGGGCGGTTCTGGACCACGGCCCGCACTTTCTTGCCGTAGCCGGAGCGGTACATCAACAGGTAGACGCCGACGGCGATGGAGAGCGCGATGATCATCACGAACAGACCATTGATCGGCAGCTCCACCAGGTCGGTTACCTGGAACGCCCCCATCATCCACTCGGGCAGTTCCACGCCCACTTCGCGGGCGCCGAAGATGGAGCGGTAGGCCTGCTGCATGATCAGGCTGAGGCCCCAGGTGGCCAGGAGCGTGTCGAGGGGCCGGTGGTAGAGTCGCCGTATCATGAGCCATTCGACGAGCGCACCCAGTGCGGCACAGATCAGGAAGGCCAGTATCATGGCGACGAAGAAGTACCCGCCGAACAGGCTGGGCAGGTAGCTCTGGAAGAAACCCGAGGTCAGGTAGGTGGTGTAGGCGCCGAGGATCATGAACTCCCCGTGGGCCATATTGATGACACCCATCTGACCGAAGATGATGGCCAGGCCCATTGCCATCAGTACGAACACTGAAAACAGGGAGAGCCCGGCAAACCCCTGCATGGCAAATATCGACATCAATTCACTGCTGGTGTAGCCATCGAACATGACCCTTACTCCCCTTCAAACCAACATGCTTTGCGTTGTGGAGGCGGTGGCTGCCGGCGCACGGAGGCGCCGGCCATCCACACTTACTGGTAGCCTTCCGGGAACGGGTCCGGCTCCATCAGCTCGTCGGTCTCGTAAACCACCTGGTACTGGCCGTCGGTCTGGGCACGGCCGATGCGGGTCTTGGACCAGAGGTGGTGGTTCTCGTGAATGCGCACGTAGCCTTCCGGTGCCTTCTTGAACTCGATGCCAGCGAAGACTTCGCGGATCTTGTCGATGTCGAAGGAGCCGGCCTTCTCGACCGCCGCTTTCCACAACCAGGGGCCGAGGTAGGCCGCCTGGGTGACGTCACCAATGACCATGTCGTCGCCGTAGGCTTCCTTGAACGCCTTGACGAATTCCTGGTTGTTGGGGTTGTCGAGGCTCTGGAAGTACTTCATGGAGGCGTAGATACCTTCCACGTTCTCACCACCGATGCCGCGGATTTCGTCCTCGGTCACCGAGATGGTCAGCAGCAGGGGATCTTCCTCGGTGAAATCCACGCCGGCGGCCTTCATCTGCTTGTAGAAGGCGACGTTGGAGCCACCCACAACCGAGGCGAAGATCACGTCCGGCTTCTTCAGCTTGATCTTGTTGATCACCGAGTTGAACTGGGTGTGGCCCAATGGGTAGTACTCCTCACCCACGACCTTGAGGCCCAGCTTGTCGATGTGCTTGCGGGCGATCTTGTTGGAGGTGCGCGGCCAGATGTAGTCCGAACCGAGCAGGTAGAAGGTCTTGGCCCCCTTCTCCTTCACGGCCCAGTCGATACCCGCCAGGATCTGCTGGGTGGCTTCCTGGCCGGTGTAAATCACGTTCGGGGACTGCTCGAGGCCTTCGTAAAAGGTGGGGTAGTAGAGCATGCCGTTGTACTGCTCGATCACCGGCAGGATGGCCTTCCGGGACGCGGAGGTCCAGGCGCCGAAAATGGCGGCGACGTCGTCCTGGCGCAGCAGTTTACGGGATTTCTCGGCAAACGTCGGCCAGTCACTGGCGCCGTCTTCCTGGACGTACTTGATCTCACGACCCAGCACGCCGCCGGAGGCGTTGATCTGTTCGATCGCCAGTTTTTCCGCCTGCACCGAGCCGATCTCACTGATTGCCATCGTGCCGGTGATGGAGTGCAGGATGCCGACCGTGACGGTGTCATCGGTGACCGCCAACCCCGTGGTGTTGACCTCGTCGGTGCTCGGCACGGCCGCTTGCGCGGAGGTGGCCAGCATGACCGACGCCGCCAGTGTCATCAGGCTCTTTCGAAACCCGAGCCCCTTGCCTATCGACCGCCCACCGGCGGTTATCTCTGTCGTACCCATGGTGATTCCTCGCAGTGGTTGAAAGCCGGTGCCGCGCTTCCTTGCGAAAGCACAGCGCCCACGTCAACCATTCTGCTCAGCCCCTTCATGGGTGCCCATTCGGCAATCACCCCAGCGCCCTACGTCATTTGACGCATTCCGGTCCCCGGCCGAACCGGCTAAAACGCAGGTACACGAATTAAATGTCACCGCATCTCATCGCGCACCGGAGAATGGCACGGAACTTGTTGAGGCTTTCAAATCCGGTGCGCGGAACCCCAAAACCGCCCCAAAACCGGGCATTTTCCCAGGTTACACAGGCAAGGCAGCGATGGCCGCACGACAGAACATTTTCCGGGTTCGGCGCAGTTACAATCAGTGGGTCGCCAACCAGACGCTGGAAGACTACGCCCTGAGGTTTACCGCCAAGAGCGCCCGGCGCTGGTCGGCTGCCCGGGTCAGCAACACCGCCCTGGGTGCAATCTCGTTCCTGGCCATGGAAGCCATCGGCGGCTCCATCACCCTGCACTACGGCTTCGATAATGCGGTTGCCGCCATCCTGGTGGTCAGCCTGGTGATCTTCCTGACCGCCATCCCGATCAGTTACTACGCCGCCCGCTACGGCGTGGACATTGACCTGCTGACCCGGGGCGCGGGCTTCGGCTACATCGGCTCCACCATCACCTCGCTGATCTACGCCTCGTTCACCTTCATCTTCTTTGCCATCGAGGCGGCCATCATGGCCATGGCCCTGGAGATGCTGTTCGGCATCCCCCTGGTGCTGGGCTACCTGATCTGCGCGGTGGCGATCATCCCGCTGGTGATTCACGGCATCACCACCATCAGCCGGTTCCAGGTCTGGACCCAGCCGGTGTGGATCCTGCTGCAGCTGGCGCCGTTCGTGTTCATCATCTACGCCGATGCCTCGTCCATCAGCGACTGGACAAAATTCGAGGGCCTGGGCGAGGCCGCCGGCCAGGGCCTGAACGTGGTGATGTTTGGCGCGGCCGCCGCCGTGGTGTTCTCGCTGATTGCCCAGATTGGCGAGCAGGTGGATTTCCTGCGGTTCATTCCGGAACCCCGGAACCGGGAGGAGAAACGCCGGTGGTGGGTGGCGGTGATGTCCGGCGGGCCGGGCTGGATCGTGATTGGCATGCTCAAGATCCTGGCCGGCTCCTTCCTGGCGGTACTGGCCCTGAACCAGGGCATCTCGGCCACGGAGGCGGCGGATCCGACCCAGATGTACGTGATCGCCTTCAACTACATCACCCACTCGCCGGAGATCTCCCTGGCCATGGCGGGTATCTTTGTGATTCTGTGCCAGCTCAAGATCAACGTCACCAACGCCTACGCCGGCTCCATTGCCTGGTCCAACTTCTTCTCCCGGCTCACCCACAGCCACCCGGGCCGGGTGGTCTGGCTGTTCTTCAACGTCGCGATCGCGCTGCTGGTGATGGAACTGGGGGTCTACCGGGCGCTGGAGGAAACCCTCGGCTTCTACGGCATCATCGCCATCGCCTGGGTCGGGGCGCTGGTGGCGGACCTGGTGATCAACAAGCCGCTGGGGCTCAGCCCCAAACACATTGAGTTCAAGCGCGCGCACCTGTACGACATCAACCCGGTGGGCGTCGGTGCCATGATCACCGCCTCGGTGGTGGGCATTACCTGCCACACCGGCGTCCTCGGGGCCTATGCGGAAGCCCTGTCTCACTTCATTGCCCTGGCCGTGGCACTGGTGACGGCGCCGTTGATCGCCTGGAAGACCGGCGGCCGGTTTTACACCGCCCGTCCGTTTACGCCCCTCGCCACGGACCATCAACTGGTTCAGTGCACCATCTGCGAGCACAGATTCGAGCCGGAGGACGTGACCAGCTGTCCGGCTTACGACGGCACCATCTGTTCCCTGTGTTGCTCCCTGGACGCCCGCTGCGGGGACGTCTGCAAACCCGGCGCCGGTTACCAGGAACAGTTGCAGCAGTTTCTCGGCAAGCTGATGCCCGGTGCGCTCCTGAGCCGACTCCACTCCCGCCTCGGTCACTTCCTGAGCCTGCTGTTTCTGATCAATGGCCTGTCCGGCCTGCTGCTGTCGCTGATTTACTTCAAGACGCCGGTGGCCTCGGCACCCGAAGCCCTGCTGCTGTCCGTCACCCTCTGGAAGGTATTTTTCATCCTGGTGATTGTTACCGGGGTGATCTGCTGGCTGTTTGTGCTGGCCCACGAAAGCCGCGTGGTGGCGGAGGAAGAGTCCGGCCGTCAGACCCGGCTGCTGATGGAGGAAATTGTCGCTCACGAGCGCACCGATCAGGCCCTGCAGCAGGCGAAAGAGCAGGCAGAGGCCGCAAATGGCGCGAAAAGCCGCTATCTGACCGGTATCAGTCACGAACTCCGGTCACCGCTGAACGCCATTCTCGGCTATGCCCAGTTGTTGGAGAACGACGACTCGGTCCCGCCCCACCGCAAGGAAGCCCTGGGGGTGATCCGCCGCAGCGGCGAATACCTGGCCGATCTGATCGAGGGGCTGCTGGACATCTCCAAGATCGAGGCCGGACGGCTGGACCTGCACCGGGACCAGGTCCGCATCGAGTTGCTGATGGAACAGCTGGTCACCATGTTCCAGCTGCAGGCCGAGGAGAAGGGCCTGGCGTTCGATTACCACTGCCCCTTCCCGTTGCCGGAAATGGTGACCACCGACGAGAAACGCCTGCGCCAGATCCTGATCAACCTGCTCTCAAACGCCATCAAGTACACCGACAAGGGCGGGGTCTCCCTGACGCTGCGCTACCGCAGCCAGGTGGCGGAGTTCACCATCCGGGACACCGGTGAAGGCATCGCCCAGGAGAACATCGAACGGATCTTCCGGCCGTTCGAGCGTATCCGTACCCCGGGCCAGAGCCGCAGTGGCACCGGACTTGGCCTGACCATTACCCGGCTGCTTACCGAGATCATGGGCGGCGATATCTCTGTGGCCAGTGAACCCGGCCAGGGCAGCACCTTCAAGGTGAGCCTGATGCTCTCCAGCCTGCACAGCTCCAGCCCCCGATCGATCAGCGCCCCGGCTCGCCGGATCTACGGCTATCACGGCACCCGGCGCAAGGTCCTGCTGGTGGACGACGACATCTCCCACCGCCAGGTCATCCGCGCCATGCTGTCGCCACTGGGTTTCGAGATTATCGACATCGGCAATGCCCTCCGGGTCGAGGAAACGGTGGCCACCGAACGCCCGGACCTGGTGCTGCTGGACGTGTCCATGCCGGGGCGTACCGGCTGGGAGGTTCTCCAGCAGCTGCGGGCGGACAAACACGCCATGCCGGTGGTGATGGTGTCCGCCGATGCCAACGAGGGCCACCATGCCGCGGACTCACCGCGCCTGCACGACGGTTACATCATCAAGCCCGTGCGACTGAACCTGTTGCTGGACACCATCGCCGGGGTGCTGGACCTGGAGTGGCGGTTCGAGAAGAGTGCCGAACCGCTCGCCGCCCTCCCGGTGTCGGACACCGGCGACCTGCCGCTGCCCGCCCTGGCCTACCGACAGGAACTGGCGGACCTGGCCCGTATCGGGCACCGCAAGGGACTGCTGGAAGCCCTGCACGGACTCAGGCACCGCGGCGAGGCGGACCAACGCTTCACCGACGAACTCTCCCAGCTCACCAACGATTTTCAGTTCGAAAAAATTCTGGAATTACTTGAGGTAGCCGAACATGAAGCTTCATGAAGACCGGAAAACCGTCGTGATGGTCGTGGATGACGCGGTCGACTCCATTCGCATGATCAACGATGCCCTCGAGGAAGCCGGCATGACCGTGCTGGTGGCGCTGGAGGGCAACCAGGCGCTGACCATCAGCCAGAACATCACCCCGGACGTGGTGCTGATGGATGCGCTTATGCCGCACATGGACGGCTTTGAAACCTGCCGGCGGCTGAAGGAGAACCCGGCGTTCACCGACATCCCCATCATCTTCATGACCGGCCTCAGTGACACCGAACACGTGGTTATGGGCCTCAACGCCGGCGGCGTCGACTACGTCACCAAGCCGATCAACACCACCGAACTGCTGGCGCGCATGGACGTCCACCTGACCAATGCCCGGATGACCCGCAGCGCCCGCAGTGCCCTCGATACCGCCGGCCAGAACCTGTTTGCCGTGGACCGGGAGGGCAATTTGCTCTGGGGCACCCCCCAGGTCTGCCGGTGCCTGCCCGACAGCAATCATCCGGAATTTTCGGACGTCCGGGCGCGGCTGGAAGAATGGCTCAGCCACAATCTGGAACCCGGACACGTGATGCCGTTGCGAGCCCTGGACATGCCGCGCTCGGTGGAATATCTGGCCCTGGTGGACGGCCGGGAGTATCTGCTCCGGCTCAAGACTCCGCAGAACCAGAACAGCTCGGCCGCCGCCCTGCGGGAGCGGTTCCAGCTGACACTGCGGGAATCGGACGTGCTACTGTGGATCGCCAACGGCAAGACCAACCGGGAGATCGGCCAGATCCTGGACATGAGCCCACGCACCGTCAACAAGCACCTGGAACAGGTGTTCCGGAAGTTGGGGGTGGAGAACCGCACCGCCGCGGCGGCCAGTGCCATCCGGCTGCTGGCCACGCAGTAGAGGCGTTCGGGCACTTTTCAGGGCGTCGGCTGTCACCCGGGTAATCCCACGCGATTGCAGACCGAGGAGAGCATTGTGCGCCTGACGCCACTGAAAACATTGATCCCCGCACTGGTCCTGGCCACCGGCCCCTGGCTGAGCTCCACCGCGCAGGCGGAAGCCATTGAACTACCGGTTTTTTCCCAGCTTGAATCTCTGGGGCAAGGCTCCGGCTGGGAACCGCTGGAATTTCCCAAGATCGACGAGCACTCCCGCTATGAGTTGGTGACCGAGGACGGCACCCAGGTGGTTCGGGCCGACACCAATGGCGGCGCCTCCGGCATGATCACCCGGCTGGATGTGCAGCCCGGGGACTCGTTGATCCTGCGCTGGCGCTGGAAAGTCTCGAACGTGTTTGAGCAGGGCGATGCCCGGGAAAAGTCCGGCGACGACTACCCGGCGCGGATCTACGTGGCGTTCAAGTTCCAGCCGGAAAAGGCCGGTTTCTTCGAACGCGCCAAGCGCAAGACCGTCGAGGTGTTGTTTGGTGAAAGCCTGCCCGGCAATGCCCTCAACTACATCTGGGCCAACACCCTGCCCGAGGGCGAGACGGTCCCCAATCCCTACACCGAGAAAACCATGATGGTGGCGGTGAATTCCGGCAATGAACGGGCCGGCGAATGGGTGACCGTGGAGCGGGATATCGTGGCGGATTACCGCCGGGCGTTCGGGGAGGCACCACCGCCGCTGGTCGGCATCGCCATCATGTCTGACTCCGACAACACCGGGGAAACGGCCACCGCCTGGTACGGCGACATCAGCCTGTCGACCGAATGAGGTGAATTGACCGGGCTAGCGATAGGCCTCGGGAAAACCGGGAATGACGTAGCCCGGGGTGACGGTGCGCACCTGGGGGACTTCGCCCTTCTCGGCCAGTCTCAGGTAGGCATCGTCGAACTCCTCCCGGAGCACGGCCGCGCGGGGGCTGGCCAGGGAGAACAGCCAGGCGAGGTCGCGGCTGCGTACCGCCGTTTCGCCAATCTTCTCCATTTCAGGCCGGTCGAGGATTTCCAGCACGGGTTCCCGATAATCGAGCAGGTAGTCGCCGCGATTGCGCTTGAGCATGTCGATGGCCGAGCGGTGATTGGGGGCCTCGGTGATGCGGATGTCCTCCGCGTTGTTCAGCCAGTTGATCAACCCGGCGTAGGTGTAGCCGCCAATCACGATCACGGTCTTGCCCCGGAGCTGATCAAAATTCTCCAACGGGCTCATTTTCTTCTCGACATACCAGGCACTGAGACGGATCGGCATCGGGCTGGCCCAGCTTTCCAGCACTTCACCCTCGAGCGTGGGAATGTCGGTCGGACCCGGCCAGAGGTCGATCAGACCGTTGCGCAAATAGAGGTAGACCCGGCTGACCGGCAGGTAGACGAACTCCGGGGTGTATCCGGCTTCGATCGCCACTTTCCGGGTGATGTCGATCATGGCCCCGTCGGCCTCTCCGGCGTGATTCCGGAAGGTAATCGGCGGAAACTCCACGTAGGCAATTCGCAGGGTTTTCGACGCCATCTCTTCGGCCGAGGCCGTTGTTGGCCAGGCCAGAATGAACACCACCAGCCAAAGGGCAAAGGTGGCGATGCCGACAGGGTTGGATGCGGAGCGACGGATACAGCAGCTGTTCATGAATTCCGGTTCTTGTAATCGCTTTTAGCAGAGCTTATCAGACCGTAAAAATTGTGCACGGACAGCGGCCGCAAATTGACAAAATCACCCTCAGATGTGGTTGACCACCATGTACAGGCCAACGCCGCCCATCACCAGGGTGTAGGGGAAGGCCATGATCACCATGCGCCCGTAAGACAGCCGAACCAGGGGCGCAATGGCCGAGGTCAGCAGGAACAGGAACGCCGCCTGGCCGTTGGGGGTGGCCACACTGGGCAGGTTGGTCCCGGTGTTGATCGCAACCGCCAGGGCCTGGAAGTGCTCGTAGCTGATGCTGCCGGCATCCAGCGCCTGCTTGACTTCGCTGATGTACACGGTGGCCACGAACACGTTGTCGCTGATCATGGAGAGCACACCGTTGGCGATGAAGAACATGCCCGGCTGCTGCCCTTCGGGCAGGGACAGCACGTAATCGATAATGGGCTTGAACAGGTGCTGCTCGTGGATCACCGCCACCACGGCAAAAAACACCACCAGCAGGGAGGTAAACGGCAGGGATTCCTGGAACGCCTTGCCAATCTGGTGTTCATCGGTGATGCCGGTGAACGAGGTAACCAGGATGATGACCAGCAGGCCAATCAGGCCAACTTCGGCGAGGTGGAACGCCAGACCAATCACCAGGATACCCGCAGCGATGGCCTGGACCCAAAGTGCGGCCTGATCGGCCTTGGTGCGCTTGGCCCGCTCATTCTCGGCGAACTCTTCCAGCACTTGCCGGACCGGCCGGGGCAGACGCCCGCCGTACCCGAACCAGCGCAATTTCTCCAGCGCCCAGCAGGTAAACAGGCCCGCGGCCAGCACCGGCAGGCTGACCGGTGCCATGTGCAGGAAAAAGCCCGCGAAGTCCCAGTCCACCACCTTGGCAATCAACAGGTTCTGGGGCTCACCCACCATGGTGGCGACCCCACCCAGGGCGGTACCAATGGCACCGTGCATCAACAGGCTGCGCAGGAAGGCCCGGAAGTTTTCCAGATCCTCCCGATGCAGCTCGACCACCTCGTCGTCACTGCCGGCGTTGTGGTCGCTGTGGTGGTAGCCTTTGCCGGACGCCACCTTGTGGTAGACCGAGTAGAAACCCACGGCCACGCTGATGATCACCGCGGTGACGGTCAGGGCATCCAGAAACGCCGACAGCACCGCCGCTGCACTGCAGAACAGCAACGACAGCGCGGACTTGGAGCGCACGCCCACCAGGATCTGGGTAAAGGTCACCAGCAGCAGTTCCTTCATGAAATAGATGCCTGCGACCATGAACATCAGCAGCAGGATCACCGGGAAGTTGGTGAGCACTTCCAGGTACACCGCATCCGGTGTGGTCAGGCCAATCAGCAACGCTTCCACCGCCAGCAGGCCGCCCGGCAACAGCGGGTAGCATTTCAGCGCCATGGCGAGGGTGAAAATGAACTCGGCGATCAGCAGCCAGCCGGCTGTCCCCGGCCCCAACAGATACATCACGATAGGGTTGGCGATCAGAAACAGCAGGATGACCTGTTTGTACCAGACGGGCGCCTTGCCAAGGAAATTGTGGGTAAAGCCGGAGATGACGGTTGTGGGCATTGCGGGTTTCTTTTAAAAAAAGGGTTACTGGAAGGGTGCGGCAGACAGCCCGCATCTTCCTTGATATTTGTGTACCGGGGTATGGTCCGAAGGTACGCTTTGCGACCACTTTTGGTCCTGGCAATTAAGACTGCCCTGCGGGCCATGACTGGATTTCAGTGACAACGCTGCCCGCATTTTAACCGATTTCCGGCAGCATGCGGGCACCGGGTTAAAAAATAAAACACAACTGCCTACCGATGTTTCCACTCGGGCGATCGTTTCTCCAGAAACGCCGCCATGCCCTCGCGGCGGTCTTCCGTGTCAAAACTTGCCCAAAGCAACCGGCGTTCGTAATCCACACCGGACTTCAGGGTGGTCTCGAACGCCTGGTTCACGGCTTCCTTGTTGAGCATGGTGGCAATCCGGGACATGCCGGCAATGTCCCGGGCAGCCGACAGGGCTTCCTCCAACAGGGTATCGGCGGGAACCACCCGGCTGACCAGGCCACTGCGCTCGGCCTCTTCGGCATCCATCAGACGGCCGGTCAGACACATGTCCATCGCTTTCGCTTTGCCGATGGCCCGGGTAAGGCGTTGGGTTCCGCCGGCTCCGGGCAGGATGCCGAGCCTGACTTCCGGCTGGCCAAACCGCGCTGAATCGGCAGCGATCAACACATCACACATCATGGCCAGCTCGCATCCGCCACCCAGGGCGACGCCGGCGACGGCCGCAATCACGGGTTTGCGGCACCGGGTCACCTGTTCCCAGTTGGCGGTGATGAATTCCTCCCGGTAGGCCCTGGAAAAATCCAGATGCTGCATTTCAGAGATATCGGCACCGGCGGCAAAGGCTTTCTCGTTGCCCGTGATCACGATGGCACCGACAGACTCGTCCGCATCCAACGCTTTCAACAGGTCGGATAACTCGGCCATCAGGGCGTTGTTCAGGGCATTGTGCACCGTTGGACGATTCAGCCTGATCAGCGCAACCGCATCGTACCTCTCTAACAATATGTTGTTGTATGTCATGACCTCTCCGAATGGTTCAGGCATCAAAGGATGCTTTTTTTAAGTTACCGAACATACCCCACCCGATTGCCAAACCCAAATTTAAAGCAACATCTTGACATAATATTTTGGAGGGGCGTATGTTAAAAGACACGCTGGCGGCCCTGCCGGGCCCATCACCAATGACTGACAAAAACCGATAACAACAGGTGGATCGCATGGACACAGGCATTACCCCCCAACCGGAACGTCGCTCCGCCATGATTCAAAGCGGAGCCTGGAACGACAAGCTCATTACCCATTACCTGGATGAAGCGGTCGGCCGCACCCCCGACCGGGAAGCCATCGTCAGCTACCAGGTCACCCGGGACACCCGAACTGTCTTCACCTACCGGGAACTGACTGACACCGTCACCCGCATGGCCGCCGGTCTGGCCGGCCTGGGCATCGGGAAGGGTGATGTGGTGGCCTGCCAGCTGCCCAACTGGTGGCAAACCACCGCCCTGCACCTGGCGTGCCTGCGCATCGGCGCGATCCTGAACCCGCTGATGCCCATCTTCCGGGAGCGCGAACTGCGGTTCATGCTCAAGCACGGGGAAGCCCGGCTGCTGGTCATTCCGAAGCGGTTCCGCAACTTCGACTACGAAGCCATGGTCGATGGCATCCGGGCCGAACTGCCCGACCTGGAAACCCTGCTGGTGATCGGCGGCGAAGGCGATCGCAGCTTCGAGCAACGCCTGCTCGACACCCCCTGGGAAGAACAGCAGGACACCACAGCCCTGTTCCGGGAGCGCCAGCTCGGTGCCGACGATGTCATCCAGATTCTCTACACCTCCGGCACCACCGGCGAGCCCAAGGGGGTGATGCACACCTCCAACACCCTGTTCGCCAATGTCCGTCCCTACGCCGACCGGCTGCACCTGGGTTCGGACGACAAGGTCCTCATGGCCTCGCCTCTCGCGCATCAGACCGGCTTCATGTACGGCATTTTGATGCCCATCTACCTGGGCACCACCGCCATCCTTCAGGACATCTGGGACGCCGAGTACGTGTGTAAGGTGATTGCCGCCGAGCAGCCGGCCTTCACCATGGCCGCCACGCCCTTCCTGGCCGACCTGGTCAAAGCCGCCCCCAACCATGAGGGCGAACTGGATTCCCTGCGCATCTTCGTGTCGGCCGGCGCCCCGATACCCAGCGCCGTGGTCGACCAGGCCGGCAAGGTGTTGAAGGCCAGGATTATCTCGGCCTGGGGCATGACCGAGAACGGCGCGGTCACCATGACCTGCCCGGAAGATCCCGCCGAACGGGCCAGTCAGTCCGACGGCAAGGCCCTGCCCTGGATGGAGGTGAAAATCACCGACTTCCAGGGTAACGATCTGGCCGCTGACGAGGAAGGCAACCTGCTGGTCCGCGGCGCGAGCCTGTTTGTCGGCTATCTCAAGCGCCCGGAACTCTATGGCGTCGACGACGACGGCTGGTTCAGCACCGGCGATCTGGCCCGTATGGACCGGGACGGTTACATCCGCATCACCGGCCGCACCAAGGACGTGGTGATCCGCGGCGGCGAAAACGTTCCCGTGGTGGAAGTGGAAAACCTGCTCTACAAATTCCCCGGCCTCGTCGATGTGGCCCTGGTGGGTTGCCCGGACGACCGGCTCGGGGAGCGGGTGTGTGCCTATGTAACTGTCGACGACGCCACCGGCGTCACTCTGGAGCAGGTGAAGGCCTACCTGCTCGAGCAGAAGCTGTCCCGGAACTACCTGCCCGAATATCTCGAAGTGATCGAGGCCATGCCCCGCACAGCCTCGGGCAAGATCCAGAAATTCAAACTGCGGGAACAGGCCCGGACGATTCGACTGGAACCCGCCAGCCGCAGCTAGCCCATCAATGTTCAGACACAGGAGCACATCATCATGAGAGGTCTCAACGACAAGACCGTGATCGTTACCGGCGGCGGGGGCGGCATCGGCCGAGCCGTATGCCGACGATTCGCCGAAGAGGGCAGCCGCGTGGCCGTCCTGGACCGTGACGAAGCCGCCGCCCGGGCGACCGTCGATCTGATCACCCAGGCCGGTGGCGAAGCCCGCGCCTACGCGGCGGACATCACCGATTACGCGGCCATCACCGAAACCGTCACAGCCATCGAGAACGATCTCGGCGTGCCCACGGTGCTGGTGAACAACGCCGGTTTCGATCGCTTCATGCCCTTCCTCAAGACCGACCCCAAACTCTGGGAGCAGTTGATTGCCGTGAACCTGACCGGCGCCCTGAACATGCACCACGTGGTACTCCCGAAGATGGTGGCCGCCGGTGGCGGCAAGGTCATCAACGTGGCCTCGGATGCCGCCCGGGTCGGGTCCTCCGGCGAGTCGGTGTACGCGGCCTGCAAAGCGGGGCTGGTGGGTTTCAGCAAGACCGTGGCGCGGGAACTGGCCACCAAGAACGTGTGCCTGAACGTGGTCTGCCCCGGCCCCACGGACACCGCCCTGCTCAAGGGCGTCGCCGAAAGCGCCCCGAACCCGGAAAAACTGCTGGAGGCCTTCCGTAACGCCGTTCCCATGAAGCGGCTGGCCCGGCCCGAGGACTACCCCGGTGTGATCGCCCTGCTCGCCAGTGACGACGCCAACTTTATTACCGGCCAGGTGATCAGTGTGTCCGGCGGACTGACCATGGCCGGATGAACGGCCTTTTTCACAAATACGGAGAAACGACCATGACCTACGAAGACATCCTGTACGACGAAACCGACGGCGTCGCGACCATTACCATCAACCGTCCGGACCGCTACAATGCCTTCCGGGGGCAGACCTGCATGGAATTGATCGACGCCTTCAATCGCGCCGGCTGGAACAAGGACATCGGAGTGATCGTCTTTACCGGCGCCGGCGAGAAAGCCTTCTGCACCGGCGGCGATCAGGGCGCTCACGAAGGCCAGTACGATGGCCGTGGACTGATCGGCCTGCCGGTGGAGGAACTGCAACGCCTGATCCGGGAAGTGCCCAAGCCGGTCATCGCCCGGGTGAACGGCTTCGCCATCGGTGGCGGCCACGTCCTGCATGTAATCTGCGACCTGAGCATCGCCTCGGAAACCGCCATCTTCGGCCAGGTTGGCCCCAAGGTGGGTTCGGTGGATCCAGGCTTCGGCACCGCCTACCTGGCACGGGTGGTGGGTGAAAAGCGGGCTCGGGAAATCTGGTACCTGTGCCGCAAGTATTCCGCCCAGCAGGCGCTGGAATGGGGGCTGGTGAATGCGGTGGTACCGCCGGAGCAGCTAGACGAGGAGGTGCGGCAGTGGTGCGACGAGATCCTTGGGAAGAGCCCCACCGCGCTGAGTATTGCCAAGCGTTCCTTCAACGCCGACAGCGACAACATTGCCGGCATCGGCGCCCTCGGCATGCAGGCCCTGAGCCTGTATTACGACACCGAGGAATCGAAGGAGGGTGTGCGCGCCTTCAAGGAAAAGCGTAAGCCCGAGTTCCGCAAATACTACAAGTAACGGCCCGATAGTCCGGAGAACACCATGAATTTCGCATTCACCGAAGAACAAAACGCGATCCGTGAAGTGGTCGCCCGTTTCAGCGCCGAGGTTCTTGCCCCGGGCTATCGCAAGCGAGACCGAGAAGGGGTTATTGAAAAGGATGTCATCCGCCAGCTTGGCGAGATGGGCCTGCTGGGCGGCGAGCTACCGGAAGCATTCGGCGGCAGCGGTATGGACTGTGTCACCAGCGGCGTGATCATTGAGGAGATTTCCAAGGGGGATTTCAACGTAGGCTACATTCCCCTGCTGGCTTCCCTGAATGGTCAGATCATTGCCAGCCACGCAGCCCCGGACCTGGCCACGCACTGGTTGCACGGGATGACCTCTGGCCAGAAGGTGGCCTGCATTGCCCTGACCGAACCCCATGGTGGCTCCGACGCCGCCAACCTGCGCCTGAAAGCCGAGAAGAAAGGCGACGCCTACGTGCTCAACGGCGAAAAAACCTCCATCTCCATGGCCGACCAGGCCGACGTGGCGGTGGTGTTTGCCCGCACCGGCACGGTGGAGCAGCGGGCCTCCGGCATCAGTGCCTTTCTGGTGCCTATGGACAGCCCGGGCATTACCACCACCCGCTTTGAAGACAACGGCCAGCGGGCCATCGGCCGCGGTTCCATCTTCTTCGACAACGTGGACGTGCCCGCCAGCCATCGGATGGGCGACGAGGGCCAAGGTTTCAAACAGGTGATGCAGGGGTTCGACTACAGCCGGGCGCTGATCGGCCTGCAGTGTCTGGCCGTGGCCCAGCAGTCGCTGGATGAGACCTGGCAGTGGCTGACCGAACGCACGGCCTTCGGTCAGAACCTGTCCGCGTTCCAGGGCCTGACCCATCCGCTGGCGGAATACCAGACCTACGTTCAGGCGGCGCGCCTGCAGTGCTACCATGCGCTCTGGCTCAAGGACAACAACCTGCCCCACAACGCCGAGGCGGCCATGAACAAGTGGTGGGGGCCGAAGCTGGCGTTCGACGTGGTCAAGCAGTGCCTGCTGGCCCACGGGCACACCGGCTGGGGCGAGGACCTGCCGTTTGCCCAGCGGCTGCGGGACGTCCTGGGCCTGCAAATAGGTGACGGCACCGCGCAGATCATGAAGAATATCATTGCTCGCGAGTACCTACCCACGTAATGCGCTCCCGGTCCGTCGTGATTCGGGGCAACGATGTAAGCCTTCCGCGGGTCTCCGGCCCGAAGGCACAGACAGGAGCTCAGATGATCGTCAACGAATCGGGCGGCATTCCGAACCGGCTGTTTTTCCGCCTGTTCCAGACCGGAAACATCCTGCAGCGGCAGGTTCAGAATGAAATGGGGATCAGCGCGGTGCAGTGGGCGGTGCTGGGGGCACTGTCACGGGAGGGGTTCGAGGACGGCACCTCGTTCAACCAGCTCAAGGAGTACCTGCACGTGAGCCGCCAGAACTTGGACGGCGTCCTGAAACGCATGGAACGGGACGGCCATGTGGTCCGGATTCCCGATCCCCAGGACCGGCGCGCCCGGCTGGTGGTGCTCACCGAATCCGGTCGGGAGTTCTGGAACAAGCTGCAGGACACCATCACCGAGTTCTACCAGCAAGCCTTGCAGGGATTGAGCTTCGATGACGGAGTGAGTCTGCTGCACCTTCTGAAAAAACTGCAACGGGACCTGAGCGGGATTTCGCTTGGCGATAAGCCCGGCCAATGAACATGGCCGGGCCAACAAGCCAGACTAGCGGGCGGCGCTGACGGTAACGCCAGACGACGACCTTTCAACAGCTTCGGCCAGCAGCTCGGCGGTGATCGCCGACAGGGTCCAGCCCAGGTGACCGTGGCCAGTGTTGTAGAACACGGTCGGCAGACGACCCGGCCCTACCCGCGGCATCATGTTCGGCAACATGGGACGCAGCCCGGCCCAGGGCACGACGCGGCGGGTGCTCACGCCCGGGAAACATTCCTCGACCCATCGGGTCAGTGGCTTGATCCGATCATCCCGGATGTTCCGGTTGAAGCCGTTGAATTCAGCGGTTCCCGCCACGCGGAAGCGGTCATCACCCAGTCGGCTGGTCACCAGCTTGGTGGCGTCGTCCAGCAGACTGACGGTCGGTGCAGCCTTCTGAGATGCCTCGTCGTCCAGCTGAACAGTAATGGAATAACCTTTGACCGGGTAGATATTGACCCGGTCGCCCAGCTTCGCCGCCAGTGCCCGGCTGCCGGTCCCGGCGCAGATGACCACGCCGTCAAAGGTGTCGCGGTTCTGCTGTTCCCCGTCGTACGCGGTCACCCAGGCGTTGGTCCGGTCCGCGCTGAGTTCGGTGACGGTGTGGCCATAGCAGGTCTTGACCCCGAGACGCAGGATCGCCTCCGCCAGGCCATTGGTGAACTTGTGGATATCCCCGGTGGAATCGCTCTCGGTGAAAAAGCCACCGTAATAGGTGCCGGCCAGGGTAGGCTCGATCGACTTCATTTCCTCGGGCGTGACCGGTCGGCGTTCGAGCCCCCCGGCAGCCAGGAGCTTCGAGACGTTCGCCGCGTGATCAAACCCTTCCTTGTCCCGGTAGATGTGCAGGATGCCCTGCTTCTTGAGATCGAAATCGATGCCTTCGTCCTGCGCCCATTGGAACAGGTGTTGCCGGGCGGCAATGGCCAGGCGCGCGGTTTCGGTGGTGTTGCGCTCGTACTGGGGAATGGCGGCAATGAACTCGGCAAACCAGCTCAGCTTGTGCCAGGACGGCTTGGGATTGACCAGCAGGGGGGCGTCACTGCGGAGCATCCACTTCATGCCTTTCATCACGGTCTGCCAGTTGTTCCAGACCTCGGCATTGGAGGCCGACAACTGACCGCCGTTGGCGAAGGAGGTTTCCATCGCGGCGTAGCGGTGCTTTTCGTATACGGTGACATCATAGCCGCGCTTGGCCAGGGTGTAGGCGGTCGTGATACCGGTGATACCACCGCCAATTACTGCAACTCGCTTCATACAACCATCTCCAGGAGGCGTCCAGGGTTCCCTCTCTACCCACAGTGGTAGAAAGCACCCCTTCCGTCACGGTACCTGAGAGATTCACGCGCCCATTCGACGGAATCGGCGGCTTGCTCCTTCGGTGTGCCGACTGACGCAGTCGTCGACAGCTCTTCGGAAAGTATTCAAGTTAGCGGTCCTTTTGCCTGAGAGTTTCCGGGGCAGTTGCTCCTTCGGCGCTGGTCGCAATGTGTTACGACACAGTCTCTCCCGCTAACAAGTCTGGTTGAATGCCAGTCTGCTTTGCAAAATAGCAAAAAACGCCGTTGGACAAAACCTCTGGCTGCCCTGGCGCCCGGGTTGGGCGCCAGACAATGGCAAATTATTCGACCGTCACACTCTTGGCCAGGTTGCGCGGCTGGTCCACGTCCGTGCCCTTGAGAACGGCCACGTGGTATGAGAGCAACTGGAGCGGAACGGTGTACACGATGGGCGCGGTGATTTCGTGCACCGACGGCAACTGCATGACGTGAATGTTATCTTCGGCCCGAACGTCCGCAGCCTGGTCGGCAAACACGAAAAGCTCACCGCCCCGGGCACGCACTTCCTCGAGGTTGGATTTGAGCTTTTCCACCAGATCGTTGTTGGGCGCCACGGTAACCACCGGCATTTCACTGTCCACCAGCGCCAGCGGCCCGTGCTTGAGCTCACCCGCCGGGTAGGCTTCCGCGTGGATGTAGGAAATTTCCTTGAGCTTCAGGGCGCCTTCCAGTGCCACCGGGAACTGCGAACCCCGGCCCAGGAACAGGCTGTGATTCTTGTCCATGAAGGCCTTGGACATCTCGGCAATGTCCCCATCGAGGGCCAGTACCTGGTCAACCTGACCCGGCAGCTGGTGAATCGCTTTCACGATCTCGGCTTCGCGCTGCTCCTCGAGGCCGTTGTGACGGGCCAGGGCCAGGGTGAAAATCAGCAGCGCCGTGAGCTGGGTCGTAAAGGCCTTGGTGGACGCCACGCCAATCTCCGGGCCCGCCTGGGTCATCATGACCAGATCGGATTCCCGCACCAGGGAACTGCCCGGCACGTTGCAGATCGCGAGTGCGGCCCGGAAGCCCGCCTGTTTCGCCTGACGCAGGGCGGCCAGGGTATCGGCGGTCTCCCCGGACTGGGAAATGCACAGGAACAGGGTGTCCCGCTGGATCACGTGTTTGCGATACCGGAACTCGGACGCCACCTCAACGGAGCAGGGCACACCGGCGAGCTCCTCGATCCAGTAGCGGGCCACCATACCCGCGTGATAGCTAGTGCCGCAGGCGATGATCTGCACATGTTTGACGTCTTCCAGCAGGTTGGCCGCCTCGGTGCCAAGCGCCTGTTCGAGTACACGACTATCGGTGATCCGGCCTTCCATGGTGGCCTTGATCACTTTCGGCTGCTCGTAGATCTCCTTCAACATGAAATGGCGGTATTCGCCTTTGTCGGCAGAGTCCGTGCCGTGTTCGAAACGGGTGATCTTGCGTTCGACCGGGGTGCCCTCGCGGTCGTGGATAATTACTCGGTGCTTGTGGATATCGGCGATATCACCCTCTTCCAGAAACATGAACCGGTCCGTGACCGGCAGCAGGGCGAGCTGGTCGGACGCAATGAAGTTTTCGCCAATCCCGACGCCGATGACCAGGGGACTGCCTTCCCGGCAGACCACCAGGTGGTCCGGTTCGTCGGAATGCACCACCGCCAGGGCATAGGCCCCGCGCAGGCGGGCGATGGCCGCTTTGACCGCCCCGTACAGGTTGTTCAGATCGCGGTAGTACTTCTCGATCAGGTGGGCGACCACTTCGGTATCGGTCTGGGAGGTGAAGTCAAAGCCGTCGCCCTTCAATTCCTCGCGCAGGTCCTGATAGTTCTCGATGATGCCGTTGTGAACGATGGCCAGACGGTCGCCGGACATGTGGGGGTGGGCATTGATCTGGGACGGCTCACCGTGGGTGGCCCAGCGGGTGTGGGCAATGCCCACATGCCCGGTCAGGGGGTTTGCGTCGATGGCGTCGCTCAGGGAGGCAACCTTGCCCACTTCCCGGGCGCGCTGCACCACGGTTCCGCCATCGACCACCGCCATACCGGCGGAGTCGTAGCCCCGGTACTCCAGACGGCGGAGACCCTCGAGAAGAATGCCCTGAACGTCCCGTTCCGAAACCGCACCTACAATCCCACACATGCTGCTTTCACCTGTCCTGTAAGCTGCTCAATCAGTTTTCTTCGGCCGTTCCCAGCCGGAAATATTACGCTGGCGGCCCCGGGCCACAGCCAGTTCGTTGCCCGCAACATCCCGGGTAATGGTCGAGCCGGCACCGATGGTGGCGCCCGCGGCGACGTTGACCGGGGCGACGAGTGAGGAATTGGAACCGACAAAGGCTCCGTCTCCGATCACCGTCTGGAACTTGTTAACACCATCATAGTTGCAGGTGATGGTGCCTGCACCAACATTCACATTACGGCCCAGGGTGGCGTCTCCCACATAGCTCAGGTGGTTGATCTTACTGCCCTCGCCCACGATGGCTTTCTTGGTTTCCACGAAGTTGCCGACCTTGGCACCGGCCGCCAGTTCGGTGCCGGGGCGCAGACGCGCAAACGGACCGATCTGCGCGTTGGCACCCACGGTAGCGCCTTCAATGATGCTGTGGGCCTTGATCTGGGCGCCATCGGCAATGCGGGCGTCCTTGATCACGCAACCGGGGCCAATGGAAACCTGACTGCCAAGCTGGACCTCACCCTCAAACACGACGTTGACATCAATCAGGATGTCGTTGCCAATGGTCAGCTCCCCCCGAACATCAATACGGGCCGGATCGGCCAGCGTCGCGCCCTCGGTCATCAGCCGTTCGGCTTCGCGACGCTGGTACCAGCGCTCGAGCTCAGACAGCTGCAGCCGGTTGTTGACGCCCTGGACTTCGAACGCGTCAGCCGGCTGGGACACCGAGATCGACAAGTTATTGTCCACCGCCATGGCAATGATGTCGGTCAGGTAGTATTCACCCTGGGCATTGCGGTTCGACAGGGCCGGCAGCCAGGCCTTCAGATGGTTCGCGGACACCGCAAGGATACCGGTATTGACCTCCCGGATCGCTCGCTGGTCGTCCGTGGCGTCCTTTTGTTCGACGATGGATAGGACGTTGCCCGCCGTGTCCCGCACGATCCGCCCATAACCATTGGGATCGTCCAGCGAGACCGTCAGCAGGCCGAGGGTCTCGTGGTCGAGCTCGGCAACCATGGCCTCCAGGGTTTCGCGGCGAGTCAGCGGAACATCGCCGTAAAGCACCAGGACCCGCGCATTATCCGGCAGATCCGGGAGCACCTGGGCAACCGCATGGCCGGTGCCCAGTTGCTCGCTCTGGACCACCCAATTGACGGTTGCCTCCGAGGTCAGAGCACGAACCTGGTCGGCACCATGACCGATGACGGTGTGAATCTTTTCCGCGCCGAGCTGCTTCGCAGTCCCGATCACATGGTGCAGCATGGGCCTGCCCGCCACCGCATGCAGAACCTTGGGCAGGGCGGACTTCATTCTTGAACCCTGACCCGCGGCCAGGATCACAACGTGTAACGGGCTCATGACGGTTCAGACCCCCGGGAATGTCTTGATGTCGGTTTCAATCAACAAAAAAAAGCCGCAACCCGGATGGCCGGAGTCCCAACGCCGGGCGTTGGATATCCAGCCGCTCAGGATGCGGCTTTGGTGTTCGGCAAACCCGAAACGAAAATGCTTAGCGCATCTTGTTACGCAGCTGCTGGATGGTACGAAGCTGTGCGACAGCCTCGGCCAGTTCTGCAGCGGCACGGGAGTACTCGAATTCACCGGTCTTGTTGGCAAGTGCTTTCTCGGCTTCTTTCTGCGCCTCGAGAGCCGCGGCTTCGTCCACATCCTTGGCACGAACCGCAGTATCAGCCAGCAAAGTTACCAGATTGGGCTGGACCTCCAGATACCCGCCGGACACGTAAAGAATGTCTTCTTCACCGCCCTGCTTGATGATCCGAATGGGACCCGGCTTGAGCTGGGTCAGCAGCGGGGTGTGACCCGGGGCAATACCCAGGTCACCTTCAGAGCCCGCAGCGATCAGCATTTCAATCAATCCGGAATAGATCTTTGTTTCGGCACTTACCACATCACAATGCACGGTTATACCCATGTCAGTTGCCTCTCTGATCGATCCGGAAACAAGTGCAACGGCTCAAATTACTTCTCGGCCTTGCTCTTCATTTCCTTCGCTTTCTCGACCGCTTCCTCAATGGTACCAACCATGTAGAACGCCTGCTCGGGCATATCGTCATAGTCACCGTTGAGGATGCCCTTAAAGCTGCTGATGGTCTCCTTCAGGGAAACGTACTTACCGGGCGCGCCGGTGAATACTTCAGCAACGTGGAACGGCTGGGACAGAAAACGCTCGATCTTACGAGCACGGGCGACGGTCAGCTTGTCTTCTTCTGACAGTTCGTCCATACCCAGGATGGCGATGATGTCTTTCAGTTCCTTGTAGCGCTGCAGGTTGGTCTGCACGCCACGGGCCACTTCGTAATGCTCGTCACCGATCACCAGCGGATCCAGCTGACGAGAGGTGGAGTCAAGCGGATCAATCGCCGGGTAGATACCCTTGGAGGCGATGTCACGGCTCAGTACCACGGTCGCGTCGAGGTGGGAGAAGGTGGTCGCCGGTGACGGATCAGTCAGGTCATCCGCCGGTACGTAGACCGCCTGGATAGACGTGATGGAGCCGGTCTTGGTAGACGTGATCCGCTCCTGCAGCTCACCCATCTCCTGGGCCAGGGTCGGCTGGTAACCTACCGCAGACGGCATACGGCCGAGCAGTGCGGATACCTCGGTACCGGCCAGGGTGTAACGGTAGATGTTATCGACGAACAGCAGTACGTCACGGCCTTCGTCACGGAACTTCTCGGCCATGGTGAGACCGGTCAGGGCCACACGCAGACGGTTTCCGGGAGGCTCGTTCATCTGGCCGTAAACCATGGCAACCTTATCGAGAACGTTGGACTCCTTCATTTCGTAATAGAAGTCGTTACCTTCCCGGGTCCGCTCACCAACACCCGCGAATACAGAAAGACCGGAGTGCTCTTTCGCGATGTTGTTGATCAGCTCCATCATGTTTACGGTCTTGCCCACGCCGGCACCGCCGAACAGGCCAACCTTACCACCCTTGGCGAACGGGCAGATCAGGTCGATAACCTTGATACCGGTTTCCAGCAGGTCGGCAGAGGCCGACTGGTCTGCATAGCCCGGGGCCTTGCGGTGAATCGCCCAACGCTCTTCTTCGCCGATCTCGCCGGCTTCGTCGATGGGGCGACCCAGAACGTCCATGATACGGCCCAGGGTCTGGGTACCAACCGGTACCGAGATTGCCTTGCCAGTGTTTTCTGCTTTCAGGCCACGCTTCAGGCCTTCGGTGCTGCCCATTGCGATGGTACGAACAATGCCGTCACCCAGCTGCTGCTGGACTTCCAGAGTTGTTTCGCCACCTTCAAGCAGCAGTGCGTCATATATGTTGGGTACGGAGTCACGTGGAAATTCCACGTCGATAACCGCGCCAATGATCTGAACGATTTGTCCGCTACTCATGCTCGGTTCCTCGTTATCTTAGTAGTCAATAAAACCAGTTGGACTGTGGACGGGATCAGACCGAAGCCGCGCCGCTCACAATCTCCGAAATCTCTTGGGTGATGGCTGCCTGACGCGCCTTATTATAAGCCAGCTGAAGTTCGTCGATGATGTCACCGGCGTTATCAGTTGCGCTCTTCATGGCGATCATCCGGGCTGCCTGTTCACATGCCAGATTCTCTACCACACCCTGGTACACCTGGGATTCAATAAAACGTGGCAGAAGGCCATCGAGGATCTGCCTGGCATCGGGCTCGTAGAGATAATCCCACTGGTTCTTGATCTCTTCTTCGTCTTCGCTCTCGGGCAGGGGCAGAAGCTGCTCTACCGTCGGGCTCTGGGTCATGGTATTGACGAACTCGTTGCTGACCACATACAGACGGTCGATTTTGCCTTCCGAGAACGCATCCAGCATAACCTTGACGTTGCCGATGAGTTGTTCAGAGCTCGGGCTGTCACCCAGATGGGTCAGCGCCGCAACGACGTTACCGCCGTAGCTCCGGAAAAAGGACGCTCCTTTCTGCCCGATGGCGCACAGATCGGATTCCACTCCTTTCTCTTTCCACGCTTTCATGTCACGGACAAGCGCTTTGAACAGGTTGATGTTCAGACCACCGCAGAGGCCACGATCAGTCGACACCACGATATAGCCCACGCGCTTAACCTCGCGGTCGACCATGAACGGGTGCTTGTACTGAGCATTCGCCTTGGCAATGTGCCCGATCACCTGACGCATCTTCTCGGCATACGGACGAGTCGCCTGCATGCGCTCCTGAGCCTTGCGCATCTTACTCGCCGCCACCATTTCCATGGCGCTGGTGATTTTCTGCGTGCTCTTGATGCTTGAAATCTGGTTACGTATTTCTTTGCCGACGGCCATAACTCACTGCCTTCTCAAGTTAGACACTCATTGCTACGAAAAGCGGCCCGCAACTAGGTGCAGGCCCTTTCTCTTACCAGCTCTGAGTGGTCTTGAATTTCTCAAGTGCAGCTTTAAGGCCGGCAGCGATTTCGTCGTTGTAATCGCCTTTCTCGTTGATCTTGTCGAGGAGGTCTTTCTGCTCGGAGCGCATCCAGTCAAGCATCTGCGCTTCGAACTTAACAACCTTGTCGACATCAACGTCGTCCAGGAAGCCTTCGTTGGCTGCAAACAGAACCGTACCCATTTCAGCCACGGACATCGGGCTGTACTGGTTCTGCTTCATGAGTTCCGTTACACGCTGACCGTGCTCAAGCTGCTTACGGGTTGCTTCGTCGAGATCGGAAGCAAACTGGGCGAAAGCGGCCAGTTCACGATACTGGGCCAGAGCCAGACGGATGTTACCGCCGAGCTTCTTCATGATCTTGGTCTGGGCAGAACCACCGACCCGGGATACGGAGATACCGGCGTTCATCGCCGGACGAATACCGGAGTTGAACAGGTTGGTTTCCAGAAAGATCTGACCGTCGGTAATGGAGATTACGTTGGTCGGTACGAACGCGGATACGTCACCAGCCTGAGTCTCGATGATCGGCAGTGCGGTCAGGGAACCGGTCTTGCCTTTCACTTCGCCGTTGGTCAGCTGCTCGACGTAGTCGGCGTTTACGCGGGAGGCGCGCTCCAGCAGACGCGAGTGCAGGTAGAAAACGTCACCCGGGTAAGCTTCACGGCCCGGCGGACGACGCAGGAGCAGGGAGATCTGACGGTAAGCAACGGCCTGCTTGGACAGGTCATCGTATACGATCAGCGCGTCTTCACCGCGGTCACGGAAGTATTCGCCCATGGAGGTACCGGAGTACGGCGCCAGGAACTGCATGGCGGCCGGATCGGCGGCGCCGGCGGCAACCACGATGGTGTGATCCATGGCACCGTGCTCTTCCAGCTTGCGTACTACTGCAGCAATGGAAGACTGCTTCTGACCAACGGCCACGTAGATACACTTGATGCCGGTGCCTTTCTGATTGATGATCGCATCAATCGCGACAGCGGTCTTACCAATCTGACGGTCACCGATGATCAGCTCACGCTGGCCGCGGCCAACCGGAACCATGGTGTCGATCGCTTTCAGACCGGTCTGAACCGGCTCATCAACGGATTGACGAGCGATCACGCCCGGTGCAACCTTTTCGACCGGTGCGGTCAGCTCGGTACCCAACTCGCCCTTGCCGTCGATCGGGTTACCCAGACCATCGACCACGCGACCCATCAGTTCCGGACCAACCGGAACTTCCAGGATACGACCGGTACAACGAACCTTCTGGCCTTCTGCCAGGTCTTCGTAGTCACCCAGGACAACCGCACCCACGGAATCACGCTCCAGGTTCAGAGCCATGCCGAAGACGCCGTTGGCAAATTCAATCATCTCACCGTACATAACGTCGGCGAGACCGTGGATCAGCACGATACCGTCGGAAACGGACAGGATCGTACCTTCGTTCTTTGCTTCGGAAGAGATATCGAGCTTCTCGATTCTCTTCTTGATGATGTCACTGATCTCGGATGGATTCAGTTGCTGCATGCCAATATCCTCAAACCTTGTGCTGAAATCAGGAGCCCAGAGTGTCGGCCAGCTTGGTCAGCTTTCCGCGTACAGATGCGTCGATGACCAGATCACCGGTACGAATAATTGCACCGCCAATCAGAGACTTGTCCATTGACGCTGCGACTGACACTTTCCGCTCGAGTTTGGTCGAGAGTGCCTGGGCGAGCTTCTGTTGCTGTTCGTCCGTCAGCTCGAAGGCTGCGGTAACTTCGATATCAACAGTGCGCTCCAGATCAGCCCGGTACGTGTTGAAGAGCGCTGCAATCTCAGGAAGGAGAGTCAGCCGGCGGTTTTCCGCCAGTACAGCGAAGAAATTACGAATCTGATCGTTGACGCCTTCTTCGGCGACCTCGAGGATCAGCTCGGCTTTCTTCGACTCTTCCAGACCCGGATTCGCGAGAAGCTGTCGAATGTCTTCGTTCGCGGTGACCTGTCCGGCAACCGTCAGCACCTGGGACCAATCAGCCAGTTGCTCATGCTCCTGGGCGGCCTTGAATGCTGCTTTTGCGTAGGGACGGGCCAGCGTTCTCAGTTCTGCCATGATGAACCTCGTCGTTTAAAGTTCTGCCGCCAGTTTTTCCAACATCTCGTTGTGCTTGGAGGCATCGACAGAGGCTTCCAGGATTTTCTCAGCACCAGCGACAGCGATTGCGGCAACTTCTGCACGCAGGGCGTCACGGGCCTGGTTCCGTTCCTGTTCAATTTCGGCCTTGGCCTGCTCAATCAGCTTCTGGCCTTCCTTGCGGGCGTCATCTTTCGATGCTTCCACAATGGCGGCCGCACGCTTGTTGGCCTCTTCGATGAGACCCGCAGCTTGCTGTTTGGCTTCACGCAGTTCCTGAGCTGACTTTTCCTGAGCCAGTTCCAGATCGCGCGCCGCGCGGTCTGAGGCAGCCAGTCCGTCAGCGATCTTCTTTTGACGCTCCTGCAGTGCGGCCATGATAGGTGGCCACACATATTTCATGCAGAAGACGACAAAGATAAAGAACGCGATGGCTTGACCAATCATCGTCAAATTAATGTTCACGTCTTCACCTCTCGCCTGTGTTGTTAAGAATCATCTGACCGGGAAATCCCGGCTGGCGACTCGATTAACCGGCGATCTGGCCGACGAACGGGTTGGCGAAGGTGAAGAACAGTGCGATACCAACACCGATCATGGTTACGGCGTCCAGCAGACCAGCAACGATGAACATCTTAACCTGCAGCATCGGGGTCATTTCCGGCTGACGCGCAGCGCCTTCCAGGAACTTGCCACCGAGGATACCAAAGCCAATCGCAGTACCCAGGGCACCCAGGCCAATCAACAGTGCAACGGCAATCGCGGTCATTCCAACTACAGTTTCCATGATAACTCCCAGTTTTCAGTTTAGGTTTTCAGTTTAACGGTTAGGGTTTAGAACTACGGCTTAATGGTGTCCGATCAGTGACTGTCTTCGTGAGCCATGCTCAAGTACACGATCGTCAACATCATAAAGATGAATGCCTGCAGGGTGATGACCAGAATGTGGAAAATCGCCCAGGGCACAGACAGCGTCCACTGAGCCCACAGGGGCAGCAGCGCAATCAGGATGAAGATCAGCTCGCCGGCGTACAGGTTACCGAACAGACGCAGGGCCAGTGAGATCGGCTTGGCGATCAGGCTGACGCCCTCCAGCAGCAGGTTGACCGGAACCAGAAGAATCTTCAGAACCAGGTTGTCAGACGAGAACGGGTGCAGGGTCAGCTCGCCCAGGAAGCCCCCAACGCCTTTGACCTTCAGGCTGTAGTAAATGATCAGGAAGAACACCGACAGCGACATACCCAGCGTAACGTTCACGTCGGTGGTCGGTACCACCTTCATGTACTCGGCGCCAGCCAGATGGAACAGCTGCGGCAGGAAGTCCACCGGCACCAGGTCCATCAGGTTCATCAGGAAGATCCAGCAGAAAATGGTCAGTGCCAGCGGGGCAATGACCTTGTTCTTGCCGTGGAAGGTTTCCTTGACGCTGTTGTCAACGAACTCGACCATCACTTCGACAAAGTTCTGCAGACCACCCGGTTGGTCAGAGGTCGCGCGCTTGGCCGCCATGCGGAACAGGAACAGGAACAGGACGCCGAGACCGACCGCCCAGCCCAACGAGTCCACGTGTACCGCCCAGAAGCCCATGTCCGACGCTTCCTGCGCCGTGTGAGCCAGTGTCCAGGTGGCTTCATCCACTACGGTTCCGTCGGCACGCTCATAGCCTGCCGGCAGCTTACCGTAGGTGAGGTTCTGGAGGTGATGCTGGATATATTCGGATGCACTTCCTGCCATAACGGTTTCCCAGGTCCAGTTAGCTTTGCTGCGTATTGCTGCCCGCCAGTAGCGGTGTCAACCAGTTGGTGACCAGCATGATCGCAAATGTTAGAAAAAGTGCCGCTATATCAAGCGGCTGAATCCATTTGAACACCATCGTGAAAAAGATGGCGCACAGGATGAGCTTGCCGGCCTCACCCTGGTAAAAAGAACTCATGATCTTTTTGGCAGACCGCGCGCCGGAGTAGCGGAATGCCTTGAGCGCAAAATAACCGTGGGGCAGAAGGAAAATAAGACCGCCCAATAGCGCTGAATAACCGGAAACCTGGCCCCGAAACAGTAAAAACGCCAGGCTGACGAAGACCAGTACCACACTTTCTATGACAAACCATCGTGCGATAGGCGGGCGGCGTATACCGCTCGGAGTCGTCTGCGTCATGTTCTTCCCGGGAGTACGGTGCCTTTACCCGATGCAGTTTAAAAATTAGACAAATACACCGATACGAGCGCCGCAGATTATATGTGTTCAATGTGCACGAATCAACAAAACCGGATTCCGCAAAAACCGGTGGGAAAGGGCAGAGTCAGTGACTTTGCGCCGCTTTGGACACAAATAGGCGAGTGAGCGCCCCCACAACACTACATGTTGTGTAGGACTGAAACCACGAACTTTCGTAGGCGTCCGAAAGAACCAGAAAAACGGGCCAAATTACTTGATATGGCCAAGAATACCGTCGAGTTCGTCGAGGGAACTGTACTCAATCACCAGCTTGCCCTTGCCTCGCTGGCCGTGGGCTATGGACACCCGGGCCCCAAGGCGTTCCGCGAGATCGTCCTGCAGCGCCCGGATGTTCGGGTCCACCGCCGTGTGAGCGGAGGCTTTCTGCCCCGGCTTCTCCTGCTGGACCCGGCGAACCAGGGCCTCGGTCTGGCGCACGGACAGGGACTTGGCCACCACCTGCTTGGCCACCATCATCTGCTGCTCCGGCGGGAGGGTCAGCATGGCCCGGCCATGCCCCATCTCCAGGTCACCGTGCTCCAGCATCAGGCGCACGTCCTCGGTCAGGCCGATCAGGCGCAGCAGGTTGGTGATGGTGGTGCGGGATTTGCCCACGGCTTCGGCGACCTGGGCCTGGGTCAGACCGAATTCGTCCTGAAGCCGCTGGAGGGCGAAGGCTTCCTCGATGGGATTGAGGTTTTCGCGCTGGATGTTCTCGATGAGCGCCATGGCGATGGCGGCTTCATCGGGGACGTCCCGGATGATGGCGGGAATGCTGTCGAGCTCGGCCATCTGGGTGGCGCGCCAACGACGCTCACCGGCAATCAGCTCGTACCGTCCTTCCGCGATGGGGCGGACGACCACGGGCTGCATGACACCCTGTTGGCGAATGGAATCGGCCAACTCCTGCAGCGCAGCCGGATCCATATCACGACGCGGCTGGTAGCGGCCACGCTGGATCAGGTCGATCGGAACCTCGCGCAGTTCGCCGTCGTGGTCCTTCAGTTCCTGATCGAGGTTAACCTTGGAGCCCGCCAGCAGGGCGCCCAGTCCGCGCTCGCCCAATCCTCGTTTCTTCGCCGCCATGGTGTCAGTCATTCTTCCCGTTGAAATTCGTTGTGCGTTATTGAGTGACAGGGCGGTATGTTACACCGCAACTGGCGCGGATGTCTTTTTCGAGCCGTGGCGACGAACCATCTCGCCGGCCAGGGCCAGGTAGGCCACCGCGCCCTTGGAGGCACGGTCGTATTTCAGCGCAGGCATGCCATAACTCGGCGCTTCCGCCAGTCGGACGTTGCGCGGGATGACGGCCCGGTAGACCTTGTCGTCGAAGTACTCGCTGAGCTGGGCGGAAACATCCAGCGTCAGGCTGTTGCGGGGGTCGTACATGGTACGCAGGATGCCTTCAACCTGGAGATTCGGATTCACCGTTTCCTGGATCTGCTCGACCGTGTTCATCAGGGCTGCCAGGCCTTCCAGCGCATAGTACTCGCACTGCATCGGAATCAGCACGGAATCGGCCGCCGACAGGGCGTTGACCGTGAGCAGACTCAGCGAAGGCGGGCAATCGATGAGAATGTAGTCGTAGTTGTCGCGAACGGTGTTCAGTGCCAGACGCAGGCGATGCTCCCGGCCAATCTCGTTCATCAGTTCGACTTCCGCCGCGGTCAGGTCGCCGTTGGCCGGCAGTATGTCGAAACCCGAAGCCTCGGCCAGGAAGATGACCTCGGCGGCAGACGCACGCTTGGTCAGCAGATCGTAGCCGGACAGCTCAAGGGCGTTCTTGTCGACACCACTGCCCATGGTGGCGTTGCCCTGTGGGTCCATATCCACAAGCAGGACCCGGCGCTTGGTCGCAGCCAGAGACGCGGCAAGGTTCACGCAGGTGGTGGTTTTACCCACACCGCCTTTCTGATTGGTCACTGCAATCACGCGCGCCATGTCTCGCCTCCTGTTCGCGGGTTACTGGGAATGCTGTGCCCTGGCAATCACCAGCAGGTGTCGGTCACCATCGGCGCCGGGAACGGCCAGGGACCGGTGGGATTTTACCTGCCAGCCGGCCGGAAGGGCAGCTACCTCATCATCCGGAAACTGGCCTTTCATGGCAAGGAACTCGCCCTCATTTGCCAGCAAATCGCCACACCAGGTCACCAGGTTCTCCAGCGCGGTGAAGGCCCGGCTGCTGATCTGGCTGAACGGCTGTTCCGGCGTGCAGGCCTCGGCGCGGCCGTGGATCACCTCGACGTTGGACAGGCCCAGCTCCAGCACACACTGATTGAGGAAACGGGTTTTCTTGCCGTTACTGTCGAGCAGGGTGAACCGACGGTCGGGCAGGGCAATGGCCAGCGGAATCCCGGGCAGGCCGCCACCGGCACCAACATCCAGTAGATGGCCGGTGGTGACCCAGGGCAGGATGCTCAGGCTGTCGAGCAACTGCCGGGACACCATCTGCCGCTCATCGCGCACGGCCGTCAGATTGTAGGCCCGGTTCCATTTGTTGAGCAGGGCCAGGAAGGCCAGCAGTTGCCGCTGCTGGTCCTCGGTGAGGGACAGGTCCATGGTTGCCAGCCCGTCCCGGAGCTGGCCTTGCCAGAGGTCATTGGTCATAGAATCGGATCAGGCACTCTGCTTACGCAACAGGTCGCGTTTCTTCAGGTGCACCAGAATCTGGCTGACCGCCGCCGGGGTGACACCCTGGACCCGGGACGCCTGGGCCACGGTCTCCGGACGGACGGTCTTGAGCTTCTGCTTGATCTCGTTGGACAGGCCGCCGATGACGTCGTAATCCAGGTCCACCGGCAGAGCCGTGTTCTCGTTCCGGCGCAGACGCTCGATCTCGTCCGCCTGGCGGGAGATGTAACCCTCGTACTTGATCTCGATCTCGACCTGGGCGGCGACGTTCTCGTCGTCGGCCTGTTCACCGCCAATCTCGGCAATGTGACTGTAGTCGATCTCCGGACGACGCAGCAGCTCGGCCAGGGACTGGTCCCGGTTCATCGGCTGCTTGAGTAAGCCGTTGGCCCGCTCGCCCGCGTCGGTGTTGGGATGAATGCGGGTCGATTCCAGACGGTCCCGCTCCCGGCCGATGGCCTCACGCTTGTCGCTGAATTTCTGCCACCGGTCATCGTCCACCAGCCCCAGCTTTCGGCCGGTCTCGGTCAGGCGCAGGTCGGCGTTGTCTTCACGCAGGATCAGGCGGTACTCCGCCCGACTGGTGAACATGCGGTACGGTTCGCTGGTGCCCATGGTAATCAGGTCATCCACCAGCACACCGAGGTAAGCCTCGTCCCGGCGGGGGTACCACTCGTCTTTCTCCTGGGCGCGCAAGGCGGCGTTGATGCCGGCCAACAGACCCTGGGCACCCGCTTCCTCGTAGCCGGTGGTGCCGTTGATCTGACCGGCAAAGTACAGGCCCTGGATGAACTTGGTTTCCAGGGTATGGCGGAGGTCCTGCGGATTCAGGAAGTCGTACTCGATGGCGTAGCCCGGCCGGGTGATGTGGGCATTCTCGAACCCCGGGATCGACCGCACGGCCTCGAGCTGGATATCGAATGGCAGACTGGTGGAGATGCCATTCGGGTAGAGCTCGTTGGTGGTCAGGCCCTCGGGCTCAACAAAGATCTGATGCGAGTCCTTGTCGGCAAAGCGGTTGACCTTGTCCTCAATGGACGGGCAATAGCGTGGGCCCACGCCCTCGATGTTGCCGGCGAACATCGGTGAGCGATCAAAACCGCTGCGGATAATGTCATGGGTCCGCTCGGTGGTGCGGGTCACGTAGCAACAGATCTGTTCCGGGTGCTGGTCCCGGCTGCCGGTAAAGGACATCACCGGCGCGGGGTTATCCCCCCACTGTTGCTCCATCACCGAGAAATCCACGGTGCGGGCATCAATGCGCGGTGGCGTCCCGGTTTTCAGGCGGCCGACGTTAAACGGCAGTTCGCGCAGACGTTGGGCCAGCGCGTTCGCCGGCGCATCGCCGGCACGGCCACCGGAATGAGCCTGCATGCCAATGTGGATAACTCCGCCCAGGAAGGTGCCCGTGGTCAGGACGACGGTTCTGGCGTTGAAGCGGATGCCAGTCTGGGTAACCACGCCGGTGACCTGCTCGTTTTCCACAATCAGATCGTCCGCGGCCTGCTGGAACAGGGTCAGGTTGGGCTGATTTTCCAGTTCGTGGCGAATCGCCGCCTTGTACAGCACCCGATCGGCCTGGGCCCGGGTCGCGCGCACGGCCGGTCCCTTGCGGCTGTTGAGCACCCGGAACTGGATTCCGGCCAGATCCGTCGCTTTCGCCATGGCGCCACCGAGCGCGTCGATTTCCTTCACCAGGTGGCTCTTGCCGATGCCGCCGATGGCCGGATTGCAGGACATCTGGCCCAGGGTCTCAATGTTGTGGGTCAGCAGCAGGGTTTGGGAACCCATGCGCGCCGCCGCCAACGCGGCTTCGGTGCCGGCGTGGCCACCACCAATGACAATGACATCGAAACGGGTCGGAAAATCCACAGCTCACCTCGGAAATCGGGGGATAAAAACAGGCCGGCGAGTATAACGCCTGATCCATGAAATTGCAGTTGAAATGTGCAAATTTTAACCAGAGACCGGACCAGTTGAAAGCGGGTACCACGCCAACAGGGGTAAAATCCGGAGGATGAGCCTGAAAACCGCGTAGTGGAAAACCGAAATCCTTAGTTTTTCAAACGTTTGTAAGTCGAATTTCAAAAAAGTTTTCAAGACAGTTATCCACACCCAAAACACCCAATCAGAAGAGCCAAAAATACCTATAACTCTTTGTTTTTATTATTTTAAAGAAAATGCTTCCAGAGCTTATCCGAAGGTTGTCCAAGAAATTATCCACAGATTTGGCGGCATCGCGACGCCGCAGGCAGCCCATCACAGGGCCCAGCCAGTGAGTGGCTGCCAACCAGCCCGTTTTAGTGCATGACCACGCCGGGAACATCCGGATACGCACCGGTCCTGTGCAGCCGTGATCGACCCAACGCGGGGTGCAGGCCCTGCTCCGCCCGTGTTCGCTGGAACGACGGGCTTTGGCACGGATTTCGCCAGTCGTTACTGTCCTAATGATATGAATCCATGGCCAGGACGGCTCCAACAACAGCAAGGCCCGAGGGTGCTGACCATGAGCAGCGTAGTCCGGCTTTCCCGCCGTAGCCATACCCGGACCGGGTTGAACCCGGAGTCCAGCGTTATCCACAGTCACGAGTTTCAGTCCGTGTACCAGCCGATCCTGAGTCCGACCCACCAGAAACTGGTCGGTTACGAAGCGCTGGTTCGGGTGAGCCGGGGGCATCAGCCGGTGTCGCCCGTGAGCCTGTTCAAACGGGCGCAGGAACTGGGTCAGACGGCGGAACTGGACAAGCACCTGCTGCACCTGCACCTGGCCAACTACTCTGCCGAAGCCAATCCGGTCTGGCTGTTCCTGAACATCAACCCCGACACCTGCGTGCATCCCGAAGCGTCACTGGAGCGTCTGGCCGCCCAATGCACACGCAACGGCATTCATCCCGAGAAAGTGGTGCTGGAGCTGGTGGAAACCGCCTCGGATGACCCCGATGCATTGATGGAATTTATCCACAACGCCAGGACCCTGGGTTTTCAGATTGCCATCGATGATTTTGGTATGGGCGATTCCAACTTCGAACGCCTGTGGCGAATCAACCCGCTGATCGTCAAGCTCGACCGCAGCCTGCTGGTCAACGCGGAGACCAACAACCGCGCCCGTCTCCTGTTGGAGAGTCTGGTGCGGATGATCCGGGAAAGTGGCAGCCTGGTGTTGCTGGAAGGCATCGAGAATGGCGCTCAGGCCCGGATCGCCCTGGCCACCGAAGCCGATCTGCTGCAGGGTTTCCTGTTTGCCCGACCGGCGGCCATTGCCGACACTTCTGTGGAAAAGTCGGAATCCCGACTGCGTTCCGTGGTGACCGATTCCAGCGAGTGGACACTTCAGGATCACCGGGACCAGGAAAACTACCTGCGCCTGTTGCGTTTCGAGATCATGGATGCCTGCCACGGCCTGGCACGTGGCAACGATTTCCGGCATTCGTGTCACCGCCTGCTGGAACTGGACGGGGTCAAGCGCTGCTTCCTGCTGGACGGCAACGGCGTGCAGCAGGGTAACCTGGCCCACGCCAGCCAGGACCTCAATCGGGGCAAATTCAACCCCTTGTATCATTCCGCCGGCGCACGGTGGAGCCATCGGGAGTATTTTCGAAACGCCCTGGAACGGCCCCAACACATCAACAGCTCCCGGCCCTACGTTGCCCTACCCGACGCCAAACGCACCATCACCCTGTCCACAAGCCTTCCGACTCAAGCCGGTGTCCAGGTACTTTGCGTCGACGTGCACCCGGACGAAGTCTTTAACGGCCAGATGACCTTCCCCTCCACACTCTGACCGACGCTCAGAACTCGTCCGCCCGTTTCTGGGGAGCCGCCGCCATGCCGGAGCCCCCGGCCGCACCGGTGGCCTGGCGTTCGAGCTCCATTTCCACAGCATTGGCGGACTTGGCGAAGCGGGCCAGCAGGTTGTACAGCACCGGAATGATGAACAGGGTCAAGGTGGTGGCGAACACCAGTCCGCCCAGGATCACCACACCGATGGCCGCACGGCTCTCCGCACCGGCGCCGGTGGCGATCACCAGGGGCACGGCGCCAAACACCGTCGAGATGGTGGTCATCAGCACCGGCCGGAAGCGCAGGCTCGCCCCCTCCAGAATGGCGTCTTTCACCGCATAGCCCTTGTCGCGCAGCTGGTTGGCAAACTCGACAATCAGGATGCCGTTCTTGGCCATCAATCCAAGCAGCATGATGATCCCGATCTGGCTGTAGATGTTCAGGCTGATGCCCGACCACCACAGGGCCAACAACGCGCCGGTCACCGCCAGTGGCACCGACAGCATGATGATCAGGGGATGGATCCAGCTTTCAAACTGCGCCGCCAGGACCAGAAAGACGATCACGAACGCGAGCCCGAAAGTCAGGTAAATGGCCGCGGAGGATTCCTCGAATTCCCGGGACAACCCCTTGTAACTGACCCGTGCCTCCGGCGGCAGGTTATCCACAGCGAGGTTGTTCAGATACGTCAGGGCCGAGCCCAGATCGTATCCGTCCGCCAGCGAGGCGCTGATGACCACGGCCGGAAGCCGATCGATGCGGCGCAGGTCCGGGTTGGCCCCGGTTTCCCTGACCGATACCAGGGCCTGCAGGGGAATCAGGCTTCCGCCGTCCCGCGGGCGCAGGAAGATCTGGCCCAGATCCGCCGGCGTGGCCCGGTCTGCGTCCGCCGCCTGCACGATGACGTCGTACTCCCGCCCCCGGTCCAGATAGGTGGTGACCTGACGGGAAGCCAGCATGGTCTGCAGGGTCAGGCCGACATCCTGGACGGTGATATCCAGATCCGCGGCCCGTTCCCGGTCAATGGATACCCGCAGTTCCGGGCGGGTCAACTCGAAATCGGTTTCCAGGTTCAGCAGGTTGGCGTTGTCCTTTGCCCGTTCGACCAGCTCATCGCTCCAGGCCTGTACCGATTCGTAATCCGGGCCGGCGATGACAAACTCCACCGGCTGGTTGAAGCCGCGTTGGCCCAGCCCCGGGGGGTTCACGGCCACGGTCCGGATCCCGGAGATCTGGCTCAGTTTGCCCCGCAACTCGCTGGTGATCTGCTGCTGTTTGGTGTCCCGTTCCTCCCAGGGCGCCAGACCCATGATCATGAAGGCGTTGTCTTCCTCATTCCGGAACCCGACGATGGACAAAAGGCGGTCGGCCACACCGGATTCCAGGTAGGGCAGCAGCTGCTCCTCGGCCTGCCGGACGTAATGATCCGTGTATTCCACCGTCGACCCCCGGGGTGCGCTGGTGGGCATGATGATGATGCCGCGATCCTCGGTCGGTGCCAGTTCCTGGGGCAGCTTCGGGTAGACAACCGCGGCGGCAATCAGGCCCGCGATCCCAAGCCCAAGCAGCAACCCGGGCTGATTCAGGGAAAACCGCAACAACCGCTGGTACCCGTTGGTCAGGCCGTCGAGAAACTTCTCACTGGCGGCCCAGAGCCGATGCCCCTCGGCCGACTCCGGGCTGTGCCGAAGCCACTTTGAGCACAGCATGGGCGCCAGGGTCAGCGCTACCAGGCTGGAGACCACCACCGCGGCGGCGAGGGTGAAGCCGAACTCGGCGAACAGGCGACCGATGTTGCCGCCCATGAACGAGATGGGCACGAACACGGCCACCAGGGTCAACGTGGTCGCGATCACCGCAAACGCGACCTGTTTCGCGCCCCGGTAGGACGCCAGCAGCGGCGGTTCACCGTCGTCGATCCGGCGCTGGATGTTCTCCAGCATCACAATGGCGTCATCCACCACCAGGCCGATGGCGAGAATGACGGCCAACAGGGTCAGCACGTTGATGGAGAAGCCCAGAAAGCCCAGCCCGATAAAGGCGCCGATCACCGCCACCGGGATGGTCACGGCCGGAATCAGAGTCGCGCGCCAGGACCGAAGGAACAGGAAAATCACCAGAATCACCAGGGACACGGCAATGGCCAGGGTCGTCACCACTTCCTTTATCGAGGCCCGGATAAAGATCGATTCGTCGTAGCTTTCGGCGATGGTCACTTCCGGTGGCAGGGTTTCCCGGATCTTTTCCAGTTCGGCCTGGACGGCATCGGAGACCGCCACGGTGTTGGCCTTGGACTGGCGGATGATGCCCATCCCGATGGCGGTCTGGCCGTTGGCGCGTAACCGGCTAACGTCCGACTCCACGCCCATCTGCAAATTCGCCACTTCGCCGAGGCGCAGCAGGTCGTTACCGTCGCGACGAATGACCAGCCGTCGGAACTCGTCCACGGTGGATAACCGGCCCTCGGCCCGAACGGTGAAATTTCGGGTGGAAGAATCCACCGAACCGGCGGGCAGTTCCACGTTGTTGCTGCGCAGGGCCTGTTCCACCTCGGACACGGTGATGTTCCGGGCCGCCAGGCGCTCCCGGTCCAACCACACCCGGATGGCGTAGCGGCGCTCGCCCCCGATAGAAACATCGGCGACGCCATCAAGCACGGACAGCCGGTCGGCCAGAACCCGATCGGCGAAATCACTCAATTCGGCACTGTCCCAGACATCGCTGCGCAGGGTCACCCACATCATCGGGCGGGCGTCGGAGTCGGCCTTGCTAACCACGGGTGACTCGGCTTCGTCCGGCAACTGGTCGGCGACCCGGGACACGGCGTCCCGGACATCGTTGGCAGCGATATCCACATCCCGGGCTGTGGAAAACTCGATGCTGGTGCGCGATTCGCCCTGCTCGGTCGACGACTCGATTGAACGGATACCCTCGATGCCGCTGATCGCGCCTTCGATTACCTGAGTAATCTGGGTGTCCACCACTTCGGCTGCGGCACCGATGTAGTCGGTGGAAATGGAGACCACCGGCGGATCTATGTCCGGGTACTCCCGGACCGGCAGACCCAGCAACGCGGCCAGACCAAACACCACGATCAGAAGACTGAGAACCGTCGCGAATACCGGCCGCTTGATGGAGACGTCGGAGAGAATCACGGTCAGGACTCCAGGGACTGGCTGAAGCGGTTGTCCGGAATGGCATTCTCGCCATCCACCACTTCGATGCGGTCACCGCTGCTGATCCGGTCCTGGCCGGTCACGATCACCGCATCCTCGAGGGTCAGCCCCTCGGCCACTTCTACCCTGCCCGGCATCCGCGACCCCAGGGTTACCGAGATCCGCCGGGCGATGCCATCCTCGGCGACAAACACGTACTGTTCATCCCCCCGGATCATCACCGCCTGTTCCGGGATCATCAGTGCCTGGCGCTCCCTCAGGGTCAGGGTCGCCGACATGAACTGGCCCGGTCGCAACATCCCGTCCGGATTATCGATCAGGGCCCGCACCGGCAGGGTCCTGCTGAGTTCGTTGATGCGGGTACCCAGTTCGGCGAGTTCGCCGGAGAACCGGACATCGGGAAAGGCGGGCGATACCCCGGTTACCGGCTGGCCGAGTCCGAGCTGCCCCAGAAACCGCTCCGGAATGGAAAAATTCAGTTCCATGCGGTCGGTGGAGTCCAGGGTGGTTATCGGCGTTCCGGCAGTGACATAGGCCCCAATGGCAATGTCGCTGAGCCCGACCACACCGTCAAACGGCGCTTCGATCCGGTGATTTTCCAATCGTACCCGGGCGGCGGCAAGCTGGGCCTCGGCGACGTTTACGGCGGTCCGCAATTCGTCCACCTGAGCCTGGGATATGCTGTTGTTCGAACGCAGCCGCTGGGCCCGCTCCAACTGCCGGCGGCTGTCCGCCAACTGGGATTCAATGACCCGGATATCGGCCCGGGCCTGACGGTCGTCCAGTCGCAGGAGCAGATCGCCCTCGCTCACCCGGGCCCCCGGCTGAAGGTTCAGGGCAATCACCCGGCCACTGACCTCGGTGGTTAGCGCCACCGCGTTCACGGCCCGGAGATTGCCCACCGATTTGACCACATCCCGGACGGTATCCTGCTCCGGCGACCGGGTATTGACGACGCTGGCCGGACGCTCACGGCCGGTCTGTGCCTTGGTGTCACCCCCCAGGTTCTGGTAACCCACCGCAGCGCCTGCCGCCACTACCACCAACATCAGTGCAACCAGCCATTGCTTCCACATAAATACGTCCAGCGTCTGTCAATTGTGAGGTGAGTCTACTGCCTCTGGATCACCAGGACGATTTCCCCGACCTCAATCCCCCACTTGCTCATGGTGGTCTGATTGATCAGGGTGTCCGGCGTTACCAGATACATCCAGTCGTCCATGCGCACATCCAGGGTGCCATCACCGTAGGCCACCCGCAGGACATAGTTCATGTGGATGGCGTTGCCCTGCCATTCCATCAGTCCGGGCTCAACCACATCCCCGGCAGTGGCCCGATAGCCCTGTTCGGTGGGCGTCAGCGTCCAGACCCGGGTCTGGACCTCACCGTCGTCGAAACGGAAGACCTCATCCAGGGTGCCGGTGCCGTCCTCATCCCAGGAGGCGGTGATATCGGCGTCAAAGGTGCGAATCACCTCGCCGGAATAATCCTTGACGACGGCCCGGGCCGACAGGTCACCGGTGAAGAATTGGTCCGGGATCAGTGCCGGGCCGCGGTCGCTGTAATCCTCCAGCGAGGGACCCGCGCAACCGGCGAGGAGCCACACCCCGAACAATACCCAGAGAACCCGGACCAGACCAGTGACAGCAACGCTAACAAGGGGGATTTGCATGACTTTTACACTCGCACTATGAAACGTGGATGGAACATCGGTTCCGGAACATACGCCACTTACGTGGACTCCGATCAGCCTGTCTCAAGGCCTTGCGGCGGTTTCGTCATTTCAGCCAATTGTCTTTCCTGACAGGCGCACCAGTGCTTTTCGTCAATGGCAGGGCACGGGGAATCCCGTAAAACAGAAAGCAATGGAGGCCGGACGAACCTCCCAACCCTGTCACCAAGAGACCACGAGGAACCGTTATGCCGGTTTACAAGGCGCCGTTGCGCGACATGAAATTTCTGCTCAATGAGGTGTTTGATTATCCCGGACACTACGAGGGCCTTGCCAGCGGAGGCAACGCCACGCCGGACATCGTTGACGCCATTCTCACCGAATGCGGCCGGTTCTGCGAGGAAGTGCTGAGCCCCCTGTACCAGTCCGGCGATGAGGAGGGCTGCAAGCTGGAGGACGGCATCGTCACCACGCCGCGCGGTTACAAAGAGGCCTACGATCAGTACGCCATGGGCGGCTGGCAGGGACTGTCCGCGCCCGAGGAATTCGGGGGGCAGGGACTGCCGGCGTCCATGGGCCTGCTCAAACAGGAGATGATGGGCACCGCGAACTGGTCCTTTTCCATGTACCCGGGTCTGTCACTGGGCGCCATGAACACCATTTTCCTGCACGGCAGCGAGACACAGAAGCACACCTACCTGACGCCGCTGACCGAAGGCCGCTGGGGCGGCACCATGTGCCTCACCGAGCCCCAGTGCGGAACCGATCTCGGCCAGGTCAAAACCAAAGCCGAGCCTCAGGCCGATGGCAGCTACAAACTGACCGGCACCAAGATCTTCATCTCCTCCGGCGACCACGACCTGACCGAGAACATTGTCCACATCGTGCTGGCCCGGTTACCAGACGCGCCCAAAGGCACCCGGGGCATCAGCCTGTTCATCGTGCCGAAATTCGTGCCCAACGACGACGGCGGCGTCGGCGAACGCAATGCGGTGACCTGCGGCAGCCTGGAAAAGAAAATGGGCATCAAGGCCTCAGCCACCTGTGTGATGAATTTTGACGGTGCCACTGGATTCCTGATCGGGCCGGAGAATGAAGGCCTGAACTGCATGTTCACCTTCATGAACACCGCCCGCATCGGCACCGCCATCCAGGGCGTGGGGCCGGCGGAACTGTCCTATCAGTGGGCCCTGGATTACGCCCGGGAACGGCGGTCGATGCGCGCGCTGTCCGGCAAGAAGGAACCGGACCAGGTCGCCGACGCCCTGATCTATCACGCCGACGTGCGTCGGATGTTGCTGACCCAGAAAGCCATCGCCGAAGGCGGACGGGCCATGCTCTATTACGCGGCCCGACTGGCGGACCACATGGTGGAGGGCCACACCACGGGTGACCAGAAGAAAGCCGAAAAGTACGACGACAAACTCGGCTTCCTGACGCCCATCCTGAAAGGCTTCCTCACCGAACTGGGGTGTGAGGCCGCCAACCTCGGTATGCAGGTGTTTGGCGGCCACGGCTACATCCGCGAGCACGGTATGGAACAGATTGTCCGGGACACCCGGATTGCCACCCTGTACGAAGGCACCACCGGCATCCAGGCGCTGGATCTTCTGGGGCGCAAGGTGCTGTTGATGACCCAGGGCGGTGCGGTACGGGATTTTACCCTGAAGATCGCCAACTTCGCCCGCAAACACCTCACCGACAAACGCCTGCGGCCCTATGCGGTGGAACTGCTGAAGCTGACCGCGCAATGGAACCTGCTGACGGTCCGGGTCATGCTCGCGGCCCGCAAGGACCGGGACGTGGTGAGCGCGGCGGCAAACGACTTCCTGATGTACAGCGGCTACGTCACCATGGCGTACATCTGGGCCCGCCAGGCGGCGGTGGCCGCAGACCGGGTGCGCAAGGGTGGTGAGGAATCCGAGGCCTTCTACCGGGCCAAGCTGGCCACCGCCGAGTTCTACTACGAGCGTCTGTTGCCACGGGCCCAGGCCCATGCCACCAGCATGCTGAGCCCCACCAAAAACCTGATGCAACTGGATGCCGAGGACATGGCCTTCACCGGCTAACCTTGCCTTTACAGTCACCTGCCTTACGCCGGGACATCACTGTCCCGGCGATCCCCTCGCCTTCCCCCGTCACCTTTGCCACTGAAACCTACCGCCTTTTCAGACATATTTTATTTAATAATAATCATTATCATTCGCATTATGTTTTGTTTGACCCAGGAAACGGGCCCCCGGGTACCGTTCGCTCCCCTTGGCATAAGGAACTGCAGCTATGAGCCACGAGGCCTTTACGCCGTCCATTGCGTTTGACCGGCCGCCGTCCGGTTGCGTGCCGCCGTCAGCCGACGACCGTCACCTCTTCAACTCCCACAATCTCGAACACTACCGGGCCAGCCTGCTCAAGGGCATTGACCTGATCCAGCGCCAGCTGTCCCAGACCGACAAACCCTTCAGTGGCATTCAGCCGGGTACCCTGAGTCACGCCTTTTCCGACCTCGACCTGAACCAGCCCTGCGCCAGCCTGGACGGCGCCCTGACCGAACTGCAGGGCCTGTATCTCGACGATGCCGTGTATTTTCACCATCCTCGCTATCAGGCCCACCTGAATTGCCCGGTCACCATTCCGGCCGTTGTCGCCGAGCTGATCCAGGCCTCCATCAATACCTCGGTGGACACCTGGGATCAGAGCGCCGGGGCAACCTTCATCGAACAGAGCCTGGTCGACTGGACCGCCGAGCGCATCGGGCTCGGGCAGGAAGCGGACGGTATCTTCACCAGCGGTGGCACCCAGTCGAACCTGATGGCCATGCTGTTGGCGCGGGACACTCTGTGCCAGGCGCGCTGGCAACACAGCACCCGGGACCGGGGCCTCCATCCGGACAGCCACCGACTTCGGATTTTCTGTTCGGAGGTCAGCCACTTCAGCGTCCAGAAAGCCGCTGCCCTGCTCGGCCTGGGCTATGACTCGGTCGTTCCGGTGCCGTGCGACCGTTACTTCCGCATGGAAGTGGGCCGACTCCAGAGCGCCCTGGAGGCGTGCCAATACAACGGGTCGATTCCAATGGCGGTGGTCGCCACCGCCGGGACCACCGATTTCGGCAGCATCGACCCGCTGCCCGAGATTGCCGACCTGTGCAGCCAGTACCGCGTGTGGCTGCATGCGGACGCCGCCTACGGCGGGGGGCTGCTCACCTCCCGGCGCCATCGCCACCTGCTGGCGGGCATCGAACGGGCGGACTCGGTCACTGTCGATTACCACAAATCCTTCCTGCAACCGGTTGCCTGCAGCGCCCTGCTGGCGAGGGACCGGACGGCTTTCTCCTGCGTGACCTGGCACGCGGACTACCTGAATCCCCTGAGTGCCCGGGAACAGGGTACCCCCAACCTCGTCGACAAGAGCCTGCAAACCACCCGACGGTTCGACGCCCTGAAACTCTGGTTGAGCCTGCGCACGCTCGGACCGGACGCCCTCGGTGCTGCCTTCGACACGGTCCTCAACCTGGCCCGCAAGGCCTACCTGCTGATGCTGTCAGACCCGGCCATCGAGGTTATCCACCAACCCCAGCTCAGTACCCTGGTGTTCCGGTACAACCCCGGACGGGACACTCCCGAATCCACGCTCGATGCGATCAATCGCCATATCCGCCAGGCCATCATGGCGTCCGGTGAAGCGATGATTGCCGCCACCCGCGTGCATGACCGGCAGTATCTGAAAATTACCCTGCTCAACCCGGATACCCACATCCACGATATCCAGGCCGTACTCCGGCTGGTCAAGCGCCACGGCGAGCACACCTGGCTGAACCAATCGGTTCAACCCGAGGAGGCGGCCTGTGACTGACCGCTGCTACGATTTCATTGCGATCGGCCTGGGTCCGTTCAACCTCAGCCTCGCCTGCCTGGCCGCGCCGCTTGACGATCTGCATGGGCTGGTACTGGATGAGAATCCTGAGTTTAACTGGCATCCGGGCATGATGCTGGAAGGCACCCACCTCCAGACACCGTTTCTGTCCGACCTGGTGACCCTGGCCGATCCCACCAGTCCCTTCAGTTTCCTGAACTACATCAAGGAGCAGGGTCGGATCTATTCCTTTTACATCCGGGAGAACTTTTTCCTCCAGCGCCGGGAATACAACCAGTACTGCCAGTGGGCGGCACGCCGGCTGGACAACCTCCGATTCGATACCCGGGTCGAGCGCATCGACTACGAGGAAGGCGATGGCCTGTACCGGGTCAGCGCCCGTTGCACCCGCACCGGTGCCCTCCTGATTTTCCGCGCCCGCCGCCTGGTGCTCGGCACCGGGCCCAGGCCCTGGGTTCCCGACTGCTGCCATGACCTTCCCGGGCCTGTCTGGCACTCATCCAGGTACCTCGATCACAAACGGGACATGCAGGCCGGGTCCTCCATTACGGTGGTCGGAAGTGGCCAGAGCGCCGCGGAAATCTTCCACGATCTGCTGCAGGACATTGACGGGCATGGCTACAGCCTGAGCTGGATCACCGGGTCGCCGCGGTTCTTCCCGCTGGACTACAGCAAACTCACCCTGGAAATGACCTCACCGGAGTACGTCGATTATTTCCACGACCTGCCGCCGGAAACCCGGGATCGTCTGCTGGCGGAACAGAAACACCTCTACAAGGGCATCAACACCGACCTGATCAACGCCATCCACGACCTGTTGTACGTGAAGCGGCTGGAGCGGACGTTGCCGGTCATGCTGGCGACCAATTCCCGGCTCGTGGGCGCCCACGTCGACGCCGGGCGCGGTGACTACCAGCTGGACCTGCACCACACCGAACAGGACCGACGGTACCACCACCATAGCCAGGCCCTGGTCCTCGCGACTGGTTACCAGTACCAGCCGCCGGACTTCCTGTCCGGAATCCGGCACCGGATTCGGTGGGACGACCGGGGCCGGTTTTCGGTCCGGCGAAACTACAGCATCGACACCGCCGGCGGCGAAATCTTTGTCCAGAACGCCGAACTGCACACCCACGGCTTCGTGACCCCGGACCTCGGCATGGCCTGCTACCGCAATGCCTGTATCCTGCGGGCGCTGACCGGGCGGGAACCCTACCCGGTCGAGGACGCCATTGCCTTTCAGACCTTCGGCGCGCCTGATGGCACGGCCCGGCCAGCCAATGCGGAGATGGAGTGACATGCTCCATCGCCACCTGAAAGCCTGGCTGATCGGCCTGACACTGGCCGCGGTGGTCAGTGATTCGATGCTGCTGCCGTTCTATCCGCATTTTTTTGCCACCGTGTTCGGGGTGACCAACCCCCAACACGTCGGCCTGTACCTGAGTGCCTCCTGCCTTGCCGTTATCCTGGCCTTACCCTTGTGGGCAAGGCTGGTGCGCCGCACCGGCGTCCTGAACCTGCTGGTCTACACCCAGGTTGCCGCCGGCGCCCTGTGCCTGCTGTGTTACTGGACCGACAACCTGACGTGGTTCTGGTTGATATCCATGGCCATGCTGGTGTTCAAGGCCAGCTACCTGCTGATCTATCCGCTCATCCTGGCCAGTGAACATCCGGACCGTCACGGTGGCACCATCGGGCTGCTGTCGGTCGTCGTTCATCTCGGCGGCATTGCCGGAGCGGTACTGGGAGGCGCGGTGCTGCAGTGGTTCGAACCGCGCCAGATTTTCCTGGTCATGGCGGCCAGCGATGTTCTGCAAACGGCCACCTGCCTTTACCTGTTGCGCAGTGACAGCCCAACGCCGGCAGGACCGGAGGCGCGCCCGGATCCCACCCCGCCAGGAACGCCACCACCGCCGACCGTCCCGTTTCGTCTTCCGCTTGGCCTGGTCATGTTCGCCTTCTACTTCAGCGCCTACCTGATCCGGCCCTTTTTCGTCCGGCACTGGGAACACGTCTCCGATCACACCCACGAGTTGGTCTCCGGGCTGGTGTTCGCCATTCCCGCCGGTGTTGCCGTCCTGGCGCTGTGGATAAACCTCCGGCGCGCCACTCCGACGCCGGGCACCGGCATAGTTCCGGCACTGGTCCTGGCGGCCGCCGGCCTGCTGGTGCAGGGCCTCGACCAACCCGGCTACGTCTTGCTGGGCCGGGTCCTGTTTGGCTGGGGACTGTTCCAGGCCACGGTCCGACTGGATCAGCTGATGTTTGCCCTAAGCACATTGGAGCGTTACGCCGCCGATTACAGCACCCTCAACCTGTTCCAGCAGATGGGCGTCCTGGTGGCCGCACTGACCGCCGGCGCCCTGGTCGAGTCGTTTGGCCTCGCCAACCCGTTTGTGGTTGGAGCCGCCGGGCTCGTCGTGACGGCCGGGGCCTACATGGCCCTGGTTCGACCCCTGCTCACCCTTCCAACCCCCGATCCTGCAAGGAGCCCCTCATGATTACGGAGCCATTGAAGACCCCCGTGCCCGGCCTCGGCACCTTTACCCTTCGGCCGCTCGATCTTGCCGTCGACCTGCCCCAGGTCCAGCGCTGGTTGAGCTCGGACCACGCCCGCTTCTGGGGCATGCAGACGATGACCCGGGACGACCTGGCGGGCTTCTATTTCCAGCTCCGGACAACCGGGCACGGCGACGTCTTTATCGGCAGCCACGATGGAGTCCCGGTCTTCCTGGTGGAGACCTATGACCCCGCGCGGTCCCCCCTGGCGGACCATTACCCTGTCCGGGACGGTGACCTCGGCATGCACATTCTGGTGGCTCCGGCGGAAACGCCCATCCCCGGTTTTACCCGCGCGATCTTCACCAACGTTATGGCCTGGCTGTTCCGAGACCTGGGTGCCCGGCGGGTGGTGGTCGAACCCGATTGTGACAACGACCGAATCCACCCCCTGAACCGGCATGTCGGTTTCGCCTACGACACGGTTATTGAACTGCCCGACAAAACCGCCCACCTGGCGTTCTGCACCGAAGCCCAATTCGACGAGGCCAGGGCATCCCACGAGGAGAGTTATCCCATGACCCACGAACCCGAATTTCCGCCCCAGCGGGCGTCTGAACACCTGTCCCCCGAGCTGTGGCAACGGGTCAATACCCTGCTGGTTCGCAAGGCCCTGAGCGAGTTTTCCCACGAACTGCTGTTGACCCCGCAGAGCCTGTCCAGTGACGCCGGCTGGAACCGATACCGGGTGGTGGCCGACGATCCCGCCATCGAATACCAGTTTCAGGCGCGCAAGCTGGCACTCGACCACTGGCAGATCGATGCCGCATCCATCGGTAAGCAGGTGAACGGTGAGACGGCGCCCGTGGACGCGGTGAGTTTCATCATCGAGTTCCAGCACAGCCTGAAGATCACGGACGCCATGCTGCCGACCTATCTGGAAGAAGTGAGCAGCACGCTGTATGGCAGTGCCTACAAGCACACGCGGGCTGATCAGGCGGTCGCCGACCTGGTGGACGCCGGGTTTCAGCAGATGGAAGCGGCGATGTCTGAAGGCCACCCCTGTTTTGTGGCCAACAACGGCCGGATCGGCTTCGGTGCCGACGACTACCGGCGCTACGCCCCCGAGGCCGGAAAGCCGATGCGCCTGGTCTGGCTCGCGGGCCATCGGGCTCACACCCGGTTCGCCGGCAGCAACGGCCTGGATCACCGGGAACTGGTTGAATCGCAACTGGGGTTCCGGCAACTGGAAGCGTTCGACCGGCAACTGAGAGAACTGGCCCTGGACCCGGACGACTATTGCTACATCCCAGTCCATCCCTGGCAGTGGACCAACAAACTGGCGCATCTGTTTGCCCCGGATCTGGCCAACCGCGAGCTGGTCTGCCTGGGCTATGGCGACGACCATTACCAGGCCCAGCAATCAATCCGCACCTTCTTCAATCTGGACCGGCCCCGCCAGCATTACATCAAGACCGCACTGTCGATCCTCAACATGGGGTTCATGCGCGGCCTTTCACCGGACTACATGACGACCACGCCCGCCATCAACGATTTTCTCCACAACCTGGTGTCCCAGGATCCGTACCTGGCCAGCACCGGTTTCAGCCTGCTGCGCGAAGTGGCCGGGATTGGCTACATCAACCGTCACCTGGAGCGGGCGGCCGATAAGCACAGCCCCTATCGGAAGATGCTGTCCGCGCTCTGGCGGGAAAGTCCGGTGCCCACGGTGGCCAACAACCAGCAGCTGATGACCATGGCCGCACTGCTGCACACCGACCCGGAAGGCAACGCCCTGCTCCCGGCGCTGATCGCGAAGTCGGGGCTGGACGCGCGGGCCTGGCTGAAACGGTATCTGAACTGCTACCTCCGTCCCCTGCTGCACTGCTTCTACGCCCACGACCTGGTGTTCATGCCCCATGGCGAAAACCTGATCCTGGTGATGAAAAACGGCGCGCCGGTCCGGGCCATCATGAAAGACATCGGTGAGGAGGCGGCCATCATGAACACCGAGATTCGTCTGAACAGCGACGTCCGCCGGCTTCAGGTGGACGTTCCAGATGACCTGAAGGTGTTGTCGATTTTCACCGACCTGTTCGACTGCATCTTCCGATTCATGGCTGCGATTCTGGATGAACAGGGCGATGTCCCGGAGATCGAATTCTGGGAACAGGTGGCGGCCTGCGTCCACGAGTACCAGGACCGTCATCCGGAGCTTCGGGAAAAGTTCCGGCAGCACGACCTGTTCGCCCCGGAATTCCGCCGTTCCTGCCTGAACCGGTTACAACTGGCCAACAACCAGCAGATGGTGGATCTCGCGGATCCGGCCGGAAACCTTCAGTTCCACGGTGTGCTGAAAAATCCGCTGGCGGCATTCCGCCACCGGCCGGCCACGTCGGACGCCGCGGTGTCGACCTGAGCCTTCAAGCCAGCCATCAGAGACCGTACTTGGTCTCGATGGCTGTGAACATGCCGGAGTCGTGGACCTGCTCCAGAGCCTCGTTCAACTGATCCACCACCTCGTCCGGGGTACGCGGATTGATCGCCAGGAACAGTTCCGTGTCGTTGAACGAATACACCGGCACCAGGCCGTCGACGTTCTGCTGCGAGGCGAAGTAGGGCCCCGCCAGACGATCGGCAATCCACAGGTCGATCTGGCCCAGCTCCAGACGCTTGGGGTTCAGGTCGTCGCTGTCCAGCGCCGACACCTCATAGCCCCGCGCCAGAAGGTACTCGGTCATGACGTCGTTGCGGTAGCCGCCAAACACCTTGTCCTCGGCGTCGTCGAGGCTGTCCATCTGAAAATCCGAACCGGCCGGGGCGAAGATGGTCCACAGGTTCTTGGTCAGCGGCCCCACCCACTTGAAGCGCGGCGCCCGTTCTTCGGTGTAGGTGGTGCAGAAGATGCCGTGGTTGGGCTTGTTCAGGGCCCGGTTGTAGCCATAGTCCCAGTTACGAAGCTTGATGACGTAGTCGAGGTCGGTGTGCTTCAGGATCGCCTTGACCATTTCCGTGCACAGGCCGTCGATGTCCGTGCCATTGTGTTCAAAGGCCCGGCCGGTAGCACTCATGTTGTAGGGAGGGAAATTCTCGGTGTAGAGGTAGAGCTTGTCGGAAGCCTGAGTGTTCGGGGTAATGGCCAGAAACGCCACCAGGGTTGCCAGCAGGGACAGATACCGCACGTCTTCTCTCCTTCAGATAGTGGGAACCACAGCAGATCGTGGCTTCGCTCGTCTAGGGGCGGCAGTCTAGCTCAGCTGGTATCGGGGGTTTACCGATAATGTGTTTAATTTCGTAATTAAATCAAAGGCGAACGCTCCCCTCCAGTTCGTTGAGTCACCGATCACGAACCGGATCAGGGGCTGTTCGCAGGGTTTGGCTGCGGTTTAAAGGCCGTATTTGGTCTGAATGGCTTCGAACATGCCGGATTCCCGGATGCTCTGAAGGCCCGCATTCAGGCTGTCCACCACTTCGTCCGAGGTGTCCGGATTCAGCGCCAGGTACAGCTCGGTGTCGTTGAAGGAAAACACCGGCACCAGTCCCTCAACGTTCTGCTGGGAGGCCAGGTAGGGACCGCCGAGGCGATCGGCCAGCCAGAGATCGATCTGGCCCAGCTCCAGGCGCTTGGGGTTGAGGTCATCGCTGTCCAGGGCGGACACCTCGTAACCCCGTTTGATCAGGTATTCGGATTTGACGTCGTTGCGGTAGCCACCGAACACCTTGTTCCGGGCGTCGTCGAGGCTGTCCATCTGGAAATCCGAGCCGGCCGGGGCAAAGATGGTCCACAGGTTCTTGGTCAGCGGCCCCACCCACTTGAAGCGCGGCGCCCGCTCCTCGGTGTAGGTGGTGCAGAAGATGCCGTGGTTCGGCTTGTTCAGGGCCCGGTTGTAGCCGTAGTCCCAGTTCCGCAGCTTGATGCGGTACTCCAGATTGGTCTGTTTCAGGGCAGCGGTCACCAATTCGGTGCACAAACCGTCGATGTCTTCGACGCTGTGTTCGAACGCCCTTCCGGAGGTGCTCATGTTGTAGGGGGGGAAATTCTCGGTGTACAGGTACAGCCGTTCGGCTGCCTGTGCGGACGAGCCTGCCAGGACCAACCCGACCAGCGCAGAACCCAGAACTTTCTTAACCACGGCTTATCACTCCCAATTGGAAAATACACGGATATGCCTTGGTCAGGACGCAAGATTCACGCCCTGCCCCGTGCTTTCCCTCGGGAAAAACGTTTCATTTGGTAACCAGCCGGATCCTGCCCCGGCAACCGCGGCGCCCCCCGGTTATTTGCCGATACAGAAGCTGGAGAAGATCTTCCCGAGGAGCTCGTCCGGGCTCAGGTGCCCGGTGATTTCGCCGAGGGCATCCTGGGCGGCCCGCAGGTCCTCTGCCAACAGTTCACCGGCGCCATAACCTTCGAGCTGGCTTTGCCCCTGCAACAGCGATTCCCGGGCGCGCTCCAGGGCATCCAGATGCCGACGCCGCGCCAGGAAGCCGCCTTCGGTGGTACTGGCAAACCCCATGCACTGTTTCAGATGGTCCCGGAGCACCTCCAGGCCCAGGGACGACTTCGCCGCAAGCCGGATCACCGGCGCTGTCCGTCCATCGGCCTCGGTCAGGCCGACCGATTCCTCGGAAAGGTCCACCTTGTTGCGAATCACCGTAACCGGAGCGTTGGCAGGCAACTGGTCGATGAAGTCCGGCCAGATTTCATGGGGTTCGGTCTCGGCCGTGGTGGTGGCATCGACCATCAGCAGAATGCGGTCGGCCTGGCGGATTTCATCCCAGGCCCGGGCGATGCCGATCTGCTCCACCTCATCGGGACTGTCCCGCAGTCCGGCGGTGTCGATGATGTGCAGCGGCATGCCATCGATGTGGATATGTTCCCGGAGTACGTCCCGGGTCGTACCCTCGATGGCGGTGACAATGGCCGCCTCGCGCCCCGCCAGGGCATTGAGCAGGCTGGACTTGCCGGCGTTGGGGCGACCGGCGATCACCACCTTCATGCCGTCCCGAAGGATCGTGCCCTGCTGGGCTTCGGCGAGGATGGTGTCCAGTCGAGCCAGCAGTGCCTGAAGGTCACCGGCAACCTTGCCGTCGGCGAGGAAATCGATCTCCTCCTCGGGGAAATCGATGGCCGCCTCGACATAGATCCGCAGATGGGTAACGGCGTCCACCAGATCGTCTATGCGGCGGGAGAATACGCCCTGCATGGAACGGACCGCACAGCGGGCCGCCTGCTCCGAACTGCTCTCGATCAGATCCGCGATGGCCTCGGCCTGGGCCAGGTCGAGCTTGTCGTTCAGGAAGGCGCGTTCGGAGAACTCCCCCGGTCGGGCCAGGCGGGCACCGCGACTGCAGACTTCCCGCAGCAGCAGGTCCAGGATCACGGTACCGCCGTGGCCCTGAAGCTCGAACACGTCCTCGCCGGTGAACGAATGGGGGTTCGGGAAAAACAGGCCGATGCCCTCGTCGATCAGTCCGCCGTCCCTATCCAGGAACGGGCCGTAATGGGCGTAACGGGGTTTTGGCTCAAACCCGAGCATCTGCCGGGCGATGGACGCCGCCGCCGGGCCGGAGACCCGCACGATGCCAACACCGGCCTGGCCGGGAGCGGTGGCAATGGCGGCAATGGTGTCTGAAGTCTGGCTCATCAGGGTTCCTTGGGGCACAACCAACAGAGGCTCCACGAAGGAGCCTCTGTCTGGGTCAGTTCAGCCGCACCGGTCAGTGCTTCTTGGCTGCCGTCTCTGCTTCAATCTTGCGGGTAATGTACCACTGCTGACTGATCGACAGAATGTTGTTCACCAGCCAGTACAGTACCAGACCCGCCGGGAACCACAGGAAGAACACCGTGAAGATCAAGGGCATCATCTTCATGATCTTGGCCTGCATCGGATCCGGCGGCGTCGGGTTCAGGTGCATCTGCAGGAACATGCTGGCGCCCATCAGGATCGGCAGAATGAAGTACGGATCCATCTGGGACAGATCCTGAATCCAGAGCATGAACGGCGCGTGGCGCAACTGGACACTCTCGAACAGCACCCAGTACAGGGAGATGAACACCGGCATCTGCACCAGGATGGGCAGGCAGCCACCCAGCGGATTGATCTTCTCACGTTTGTACAGCGCCATCATCTCCTGGGACATGCGCTGGCGATCGTCGCCGTACAGCTCCTTGAGACGGGTGAGCTGGGGCGCAACGGCTCGCATCTTCGCCATGGACTTGTAGCTGGTGGCGGACAGGTGGAAGAACACTGCCTTGACCAGAACCGTCAGCAGGATGATGGCCACACCCCAGTTGCCCACCAGGCTATAGAACCACTCCATGATGACGAACAGTGGTAGAGAGATGAAAAACAACCATCCGAAATCGACGGTCCGGTCCAGGTTCGGCGCGACATTCTCCAGACGGTCGATGATCTTGGGACCGACGTAGGCTTGCGCTCCGACCTCGACTGTCTCACCCGGCGCGACCGTGGTGGCCGGGTAAACAAAGCCCATCACGTACAGTGGGCCACGACGCGTGGTCTGGAACTGGGCGGGCTGATCACGCTCGGGCACCCAGGCGGCCAGGAAATAGTGCTGGAGGAAGGCCAGCCAGCCGTTGGTCACCGACTGGTTGATCGGCGTTTCGGACAGGTCACTGAAATCGAACTTCTCGTAGGGATCTTCCGGTGAACTCATCACCATGCCAAGGAACGCCTTGATGCCCATGCTGGTCTGGGCGGTCGGATCCGGAGCCTGGTCGCGGACGATCTTGCCGGTGAAGTTGGCCTTCCAGGGCTCGCCGGATTCGTTGTTGATCAGGTAACGGACCCCGATTTCGTAGCTGTCCCGCTCAAACTGATAGCGCTTGGTGATCTTCACCCCGGAATCGGTGGTAAACGTGAGATCCACGGTCAGCTGGTCCTGGCCTTCATCCAGGGCATAGCTGTCAGCGGTGGTCTCATAAACCGGTGCGGTACCGTTGGCCCGGCTATCCGGTCCGTCCTGACCAATCAGTCCGCTTTCCATGACATAGGTGCGGGTTTCGGTGTTGGTCAACAGCTTCAGTGGTTCCCGGCTGTTCAGGGATTTGTCGTAGTTGGTCAGGGCGCTCCGGACCAGATTGCCACTGACGCGATCAATGGTGATATCCAATACATCGGTCTGGACGGTCACGAACTGGTCATCGACCTCCACGCTGGTGTCGGCGGAAGACACCATTTGCTGGTCTGATTCCGGCGTGGCGAACTCTTCACCGTCCTGACCAGATTGGCCCTGTTCCGGAAGCACCAGGTTGTCAGTGCCGGTGTTGGCCTGGGAGGTGCTGGTTTCCGCAACCTGTTCGGTGGCCGGCTGCTGGTGATAATCCTCATTCCAGGCAAGCACCATCAGATAACTGACAATAGCCAGGCCGGCAAATAATACGATGCGTTGAATATCCATAGAGTTACTGTCTGGTCTGGGTTGTGGTGTGAGAATGATCAGCCTGCCGGCCGTGTGCCATGTCGGTGGTGGTGGCCTCTGCCAGGCCGGGAACCGGATCATAACCGCCTTCGGCCCAGGGATGACACCTCATTAGTCGTCGAACAGCGAGGACAAGGCCTTTTCCCGCGCCATGATGACTGATGGCTTCGACAGCGTATTGCGAGCAGGTGGGGGTGTGGCGGCAATGACTCGCCATCATGGGACTGATTGCATACTGGTACAAGCGAATGGGCAAAAGCAGGAGTTTGCGCATTAACCCGTTCCTCTACCGGCAGGCCTTGATGAGTTCGCCCGTGATGGCTGGGATTGCTGATGTTTCCGCTTTAGTCGTTGCCAAAGCTCGTTCAGCGATGCCCGGATGGTGTGGTTGTCGAGACTGGCAAGTCCTTGGCGTCCCAGAACCACAATGTCCAGATTCGGATAATCGGTTTGATGCCTGAAGGTCTCCCTGACCTGACGTTTTATCCGGTTTCTCTGAACCGCAAGCTTCAGGTTTTTCTTGGAAAAAATCAAACCGATCCTGGCGTGACCGAGATCGTTCGGTGTGGCCAGGATCAGAAAATTCCGGTGCGGAACTTTCAGCTGTACGTCATCGAAGACTTTGCCGTAATCAGCTGGGCGCAGTAGCCGGTGCGATTTCGGGAAACTCAAAGCCTTCATGAGGCGAGCTGGTTACGCGGACAGACGTGCGCGACCCTTGGCACGACGACGCGACAGAACCTTGCGACCGTTGGCAGTGGCCATACGGGCACGGAAACCGTGAACGCGCTTACGCTTCAGGACGCTTGGTTGAAACGTTCTTTTCATGGTGATGATCTCACAATTCGTAAGTTGGGAATTCCTAACTGGCTGGAAAATGTACAGCCAAAACAGGAGCGGCATTCTATGCAAATGCCGGAGGAAATTCAATGGTTATTGCTAGGGGCTTGTGCGGATTCGTGGATCGATTTTTGGAGGCGAGGTCGGTAATTAAATCTATAGGTCTTTTTAGAATTCTCTTTAAAGATTAATTATTACTGTTATTACGCAGCCTGTTTTCTGTGGATAAGCGATAAAAGCCTATTTTAGCCAGGATGTTACGGTATTGATAAGGGTTGTGACAAATGCCGATGAGCCCTGTGGATGGATGCCACACGAAATGTGAATAAGTCCACCTGGTCCGCCAGGGGGAAGTTATCCACCGATCCGTCCGGTGGTTTCACACAGGGTTGACGGTGGGGTGTACACACAGGGGTGTGGGTAAGTTACGGAGCAAAAAAATTCTGTACACAACCCTGTAGGTAAGTTCGTAACAGGCTGATAAAATTGTTTTTTAATTTCCACAGGCTGTTTATGAAACCGGTTTTACCCTTTCACTGGGTGGGCCGTCGGGTTAGAATCCGAAGTCATCTCTTTGGATTGGACGTCTCGTCATTCTGATCTGAGACATTTCTGGGTTATCGGGAGCAGGCTGTCGTGCCGAACAGTATGTGGCATCAATGTCTTGAAGTACTCCGGGATGAGTTTCCCGCACAACAGTTCAACACCTGGCTCAGGCCCCTTCAGTCCGATCACCGCGAAGGGCAGTTGATGCTGTTCGCCCCGAACCGGTTCGTGATGGATTGGGTCAACGAGAAATACCTCCGGCGTATAGAAGAAGTGTTAAAGGACCTGAATGGCGGACAGGCGCCCCGGGTCAACATGAAGGTTGGTTCCGCCCCTCGCGAAAGCGAGCCGGTTACCCGTTCGGAAGTGCCGGTCAAGGTTAATGGAGCGGTTCAGGAGGAGAGCGGCAGCCGGGTCACGGAGGAAGAAAAAGGTGTCGCGGTCAGTGTTGGCAACAATACGGCGGTGCGTCCCAAGTCCCAGAACGAGCGTCGGCCGGTGCAGGTCGAGGGTGATATAAAGCACCAGAGCTTCCTGAACGAAGGCTTTACCTTCGAAACCTTTGTCGAAGGTAAATCAAACCAACTGGCCCGGGCGGCCTCCATGCAGGTCGCGGAGAACCCGGGGGGCGCCTACAATCCGCTGTTCCTCTACGGTGGGGTTGGCCTGGGTAAAACCCACCTGATGCACGCGATCGGAAACGAGATCGTGCGCCGGAATCCCAAGGCCAAGGTGGCCTACCTGCGCTCGGAGCGGTTCGTGGCGGACATGGTCAAGGCCCTGCAGCTGAACGCGATTAACGAGTTCAAGCGGTACTACCGGTCGGTGGATGCGTTGTTGATTGACGATATCCAGTTCTTCGCCCGGAAGGAGCGGTCGCAGGAAGAGTTCTTCCACACCTTTAATGCGTTGCTCGAGGGTGGCCAGCAGGTGATCGTTACCTGCGACCGGTTTCCGAAAGAGATCGTGGACATGGAAGAGCGGTTGAAGTCCCGGTTTGGCTGGGGCCTGACGGTGATGGTGGAACCACCGGAGCTGGAGACCCGGGTTGCCATCCTGATGAAAAAAGCCGACCAGGCGAACGTCAAACTGAGCAGTGAGGCGGCGTTCTTTATTGCCCAGAAGATTCGTTCCAATGTGCGTGAGTTAGAGGGAGCGCTGCGTCTGGTGATAGCGAATGCTCACTTCACGGGGTCGGAGATTACCCCGCCGTTCATTCGGGAAAGCCTGAAAGATCTGCTGGCGCTGCATGAAAAGCAGGTCAGCATCGATAATATCCAGCGAACGGTGGCGGAGTACTACAAGATCAAGGTGGCCGATCTGTTGTCCAAACGCCGGACCCGGACGGTGACGCGGCCCCGGCAGGTGGCGATGGCCCTGTCCAAGGAGCTGACCAATCACAGTCTGCCGGAGATCGGGGATGCCTTTGGTGGCCGGGACCACACCACCGTGTTGCACGCGTGCAAGAAAATCGTGGAGCTACAGGAGACCGATCCCGGTATCCGCGAAGATTATCAGAACTTTATGAGATTGCTGACCACCTGATACCGGGCGTTGGCGCATAACATTCACCCTTCCAACCTAAAAGAAAGCTGAGTGCCATGAAACTGACGATCAGCCGTGAATCCCTGCTCACCCCGCTGCAAAGCATTGCTGGCGTGGTGGAAAAGAAACAAACCATGCCCGTGCTGTCCAACGTGTTGCTGGTGGCCGAGGACAACACCCTGACCCTGACCGGGACCAATATGGAGGTTGAACTGGTGGGCCGGGTGACGCCGGTGCACGTGGATCAGCCAGGGCAGATTACCGTCCCGGCGCGCAAACTGGCGGATATCTGTCGGGCGCTGGGTGAGGAAGCGCCGATCGAATTGGCGCTGGAAGGTGACCGGTTGCACCTGCGGTGTGGCAAGAGCCACTTTACCTTGTCAACGCTGCCGGCTGAGCATTTCCCCAACGTGGAAGATGAAGCGGAGAGTTTCCGACTCGAGCTGCCGCAGAAGGAATTGGGTCGGATGTTGGACGCGACCGCGTTTGCCATGGCCCAGCAGGACGTCCGTTACTATCTGAACGGGTTGTTGCTGGAAGTCGATCAGGGCCATGTGCGCACGGTGGCGACGGACGGTCATCGCCTGGCGATGGCCGGGCTCGAGTTGCAAACCGGCTGTCCCGAAGCCCGTCAGGTGATTGTTCCCCGCAAGGGTGTTCTTGAACTGGCAAGGTTGCTGGATGATGTGGATACTCCGGTGACCCTGGTGATTGGTGACAACCACCTGCGGGCAACGGTGGGCGCGTACACCTTTACCTCCAAACTGATCGAGGGCAAGTTCCCGGACTACAACCGGGTCATCCCCCGGGGCGGTGACAAGATCGTGATGGCGGACCGGGCCACGCTGAAGAACACCCTGCAGCGGGCGGGCATTCTGTCCCATGAAAACATTCGGGGTGTGCGATTGAACCTGGCGCCGAACGAGCTTCAGGTGTTCGCCAACAACCCGGATCAGGAACAGGCCGAAGACGCGCTGCCGGTGGACTATCAGGGCGAATCCCTTCAGATCGGGTTTAATGTAGGCTACCTGGTGGATGTCATGAACGCACTGGATGACGACCAGGTGAAGATCACCCTGTCCAATCCCAACAGCAGTGCCTTGATCGAATCCCAGACTGATAACCGCTGCCTCTATGTGGTTATGCCAATGAGGCTATAGGAGGAATAACATGGGCACCGTGGCGAACGGAATCAAAGGCGCATTCAGGATTGGACAGACGCTGTCCGTGCTGGGGCGCACAGGTGTCAATTGGGTCCGGGGGGACAGACCCCCGACCCCACGGTTGCTTCGCCAGACGTTCGAATCGCTGGGCGCAACCTACATCAAACTGGGTCAGTTCATCGCCAGTTCACCGACCTTTTTCCCGAAAGAGTACGTTGAGGAGTTCCAGTACTGCCTGGATAAAACTCCCAACCTGCCCTTCGGTGTGATCAAGAAAATCATTCGGGACGAGCTCGGCCGTCCGCTGGATCAGGTGTATTCGGACATTGACCCCGTGGCCCTGGCTTCCGCTTCCATCGCCCAGGTTCATGCGGCGCGTCTGGTCACCGGCGAGGATGTGGTGATCAAGGTGCAGAAGCCGGGTGTGGAAAACATTCTGCTGACGGACCTGAACTTCCTCTATCTGTCCGCGCGTATTCTGGAAACACTGGCACCGAAACTGTCCTGGACGTCACTGTCCGGTATCGTGGAAGAGATCCAGCGCACCATGATGGAGGAGTGCGACTTCATCAAGGAAGCGAACAACCTGAAGGTGTTCCGCAACTTCCTGCACGATTCCCATAACGAAGAGGCGACGGTACCGCTGGTGTACGAACACTGCAGTACCCGTCGGATTCTGACGATGGAACGTTTCCACGGTGTGCCGTTGACGGATCTGGAAAGCATACGGGGGTATGCCCGTGATCCGGAGCGGACCCTGATCACCGCGATGAACACCTGGTTTGCGAGTCTGACCCAGTGCGAGTTCTTCCACGCGGATGTCCACGCCGGCAATCTGATGGTGCTGAAGGATGGTCGGGTCGGATTCATTGATTTCGGCATTGTTGGTCGGATCAAACCGGATACCTGGCAGGCGGTGAGCGACTTTATCTCGTCCGTGATGGTGGGGAACTTCGAAGGGATGGCGGATGCCATGATTCGAATCGGTGTCACTCATCAGACGGTTCGGGTGGACGAACTGGCGGGTGACCTTCGCCGCTTGTATCAGCAAATGGACAAGATGGTACCGGACCAGGTGCCCTACGAGGCGGACCAGGCCGAAGACGATGTGAATCATATTCTGATGGATATGGTGAAAATCGGCGAAAGCCACGGTCTGCACTTCCCCCGGGAATTTGCGCTCCTGCTCAAGCAGTTCCTGTACTTCGACCGCTACGTGCACATTCTCGCGCCGGAAATGGACGTGTTCATGGATGAGCGGCTGAACATGCTGCACTGAGACGGCATGCCTCGCCTTCCCGGGCGGGCTTTTGTACACTAGGGCAGCGTTGCACCTGCGGTGACGCTGCCTTTTTTGTGGTCGCCTGCAAGGCTCCCCACCACTCTCTCGAGTTCCCGTTTCTATGGCGCTAGTGAAACTCCAGACCCAGCACTTCCGTAATCTGTCGTCTGCGCCGGTAAGCTTCTCCCCTTCGTTCAATCTCCTTTACGGTGAAAATGGCAGCGGTAAAACCAGCGTTCTGGAAGCCATTGGCTATCTGGGTCTGGGCCGGTCGTTTCGGGTCAGCCGTCACCAGGCGGTGGTCAGTCACGGCGAACAGCAGTTTACGGTTTTTGGCGGTCTGGACCGCGGACTGGATGGCGGACCGGGCAATGCCACCGAGGGTATTGCCCATCGCGTGGGCATCGCCCGTGATGTCATGCAAAAGGAAACCACCCTGCGGGTTGATGGCGAAGGTGTTCGGAGCCTGTCGTCGCTGGCCATGCATCTACCGGTGTCGGTCATTGATCCCGGTGTCTTTGATATTGTGGCGGGTGGTCCGGGTAAGCGTCGGCAGTTTCTGGATTGGGCAGTGTTCCACGTGGAACCTTCCTTCGCTGGGGTGTGGCAGCAATGCCAGAGAGTGACATCGCAGCGGAATCAAACGCTGAGAAATGGTAGACTAGACGAAGCACTGCTGCGGGTCTGGGATACCCAGTATGCAGCTCTGAGCGAGCGGATCAGCGACGCTCGACAAACCGCCTTTACCCGCTTCAAGACAGCGTTCGAAGCGCTGGTTCAGGAGGTGGATGTTGGGTGGACTCAGGGGCTGAAACTGGAGTTCTATCCCGGCTGGGATACCAGCCAGTCGCTGGTTGATATTCTGGCCAGTCACCGGGAGCAGGAACGGCGGATGGGGCACACGTTGTATGGGCCCAATCGCGCTGACATCCGGTTAAAATTTCAAGGCCGGCCGGTAGCGGAGACGTTCTCCAGGGGCCAGCAGAAAACCCTCGTTATCCTGATGAAAATTGCCCAGGGCATGGTGTTGAGTGAGCTGGGTAAGCAGGTGACGTTTTTGCTCGACGATATTAATGCCGAGCTGGATGTGGGCCATCGGGCCATGCTGGCTCGGAAATTACAGGCGTTGCGATGCCAGGTGTTTATCACGTCCATCGAGCACCCCGAACCCGGGGTGTTGTGGCCGGCTGGCGATGCGCCCGAATACAGAATGTTCCACGTGGAACATGGCAAATTGACGGAAGAATAGAACCGGCCAAGCGGGACCTGTGATCGAGAGCACCACGGCCAGGCCCAGCCAAACCGGCACACCCTTCAGGAGTCTCTAATGAGCGAATCGAACTACAATTCCTCCAGTATCAAGGTCTTGAAAGGACTGGATGCGGTACGGAAGCGGCCGGGCATGTACATCGGGGATACCGATGATGGCACGGGTCTGCACCACATGGTGTTTGAGTTGGTGGACAACTCCATTGATGAAGCTCTGGCTGGCTACTGCTCCGAAATCGGTGTCATCATCCACCCGGACGAGTCCATCACCGTAAAGGATAATGGCCGGGGCATTCCCGTCGACATCCATGAGGAGGAAGGCGTTTCCGCCGCCGAAGTCATTATGACCGTCCTACACGCCGGCGGTAAGTTCGATGACAACTCCTACAAGGTCTCCGGTGGTCTGCACGGCGTTGGGGTGTCGGTGGTTAACGCCCTCTCCTCTACCCTCACGCTGACCATTCGTCGGGACAACAAGGTCTACGAGCAGAGCTACACCCACGGGGTGCCGAACGCGCCCCTGGCCGCGGTCGGTGAAACCGATGCTTCCGGTACCAAGGTGCACTTTATTCCGTCACCGGAAACCTTCACTCACATCGAATTCCATTACGACATCCTCGCCAAGCGCCTGCGGGAACTCGCGTTCCTGAACAGTGGCGTGCGGATTCGACTGACCGACGAGCGCAGCGGCAAGGAGGAGGTGTTCGAGTACGAAGGCGGTCTGCGTGCTTTTGTTGAGCATCTGAACACCAACAAGACCCCGATTAACCGGGTGTTTCATTTCAACCGCGAGCGGGAAGACGGCATCGTCGTTGAAGTCTCCATGCAGTGGAACGATGCCTTCCAGGAAAACATCTTCTGCTTTACCAACAACATCCCGCAGCGGGATGGTGGTACGCACCTGGCCGGATTCCGCGCCGCGCTGACCCGTTCCCTGAACAATTACATCGAACACGAAGGCCTCGGCAAGAAAGCCAAGGTCAGTACCTCCGGCGACGACGCCCGGGAAGGCCTGACCGCGATCATCAGCGTCAAGGTGCCGGATCCCAAGTTCTCCTCCCAGACCAAGGACAAGCTGGTGTCCTCGGAGGTGAAGACCGCCGTCGAACAGGAGCTCTACCAGAGCTTCGCCGACTACCTGCAGGAGCAGCCCAACGAAGCCAAGCTGATCGTCAACAAGATGATCGAGGCGGCCCGGGCGCGCGAGGCCGCGCGTAAGGCCAGGGACATGACCCGCCGGAAAGGCGCTCTGGATATTGCCGGTCTGCCGGGCAAACTGGCGGACTGTCAGGAAAAGGACCCGGCCCTCTCCGAACTGTTCATTGTGGAGGGTGACTCGGCCGGCGGTAGTGCCAAGCAGGGCCGTGATCGCAAGACCCAGGCCATCCTGCCGCTGAAGGGTAAGATCCTGAACGTCGAGAAGGCGAGATTCGACAAGATGCTGTCGTCTGTGGAAGTGGGGACCCTGATCACCGCCCTCGGTTGCGGGATCGGCCGGGAGGAATTCAACCCGGACAAGCTGCGTTACCATTCCATCATCATCATGACGGACGCGGACGTTGACGGTTCCCATATCCGGACCCTGCTGCTGACGTTCCTGTTCCGCCAGATGCGGGAAATCATCGAGCGTGGCCACGTCTTCATCGCGATGCCGCCCCTGTACAAGGTCAAGCGCGGCAAGCAGGAGCAGTACCTGAAAGACGAGAAAGCCAAGGAAGCCTACCTGACCCAGACCGCTCTGGAAGGCGCCCAGCTGTTCGTCAATCCGGATGCGCCCGCCCTCAAGGATTCCGCCCTGGAAACCATGGTCAAGGATTACCAGGCGGTGATGGCGATGATTGATCGCCTGTCGCGGGCCTATCCGGCCAAGGTTCTGGAGCAGATGCTCGATAACGTCACCCTCAAGTCCGAGCACTTGAAGGACGAGGCCGCGGTAGCCCGCTGGGTAGCGCGCTTGGGCGAGGGTCTGACCCTGGATACCCGTACCGGCACCAAGTACACCTTCTCGGTGACCAAGGACCCGGAGCGGGATCTGTTCCTGCCCAAGGTCACCATCTATGTCCACGGTATTCCCCATGAGCACGTGTTCAATCACGAGTTCTTCGAATCGTCCTCCTACGCCGCCATCGCCCGCATGGGCGAAACCCTGGAGGGCCTGATCGAAGACGGCGCCTTCATCCAGCGCGGCGAGCGCAAGCAGGCGGTGCTGTCCTTTGAGGGCGCCCTGGCGTGGCTGATGAAGGAAGCGCAGCGTGGTTTGAACATCCAGCGCTACAAGGGGTTGGGCGAGATGAACCCGGAACAGCTGTGGGAGACCACCATGGATCCGGAAACCCGCCGCATGATGAAGGTGACCATCGAGGACGCCTTCGCCGCCGACCAGATCTTCACCACGCTGATGGGTGATGACGTCGAACCACGTCGGGACTTCATCCAGACCAACGCACTGGAAGTGACCAACCTGGACGTGTAACTCTCGGCTGAACCGGCCAGAAAAAAAGCGGCGCAGGATGTCATCCTCGCCGCTTTTTTTTCATCGCCCCTTCGTGTCCTGAAAGGGCAGTCTGGAAGCCATCAGCCCCCGGTTTGCTTGCCCGAGTTCCGCTTCTGCTTTTCTTTTTCCGCCAGATGAGGCGCCATCACCTCCTCCAGGGTATAGCCGGTCAACCGTCGGATGGTGCGCCAGAGGTAGTAGAAGATCAGCATCATCATGATCATCGACGGAATCGCGATCATCGGGTAACTCACCAGTGTCATCCGGCCAAGTTCCTCGTTGAACGCCTCGGTGCCGGACGGGCTGGTCACAATCCAGCGGGCAATCACATAGTTCATGATCGAGGAGAACAGGAAGGTACCGGCAAAAAAGTAGCTGGCCTTGAGCAGGCGCGCCTCGAACTCGTCAACCCTACCCTTTTCCTCCAGTGACTCGTGGATCTTGTGCACGTCCAGCACGTTGGGGTTGTAGAGCAGGGTTCGTACCAGCGGGTATTTGGTGCGCGTGGATACCAGTACGGCCAGGCCGATGACCGCCGGCACTGCCGCCTCCTTGACGGCCAGCCAGCCGGCGTCGAGTTCCAGCAACCCAATGCCACCGGTCAGGCCCACGCTGATCAAACCCAGGACCGCAATGAAGTTTTTCTTGCGATAGCGGATCAATTCGAACAGGCCCCAGCCGAGCGGAAACGCCAGACCGATGATCAACGCGTTGACGCTGCCCAGATGCTCGTCACCGCTGAATTTCATCAGGATGACCGAAGGAATGATGATACTGACCAGTAAGTCCACCCAGGGCCTGGGCTTGTGATCGGGTCTGTTCGGGGAACTCGGAGACGTCATGGTTTAGCCTGGTTGGTGGAACAACAGCAGGCTGACAAGCACTGCCGGAAGACTTCTCGGCAGTATACGACGAATCAGAGTCCGGACGTAACCGCCCTCAAAAGGAACCCGAGGTACTTGTCGAGGACCCGGCGTTACCCGTTTCCAGCCGATTGTTCGCGCCCGACTGCCAGACCACCTGCGCCGAGGGATCCGTGTCGCTGCCACCGGCACCCGGGACACAAAAAAGCCGGGCGTACTGCCCGGCTTTCCTCGATTCTCGTATTGGCTAGTGCCGATCAGGCACCCACCTCCTTGAGACTCTCCTCGACAATCGCCAGTCCCTCTTCCAGCACCTCATCTTCAATCGTCACTGGCATCAGGAAGCGCAGGGTATTGCCATACATGCCGCAGCTCAGCAGGATCAGGCCTTTCTCTTTGGCCTTCTTGGCGACCGCTGCCGCCAGTTCCGGCTTGGGTACCCGCGTGTCCTTGCTTTCCACCAGCTCAAAGGCGGCCATCGGGCCGAGGTTCCGGGCGTTGTCCACATGCGCGAACTGTTCCTGCCACTGACTGAAGCGCTGCTTCAGCTTGTCACCCAGACGCTGAGCCTTGCCCAGGATGTCCTCTTCCTTGAACACCTCAAACACGGCCAGCGCCGCGGCGCAGGCCGTTGGGCTGCCGGTGTAGGTGCCACCCAGGGAGTTGGGGCCGGACGCATCCATATGCTTGTCGGTACCAACGATGGCCGAGATCGGCATGCCGTCCGCCATGCTCTTGGCCATGGTCATCATGTCCGGCTCGACGCCACTGTGTTCGATGGCAAACATCTTCCCGGTCCGGCCGAACCCGCTCTGGACCTCGTCCACGATCATGAGGATCCCGTTCTCGTCGCAGATCTTGCGGATTTCCTTCAGGAAGCTGGTGGGTGCCGCGTAGAAACCGCCCTCGCCCAGAACCGGCTCGATGACAATGGCGGCGGTGTCCTTGGCCGGCGAATCCGCTTTCATGGCCATCTTCAGGCCACGAAGCGCTTCGTCTTCGCTGACCCCGTGGTACGGAACCGGATAGGGCGCACGGTAGACCGTGCCCGGCATCGGGCCAAAGTCGGTCTGATAGGGAGCGGCCTTGCCGTTCATGGCCATGGTGTAGAAGGTCCGGCCATGGTAACCGCCGTCAAAACAGATCACGTTGGTCCGACCGGTGGCGGCGCGGGCGATCTTGATCGCGTTTTCCAGGGCCTCGGCACCGGAGTTGGCGAGCATCACCTTGGCGTGCCCCCGAACCGGAACCACACCACTGAGTTTCTCGGCCAGCTTGACGTAGCCCTCATAGGGCATGACCGTCTGGCAGGTGTGCATCAGCTTGTCCAGCTGCGCCTTCACTGCCTCCACGACCTTCGGATGCCGATGGCCGATGTTGAGTACACCGATACCGCCGGCGAAGTCGATCATCCGCTTGCCATCCGCATCCCAGAGTTCTGCGTTGGTTGCGTGATCGGCAAACTGTTCATTGGGACTTGCCGCGCCCGCTGCAACATAGCGTTCTTTGAGTGCCTGCAATTCTTTATTGCTCACTTTGCCTTCTCCCTGAGTTCAGGTTCGAATCGTTCATTAACCAGTGTAAGGAGTACGGGCAGGAACCACAAACCGACCAACGTGGACATCGCTCACGCCGATGTCGCCTCGTCGCGGAATTGAAGTTGAGCCAGACGTCGATACAGCGCATTGTTCCGCATCAGCTCCTCGTGACTCCCGACCGCCTGCAATCGACCCTGGTCCAGAACCGCAATCCGGTCGGCATCCCTGACCGTGGCCAGGCGATGGGCAATCACCAGCGTGGTCCGGCCGGCGGTCAACGCCGGCATGGCCCGCTGGATCAGGTGTTCGCTTTCCGCATCCAGGGCGCTGGTTGCCTCATCCAATAGCAGTATAGGCGCGTTGGCCAGGAGCGCACGGGCAATCGCGAGCCGCTGCTTCTGCCCCCCTGAGAGCCCCAGGCCGGCGTCCCCCAACCGGGTGTCGTAGCCCTGCGGCAGCGCCTCGATGAACTCGTGGGCGTGGGCGACCCGGGCTGCCTCCCGTACGTCGTCGACACTGGCATCGGGGCGGGCGTAGCGGATATTGTCCGCCACCGTGCCATGGAACAGCGCCGGATTCTGGGGCACCAGCGCGAAGCAATTTCGCAGTTCCGACAACGACAGCGAACTGGCATCCACACCGTCAATCAGGATGCGTCCCTGGTCGGGTTGGTAGAAGTGCAGCAACAGGTCGAACAGGGTGGATTTGCCGGCGCCGGAGGGGCCCACCAACGCCAGGGTTTCCCCGGCTTCGACGGCCAACGAGAAATCCACCAGGGCCGGCAGGGCCTGACGCCCGGGATAATGGAAGGTCAGTTCCTCGATCGCGATGGCGCCGTTCACCCGGTCGGGCAGTCTACCGCCGCCTGTTGCTCGGCCAGCGAAGGCGGGCTCGGTTCTGAGCAGTTCGAACAGGCGCGCGGCGGAGCCGGCGGCTCGCTGGAGTTCGCCGATCACCTCGCTGATGGCCCCGGCGGCAACCCCGACCAGCAGGCTGTAGAACACGAATGCGGCCAGCTCGCCCGGCGAAATCCGCCCGTGGATCACGTCCAGGCCCCCGATCCAGAGCACGACACCGACGGCACCCATCACCAGAGAGATCGCCAGGGTGGTCAGCCAGGCCCGCTGACGGATGCGTTCCCGGGCAATGGCAAAGGCCTTCTCCGACACCTCGGCGAAAAACCGCCGGTCGTGGGGCTGATGGTTGAAGGCCTGGACGGTCTTTATCTGGGTCAGGTTCTCACCCACATAGCTGCCCACATCGGCCACCCGGTCCTGACTCAGGCGCGCCAGCTGTCGCACCCGCCGGCCAAAAAACAGGATTGGGGCAATCACCAGGGGAAAACCCAGCAGGATAATGCTGGCCAGCTTGGCGTTGGTGACGAACAGCAGGATCAGGCCGCCCACAAGCATGAGGGCATTACGAAGAGCAATGGAGACGGTGGAGCCGATCACCGACTGCAGCACGGTGGTGTCGGCGGTGAACCGGGACTGGATTTCCAGCGCCCGGTTCTGTTCGAAAAATCCGGGATGTAGATCGATCAGATGGTTGAACACCTTCTTGCGGATGTCCGCCACCACCCGCTCCCCGATCCAGGACACCAGGTAGAAGCGGGCGAAGGAGCCGAAGGCGAGCCCGAGCACGAGCACAAAGAACAGGCCGATGGCCCGGGCCAGCATGGCCGGCGATTCCGTTGCCAGCCCCTGATCGACCAGGATGCGCAGGCCCTGCCCCAGCCCCAGGGTGATACCAGCGGTGACCACCAGGGCCACCAGGGCTCCGGCCACGGCCTTGCGATACGGGCCGATGAATTCGATGACCAGCTTCAGGGCCTGGCGATGACGGGTGTGGATGATCTGCCTCCTGGGTTCAACGTACATTCCGCGGACATGAACCGGCCCGGGATTGCGGTACACTCTGTTGCCGACGTTCATCATACGGCCCCTGCCGTTGCTTTGCCCTGTCCGACAAGGAAATTTCTGTGCGCGCCTACGCCGACAACGATTATCCCGCCCATCACAAACCCGACTGGAAAGTCATCGCCGGTCTCTGGCCCTACCTGGCGGAGTTCCGCGGGCGGGTAATTCTGGCCCTGGGGCTGCTGGTCCTTGCCAAGGTCGCGACGGTGGCAACACCGGTGGCGCTCAAGTACATCGTCGATTACCTGGACCAGAACCGAACCGGAGACCTGGTGCTGTGGATACCGGTATTGCTGGTGGTCGCCTATGGTTTGCTGCGGTTTGGTGCCACGCTGTTCAGTGAGTTGCGGGACGCCGTGTTCGCCCGGGTCGCCGAGCGGGCCATGCGCCGGGTGTCGCTGAGGGTGTTCCGGCACTTACACAACCGGGAACTGGCGTTCCACCTGGACCGCAAGACCGGTGGCCTCGCCCGAGACATTGAACGCGGCACCAATGGCATCAGTTTCCTGTTGCGTTTCACCCTGTTCAACATCGTCCCCACCCTGCTGGAAATCCTGATGGTTGCCGGCATCCTCCTGGTGGTGTTCAACGTCGGCTACGTGGTTGCCATCCTGGTATCGGTCGTGGTGTACGTGCTCTTTTCCATCCGGGTGACCGAGTGGCGAACCCACTTTGTGCGTGAAGCCAACGCCCGGGACAACCAGTCCAATTCCCGGGCGGTGGACAGCCTGCTCAACTACGAGACGGTAAAGTACTTCAACAATGAGGCCTTCGAAGCCGAGTTGTACGACCAGGATCTGCAGGAGTGGGAGCAGGCGCGCCTGAAAAACCGCCTGTCACTGGCGGTGCTGAATGCCGGTCAGGCCCTGATCATCGGGGTGGCGCTGATTGTGATCATGGCCATGGCGGTACGTGAGGTGGCCAGCGGAACCATTACCCTGGGCGATTTCACCATGATCAACGCCTACCTGCTCCAGTTGTTTATTCCCCTCAATGCCCTGGGATTTGTCTATCGCGAGATCCGACAGGCCCTGGTCAATGTGGAGCGCCTGTTTGGCCTGCTTGGGGACAAGCCCGGCATCGAGGATGCCCCGGACGCCAAGCCCCTGGCGGTGACCGACGGGGAGGTGGTGTTCGATCACGTCCATTTTGCCTACCGGCCGGACCGGCCCATCCTGAACGACGTGCATTTCCGCATTCCCGCTGGCCACACCGTGGCGGTTGTCGGCGCCAGTGGCGCGGGCAAGTCCACCCTGGCGCGCCTGTTTTTCCGGTTCTTCGATGTGGATGACGGCGCCATCGGTATCGACGGCCAGGACATCCGGAACGTTACCCAGGACAGCCTGCGCGCCGTCATTGGCGTGGTGCCCCAGGATACCGTGCTGTTCAACGACACCCTGTACCGAAACCTGGCCTATGGCCGGCCCGACGCCACCGAGGCTGACGTCCATCGGGCCGCCCGCATGGCCCATCTGGACAGCTTTATCCACAGCCTGCCGGAGGGGTACGAAACGCGGGTTGGTGAACGCGGACTGAAACTGTCCGGGGGCGAGAAACAGCGGGTGGCCATAGCCCGGGTCATCCTGAAAAATCCGCCCCTGTTGATCCTGGATGAGGCGACTTCGTCGCTGGATTCGCTCTCGGAGCAGGCGATCCTGGGCGCGCTCCGGGAAGTCAGCCGACAGCGGACCACCCTGGTGATTGCCCATCGGCTGTCCACCATCCGTGACGCCGACACCATCCTGGTCATGGACGGTGGCCGGATTGTCGAAAGCGGCCACCACACCGATCTGCTGGCGCGGCAGGGCCACTATGCCCGGCTCTGGGAACAGCAGCACCGGGGTGTCACCGAGGCCGGACCGGACGACGCTGAACGTTAGCGCCCGATAAGCCCCTCGGCGAGGCCCGACGCCCGAACGACCCGTTGTTTGACGCTGTCCTGGAAGACCCCGGCGTCGCCGGTGATCAGGCTGAACCAGTTCCGGGCCCGGGTTATACCGGTGTAGATCAGTTCTCGGGTCATCACCGGGCTGAGACGGTCCGGCAGTACCAGGCAGGTGTGGTTGAACTCCGACCCCTGGGATTTGTGCACCGTCATCGCGTACACGGTTTCCAGCTGTTGCAGCCGGCTTGGTGAAATCCAGCGGATCCCGTCGCTGCCATCGGCGGACGGGAAGGCCACTCGCAGGGTTGGCGTGGGCTGGCCGTCATGATCCCGGTCCCAGGGCACCGACAGGGTGATGCCGATGTCACCGTTCATCAGGCCCAGGTTGTAGTCGTTGCCGGTCACCAGCACCGGTCGGCCCGAATACCAGCCTTCGGCCCTCGGAATCAGCCGGTGGGCCAGCAGCTGGCGCGCCACCAGGTCGTTGATGCCGTCCACGCCCCAGGGGCCCTTGCGCAGCGCACAGAGCACCTGAAAGTCCGAGAACGCCCCGAGTACCTGCCGGGCCAGCTCATCCCATTCGTCCCGCCCGCTGTCTGCGGTGAGGCGATGCTGGTTCAGCAGCGACAGGTAATCACCGTAGCCCACTGGCGGTGGCAATGGCCGGGAACTCACCTGACGCCCCCGTCCCTGGTTGCGGAAGGCCTCCGGGCTACCCGTGATGGCATGATCGGCAATCCGCGCCAGGGTCTCGTCCGGGGCCGGCCGTCGGGTCCCGCCGTTGAGCCAGATCACGTCAGCGAACGCCCCGTCACGACAGGCTGTTAGCATGGCCGAGTCCAGGGCGTTGGCATTGACCGCCTCCGCGAGTTTGCCGATGCCACTGCCCTCACCAAAGCGGTAACTCTTGCGCAACATGGCCACCGCCTGATCCAGCCTTTGCCCCCGGGGATCCATCAGGGTGTCCGGCAGGGTGCAGCCAATCACCGACGACAGCCAGTTGGCGGTATCCGGTGTGTAGTGAGCCGCGGTTGCCCGCTGGCACAGCTCGCCCAGCACCGCGCCGGCGTCCACCGACGCCAGTTGGTCCTTGTCCCCGAGCAGGATCAGCTGCGCGGTTGGCGGCAGGGCCTCGAACACCGACGCCATCAGATCAACGTCCACCATCGACGCCTCATCGATCACCAGAATATCCACCAGCAGCGGGTTGTCCCGGTTGTGGCGGAACCGGCGGGTATCGGGCCGGCTGCCGAGCAGTCGGTGCAAGGTGGTCACCCGGGTCGGAATGTCCTCAAGCGTGACCTGACCGGGCAGCCGGTCCAGTGGCAGTCGGCTGGCGGCGCCGGCAATGGATTCGTTCAGGCGGGCGGCCGCTTTGCCCGTGGGGGCGGCCAACCGGATCCGGTATTTCCGGCCGTCGCGTTGTGGCGACTGGCTGGCGACTGACTGCAGGGCGGCGAGCAGATTGACCACCGTGGTGGTCTTACCGGTGCCCGGTCCCCCGGTAATCACGGCAAACCGGTTGCGGGCAGCCAGCGCGCAGGCGACCTGTTGATAATCGACATCGGGTCCACCGCCAAACAGGATCGTCAGAGCTTCACCCAGGGCGCCCGCCGCGTCGGAGCCGGGATCCGCGAGCGGCGAAGTCAGCGCCAGCCGGGCGTGGATACCTTCGGCAATCCGGCGCTCGTAGCGCCAGAGCCGGCGCAGGTAAAGGCGAGTACCTTGCAGCACCAAAGGTGACGTCAGTGAGCCATCACTTACCGCCGAAACCTTTGCCAGAGCGTCCAGGCAGTCGTTCAGGTTGACCCGGGCCAGGATTTCTCCGGGAGCGGGCGTCGCCGTGGTCCCGGCGTCGTTGGCGGTGGCTGCCGGTTCAGCCTCGTCCGGTGGCAGGGCCAGTGTTCCGTCGGCGTCCTGCAGCAGGTTGGCGAGGTCTACACAGACGTGGCCCCGGCCAACCTGGTGAGAGACCAGCGCAGCCAGCAACACCAACAGAGGCGGGGTCGGCTCGCCCTGTTCCTGGGTCAGCGTGCGGATCAGGCGGGCAAACCCGACGTCCAGTGGCCTCAGCCAGCCCCGTTGCTGCCACTGGTCGAGCAACTGGTCCATGGTCCGGGCGTCGGTAAACGGGTCCCGGGTATCGATTGCAGGCGCGGTGGTCGGCCGGGGATCGGTATCCAGGTCCAGTGCGAACTGCTGGTCGGAGTGACGGGTTTTGCTCATGCGGCCGCCTCCCCGGGTCCGTACTCACCGTCGAACAGTGCGTCCAGTCGTTCGATCAGCAGTCGGGGTGGCTTGTCGGTGAACGCGCCACAACTGGCCGCCCGGTAGCCGCGAAGGAACAGGTAGACGGCGCCACCAACGTGGCGGTCGTAATCGTAGTTCGGCAACCTTGCCTTCAACAGCCGATGCAGTGCCAACAGGTAGAGTACGTACTGGAGGTCGTAGCGCTTGTCGAGGATGGCCTCGCCCATGGCCTGGTCCGTGTACGCGTGGTCGTCCTCGCCGAGGGTATTGGACTTGTAGTCGAGCACGTAATACTGCCCCCCATGTTCGAACACCAGGTCGATAAAGCCCTTGAGCATGCCATTGAACCGGCCAGGTTCGGCCTGGGGGCGGTCGGCCCCGTTCAGGGTGTATTCGCTGACCAGGCTGTCCAGGGTCCGGGTACTGACGTTGCAGCTTTCGAACCAGAATTCCAGCTCCGGTCGCAGTTGGCCCAGGTCGGCCAGACTGACCCGTTCGGAGGCGTCCCGCTGCAGCGGCAGGGGTTGGCGAATAAGGCTCAGCAACCAGCGCTCAAGCGGCACCACCCAGTCACCCCAGCCGCGCGTGGTGCAGCGACGGGTGAGGTAATCCCGGAGCAGTGACGGGTTATCCACAACCGTCCGGAACCCCTGCTGGGTAAACCATTCCAGTACATCATGCAGGAAGGTGCCGGGCCCGGCTCCCCGGGGAAACTGGTGATGATCCCCGTCGGCGACGGCGTCCGGCACGGCTTCGTCCGCCGGCTGGGCGCTTTCCTCCAGCAGGTTCTGGGTCTCGGCGTCTTCAACTTCCCCGGTAAACACGATGCCGGTGCCGGTCATGCCGCTGTATTCGATCGCGGAGTAACTGGCGATCCACCAGTCTTCCCTCGCCTCACGGCTGGACACCAGCGCTGGGCCCAGGGTTTCCGGTTCGGGTTGGTGGTAGCAGACTTCGGTGGTTTCCGGCAGCGGTATCACCGCAATGGCCGCTTCGTCCCGGGCCAGTGGCGCGAGGCAATCGGTCGGGGCCGGCCCGGTATCGGTGTCGCCGGTGGCGCCTGACACAAGGTAGCCCAGCCCGCTTCGGAACCACTGATCGATGGCCGCGACGCCGACCCAGGTGGCAAACCTGGCCCGGGTCAGGGCCACGTAAAGTTTGCGGATGTCCTCACCCAGGCGTTCACGATCGGCCCGGGCGATGTCGGCCGGGGTGGGATCGAACACCGTCGCCAGCCGGCCGTCGTCATCGTGGTAGCGCACCCAGGCCTGGTTGTCGCTCTGGGCCCGGAACGAGGTGCCGAAGGGCAGGAACACCAGGGGGTACTCCAGGCCCTTGGACTTGTGCACGGTAATGACCTGCACCAGGCCGGCGTCGCTTTCCAGGCGCAGGGTGCGATGCTCGTCCTCGTCGTCCGCGGCCCGCAGGATCTGGGTGAAGTGGTGAACCAGGGCGTGTTCGCCGTCCAGTTGCAGGCTGTCCTGCTGCAGCAGCTCGGCAATGTGGAGGATGTCGGTCAGCCGCCGCTCGCCATCCGGCCGCTGCAGCAGACGCCCGGGCACATCGAAATCCATCAGGAAGCTGCGCAGCATGGGCAGCACGCCCTGCGCCTGCCACTGCTGCTGATAGCCCATGAAGCGTTCGATTTCCCGCTCCAGCGCGATTTCGTCGGTCAGTAGCCGGTTCAGGGCGTGCCAGGATTGGGCCAGGGTCGGGGTTGCCAGCGCCGCCCGGGCCAGGCCGAGCTGGCGTGGTTCGGCAAAGGCCCGGAGCCAGCACAGCACTTCGGCCGCCTCGGGCGAGGCCAGCACCGAGTCCCGGTCGGACAGGTAGACACTCTTGATCCGCCGGTCGCCCAGGGCCTGACGCACGGCGCTGGCCTCTGTGCGGTTGTTGACCAGGATGGCGATGTCGCCGGGCGTGACCGGCTGCACATCCACCGGATCGCCGGTCAGGGCAAAGCCGGCCCGGCCCTGTTGGCCCAGGGTCAGCAACTGGGCGATCTCACTGGCGCAGGTCTCGGCCAGATCGGCCGTCGCCGCTCCCTTGGCGAGGCTCCGCCCTTTGCCACCGGCCGTGTCGTCGCTGTCCAGGGTCCAGAACGTCAGGCTCGGTCGGACCTCGCCGTCAACCGCCCAGAGCCGCTTGGTGCCGTTGGCGTCCACGCCCTGGAATGGCAACGGTGAGGTATCACCCTGGCCAAACAGGAAGGCACCGTCACGGCTGGTCTGGTCGGCGTACCCGAAAATCCGGTTTACGGCCCTGACCATCGGCTCGGCCGAGCGGAAATTGCGGCCCAGGGTATAGGTACGCTCACGGGCGCCTTGGCGGGCTTCCAGGTAGGTGTAGATATCGGCCCCCCGGAAGCCATAGATGGCCTGCTTGGGGTCCCCGATCATCAACAGGCAGGTGTGCGGATCGTTCTCCGCGACCCGGTATATGCGATTGAAGATGCGGTACTGGACCGGGTCCGTATCCTGGAATTCGTCGATCAGGGCCACCGGGAACTGGCGGCGAATGGTGGCGGCGAGCTGGTCGCCCCGGGGGCCATGCAGGGCGTCGTCCAGCCGGGTCAGCAGATCGTCGAAGCCCATTTCCGACCGCTGCTGTTTCTCGGCTTCCAGGCGTTGGGCAATCCAGCCGGTGGCGTGCCTGAGAATATCGGCCTCGGCGCTGGGCAGGTTCTGGCTGAAGGCGATCAGCTCGGCGATGGCGTCAAAGGCCGGGTGCTCGGGCGCCGGTTGGTCGCCCTTGAGTTTGGCGGGCAGCACCGCCGGTGTCTGGTTCTGGAAGCCCGCCTTGTCCAGGCCGTCCGGATAGAGGGCATCGGAGGCCTGCCAGGCCAGCAGGGTGTCCCAGGCCGCGACCATGGGTTTCTTGCTGCCGCCGTGCAGGCGTTTGCCCTGGTGCAGGGAATCCAGAAGCGCCAGCACTTCGTCTCTCCAGTGTGCCCAGGGGTAGGCTTTCAATTCCCGGGCGCGGTCAAGGCGCCGGCGCTGGATCGCCTCTATGGCGCCGGTCACGTCGCCGTCCGGTGTCCCCAGGCTGTTGGCGTCGGGGATCAGATTGCGTACGGCCTGGCGCAGGTCCGCCGGCGTACGCCAGTGACCCAGTACTTCCTCCATGAGCTGGCTCGGGAGAGGATAGATAAACGTGCGCCAGTAGTCCCGGACCACGTCGTCGAGCAGATCGCTCTGGTCGGTTTCCAGGGTCAGCTTGAACAGGCTGCCACTGTCGAAGGCGTGCTCGCTGAGCATGCGGTTGCACCAGGCGTGAATGGTGGACACCGCCGCCTCGTCCATCCACTCGGCGGCCAGCAGCAGCTTCTTGCGGCACTCCGGCCAGCTGGCCGGGTCCGGGTAGCCGTGATCCCGCAACTGGTAAATCAGGGCGGTTTCCGGTGAGGCGGCCGCACTGTCGGCCGAGTCCGAAAACACCTCGGCGGCCTGGGTCAGCCGGGTCCGGATACGGTCCCGCAATTCCTTGGTGGCGGCGTCGGTGAAGGTCACCACCAGCAGGTTGGGTGGCAACATACCCTGGGCCAGCGGGCTGCCTTCCGGTTGCTGGTGACCCAGCACCAGGCGCACGTACAGGATGGCGATGGTGAAGGTCTTGCCGGTGCCGGCGCTGGCCTCGATCAGGGTGCTGCCGTTCAGCGGCAGGGTCAGCGGATCCAGGTTCGGATTGCGATGGGTCATCTCGTTATTCATGCCAGGGCCTCGATGGCGGTCGCCGCGGTGGTGTCCTGTTCGGCTTCCCAGAGGGGGACGTACAGCGCGTGCAGCAATGCTTCGAAGTCGTCGCTGGCGAGCAGGTCGGCCGGGGATTCAAAGGCGCCCCGGAGGTAGCCGGTGTCCCGGTCGAGGGCATGGGCGTAGGCCTGCCCCGCATCGGCGATGGCCCGGTCGTGATCACCCCGGTATTTCTTGCTCTGGTAGAAACTGTAGATCCAGGCGAAGCCGGCGTCGCATTGCAGGGGCAGGACCCGGGTGGTGGCCTCCATCCAGCGGGCCAGAACGGCGTCCAGATGCGCCCTGGCCTGCTCCGTTGACAGCGGCCCGAAGCGGAATTTCCTGCCCTCTTCCTTGGCCAGGACCAGGGTATCGAACGGCTGGCCGGTGAGCTGGCCGGCCAGGTGCCGGATCCAGTCCGGCAGCAGGTTGGCGTAGCGTACCCGCCGACTGCTGCCCGAGCCCGACAGCAGACTCGACCGGGCAATGACCAGGCGGCACAGATCACCCTGGTGGTTGGCGCGCAAGCCGTCGATCAGGTCCACCAGCTCAACGGACCCGGTGTCGTTGCTGAACCGGTAGTCCAGGACCCGGGGTTCGGCCAACGCCTCCGGCCAGTCGGCCAGGCTGTCCTGATACCGTTGGAACAGATCCGGCAGCCGCCCCGACAGCTCCGTACGCAACCGGTGTTCGGTGACGCCCATGCCCAGATCGCCGCGCCGGGCCATGCGGTCCAGGGTATGCTCCAATCGCTCGTGCAGTTCCTCTTCGGACCCGGCCTTAAGCAGGCTTTCCTGGATCAGCTCGTTGTCCAGACGCCAGCGATCCAGGCCGCTGAGATCGAAATTCTCGTTGTCCGTGTCATCGTCCTCGATGGCCTCGAAACGTACCTGGAGCCGACGCTGGTAGAAGGTGTCGATGGGCTTTTTCAGGAACTGCGCCAGATCATTGAGGGTGATGGGTTCCTCTGGCGCCTGGTACGGCAGGGGCGTTGGCGCTGCTGACGGCGCCTCTTCAGTGTGGGCGGTGCGCCACTCCCGCTCGTAGGTGAACAGGCTGCGTGCCCGCAGAACCTCCGTCACCGGTTTCGGGCGGGAGTCGGCTCCGTCCGCCTCGCCGTTGGCCAGGGGAAAATAAGACCGGCTGAACGGCTGCAACGGATGTTCGGTGGTCAGTGCCCGCGACACCGGAGTCTGGGGGGCATCCGGTAGCTGCCAGAGACCATCGAGATGATCCCGAAGCTGCCCGACCAGCACCGACGGCGGCCGCTCCGAGTCATCACGGATGCTGCGCCCGACCCAGCTGATGTAGAGCTGCTCCCGCGCCGATAACAGGGCCTCCAGGAACAGGTAGCGGTCGTCCTCCCGGCGGGAACGGTCGCCCGGGCGGTAGTCCTCGGCCATCAGGTCGAAGTCCACCGGCGGCCGGGACCGGGGGTAATCGCCGTCGTTCATGCCTAACAGGCACACCCGGCGGAACGGGATGGCGCGCATCGGCATCAGGGTGGCGAAGTTCACCTTGCCGGCCAGGAAGCGCTGGTTCAGGCCACCCTCGTCCAGCCCCTGCAGCAGGACATCCTTGACGATGTTCAGGGGCAGGCACTGGTCATCCAGGCCAGCGGCCAGGGCGTCGTCAAGCCATTGCTCCAGTTGCCGGCGAAACCGGTTCAACAGCAACAGGTCGGTGCCTTCCAACTGGTGGAAAAACTGCCCCAGCATCTCGGAGAACAGGGTCTCCCACCCGTTGGGTGTGCGCGGCTCCTGCAATTCGGTCCACAGCGTCTCGAGCTGGTGCACGAAGGCATCAAGGCGACCGGCCAGGCTCGCTTGCAGACCGCCGATTTCGCCGTAGGGCTGGACGCCCGCCCAGGGCTCATCGTCACCCATGCCGTAGCCCAGTAACATCGACCGCAGTCCCGCCTGCCAGGTGTTACGCTCCAGATTGCCGGGCAATTCCAGGCTTTCCCGGTGCCGACCGTGCAGGCCCCAGCGGATATTGGCCCCCTCCACCCAGCGCCGGGCCAGGGGAATCTCCTCTTCGGTGATGCCGAAGCGGTCACGGATGCCGGGCACTTCCAGCAGGCTGATGATCTCACTCACGGCGAACCGGCTGCGCGGCAACGACATCAGCGTTTCCAGCGCGATCAGCACCGGCTCGTGATGGCGTTGGCCCTGGTCGGAGATGGTGTAGGGAATGTGGCGTTTGCGACCGGCCTGGTAGCGCCCGAACACGGCCTGGATATGGGGCGCGTAGACGTTGATGTCCGGCACCATCACGATGATGTCCCGGGGACGCAGGCCCGGATCGGCATTGAACGCGGCCAGCAGCTGGTCGTGCAGGATTTCCACTTCCCGTTGGGGGCTGTGGGCGTCGTGGAAGGCCAGGCTGTGGTCCTGTGCCAGGCTCACCTCGCGCTGTTCGTTGCGGATGTCCTGCAGCGGGGTCAGGTTGTAGATGTCGTTCTGGAGCTGGTGCAGCAGGCGGGGACTGGCCGCCTCGCCATGTTCGGAAAAGATGTCGATCTTCTGGTCCGGGGTCCGGAACCGGTCACGGTATTCGTCCGGATTGTCGAATTCGTCCAGCAGCCGGATGTAGTCTCGGCCCTGCTTGCCCCAGGCGGCCAGCAATGGGTTCGCGTGCTGGTGCAAATGGTCCGGATCGCCGATCTGTGACAGCGCGGGATGGGCAATACCGCGCTTGCGTTCGGCCTTGAGCAGTTCCCGGTCACTGATGATGTCGGCCCAGTAGAACTGACAGGGGTTATGCACACACAACACCACCTGGCTGAAGCGACTGAGCACGGACAGGGCTTCCAGCGCCTGGCGCGGCAGCGAGGAGACCCCGAACACCACGATGCGCCGGGGCAGCCGGCCCGGATTGGCTGGAGCCTCCGCCGATTGGCCGAGCGCCATGAACCGGGTGTGGATCTGCGAGCGGCTGGTGTGGGCATCGGCACCGATGTCGTCGACCAGGCGCCGCCACAGCACGGGTTGCCAGCGCCGTTCCTCGTCCAGTGGCTTTTCCTCGTTGCGGGCCGTGATCACCACATCCCGCCCCTGCTCCCAGGCCGTCAGCCAGTCCGCCCGGAAAACCTGGTACTGGTCGAACAGGTCGGCGACTTTCTCGGCCAGCTGGAAACTCCGCAACGCCGGGTCGGAGCCGTCCAGAAACCGGGCCAGTGGCGTGAACACGGCGTCGTCCGTAACCAGTTCCGGCAACAACCGGTACAGGCGCCAGACCAGCCGGCCCTTGTCGAACGGCGACTGCTCTGGCACCTCCCCCGCCGGCAGTACCGCCCGGTACGCCTGCCAGATAAAGCGCGCGGGAAACAGGAAATCCATGCCGGCGGCGATCCCCAGTCCGCCGCCACCATCCTCAGACCGCTTTTCGGCCAGCGCCAGCTTCAGCCACTGGGCAATACCGTTGCTCTGGACCAGGAAGGTCTCGCCCTCCAACGGTGGCAGGGGCGTCTGCTGGCAGATGAACACCACGGCCCGTCGCAGGTCTTCCAGGTGATTGGCGTGGATGGCGTGAAAGCCGGGTTCGATGGCGGCGTGCTCGGCCATGGGGATCCTTGTCGGGTAATACGGTTCAATCCTGATGTCACAGGTTACCGCAAGTGGCGCGAGATTCAGACCGGGATTTTCAGAGGTTAAATTTTGATCAAAAAGCATCCGTCCCCTTGCAAAAGGCGTAAGCTGTAACAGGGTTCATTGAGGAGGGTTCCTCTCATGAAAGCCAGAACGGGTTCCACCTACGCCGCCGGGCCCATCGCGGTCCTGCTCGCGTTACTCGCGGCCGCCACGTCGGTGTCGCTGCAGGCTGAGGACAAGGACGCCGCCATTCGCAATACCATCCTCCTGCAGATTGAAGCGTTTGCAAACGACGACGACGAGGCCGCCTGGACCATTGCCTCCGACGGCATCAAACGTCGTTTCGGCTCGTCCGATGTGTTTCTCAGCATGGTCCGCGAAGCCTACCCCGCCGTGCACCGGGCCAGCGCCATCGAGTTCGCGGAACGGGTTCCCCATGGCCCCTTCGAGATCCAGGTTGTCCGCCTGGAAGGGCCTGAGGGCAAGCGCTGGGATGCCTACTATCGGATGGTGTTGATCGACGGCGAATGGAAAGTGGCGGGCGTGCGCGTCAAGCCTGCCGAACTGGGGATTTGAGCGATCAGGCTGGTCGTCGTAGAGTTGGGGGGCGAATAACCCTCAACCTGAAGGTCGTCCAGATCCCCAATGAGCACACAGCCCCAGGATTCACGGCCCCAGACCGCGGATCTTGAGAATCCCCTGTACTACCTGGAAAACATGGAAACGGTGCTGCGCTGGGTCGCGAGTCACCACCATGACCTGTTGCAGGCCAGCGAATACGATCGTCTGACCGGATTCTTCGAGCTGTCCCGGTCTGCACGGGCGCTGTTGACCCGGATGGTCATGCGCAGCGGGGAGTTGTTCCGGACCGACAAACTGAACTACCCGGAACTGACCGTACCCGAAACCCAAGCACTGGCGGAACTGGTTGATCGGGGCTGGCTTGACGACCAGCCACAGCTCGGGCTCGATGATCTTTTCCGGCTCTACACGCTGGCCGAACTGAGGCCGGTCTTCGCGGAGGCGTTGGCACGCCAGGGACTGCCGAAAACCCTGTCCAAGGCCCGGATGCGTGAGGTCCTGCTGGACCGGTTTGCTGACGCCATGCCGGCCGCGGAGTGGCTGGGCCATGATCGGGCAACGGTGGTCCGGGTGCGGCACATGGCGCTGTTCGACCGGACGCGATTGATGTTCTTCGGCAACCTGCGCCAGAGCTGGTCCGATTTCGTGCTTGTCGAGCTGGGCCACCAACGCTATGAACAGGTTGCCCTGTCGCCGGACTCCCGGGCGTTCCATCAGCGAGAGGACGTGGACTGCTACCTGGCCATGCACGACTGCCGCGAACGGCTGGATGCCGGCGTTCCCGCCGTCGACGTGTGGGTGGATGTGCCTGCTGCCTCGGACAACCCCTGGTTGACCAGTCGCCGGGACCGGTTGTTGCTGGAACTGGGCCGGCAGGCCGAGCGCCAGGGCGACCGACCCCTGGCGCTCGAGGCGCTCGCCGCCAGTGGCCATAGGGAAGCCCGGTTAAAGCGGTTGCGCCTGCTGGAGCGAATGAAGCGCTTCGAGGAGGCCTGGGACCTGGCCCGGGACTGGCACAGCAAGGACCTGAGCGACGCCGAGGCCCAGGGCCTGGATCGAATCCTCAAACGCCTTGCGTCCCGGATGGGCGCGCCGACGCCCCGGCTGACCCCGGCCCCCCCGATTCACGAGTTCACCCTGACCCTGGGGCCGCCATTGGCCGGGTCGGTGGAACTGGCGGCGCGGGATGACCTGACCCGGGAGGACGCGCCGGTGTATTACGTGGAGAACACCCTGATCAACGGGCTGTTCGGCCTGTTGTGCTGGCAGACGGTGTTCCAGGCCATTCCCGGCGCGTTTTTCCATCCCTTCCATGTCGGCCCCGCTGACCTCACCCGCGAGGATTTTGTCGCCCGCCGCGAGGAAGCTTTCGAGCAGTGCTTTGCGCTGCTGGACAACGGTGGCTATCGCCGGGTGATTCTGGATAACTTCGCGGACAAGCAGGGCATCGCCAATCCGTTCGTGATCTGGCCGGTACTCACCGAAGAGCTGCTGACCCTGGCCCTCGACTGCATCCCCGCCGGGGATCTCCGGGTGCTGTTCGAGCGCCTGCTGCTGAACATCCGGGAGCACCGCAGCGGATTCCCGGACCTGATCCAGTTCTACCCGGCCCGGCCGGCCCGCGACGGTCGCTATCGGATGATCGAGGTGAAAGGCCCGGGAGACCGGCTGCAGGACCATCAGCGTCGGTGGCTGGCGTTCTTCGGGCACCACGGTATTGCCGCCAGCGTCTGTTACGTACGTTGGCGCCCGGACGGAGAGTCCGAGTGAAAGTGGCCGTCCGCACCTTGTGTGAGTTTGCCGCTCGCCATGGCGACCTGGATTTTCGCTACACCCCGGCGCCCAGTTCCGAGGAAGGCATCGCCGGCCACCGGGCGATTCAGGCCCGGCGGGGGTATGGCTATAAAAGTGAGTACTTGCTTACCGGAGAGTGCCTGGGATTGGAGCTGTCCGGGCGGGCGGACGGCTATAAACCTCATCGCGGCCGACTGGAGGAGATCAAGACCCATCGGGGCGATCTGTCCCGTATCCGGGACCATCAGCGGGCCCTGCATCGGGCCCAGTTGCGGGCCTATGGCGCGTTGCTCTGTCGCCAGGAGAATCTGGCGACACTGGAGCTGGCCCTGGTGTATTACGACACCGGCAGGGACAAGGAGACGCCGGTGACGGAAACCGCCACGGCGGTGGAGCTCTGGCAGGAACTGGAGGGCCTGTGTGACCAGTTCCGGGCATGGGCGGAGCAGGAGGACCATCACCGGGAGCAGCGGGATGCCCGACTGACGGACCTGCGCTTTCCGTTTCCGGAATTCCGGCCCCGACAGCGGCAACTGGCGGAAACCGTCTACAAGAATTCGAGGCAGGGTGGCACGCTGCTGCTGGAAGCGCCCACCGGTCTGGGCAAAACCCTGGGCACCCTGTTTCCGTCATTGATGGCGCTGCCGGCCGCCGGCCAGGATCGCCTGTATTACCTCACCTGCCGCAACACCGCCCGGCAGCTGGCGGTCGATGCCATCGAGCGGCTGCGCACGGCCCAGGACAACCCCGGTCACTGGCCCTTGCGGACGCTGGAACTGGTGTCCAAGGATGACGCCTGTGAGCATCCGGACAAGGCTTGCCACGGGGAATCCTGCCCGCTTGCAAAAGGGTTTTTTGACCGGCTCCCGGACGCCCGGGCGGAAGCGGCCCAAACGGGGGCCACCCTGACCCGGGACGTCCTGGCCCGCATTGCCGCCGGCCACGGTATCTGTCCCTACTTCCTGGCCCAGGAGATGGCGCGCTGGAGCGATGTGGTGATCGGCGACGTCAACCGGATGTTCGATCAGTCGGCCCTGCTCCACGGTCTGGTGCGTCAAAACCAGTGGCGCGCCGCCGTTCTGGTGGACGAGGCCCACAACCTGGTGGACCGGGGCCGGGGGATGTACTCGGTGCGGCTGGACCAGCAGCGATTGCTGCGGATCCGGAAAACCGCGCCCCGGGTTCTGAAGGCGCACCTGGACCGTACGGCCCGGGCCTGGCAGGGGGTTGTTCGGGATCATGGCGACGCCGGCGACACCCCGGTGTTTTTGGACGGCCTTCCGTCCGCCCTGGTCGGCAGTCTGCTCGGCCTGGCCTCCGGGCTGACCGACTTCCTTGCCGACAATCCGCCGGACCTGGTCCTGCAGGAACTGCTGTTCGAGTCGGTGGCGTTCATGAAACTGGCGGACACCTTCGGTGATCATTCCCTGTGCGAATTCCGGCGCACCGGCAGGGGCCGGGCCAGCCTGACCATCCAGAACCTGGTACCGGCGGATTTCCTGCGAGAGCGTTTTGCCGCGGCCGCGTCGGTGCTGCTGTTTTCCGCGACCCTCAGCCCGGGGGGCTATTACCGGGATCTATTGGGGTTGCCGGATGACAGCCGCTTCACCTCCCTGCCCAGCCCGTTTACCGCGGCCCAACTCCAGGTGCGCTTCACACCCCGGATCAGCACCCGCCGGGCTCACCGTGAGGCGTCGGCGCAACCCATTGCGCACCTGATCGCCGGCCAGTTCCGGGAACGCCCCGGGCACTACCTCGCGTTCTTCAGCAGCTTCAGTTACCTCAAAACCGTCAGTGATGCCCTGGCCCGGGAAGCCCCGGAAATCCCGCAACGGGCCCAGCAGCCGGGCATGAGCCCACAGCAACGTGCGGCCTTCCTGGACGGCTTCCGTGGGCCGGATGCCAGCGTTGCGTTTGCGGTCCTGGGGGGCGTTTTCAGTGAGGGCATTGATCTGCCGGGTGACCAGCTGATCGGCGCGTTTGTGGCGACCCTGGGGTTGCCGCCCTTCGACGCCTGGCACGAGATCCTCAAGGCCCGACTGCAACAGCGCTTCGGCGCCGGCTATGACTACACCTACCTGATTCCCGGCCTGCAGAAAGTGGCGCAGGCTGCGGGCCGGGTGATCCGGACGCCCGAGGATGAGGGCGTGATCTGGCTGATTGATGACCGGTTCCTCAGGCCAGAGGTGCGGAACCGGCTACCGGGCTGGTGGTTCGAGGCACCGGCGTTGGACGTTCCTTCAACGACCGATTGATGGTCACCGGCTGCACGGGGTCGTCCGGGGCCTCAATGGCGGACAGGGCCTGGTCCAGCGCGGCGGCGGCAATGGCCTCGTGGTTTTGCGGCAGGGAGTTGACCGGCACCGGCAGAAAATCCAGCAGGCGATCGTCACCGAAGGTGGCCAGCTTCAGATCCCGGGGCAGGCCCCCGGGCTGCTCCAGTAGCACGTCGAGCACGCCTTGCAGCAGTGTGTAGGAGGCGGTCACCAGCGCGTCCGGCAGGCCCGAGTCGGTCAGCACTGTCCGCATCAGGGCGGCGCCGGTCTGGCGGTCGTACCGGGTACCACTGTGTACCCGGATGTCGCAGCCAGCTCGGCGCGCAGCGGCCTCGAATCCGGCGCGTCGCTGTCGGGTCATGGCGATCTCCGGGACCGCATCCAGCCAGGCTACCGTGCCGGTGTGGTGGTCCAGGACCGACCGGGTCAGGGTGTCGGCCGCCCCCCGGTTGTCACTGACCACGCACCGGATCACGTCCGGCGACTGGGCCCGGTCTACGGCCACCACCGGCAGGCCATTCGCCTGCAGGTCCGGGTAGAAGGGATCCGTCTCGCCCAGCGCACTCGCCACGATGAGGGCATCGCAGCGTCTTGCTTTCAGGGCCCGGGCCAGGGATTTTTCAGTGTCCGGGTCGTCATCGGAGCCGGCAATCAACAGCTGGTAGCCGCGAGTCCGGGCCCCCTGTTCCAGCAGTTTGGCCAGTCGGGCATAACTGGTGTTTTCCAGGTCCGGCAGGATAAAACCCAGGGTCTTGCTGGCGCCACCGCGCAGGGCGGCCGCCTGGGCGTCCACCTGGAAATGGTGTTCGCGGGCAATGGCCAGGACCCTCTCGATGGTGTCCGGTTTGATGCGCCGGGCCACCCCCTGACCATTCATGACATAGCTGGCGGTGGTTCTCGATACCCCGGCAAGCCGGGCAAGTTCGGCGAGTGTCATGGTCTGCTTCCCTGTTCATCGATTGCTTGATTTCTGAACACATCTGATCCATCATCGATTCTAAGCATGCTGACACGATTCAGCAAGACTAAAACCACGAACGACCACAACAACAAAGCGAGGCACATCACATGCTGACGCTGACCGCCAATGACGTTCGCCTCGGGGCCACCGCCGGTGACTGGCAGGACGCCCTGACCCAGGCTGGCAAGGATCTGGAAACCGCCGGCCGCACGTCCCCCGAGTACCTGGCCGGCATGAAGGCCCGTGAACAGCAATCGTCCACCGTGCTGGGCAACGGCATTGCCATTCCCCACGGCACACCCGAAAGCCGCGATGCGGTGCTGGAAACCGGCATCCGCATCCTCCAGTTTCCCGATGGCATCACCTGGCACGACGGTGCCCGGGTGCATGTCCTGGTGGCCATTGCGGCCCAGTCCGACGAGCACCTGGACATCCTGCGCCACCTGACCCGGGTGCTGGACAAGCCGGGGCTGGCGGAGCAACTGGCGAAGGTCGGCGACGCCGGCGAACTCGTTGCCCTGCTGTCCAAACCGCCGGTGGTGGCCAAATGCGACGGCGACACCCTGTGTCTGGGCATCGAGGCGACAACCGCCAAGGAGCTGGCGCTGACCGCGGCGGCCCGGCTCCAGCGCCTGCAGTGCATCGATACCGACTTCCTCGCCGAGATCGTCCACCAGCCGCCGGTGGCCCTGGGGCAGGGCTTCTGGTTAGTGCATCACACCCGCGGCGCCCGACGTCCGGCGCTGTCGCTGGCGACGCCGAAACGGTCGGCACCGGAGCTGCGGGGTGTCTTCTGCCTGGCCGGGCCCGGGGACGAGTGCCACGACCTGCTGGAACGGATGGATAACTTTCTGGCCGGGGACGCCGGCATCGACGGCCTGGGCGCGGATGCCCTGCTGGCCCGACTCTCCGGTGAGGCGGCGGATGCGGTCACGGCCACTGTCACCGTGCTGAACACCCACGGCTTGCACGCGCGACCGGCAAAACAGCTGATCCAGGAGGCCCGCCGCCATAACGCCAGTATCCGGGTACGCCTGCTGGAGGGCGATGGCAGTGCCGTTTCGGCCACCAGCCTGACCCGGGTGATTGGCCTGGGTGCCCGCCGGGGCCAGACCCTGGTGCTCTCCGCCACCGGTGATGAGGCGCAACAGGCGGTGACGGCGCTGACCCGGGCGATCACCGAGGGGCTGGGCGAGCAGGTCTCGCCCCTGCGCGACGGTGGCAAGAAGCTCGCCGATGATGCCGCAACCGACCCCGAGCCGCTGACGGACGACCAGCCGCTCAAGGCCGTTGCGGCCTCGCCGGGACTCGCCCTGGCTCCGGCCTTCGTGATGCGCCAGCCCCAACTGACGTACGCCGATACCGCCGCGGACGGGGAAGCGCAGATACAGCGCCTGAACCGTGCCCTCGACGAATCCGATGGCCAGCTCCGGACGTTGATCCGTCAGGCCGAGGGGGGCGAAGCGGCGCCCATCCTGTCGGTGCATGTGGAAATGCTGCAGGACGAAGACCTGTACCAGGCCACGCTGGAAGCCATCAATGAGGGCGCCTCCGCCGAAGCCGGCTGGTGGCGGGCCATCGATACCGCGGCCCGGGGACAGGAGGCACTGGCCGACCGCCTTCTGGCCGAGCGTGCCGCCGATCTGCGGGACGTCGGTCGCCGGGTCCTGGCCAACCTCTGCGGGGTGTCGATGCCAACGCCGCCCGATTCGCCCTATGTATTGGTGGCGGACGACCTCGGACCGTCCGACGTCGCCCGCCTGGATACTTCCCGGGTCCGGGGGCTGGTGACTGCCCGGGGTGGTGCCACCTCCCACAGCGCCATTCTGGCCCGGGCACTGGGCCTGCCCGCTGTGGTGGGGGCCGGCGAGGCGATATTGACCATCACTGACGGCGCCGAACTGGTGGTGGACGGTGAGCGTGGTTGCCTGGTGCCGAACCCCGGCAATGAACGCCGGGATCGGATTCGCCGTCGCATCGACCAGCTGGACGCCCTGCAGGCGGAGGCGTACGACCATCGCCAGCGGCCGGCCACCACCCGGGACGGGCACACCATCGAGGTGTGCGCCAACCTGGGTAATACCGCCCACACTCCCGACGCCGTCGAACGCGGCGCCGACGGCATCGGCCTGCTTCGGACCGAGTTCATCTTCATGGCCCACCCCGAGGCGCCGGATCTCGACACCCAGGTCCGGGAGTACCGGCACGCTTTCGATGCCTTGAACGGACTGCCCCTGGTGGCCCGGACCCTGGACGTGGGGGGCGACAAGCCCCTGGATTACTGGCCCCTGCCCCAGGAAGACAACCCGTTCCTGGGTCTGCGCGGTATCCGGCTGTCACTGACCCGCCCGGACATTCTCGAAACCCAGGTCCGGGCGCTGCTGACCGCGGCCGGTGACCGGCCGTTGCGGATCATGTTCCCTATGGTGAAAGATCTCGAGGAGTTCCGGGCCGCCCAGGCGATTGTGAAACGGGTGCAGTCGGAGGTGGCCGCCTCGGATGTCCAGGTGGGGGTGATGATCGAAGTGCCGTCGTGTGCCCTGCTGGCGCGAACCCTCGCACCGGAAGTGGATTTCTTCTCCATCGGCACCAACGACCTGACCCAGTATACCCTGGCCATTGATCGTGGCCATGGCCAGCTTTCCGCGCAATCCGATGCCCTGCACCCGGCGGTGCTGCGCCTGATCCAGATGACCGTCGAGGCGGCCCATGCTCACGACCGCTGGGTGGGGGTCTGTGGGGAACTGGCCTCGGATCCCCAGGCGATCCCGGTTCTGGTGGGTCTGGAGGTGGATGAACTGTCGGTGACCAGTCGCCGGGTGCCCCTGGTCAAGGCCTGCATTCGTGAACTGACCCTCGATGACGCCCGGGCCCGGGCGGAACTGGCATTGACCAAGGCCGCCGCCGCCGAGGTCCGCGATGCCCTGGAGTCGTTCTGATGGCCCGGATACTCACGCTGACACTCAACCCCGCGCTCGACCTGAACGCCGACCTTCCGGCCCTGGCCCCCGGCCAGGTGAATCGGACCACCGCCACCAGCCTTGACGCCGCCGGAAAGGGCCTGAACGTGGCCCGGGTGCTGGCGCGTCTGGGGCACCGGGTCACGGTGTCCGGGTTGCTGGGCGAAGACAACGCCGCCCCGTTCGAGCGCCTGTTTGCCGACGAGGGGCTCGAGGACCGGTTTGTCCGGATTCCGGGCCAGAACCGCATCAACATCAAGATCGCCGAACAGGGGGGCCGGGTCACCGACATCAACGGGTCCGGCTTCGAGATACCCGCCGACGCCCTCAAGCGCCTGGAGTTCCGGCTGGGGCCCCTGATGCCGGAGCAGGATGTCATCGTCATCGGCGGGAGCCTGCCGGCCAACATGCCACCGTCCTCGGTCGCCGATCTGGTCACCATGGCCCGGCAGGCGGGTAAGCCGGTCTGGCTGGACACCAGCGGCGATGCCCTGGTGCATGGGCTGAAGGCGACGCCCGATGCCATCAAACCCAACCTTGAGGAATTGTCAGCCTGGGCCGGTTGCCCCCTCGTCGATGCCCGCGAGGTCGCGGACGTGGCCGCCGGGCTCCGGGGTCAGGGCATCGGCCAGGTGATTGTCTCACTGGGGCCCGACGGTGTGCTCTGGTTTGGTCCCGAGGGCAATTTCCGCGCGGTGCCGCCTCCGGTGACCGTGCGCAGCACCGTCTGTGCCGGTGACACGTTGCTGGCCGGCATGCTGCACGGTCAGTTGACGGCCGTGGGCGGGATGACTGCGTCCCGGCGCCTCCAGTTTGCCACCGCCCTGTCGGCGGAGTGCGTGCAGCATGCCGGTGTGGGAAACCCGGCGGCGCCTGATTTCACCACCTTGCTCGACAACACCCGGGTGACCCCCTGGCCCGGGGAAAACAACAATGGGGAGATGCCGTTATGAACCTGATTATTGTCACTTCCTGCCCCCAGGGGTTCGCCACCTGTTTCCTGGCGGCCCGGGCCCTGGAGCGCGCTGCCAATCAGCGCGGCTGGCAGGTCACCACGGACGTCCGTGGTCCCGATGGCCAGTCGGCGAAGGCCCCCGGGGACGCGGCGATTGCCGCGGCCGACCTCGTGATTGCCGCGTTGGGCGCGCCGGTCAGGCTGGAAGCCTACGCCGGGAAACCCCTGTACCGGATTCCGGTGACCGAGGCGTTGCCGGACCCGGCCGCCGTGCTTGAGGCCGCCGAACAGCAGGCCCGCCCCTGGTCGCCGGAGGAGGCGCCCGTGGCATCCGGAACGGTTGGCGGCGAACGCCCCGGCTCCGGAGTCGCCAACATTGTCGCGGTGACCGCCTGCCCGACCGGTGTGGCGCATACCTTCATGGCGGCAGAGGCGCTGACCGCCGCCGCCGAAGCGGCCGGTCATCACATCCGGGTGGAAACCCAGGGGTCGGTGGGCGCCCAGGACCCGCTGACCGAGCAGGAGATTGCCACCGCCGACGTGGTCATCCTGGCCTGTGACATTGAGGTGGACCCCGGCCGCTTTGCGGGCAAGCGGGTCTGGCGCACCTCGACCGGCGCTGCCCTGAAAAAGCCGGCGGACACGGTGCGCGACGCCCTCGCCGAGGCGACGGTCCAGGATCCCGGTCAGCAAAAGGCCGCCAGCACCGGGGGCGAAAAACGTGGCCCCTACAAGCACCTGCTGACCGGGGTATCGTTCATGTTGCCCATGGTGGTGGCCGGTGGCCTGCTCATTGCCCTGTCCTTTGTCTTCGGCATTGAGGCGTTCCAGGAAGAGGGCACGCTTGCAGCGGCCCTGATGCAGATCGGTGGCGGTACCGCGTTCAAATTGATGATTCCGCTGCTGGCCGGTTACATAGCCTGGTCCATCGCCGACCGCCCGGGCCTGGCGCCCGGAATGATCGGGGGCTTCCTGGCCGGTGAACTGGGCGCGGGTTTCCTGGGCGGGATTGTGGCCGGCTTCCTGGCCGGTTACGTGGCCCGCTTCATCAGCCAGAAACTGCCCTTGCCGGAAAGCATCGAGTCGCTCAAACCGATCCTGATCATTCCCCTGATCGCCAGCCTGGTGACCGGCCTGGGCATGATCTATGTGATCGGTGAGCCGATGGCGGCCATCATGGACGGGCTGACCGGGTTCCTGGAGAGCATGGGCACCACCAACGCCATTCTCCTGGGTGGAATCCTCGGCGCCATGATGTGCTTCGACCTGGGCGGGCCAGTGAACAAGGCCGCCTACACCTTTGGCGTTGGCCTGTTGTCCGAGGGCAGTGGCGGCTCCGCACCCATGGCGGCGATCATGGCGGCGGGCATGGTCCCGGCCATCGGCATGGGGGTGGCGTCGTTCATTGCCCGGCGGAAGTTTGCCGAGGCCGAGCGCCAGGCCGGACGCGCCTCGTTCGTGCTGGGCCTGTGTTTCATCTCGGAGGGGGCCATTCCGTTCATGGCCAAGGATCCATTGCGGGTGATTCCGGTGTGCATGGTCGGCGGCGCAATCACCGGTGCGTTGTCCATGCTGTTCTCGGTCAAGCTGATGGCGCCCCATGGCGGCCTGTTTGTCCTGGCGATTCCCAACGCGGTGAGCACGGTGCTGCCCTACCTGATCGCCATTGCGGTCGGCTCGCTGGTGATTGGTTTTGGCTACGCGCTGGTCAAGGCTGGAAAGGCCGACGTGGTGCCCGCGGCGACCTGAGGCAGTCCGGTTACCCGTCATGGAAAAGAGGCCCTCGTCCGAGGGCCTCTTGCGTTACCCGAAGTGGAAGAAGGCCAGCTTGTTGCCGTCCGGGTCCTTCACGTAGGCCCCGTAGAACTGGTCGGGGATTCGCTGTCCCGGCTCGCCGTCACAGCTGGCGCCGAGCTCGATGGCCTTGCGGTAGTGGGCATCCACCGCCTCTTTGGAGCCGGGATGTATTGCCACCATGTTGCCGTTGCCCGGGTGATTGGGCTCTTTGTTGTAGGGCTCGCAGACGGCCAGCATGGGTGAGCCCATGCTCTTGCCAATGAAGGCGATGCGGCCCATGTCCAGCAAGACCTTGGCGCCGAGATCGGCGAGCAGTTCCGAGTAGAACGCCTTCGCCTTGTTCATGTCACTGACACCAATGGTGACGTATCCGATCATAGTGCTTGCTCCGATTGGGGGTTGGGGTTTACTTGCTGTCGGCGCCGCTGACCACCACCCGGTTCCGTCCGGCCCGCTTGGCCTGGTACAGGGACTGGTCGCACATGGCCAGCAGATCGCGCACGGACGGAACGTCCGTCGACCAGCTGACCACGCCGGCACTGAGGGTAACACTGAAGGACTGACCTTCGTCGCTGACAAAGGACCGGTTTTCCATGGCGGTCCGGAGGGCTTCCGCCACGTGCCGGGCATCGTCGAGGGTGGTGCTGGGCATCAGCACAATGAACTCTTCGCCCCCGGTCCGGGCCACGATGTCGGCCTTCCGGGTCCGGGACTCGATCAGTTGGGCGAAGGTCTGGAGCACCTTGTCACCCATGGCGTGGCCCCAGGAATCATTGACCGACTTGAAATAATCGATGTCCAGGGAAATGAGCGAAAAGGTGTGGCCGTAACGCTCGGTCTCGGCCGCGAGTTCTTCCAGTTTCCGGAGCATGTACCGGCGGTTGTACAGGCCGGTCAGCTCGTCGGTGATGGACAACTGCTCGAGCTCCAGTTCGAGTCGCTTGCGGTCGTCGATGTCCGTGATCACGCCGTGCCAGGTGATGCTGCCATCAATATCCCGCTCCGGTCGGGACACACCTCGAAGCCAGCGGATCCGTTCGCCGAGCACGATCCGGAAATCGCACACCCACTGGCACAGGGTACGGGCGGAGTCGTCGATGGACGCATGGAGCCGTGGCAGGTCGTCCGGATGGACCGGGTCAAACATCAGGCTGGGGTTGGCCCAGGCTTCTTCGGCGGAAACGCCGTAGAAATCCTCGGTCTTCTGGCTCAGATAGGGGAAGTGAAAACTGCCATCCGGTTCCATCACGAAGGTGTAGATGACGCCCGGCAGGGATTCGGCGAGTTTCTGGAGCTGGTGCTGACTGACTTTCTCATCGGTCACATCCAGGTGGGTGCCCATCAACCACCGGGCACCGGCGTCGTCGCGGTCGGTAAGCAGGGTGCCCCGGGTGTGGATGTAGCGCCACTCGCCGTTCTTGTGCAACATCCGCAGCACGCATTCGTACTGGGGCTCTTCACCATTGAGATACCGGGCCAGGGCCCGATGGGCGGCCTGAACGTCGTCGGCATGACACAGCCCTTCCCAGGTCTGAAAGGACACCGGAGACAACTCGTCGAGGGTGTAACCCAGCATGGAGGCCCAGCGGTCGTTGAAGATGATTTCACCGGTGTCCAGATTGAATTCCCAGGTTCCCGCCCCGGTGCCCTCCAGAATGGCTTTCAGTCGCGTTTCCGCGGATAGCTGCATGGGTTCCTTTACCTCATGGATGCCTGCCTAGCTAGTTAAGCACATGTCGGTGGTCCCAGTGAAACCGATGTGCCCAGGCCAGCGCTTCCGCCAAGGGCAGTGGCGGACTGTATAGGAAACCCTGGCCGTTTTCGCACCCCAGTTCGATCAGTCGCTGCTCGACTTCCACGGTCTCGATTCCCTCCGCCACGGTTCGGCGGTTGAAGCTGCGGGATAGGCCCAGGATCGCCTGGACGATCATGTCGCCGTTAGGGTCGATAATCATGTCTTGCACGAACGAACGGTCGATCTTGATTTCCCGGGCGGGCAGATCTCGGAAATTGGTCAATGACGAATAGCCCGTGCCAAAGTCATCCAGGGAGATGTCCACGCCCAGGTGCCGGCAAAGCCCGAGGTTGGTCAGCGCCGTTTCGGCGTCGTCCAGGGCTGTGGACTCGAGAATCTCAATAATCAGCCGGGATCTTACCTCTGCCGGGCAAGCACCGAGTGTATCGTTGATATCACCGGGAAAGTGGGTGCTCAGGAAGTGGCTGGGGCTGAGGTTGACGCTCACTGTGTACGGTAAACCCTGATCAATAAACGTTTCGAGCACGCGAATGGCCGAGCGTATGACGAACAGGCCAACCAGACGGGCATGTTCGGTGTACTCGATGTGTTCCATAAAACGCCCGGGGCTTAACAGGCCCTCGTCCGGGTGGTTCCAACGTATCAGGGCTTCAAAACCCTCAAGTGTTCGATCCCGGAGGTTTAGCTTCGGCTGGTAATAGAGTTCCAGCTCCTGTTTGTCGAGGGCTCCGCCGATCTGCTCCAGGACCCGGATCCGCTCCTTGCGGGTCAGGTGGCTGTCCAGGTCGAAGACCTTAAAGCCATTTTTCCCGGATTCCTTGGCTGCGTACATGGCCTGGTCCGCGTGCCGGAGCAGCATGTCGGTATCGACATTATCATCGGGGTAGACGGTGACGCCCATACTGGCCGACAGGTGCAGCACAAATTGTTTGTAGCTGATCGGTTGGCGGACCGTTTCCAGCATCCGGGCGTAGACCTTTGGGTGGTCAACATCCCTGAGGATGGCGACAAACTCGTCCCCGCCAAGTCTGGCAACGACGTCGTGTTCACGAATGGCAGTCTGAAGCCGCTCGGCGATGCTCTTCAGGACCGCGTCGCCAACGGCGTGTCCGTGCTTGTCGTTTATTTCCTTGAATCCGTCCAGATCGATAAAGCAGACGGCCACCTTTCCGTTGCGCAGATCGGCCTCGTGCAACTCTTCTTCAAATAGTTGGGTCAGGCGGCGGCGATTGGGTAGACCAGTCAGGGAGTCGTAATTGGCCGCCTGTTCAAGGCGTTTTCGGTGTTCGTGTTTTTCCTGGTACAAGCGCTTTCGCTCGATCAGGTTACCGACGGTTTGCAGGAGAGGGCCGAGTTCATCCGCCAGCTTTTTGCGGTAGCCACCGAGGCGATTGGCGAGGCCGACCATACCAATCTGCTGCTCCCCGGAGAAAATCGGAATCCCGATATAGCTTTCAATGGCCGGATGGCCGGGTGGCAGTCCACCCCGCCGGAGATCTTTGCTCACGTCATCCGAGATGATGACCTCGCCCGTCACCATCGGCTTGCCAAGAAGGTTGTCGAGACGATCGAAGATCAGGCCCCGTCGTTCCACCTGTTGATAAAGTGCCTGGGTCTCTGGACTCCAAGCGATGTTGGTGATGGCGCCGATTTTCAGATAAGGCACGTCGGCATCCGAATACAGTACTTCCCCGATGAAGCCGAACTGGCTTCCGGTCAAGGACAGCAAATCGTTCAGCATCTGTTCGAAGGCGGCCCGGTCATTGTCGCTGGTCAGAAATACATTCTGGGCCCGGTGGATCGCCCGGCTGAGGTGGGAAACCTCGACGTAGTCGCTTTCATCGCTCGCCAGATACGAGCGTTCCAGCTCGTCTTCAATCAAGCTGGCCAGCGTGCGCAGGACATCCAAGTCAATTTCGGTGTACTTGCGTGGTTGGTCGTCGATGATGCAGAGCGTCCCAAGCTTGAAGCCGCTCGGTTCGCGGACCGGCATGCCGGCGTAGAAACGAATGTGGGGCTCGTCCGTCACCAGGGGATTGTTGCGAAACCGGGGGTCCCGAGTGGCATCCTCAACCACAAACAGCTTGTCCTGTCGGATGGCGTGGTCACAGAAGGCGACGGAACGCGGCGTTTCCTGCAGATCCGTGCCCTGGCTCGACTTGAACCACTGTCGTTCGACGTCGAGGATGGTGAATAGGGCTATTTTCACCCCGTAGTACTGGCGCGCGATCCGGGTTAGCCGCTCGAAGCGCTCCTCTGGCGGGGTATCGAGAATGCCGAGTCGTTCGAGGGCGGCCAGTCGTCGTTTTTCAACGCTGCTAGGGGGCATACCGCTGCCTTGGGTGGTGGGCGCTTGGTGCCATGACAAATACCGTGGCAGTGGCTACCTTAGAAAGAACAACGTTAGCATAACACTACTCCGGACCAACCTGCCCGGGTCTTTTTAGTCCACCAGAAGGGAATTGTGGTGTTCGACAACACGGTTCGATGGCTACCAGGGATCGTAATCCTGGCCATGTTGATGATGGGCCTAACCGGCTGTGCCCTACCCGCCCTGTCCGAGCGCACGGAGAGCATGGCACTCCCGATCGAGCAGACCACGGATACCCGGCTGGGGCGAGCCATTGCCCCGGCGCTGGCGGAACACGGCGACAACAGCGGTATTCTGACCCTCTCGGACCCCTACGATGCCTTCGCTGCCCGCGTCTTGCTGGCCGAAGGCGCCGATGTCTCGCTGGATGTGCAGTACTATATCTGGCGCTATGACATCAGTGGCCGGTTGCTGCTCAATGCGCTTTACCGGGCGGCAGAGCGGGGAGTCCGGGTTCGGCTGTTGCTGGACGACAATGGCATCTCAGGTCTGGATGAGCCGCTGGCGGCACTGGACGGTCACCCAAACATCGAGGTGCGGTTGTTCAATCCCTTCCCCACCCGAAGCGCCAAATGGCTCGGCTACCTGAGCGACTTTTCCCGTCTGAATCACCGGATGCACAACAAATCCTTCACGGCGGATAACCAGGCCGCCATCATCGGTGGTCGCAACGTCGCCGATGAGTATTTCGGCGCCGGCTACGGGGCGCTGTTCGCGGACCTGGATATCCTGGCCATCGGGCCCATCGTCGACGAGCTGTCCAGCGATTTCGACCGCTACTGGGCCAGTGCGTCGGCCTACCCGGCGGACCTGCTGTTACCCGAGGTGGGGCTGGAGGAACTCACGGCGTTGATGCGTTCGGCGCAGGCGCTGGAACAGAGTCCGGAGGCGGCGGAATACGTTCAGTCAGTGGCGGATTCCACGTTCATGACCGCGCTGCTGCAAGGCGATCTGCGCTTCGTTTGGGCCCCCGTGAGCATGGTCAGCGATGACCCGGCCAAGGCGCTGGGCGACAGCGATGGTGACGACCTGATGAGCCGCCAGTTGGCCCGGGCCCTGGGGGAACCAACCTCCTCCGTGGATCTGGTGTCACCCTACTTCATACCCGGCAAGGCCGGCGTGGCGCTGTTCCGGGATCTTGAAAGCAAGGGCGTTGAGGTTCGGGTGCTAACCAATTCCCTCGAGGCGAACGACGTGGCGCTGGTTCATGCCGGCTACGCGAAATACCGGAAGCCGCTGCTGGAAGCGGGCGTGGAATTGTTCGAACTGCGCAAGCTGAACGACGGCAAATCCGTGGAGCGGGGGTTGCAGACCGGTTTGTCGGGCAGCTCCTCTTCCAGCCTGCACGCCAAGACCTTTGCCGTGGATGGCGACACCCTGTTCGTCGGTTCCTTCAACTTTGATCCGCGCTCCACGCACCTCAATACCGAACTGGGCTTTATCATCGAGAATCGTGAGCTGGCGGGCATGCTGGAGACCCTGTTTGACGAGCGGCTGGTTTCGGTTGCCTACGAAGTCGTGCTGGACGACGACGGGGATCTGCAGTGGATCGAGCGCAACGGCGATGAGGTCGTCCGCCACAGTCATGATCCGGAGGCCGGCGCGTTCAAACGGGGGATGGTGTTTGTGTTTTCTCTGTTGCCTATCGAAGGGCTTTTGTAGGGAAACGCGGGAGAAAAAAGCGGGAAAGTGGTCGGCGTGGCAGGATTCGAACCTGCGACCCCTTCGTCCCGAACGAAGTGCGCTACCAAGCTGCGCCACACGCCGATCAACGGCCGGTATTATACGGATTCACTCTGGTTTTACCAGCCCTCGGCCGACAAAAGCGCATCCGTAAAAGCGCTGAGATTGTCGTAGATCGTGACCTGTGCTCCGGGTATGGGTCGGGCGTCCAGGTGCCGCTCTGTCTCCCTTCCGTTGCCGGTTCGTACCAGCACCGGTTGGCAGCCCCCGGCGAAACCGGCCTCCAGATCCTTGCGGCTGTCGCCGACCATGACGGCACCCTCCAGCGACGTCAGGTGGAAATGGGCACGGATCTGCTCCAGGAGGCCGGTCAGAGGCTTGCGACACCCGCAGTGATCATCCGGGTGATGGGGGCAGTAGGCGATGAAATCGATGCAGCCACCCGCCGCCTCGACCAGTTGCTCAAGCTTCTCGTGCATGCCATCCAGCTCGTCGGTGTCGTAGTAGCCTCGGGCGATGCCGGATTGGTTGGTGGCAATGGCGACCCGGTGGCCGGCGTTGCAAAGCCGGGCCACCGCGTTAATGCTGCCGGGAATGGGATGCCATTCATCTGCAGAACAGATGTAGTTGCCATCGTACTCGTTGATGACCCCGTCCCGGTCGAGGATGATCAGCATCGTTTCCCGTTCGCCCCTGCCTCTTTAACGCACTGTCAGCCGGCGGTCGGCAGCAGCGAAATGTCGGCGACCCGGAGGAACAGGTTGCGCAGCCGGTTCAGCAGAGCCAGACGGTTGTTGCGGATGGCCTCGTCCTCGGCCATCACCATGACCTCGTCGAAGAAGTTATCCACCGGCTCCCGCAAGCTGGCCAGCGAACGCAGAGCGCTGGCATAGTCGCCCTGCTCGAACAGTGGCAGCACTTTCTCGGCCTGTCGGTCGACCCGGTCTGCCAGCGTCTGCTCGGCGGGGTCCTGCAGCAAAGCGCTATCCACGGCTTCACCGATCTGCTCGCCGCCCTGTTTGGTCAGGATGTTGGACACCCGCTTGTTGGCGCCGGCCAGGGCCTGGGCCTCGGGCAGCTGACGGAAGGCCTCGACCGCCTTGACGCGCTGGTCAAAGTCGAGCGGACGGGTCGGACGGCGGGCGTGCACGGCCAGGTAGACTTCGGCCCCGATACCCTGCTCATCGTAGTGGGCCCGGAACCGCTCCAGCATGTAATCGACCACCGTCGACGCGGTGTTCTTCTCGGTCAGTACCGCAAAGTTCTCCTCGGCCCACTGGCAGCACGTCTGCAGGTCCAGCGGCAGTTCCCGCTCGATGATGATGCGCAGCACGCCCAGGGACGCGCGACGCAGTGCAAACGGGTCCCGGGTACCGGACGGCGGCTGGTTGATACCGAACAGGCCGACCAGCGAGTCCAGGCGATCGGCAATGGCGATGGCGCAGCCGGTCAGGGTGGTCGGCAGATCGTCGCCGGCGAACCGAGGCATGTACTGTTCGTTCAGGGCCTTGGCAACGTCTTCGGCTTCGCCGTCGTTGGCCGCGTAGTACTGGCCCATGATGCCCTGCAGGTCGGTGAACTCCAGCACCATCTCGGTGACCAGATCGGTCTTGGCCAGCATGGCGGCGCGCTCGGCCAGGGCCGGATCGCTGCCGATGGCGTCCGCAATCTTCTTCGCGAGGGCAGCCACCCGGACCGACTTGTCGTAGATGCTGCCCAGCTTTTCCTGGAACACGATCGGTTTGAGCAGGTCGATACGGTCTTCCAGCCGGGTCTTGCGATCGGTTTCGTAGAAAAACGCGGCGTCGGACAGGCGCGGACGAATCACCTTTTCGTTACCGGAGATAACCTGGGACGGGTCCTTGCTATCGATGTTTGCCACGGTGATGAACAGCGGCAGCATTTCGCCGTCGGCGGCGACCACGTGGAAGTACTTCTGATGCTCCTTCATGGAGGAGATCAGCGCTTCTGCAGGTACCTCCAGGAAGCGTTCCTCGAAACGGCCCATCAGTGGCACGGGCCATTCGTTCAGGGCGGTGACTTCGTCGAGCAGGTCGTCATCAATGACCGCCTTGCCGCCGGCTTCGCGCTCGGCCAGCTCGGCCACACCGGCCCGGATCAGTTCGCGGCGCTCGGCGAAATCGGCAATGACATAGCCTTCCTGCTTGAGCACGACCTCGTAATCGCTGGGTGTCGGCACGATCAGGGCTTTCGGGCAGTGGAAGCGATGGCCGCGGGTCTTGTTGCCGGGTGCCAGGCCCATGATCGGCGCATCAATGACCTTGTTGCCGAACAGCAGGACGACCCAGTGCACCGGGCGGACAAACTCGGTCCGGTGTGCGCCCCAGCGCATGCGCTTGGGGATGGGCAGCGCCGCCAGGGACTGTTCGACCAGTTCCGGCATCAGTTCGACGGTGGGCTTGCCCTGTTCGACGGTGCGGTAGACCACCCACGCACCCTTGTCGGTTTCCAGGGTGTCGAGCTGGTCCGGAGTGACGCCGAGGGAGGTGGCAAAGCCGGTCAGTGCGCGGGTCGGGTTGCCGGCGTCATCGAAGGCGGCTTTCACCGCCGGGCCGCGTTTCTCGACGGGCTTGTCCGGTTGGGCATCGGACAGATCCCGAACCCGGACCGCCAGACGACGAGGGGCGGCAAAGGCTTCGACCTTGCCGAACTCGATGCCGGCGTCTTCCAGGCCCCGGGCAATGCCCTGGGTGAACGCATCAGACAGTGGCTTGAGTGCTTTCGGGGGCAGTTCTTCGGTGCCCAGTTCGACCAGAAAATCCTGTGTTGCCATGGTTACGCGTTCCCCTGTTCCTGCTGTACCTTCTTCGATTTCTTGCCTTTCTTGCCGTTGGTCTTGTCATCGGCGGCATCTGCCGCGGCCAGCACTTCCTCGCGCAAGGCCTCGGGCGCCAGCGGGAAGCGGAGTTTTCGGCGGCTGTCGAAGTAGGCTTGGGCCACGGCCCGCGCCAGGGTACGTACCCGCAGGATGAAACGCTGGCGCTCGGTCACCGAGATGGCGTGCCGGGCATCCAGCAGATTGAAGGTGTGGGACGCCTTGAGCACCTGCTCGTAGGCCGGCAGGGCGAGGCCGGCGTCAATCAGGCGGGCGCTCTCGCGCTCGTGGACGTCAAAGCTGTGGAACAGGAAGTCGGTGTCCGCATGCTCAAAGTTGTAGGTGGACATCTCGACTTCCTGCTGATGGAAAACGTCGCCGTACGTGACCACGCCGTCCGGACCCTCGGTCCAGACCAGGTCGTAGACGCTGTCCACGCCCTGCAGGTACATGGCGATGCGCTCAAGACCGTAGGTGAGCTCACCGGTCACCGGGTAGCATTCAAGGCCGCCAACCTGCTGGAAGTAGGTAAACTGGGTCACCTCCATGCCGTTGAGCCAGATTTCCCAGCCCAGGCCCCAGGCGCCCAGGGTTGGAGATTCCCAGTTGTCTTCGACGAACCGGATGTCGTGGACCAGCGGGTCCAGCCCCAGCGCCTTCAGCGAGTCGAGGTAGAGTTCCTGGATATTGTCCGGCGACGGTTTCAGCACCACCTGGAACTGGTAGTAATGCTGGAGGCGGTTCGGGTTTTCCCCGTAGCGGCCGTCAGTGGGGCGGCGACTGGGCTGAACGTACGCGGCATTCCAGGTTTCCGGCCCGATGGCCCGCAGGAAAGTCGCCGGGTGAAACGTACCGGCACCCACTTCCATGTCCAGTGGCTGGAGTACCACGCAGCCGTGCTGCGCCCAGAAATTCTGCAGAGCCATGATCAGGCCCTGAAAGGTCCTGATGTCCGGAGCGGTGTTTTTCGTTGCCTTGTCTGTCACGACGTTTGCCTACTGATCGGTCTGAGTGTGGCGCCCCGATTCCGCCGGGGCACTCTGAAAAAAGGCGCATTATACGCTTGCCAAAGCGGTATTTCTAAGAGGAGTTCACTGCGTTGATTTTGAACTAGAAGAACGTCAGCCCCACCTGGAACAGTTTTTCCACATCCCGGATCCGGGATTTGTCCACCAGGAACAGGATCACGTGGTCATCGGGCTGAACCCGGAGGTGATCGTGGGCGATGAGGACTTCGTTGTGCCGCACGATGGCACCGATGGTGGTCCCCTCCGGCAGGTTGATTTCATCCAGTCGCTTGCCGACCACCTTGGAAGAGCGGTGGTCGCCGTGGGCGATGGCTTCAATGGCCTCCGCAGCGCCCCGGCGCAGGGAGTGAACGTTCACCACGTCGCCCCGGCGCACGTGGGTCAGCAGGCTGCCGATGGTGGTTTGCTGGGGCGAGATGGCCACGTCGATGTCGCCACCCTGGATCAGGTCCACGTAATCCGGATTGTTGATCAGCGTGAGCACCTTGCGCGCGCCAAGCCGCTTGGCCAGCAGTGAGGCCATGATGTTGGCCTCGTCGTCGTTGGTGACGGCGCAGAACACGTCGGTGTTCTCGATGTTCTCTTCCAGCAGGATGTCCTTGTTGGCGGCGTTGCCCTCCAGCACCACCGTCTTGCGCAGGTTTTCCGACAGCATCACGCAGCGCTCGTGGTTCCGCTCAAGGAGCTTGACCTGGTACCGGTTCTCCAGCGTGTGCGCCAGGCGCTGGCCGATGTTGCCGCCGCCACAGATGAAAATGCGCTTGTAGTTCTTGACCAGAGGCTGCAACTCGCTCATGACCGACCGGATGTGGTCGGACGCGGCGATGAAGAACACTTCGTCGCCATCCTCGATCACCGTGTCGCCCTGGGGCATGATCGCCCGGTCCTTCCGGAAGATGGCTGCCACCCGGGTGTCGATGCGGGGCATGTGGGTGCGCAGGTACGACAACTCATGGCCGACCAGCGGTCCACCCTTCATGGCCCGGATTGCCACGAGCCGGGTCAGGCCCTTGGAGAATTCGAGCACCTGCAGCGCGCCGGGGTTTTCGATCAGGCGGGTGATGTGCTTGGTCACCAGATGTTCCGGGCTGATGAGGACGTCAATGGGGAAGCCACGCAGGCTGTCGAGGTCTTTCTTCTGGTCCCTCTGGTAGAACAGGTCCGATTTTGCCAGGTAGGCGTTGGCCCGAACCCGGCAGATGGTGGTCGGGGTCTTGTACAGAAGCTTGGCGACCTGGCACGCCACCATGTTGGTTTCGTCGCTGCTGGTGACGGCAATCAGCATGTCGGCGTCTTCCGCTCCGGCCTGCCGGAGCGAGGTCGGATACGACGCCTCGCCCTGGACCGTCCGGATGTCGAGCCGGTCCTGCAACTCGCGTAGCCGGGCACCGTCACTGTCGATGATGGTGATATCGTTGGCTTCGTTCGCCAGGTTTTCGGCCAGTGTGCCACCCACCTGGCCGGCACCGAGAATCAGGATCTTCATGCTTCGGGTTTCTCCAGTACGGCGTAGAAGAAGCCGTCATGGCTGTTCGGATCGGGAAGCAGTTGCCGCCCCGCGCCCATGTCCCGTCCCCATGAAACCTCCGGTTCCACGAGCACGGTCGTGTCCTGCTGTTTACGGAATCGCTGGATTATACGGTGGTTTTCCTGGGGGAACACTGAACAGGTCGCATACACCAGTCGCCCGCCGGGTTTGAGAATAGACCACATGGCCTCCAGCAGGCCAAGTTGAATGCCGGCCAGGGGCACGATGTCCGTTTCCCGCCGCAGCAGCTTGATGTCCGGGTGTCGCCGGATGACACCACTGGCACTGCAGGGTACGTCCAGCAGAATCCGGTCGAAGGCGTTGCCATCCCACCACTGTTCGGTGTTCGCCGCGTCGGCCTGGATCAGGGTGGCTGTCAGGTCCAGCCGGTCGAGGTTCTCCTGCACCCGTGGCAGGCGCGCGGCGGATTCGTCGATCGCCACCACTTCGGCCAGATCGCCGCAGGCTTCCAGAATGGCGCAGGTCTTGCCGCCGGGCGCGGCGCAGGCATCCAGTACCCGCTGGCCGGGACCCAGATCCAGCAGTGTCGTACACAGTTGGGCGGCCTCGTCCTGGACGCTGACGGCGCCATCGGCAAACCACGGCAGGTGCTCCACGGGCACCGGCCGGTCAAGCTGGATACCGAAGGGTGCAAACCGGGTGGGTGCCGCTTCGATGCTCGCCTCGGCCAGCAGGGCCAGGTAATCGTCCCGGCTGAAACGGAGCGCGTTCACCCGCAGCGTCATCGGCGCCTGGGCGTTATTGGCGTCGAGAATTCCTGACCAGTCGTCGGGCCAGTTGTGGCGGAGCTTTTCCACCATCCAGGCCGGGTGGCTGAACCGGTCCGCATCGTTCGCCGGTTCCGGCGCGCCTTCCCGTTCGGCAGCGCGCAGCACGCCATTCACCAGTCCGGTGAGGTGTGGTTTGTCCAGTGCCCGGCAGGCCTCCACGGTCTCATTGAGAATGGCGTAGTTGGCTTGCTCGCTGAACCGGAGCTGAAACAGCGCGACCAGCATCAGGTGGTGAACGATGCGATCGGGCGTGCGCAGTGGTTTTTTCAGTCGGCCCCGCAGCTCGCCGTCAAGGCGGTGGAACCAGCGGCAGGTGCCGTAGCACAGCGCCTGCAGGACCGGGCGTTCGTTGATGGCAAGTCGGGACAGTGCCGGCGGCAGGCACTGGGACAGCGACTGGCCGTTTTCCACTGCCAGCAATACGCCGGCGGCGACGGCCCGCATTGGCTGACCGGAGCCTCCCATCTCAGTGCAACTCCTGGCCGGGCAGCAGAAGCTGTTTGCCGCCGTTGATCAGGTCGCTGGCGCTCTGGGCCCGGGATCCCGACAGTTGCAGGCGGGTGATGCGCAGGGTGCCGGTGCCGCAGGCCACATCAATGCCCTCCCGTTCCCGCCGCAGGACGGTACCCGCAGGCTTCTGGCTGGCCTCGGGGAGGACCGAGGCCGCATGGACCCGGATGCGCTGTTGGTCGAGGTCGGTGTAGGTGCCAGGCCAGGGATTGAACGCCCGAACCAGGCGCTCGATGGTCGCGGCGTCGCCGGACCAGTCGATGTGGCCCTCGTGCTTGCTCAGCTTGTGGGCATAACAGGCGGCATCGTCGTTCTGGGCCTCGCCGGTCAGCTCCCCTTTTTCCAGCAGCCGCAGGGCTTCGACAATGGCATCGCCCCCCAGCGCAGCCAGCCGGTCATGAAGGCTGCCGCCGGTATCACCGGCTTCGATGGCGGTCATGGATTTGAGCAGCATGGCGCCGGTGTCGAGCCCCTCGTCCATCTGCATGATGGTGATGCCGGTTTCGGCATCGCCGGCGGCAATGGCGCGGTGGATCGGCGCTGCGCCGCGCCAGCGGGGCAGCAGGGAGGCGTGGATGTTCAGGCAGCCGTGCACCGGAATGTCGAGCACGGCTTTGGGCAGGATCAGGCCGTAGGCGGCGACGATCATCACGTCCGGTTTCAGGTCCGCCAGCTCCTGCTGGGCCGCGTCCGATTTCAGGCTTTCCGGTTGAAACACCGGGATACCGGCGTCGAGGGCCACCTGCTTGACCGGGCTTGGGGTCAGCTTGCGCCCGCGGCCGGCGGGTCGGTCCGGCTGGGAGTAGACGCCGACCACGGTATGGTGGGTGTTCAGCAGGGCTGTCAGAGCGGTGGCTGCAAAGTCGGGGGTGCCAGCAAAAACAAGTCGCACGGGGCTGAAGTCTCTGTTCCGTTGAATACGAAAAGACCGGGTCGCGACCCGGTCCGAAGTCTGTTTACCTGTCCTGGCGGCGTTCCACGCTTGCCCGGTCAGGCGCTCTTCTTGTGCAGCTTTTCCAGCTTCTTGCGAATCCGGTTACGCTTCAGGGCGCTGAGATAATCGACAAACAGCTTGCCGTTCAGGTGATCCATCTCGTGCTGGATACACACTGCAAGCAGTCCGCGGGCTTCGAGCTCGTAGGGCTGGCCGTCGCGGTCAATGGCCCGGATCATGCAGTGTTCGATGCGGCTGACGTCTTCGTAGAAGCCCGGTACCGACAGGCAGCCTTCCTGCATGTCCTCCAGCTCGCCATCAAGCACCTCGACCTCGGGGTTGATGAACACCCTCGGCTCGCTCTTGTCCTCCGACAGATCCATCACGATGATCTGCTTGTGAACATTCACCTGGGTGGCGGCCAGACCAATGCCGGGCGCATCGTACATGGTCTCGAACATGTCGTCGATGAGCTTGCGGATGTCGTCCGTTACCTCGTCCACCGGCTTGGCGATGGTGCGCAGACGGGGATCCGGGTATTCGAGAATATCTAGTATCATGACGCTCGTTTATTGACCTGTATATCTGAGTGCAGTGTTAACGTTTGTATCCCGTGTAAATTTCTGCAAGCGAGTGAAACTGATCGCCAAAATGCGACAGCGTACTGCGCAAAAAATCACCCTTTACCTAAGATGATCGGGACGGAACCGCAGGATTCAACGGCTGCCGGCAGCGTTAACGCGATTTCTCTATTATCCAACAATTCGTCGATTGAGTACAAACTGATCAGTTAATAGTTAAAATCTTTCGCCGGAAGGATAGAATTTACTGGAAGAACAAAAGATAACATCACAAATTCCGGGACTTCTTCTATAGTATCAGGAATAACAACGTAATAAGCTGCGGATAACTGGCTGCATCCAAAAAGAATGCAAAGACTCAAGGCACGCGATCAAGGACTTACACAATGAGGAAACTGCTGTACGCTCTGGCAGCATTTACGCTGCTGTTCACCTCCTGGGCCCAGGCTGCACCGGAGCTGCGGTCGGATCATCCCGAGCGTTACACTGTCGTAAAGGGTGACACCCTCTGGGATATTTCGGGGCGTTTTCTGAATAACCCGTGGTACTGGCCTGAAATCTGGCACGTAAACCCCCAGGTTGCGAATCCTCATCTGATCTACCCCGGTGATCGCCTGGCCCTGGTGTACATCGGCGGGGAGCCCCGCGTGACCAAGGTGGCTTCCAGCGATGTCGTCAAGCTGTCGCCCAAGGTTCGCTCCGAGCCCATCGATACGCCGATTCCCGCCATTCCGCTGGACGCCATCAGCAGCTTCCTGACCGACACCCGCATCGTGACACCGGAAGAACTGAACGGCGCGCCCTACGTGCTGGAAGGTGAAGACGGCCGGATCATCACCGGTGCCGGCGATCGCATTTATGCCCGTGGTGAGAAACCGGCGGACAAGGTGGGCATCTTCCGCCGCACCAAGGAATTCGTGGATCCGGAAACCGGTGAGTTTCTCGGTCTGGAGGCCCGCAGCATCGGCGCCGGCAACGTCACCGCGGAAAACGGCGATGTGCTGACTCTGCGCCTGACCAAGTCCAACCAGGAAATCCGTATCGGTGACCGTCTGCTCACCAACGTCAACCGTCCGATTGCCACCAGCTTCGTGCCCAGTGCCCCCGACCAGGACGTGGAAGGCGTGATGATCGCCGTCGATGGCGGTGTCAGCCAGATCGGTCAGTTTGATGTGGTCACCATTAACCGCGGCGAGCGCGATGGCCTGGAGCCAGGTAACGTCATGGCGGTGCTCAAGAGCGGCAACATGGTTCGCGATCCGGTTACCGGGGAAACCATCGAACTGCCGTCCGAGCGTGCCGGCCTGATGATGGTCTTCAAGGCCTACGAAAAGATGAGCTACGGCCTGGTACTGCAGGCCACCCGCCCCCTCTCTGTGGGCGACAAGGTGACCAACCCCTGATGCCCTAGCATCCCGGGTTTGAATGATGGCCGGGCCAGGAAGGTCCGGCTTTTTTCGTTTTCAAGGATGACACTGTGACTGAGTTGCCTTCTCCCGTGGCCCGGAATCCGGGCACCGTTGCCGACCATACCGACCGTTGGCTGGCCCTGGCCAACCTGCCCGGTCTGGGCCTGCGCCGCAGGCGCAAGCTGGCGTCCGCCTACCCCCTGTTGACTGACCTGCTGAGCCTGAACCCGGCCACGCTCAGGGCCTGTGGCCTTCCGGCGGAAACCGGGGCGGCCATCCGGGCGTGGCAACAGGGTGATGCCGACCACCCGCTGGTGGCCAGGGTGCAGCAGATCCGGCACGACTGCGAGCGCTTGGCCATCTCCATCGTTACCTGCCAGGACCCTGATTATCCCGAGGCCCTCGGCCACATCCACGACGCGCCGCTGGTGCTCTATGCCCGGGGCGACCTCTCCCTGCTGGCCCGGAACCAGATCGGCATCGTCGGCAGTCGCCACGCCAGCGTCGCCGGCCTGGATCATGCCCGCACCTTCGCCGCAGAACTCAGCGCCCGACACCTGCTGGTGACCAGTGGCCTGGCGCTTGGTGTCGACGGCGCCGCCCACGCCGGCGCCCTGGACCAGGGCTTCGCCACCCTGGCGGTGATTGGCAGTGGCCTCGACCGGATCTACCCGAGCCAGCACCGACGGCTCGGGCAGCGCGTGATCGAGCACGGGCTGATGGTGTCGGAATACCCGCCGGGCACGCCGGCCCGGGCCGCACATTTCCCCCAGCGCAACCGCATCATCAGTGGCCTCAGCCGGGGTGTGCTGGTGGTGGAAGCCGGGCTGAAAAGCGGTTCGCTGATCACCGCCCGGCTGGCGCTGGAGCAGGGTCGGGAGGTCTTTGCCATTCCCGGCTCGGTGCACAGCCCGGTGGCCCGCGGCTGTCACCACCTGATCAAGCAGGGCGCGCGCCTGGTGGAAACCGTGGACGATGTCCTCGAGGAACTCGGCACCTGGTGGTCCTTCTCCGGGGCTGACAATCCGGCTGTCCCGCCCGACGCAGAGCGGGCTGGCCGCCGTCCGGAGCTGGCCGGTCTGGCGCAGCGGGAAATCGCGGTGTTTGAGGCTTTAGGGTATGATCCGCAGTCAACAGATGCACTGAGTTCAGTAACCGGTCTGCCGGCGGACCAGCTCATGCAGTCCCTGCTGCTTCTGGAATTGCAGGGTCTGGTGGGTTCGGCGCCGGGTGGTTTCCAGCGGATCGCCTGAGCCCGGTGCGAGCGTTCATCCGACAGCGACCCTGGATATCGACATGACAGCGCCCTCCCCCCTCAGCGACTGGCAGCTTCACTGTGCGCGCCGAACCCTTCTTGGCGGTGGCGTTATCGCCTACCCGACCGAAGCGGTCTGGGGCCTTGGCTGCGATCCCTGGGACATCCAGGCGGTCGAGCGTATTCTGGAACTGAAACACCGGCCCATGGACAAGGGCATGATCCTGGTCGCCAGCTCCCTCGATCAGGTCCGCTTCCTGCTCGACCCCCTGCCAGCGGAGTTGCAGCGGGAGGCCGAGCGGCATTGGCCAGGACCAGTCACCTGCCTGTTGCCCGACGTGGACCAGCAGATTCCGGAGTGGGTGCGGGGGCGTCACAGTGCCATCGCCGTTCGGGTCAGCAGTCATCCCGTGGTTCGCGCCCTGTGCGACGTCGCCGGCATGCCCCTGGTCTCGACCTCCTGCAATCCGGCCGGCCGTCAACCCGCGCGGTATTCCTGGCAGGTCCGCCGTTACTTCGGCGAGCAACTCGACTGGTTGGTGCCGGGGGCGCTGGGCGGACGTCGCAACCCGAGCCGCATTATTGATATCGTCAGTGGTCAGCAGCTTCGTTAGGAGAGTTCATGTCTCAGCAACCCGACATCCAGGCCGTGAAAGCCTACCTTCTGGACCTTCAGGACCGGATATGCAGCCGTCTCGAAGCCCTGGAAGATGGAGCCGTTTTCGCGCGCGACGCCTGGGACCGGCCCGAGGGCGGCGGCGGTGTCAGCCGGGTCATCGCCGATGGCGCTGTCTTTGAAAAGGGCGGCGTGAATTTCTCCCACGTCATGGGCGAGACCATGCCCGCATCGGCTACCGCCCATCGGCCGCACCTGGCGGGTGCACCCTGGCAGGCCATGGGCGTGTCGCTGGTGATGCATCCCAACAATCCTTACGTGCCCACCTCCCACGCCAACGTCCGTTTCTTCATCGCCACCCCCAAAAACGCCGAGCCGGTGTACTGGTTTGGCGGAGGGTACGACCTGACGCCCTACTATGGCTTCGAGGAAGACTGTGTGCACTGGCACCGAACCGCCAAGGCGGCCTGCGAGCCGTTTGGCGACGGTCTCTACGACCACTTCAAGCACTGGTGTGACGATTACTTCTATCTGAAACACCGGGACGAACCCCGTGGCATCGGTGGCCTGTTTTTCGACGATCACAACACCGGCGATTTCGACCAGGACTTCGGCCTGATGCAATCGGTGGGCAACAGCTATATTGATGCGTACGAGCCGATCGTTCAGCGGCGGTTGGCGCACCCGTTTGGCGAGCGCGAGCGGGACTTCCAGCTCTATCGCCGTGGCCGTTACGTGGAATTCAACCTGGTGTACGATCGGGGTACCCTGTTCGGGCTGCAATCCGGCGGTCGTACCGAGTCCATCCTGATGTCGCTGCCGCCGCTGGTGCGCTGGGATTACAGCCGGGTCCCGGAGCCCGGTACCGAGGAAGCGCGCCTGACCGACTTCTTTCTGACCGCACGGAACTGGCTGGAGACACCGAATGCACAATGACCTTTACGCCGTCGTGGGTCACCCCATCAGCCACAGCAAATCGCCACGAATCCACAGCCTGTTCGCCAGCCAGACTGGCGAGGCCCTGGAGTACACGGCCATTCAGGCGCCGCTGGAGGATTTTGCCGGTTCCGTTCGCGGCTTCTTCGCCCGGGGCGGCATGGGGCTGAACGTCACCGTCCCGTTCAAGGAGCAGGCCTGGCAGCTCGCGGATTGCCGAACGGAACGGGCGGAGAAAGCCGGGGCGTCCAATACCCTGTACCTGGATGCGCATGGCAAACTGACGGCGGACAACACCGATGGCCATGGCCTGGTGCAGGATCTGACCTGCAACCACGGCGTCACCCTGGCGAATACCCGCATCCTTGTGCTGGGTGCCGGGGGCGCCGTGCGGGGTGTCATCGGCCCCCTGTTGGCCCAGCGCCCCGCCGCCCTGACCATCGCCAACCGCACGATTGCCCGGGCGGAGGCGCTGGTGCAACTGTTCGCGCCGGATGCCGGAACCACCGAGCTGAGCGCCTGTGGTTTCGAGCAGGTCGACAAGCCCTTCGATCTCATCATCAACGGCACCAGTGCCAGCCTGCAGGGCGATCTGCCTCCGCTGTCGGCAAATGTGATCGGCACCGACACCGTGGTGTACGACATGATGTACTCTCTACAGACCACGACCTTCAATCAGTGGGCGCTGGACCAGGGTGCCCGCCATGTGTTCGACGGTCTGGGCATGCTGGTGGAGCAGGCCGCGGAATCCTTCCGGGTGTGGCGAGGGGTCCGTCCCGACACCGCGCCGGTGATTGAAGAATTGCGTAACGACTGAGCGGGCGGCCGGGGTTTGGGCGATGCTCAGGGTCAACTTAACTAAGGGTTTTCCATGGATATTCTTACCCTCGTCGGGCTTGTCGCCGGTGTCCTGATTGTCGGCATGGCCATGCTGGCCAATGCCTCGCTGCTGACCTTCCTGAACCTGCCCGGCCTGGCCATCGTTCTGGGCGGCACCTTTGCCGTGACCCTGATCAAGTTCCGCATGCCCTCGGTCATGAGCGCCTTCCGGCTGGCCTTCAGCGCCGCCTTCATCGATCGGGTTGACCGTCCGGCTGAGTTGATCCGGGAGGTTGGCGCGCTCGCCATGGTGGTGCGCAAGGAGGGTATCCTGGGCCTGGAAAACCACGAGACCGACAACGTCTTCCTGCGCAAGGCCATTAACCTGTGTGTCGATGGCCATCCGCCGGAACTGGTGGAAGAAGCCCTGGCCCAGGAAGCCCGACAGTCGTCCGAGCGTTACGAAGTGGCCGAGCGGGTGTTCCGGGGCATTGGCGAATCGGCGCCGGCCATCGGCATGCTGGGTACCCTGGTTGGCCTGGTGCAGATGCTGAACACCCTGGATGATCCCTCCTCCATCGGCCCGGCCATGGCCATTGCCCTGCTGACCACCCTGTATGGCGCGTTTATCGCCCAGCTGATCGCGCTGCCCCTGGCGGACAAGCTGCAGCTCAAGGCGGAAGACGAAACCCGCAACCAGATGCTGATCATCACCTCGATCAAGAACATCATGCGCGGTGAGAACCCGCGGGTCATGACCGAGCTGCTGTCGTCCTTCGTTCACCCGGATCAGCGGACCGGCCTGGCGCCGGAGCGGGAGGCCTGAGGCCTTGGAAGTCGTCCAGCAGAAAAATCGCAGCCGCCTGAAGACCTCGACGCCGGCCTGGATCGTCACCTTTGCCGACCTGGCGACGCTGTTGCTGACCTTCTTCATTCTGTTGCTGTCGTTTGCGGAAATGGACGTGGACAAGTACCGCGCCATGGCCAACTCTATGGCGGTGGCCCTCGGATCGAGCAACGTGGTGGGTGAGGATGTCGGGGGGTCGCCGATTACACTGATCGAATCGGACACCGTGTCGCTGCCCGAGCCCACCGAAAGCCAGGCCCGCGAACCGGAATTCATCGACGAGCGGGACGACTCGGTGGCGGAGACCAAAATCCCCGGTGGCGTCATCGACCTGGCCAGTCGCCTGATCCGGGAGCTGGAAACGGAGGTGGCGTCGGAAGCCCTGAACGTGAACTACGACGACCAGCAGGTGGTGATCCGCTTCTCCGAGGAGGCCACGTTCCGCTCGGGCGAGGCCGACATCAAGCCGGAAATGATTCCGATCATCGAGCGGGTCGTGAACGTGCTGTCCGAATGCTCGGGCAATGTGTTTGTGTCCGGCTATACCGATGACCGGCCGATCTCCAGTAGCCGGTTCCGCTCCAACTGGGATCTGTCGGCGGCGCGGGCGGTCTCGGTGGTGCACGAGCTGGTGCTGAACCGACAGGTGCCGGCCGAACGGGTGGTAGCCGCTGGCCGGGCCGAAACCAATGCGCTGGTGCCCAACAACTCACCGGAAAACCGGGCCCTGAACCGCCGGGTGGAGATTGCCATCCGTGATCCCGAGTGCCAGGACTCGGCCGCAGCCGGCGAGCTGCCGGTGGAGATCCTGCCCTAGGGCGTGGCCCGTGGGGCATCACTGGTCCAGCCAGCTTTGGAACCATTGCTCGCGCAGCTCCAGAGTCTTTGAATACCAGACATGGTCCCGGAAGATCGCGTTGTCCATGTGCGCCGGGTCGGTCGGCATGTGCGGCTGCATCGACACGCCCATGTCGGTATGCAGCCCGATACGCTTCTGGGCCGATGTCCGGGTCGGCCCGTAACTGATCAGGTTCGCCTGCGCCGCCATTCGGTCAGTGCGGGTGGCAAAGCGCAGGGTTTCCTGGCCAATGCCCAGAACCTCCGGCAGCCACAGTGCCACGACCCCGACGGCGAGCCCGGCGACCGCCGGCCGCGCCCAGGCAGGCGCGATGAGGCGATGACTGGCCTCGGAACTGTAGTTCAGCAACACCACGAACAACCACGCCAGCCCGGCGCACAGCACCCCCTCCAGGGCAAACAACAGGAACTCGTAGCTGTGTTCAACGCGGGTGAAATCCACCAGGAACAGGGCCGGACGATCGAAGATCACGTTGGCAATAATGTAGCCGGTGGCTGCCGCCACCGTCACCGGCGCGAAGGCCCGCAAGTAGTAATGGCGCAGGATGACTTCGTGGGCAAAGACCAGACCGGCGATCGGCGCGTTGAAGGCGGTGGAGATCGCCGCGGCCACGCCACAGGCAATGGCGATCGACCGCTGGTGGCGGAGATTGAGTCGCACTCGGGCAGCGAGGTTGCCGAACAGCGCGCCCAGATAGACCAGCGGACCGTACTGGCCAACCGACGCTCCGCTGCCCAGGGAGATCAGTGCCGCCAGGGTGGATGCCAGGCCGCTGCCCAGGCCCGGCGTGGGCCCGGGCATCTGGGCCGCGAGGATGGCGTCGGGCGGCGCAAGGCCGCGCTTTTCCCGAATCAGAAACTGCACCACCAGGCCCACCAGGAGTCCGCCCAGGGTGGGGACCAGCAGCGTGGCGGCCGCGACCAGTCCGGGCTGGTTGTCGGCCAGAACCCGGGCATAGGGGGAAATCAGCAGACGATCGTTGAGATAGTGGACCGCTTCCACGAAGCCGATGGCCGCCAGCGAGCCAGCCGTCCCCACGACAACGGCCACCACCGTCACCATGCCCACCTGGTACACAATCTGTTGAACGCCGGTCCTGTCCATACTGCAAGTAAAGTCTGCTTTGGCCCTACCCTCAACGGCAGGCCGGCATCCTGTGTCCTCAGCGCCTCACCTGGCCCCCTCGCCGGGTGCCGTTTTTGGACGGCTGAATGTCGTATTGGAATCACTTCGGGCCCGGAATCGGGGCCACATTGAAGTGGAGGTCGGTGTGCCCGGGGCGGGGTGCGCCTGTCGGGATCGTGTAAGGGGACGCAAACATGGCACAACTACCGAAACGCGCGAAAGTCGTGATCATTGGCCAGGGTGGTATCGTCGGTTCCTCGGTGGCCCACCATCTGATCCAACTGGGCTGGGACGACATCGTCGGGCTGGAGAAATCGGCCATTCCCACCGACATCGGCTCCACCTCACACGCGTCGGATTTCTGCTTCACCACGTCCCACGACAAACTGAACATCTACACCACGAAATACAGCCAGGCCTTCTACGAGCAACGCGGCAACTACGTGAGGTGTGGTGGCATGGAAGTGGCCCGCGTGGACGACGACGAGCGCATGGACGAATTGCGCCGCAAGGTCGGCTCGGGCAAGGCGTTCGGTACCAATGTCAGCCTGATTTCCCCGAGCCAGGCCAAGGAACGGTTTCCGTTGCTGGAGGAAAGCCAGATCCAGGGCGCCATGTGGGATCCGGATGCAGGCCTGGTGGTGCCGCGCTCCCAGAAGGTGGCGGGCGACCTGGTCGAGGAAGCCGTGGCAACCGGCAAGTTGCAGGCGTTCCCCTACACCCCCGCCACCCGAATCGATGTCCAGAATGGTCAGGTGCGGGGCGTTGAGACCGACAAGGGCTACATCGAAACCGAATACGTGGTGCTCGCCATGGGCATCTGGGGACCCCTGATGGCCTACACCGCGAACGCGGCGTTGCCGTTGATGCCGCTGGAGCACCCGCTGCTGTTCTTCGGCCCCTACGAGCCGTTGAGAGGCACCGGCAAGCAGATTGTCTATCCCCTGTTCCGCGACCAGGGCAATTCCGCGTACGTCCGCGATACCGGGGACCCGACCACCACCGAGGGTGGCCGGATCGAATGGGGCTATTACGAGGCCGAGAACCCCAGGCTGGTGTACCCAGGCGCCATAGCCGAACCCGGCGAAGCCCGGATGTCGCCCTCCATGCGGGACCTGTCACTGGACCAGGTCATGGGCGCCTACGAGAAAGCCATTGAAATGACGCCGATTCTGGGCGAACTGGGCTGGGAGGAGAAGCATTCGTTCAATGGCCTGCTGTCGGTGACGCCCGATGGCGGTTCGCTGATGGGGGAGTCGCCGGAGGTGCGCAACCTGTGGTTCTGCGAGGCGGTCTGGGTCAAGGACGGTCCGGGGGCCGGCAAGCTGCTGGCGGACTGGATGACCACCGGTCTGCCCGACATGGACCCGCACAGCGTCGATATTGCCCGGCACTACCCGCTCCAGAAAACCCCGGCCTACGTGTACAACCGTTGCTACGAAACCGCCAAGAAGATCTACACGCCGGCGGTTCACCCACGGGAACCCTACCTGACCGGCCGACGCATGCGCACCAGTCCGTTCTACCCGAGGGAGGTAGAGCTCGGTGGTTACTTCATGGAAGCGGCCGGCTGGGAACGGGCCCATGGCTACGCCGCCAACGAGGCCACGCTGTTGCCCAAGTTCCGTGACCGCATTCCGGTGCGGGAAAACGAATGGGATGCCCGGCATTTCTGGGACGTCTCCAACGCGGAACAGCTGGAGATGAGCGAATCGGTCGGCATGATCAATCTGTCCCACTTCGCCATCTTCGACGTGTCCGGAGCCGACGCCGAAAGTTTGCTCGAGTTCCTGTCGGTGGCCAAGGTGGGCGGCACCCCCCCCCACGGCAAAGGCGTATACACCCATTTCCTGGATGCCCGGGGTGGCGTCCGTTCCGACCTGACCATCATCCGGCGCGGCGACGATGATTACCGGGTAGTCTGTGGCGGTGATACCGGGCACCGGGATTACTGCTGGATGACGCGGATGGCCAGGCAACACGGCTTCGACAACCTCCGCATCGACGACCGTACCGATCACCTGGCCACCCTGGGCCTCTGGGGGCCGAAAGCCAGGGCGACCCTGGCGGCCCTGGTCAGTAACCCGGACGAGCTGTCCCTTGAGCGCTTCCCCTTTGCCACCGCCCGGGAACTGGAAGTTCAGGGCGTCCCCGTCTGGGCCTTCCGGATTTCCTACGTCGGTGAATCGGGCTGGGAGCTCTACTTCCCGTTCAGCTATGGCCTGAAAATCTGGGATCTGCTGTACGACGCCGGGGTGACCCCCGTGGGTATCGAGACCTACGCCAACTCCCGGCGACTGGAGAAGAGCCTGCGCCTGCAGAACGTCGACCTGGAAGTGGAATACAACCTGTACGAAGCCGGGCTGGCCCGGCCCAAGGTCAAGGACGCGGACTTCCATGGCAAGGAGGCTTACCTGCAACAGCGGGCGCTGTCCCGGCAGGCCGCCTACCTGTGCACCATGACCATGACCGACCACCGTGACGCGACCGGCGTGTTGCGCTACCCGGTGGGGCAATGGCCCATCCTTGATCCGGCCACCCGGGAGGTACTGGTGGACCGTCATGGGCGGCGATCCTACAACACCAGCATCGTCTGGGGCCCTTCCCTGGGCCGGAACATCCTGTTGGGCTACCTGCCGGATGAATACGCCCAGGAGGGCCGGGAACTGACCCTCGAGTATTTCGGGGAGCATTACCCGATCCGGGTGGAGGCGGTCGGTTACCGGGCCCTGCTGGATCCGGACAACGAGCGGGTGAAAGTCTGAGGACAGTGTGACGCCGGCTCGGAGCGGTCCCGGCATTGCCCGATTGACCAATGGCAACTACTGTTAAAGTCAGGCGGCCCTGTCTGACGGATCGGATTGGGGCCGCGGCTAGACCCTCCAACCTGCGGAGGTTGTAACGTGGCCAGCGAGAGCGGTTTTGGCGCCATCCAATCTGCCAACGTGCCCTACCGGGTCGGCTTTCTGCTGGTCGACAACTTCACGCTGATTGCCCTGGCGACGGCCGTTGAACCACTGCGGGTGGCGAACCAGCTGGCCGGCTCCGAACTTTATTCCTGGAAATTGTTAACGGCCGGGGGCCGGACCGTTCGCGCCAGCGACGGCATGGCCGTCATGCCAGACGCCGCGCTTCGGGATGATGACCACTTCGACCTGATCATGGTTGTCGGCGGCGTTGACGTTATCCACAGCTTTTCCTCGGCGGAGATCCGCTGGCTGCAGCGGCAGGCGCGCCACCATGTCCTGCTGGGCGCCGTTTGCACGGGGGCCTACATCCTCGCCAGCGCCGGCCTGCTGGACGGCTATTCCTGCAGTGCTCACTGGGAGTGTCTGGAAGCCATTCAGGAGCGCTTCCCTCGGGTACAGACCAACAACCGGCTCTTTACAGTCCTGCAGGAGCGGATGACTTGCACCGGCGGTACCGTGCCCATGCACATGATGCTCAGCTTCCTGGCCCGTCGCCATGGCCGGGAACTGAGTACCGCGGTCTCGCACATGTTCGTGTGTGACCGGGTGCGGGAAGAGTCGGACCCGCAGCCAGTGTCCATGCTGCCCAGGCTGGCCCGTTCCCAGCCCAGGCTCGTCGAAGTGGCCCAGTTGATGGAGGCCAACATCGAAGAGCCGATCGAGCTGGGCGAGTTGGCCGCGCTGGCAGGCACTTCCCGCCGCCAGCTCGAACGCCTGTTCCTGAAACACCTGGGCTGCACACCGTCCCGGTACTACCTTCGGGTTCGCCTCAATCGTGCCCGCCGCATGCTGAAACAGACCTCGTGTTCGATCGTCGAGATCGCCTCCATGTGCGGGTTCGTCTCGGCCACCCATTTCAGCCGTTGTTACCGCAAAACCATGGGCCGGGCGCCGCGGCAGGAACGGGTGGAAGTCTGGACACCGGCGGACTCGGCCACCGACCCCGGGCAGACCCTGCCGTCGTCTTCCCGTGAGGCGCTCAAGCGCGCCAGCTCGGAGCCGACCTACGGCACTCTCGAAAAAAACGTGGACTCAGGTTAGCCCGACGACCAGCCCGTTCTCATCCAGGGATATATCCAGGGCCGCCGGCCGGCGTGGCAGGCCCGGCATGGTCATGATGTCGCCACAGACCGCCACCACGAATCCGGCACCCGCAGCCAGGCGCACTTCCCTGACCGGCAGCGTGTGACCGGAGGGCGCCCCCAGTAACGCCGGATCGACCGAGAAACTGTACTGGGTTTTGGCAATGCAGACCGGCAGGTACCCGAATCCCAGGGCCTCGAATTCCCGGAGCTGTTGCCGGGCCTGGGAAGTGAACTCGACGTGGCCGGCGTGATAGATGCGGGTGGCGATGGTTTCGATCTTATCGGCCAGGGGCAGGTTGTCGTCATACAGGAAACGCACCGCTGGTGGCTCGTCGTTGAGCTGGTCGAGCACGGCCTGGGCCAGTTCCGTTGCGCCCTCGCCCCCTGTGGCCCAGTGGTCCGCGGGTACGGCCCGCACGCCCAGGTTCCGGCAGATGGCCCGGATCAGATCGATCTCCTCGTCGGTGTCGCCGGGGAAGCAGTTGATGCACACCACCGGGTTCAGCCCGAACTGGTGCAGGTTGCTGATGTGGCGTTCCAGGTTCGCGGACCCGGCACGCACCGCGTTCAGGTCCGGTTCCGACAGCCGGCTACGGGCCACACCGCCCTGCATCTTCAGGGCGCGAACGGTGCACACCAGGACCGCGGCATCGGGTTGCAGCCCCGAATGCAGGCATTTGATGTCGATGAACTTCTCCGCCCCCAGGTCGGCCCCGAAGCCTGCCTCGGTAACCACGACGTCGTTCAGCGCCAGCGCCGCGCGCGTGGCGTTGACCGAGTTGCAGCCGTGGGCGATGTTGGCGAACGGTCCACCATGGATGAACACCGGATTGTGCTCCAGGCTCTGCACCAGGTTCGGCTGCAGGGCCTCTTTCAAGAGCACCGACAACGCGCCCTCCATGCCCAGGTCGCGGACCGTGACTGGCGAGTTGTCGGAGCGCCGGCCGATAATCATGTTGCCCAGTCGCCGGCGCAGGTCCAAGTGGCCTTCGGCCAGGCACAGAATGGCCATGATCTCGGACGACACGGTGATGTCGAACCCGGTTTCCCGGGGCACGCCATGAGCCTTGCCACCGAGTCCGCAGACGAGGTTGCGCAGCGACCGATCGGTCAGGTCCAGCACCCGGCGCCAGCTGACCAGACGCGGATCCAGGCCGGCCTCGTTGCCCCAGTGGATGTGGTTGTCGATCAGCGACGCCAACAGGTTGTGGGCCGTGGTAATGGCGTGGAAATCGCCATTGAAATGCAGGTTGATGTCCTCCATCGGAATGACCTGGGCGCGCCCGCCACCGGCCGCACCGCCCTTCATGCCGAAGCAGGGGCCGAGGGAGGGTTCCCGCAGGCATACCGAGGCGTTCACGCCCAGGCGATTGAGCCCGTCGTTCAGCCCCACGCTGGTGGTGGTCTTGCCTTCACCGGCCGGGGTCGGTGTCATGGCGGTGACCAGGACCAGCTTGCCGCGCGCGGCGGTATCGGAGGTATCGACATAGGCCATGTCGAGCTTGGCCTTGTAGTGGCCGAAGGGCACGAGGCTCTCGGCCGGCAACCCGAACCTTCGCTGGGCCAGCAACAGGATGGACTGGGGCTGGACCGACCGGGCAATGTCAATGTCCGTTCCCGGCGGTGCCGGGGTGTCGTCGAGCAGGCGGGCGTCGGTGGCCTGTTCACTGTATCGCGGAGCCATTGAGCTGTCTCCTGCGGTCCTCCACGGACCGGCTGTGTTCGTGAATCCACTGCGCCGACTGGCGCAAACCGCCGAATGGAAACAGATGTATCCCCTTCAGGAGGGTGTCGGGGTTGTCCCGACAATACTGGACCAGGGATCGCACCATGCCGTCTGGCCGCCAGGCGCGCAGCAATCTGGTGCTGCCGGGCTGGCGCAGCAGCAGGCGGGTCGAATTGCCGATGCCGCACTGGCTGGCATAGGCCATCAGGGTCCGCACCCGTGTGGGTCCGGCCAGGCCAATGTAAACCGGCACCTCTTGCAGGAGGGTCCCCAGCCTCTGCAGCCAGTCGATCACGATCTGGGCATCGAAGGTGAACTGGGTCACCACCCACAACCGGATTCCGGCCGCTCGGGCATACTCCTGCTTGATGTCGAGGGCCCGGGTCAGCGTGGCCCGGTCGACCCTTGGATGGCCGTCAGGGTGCGCTGCGAACCCGATCCCGTGAAACCGGAACCGGGACAGGATGCCGGACTCGAGCACCGCCAGGGTATCCGGGAAGGGACCGGCCACGGTGTCCCGATCGCCGGCGATCAGCAGCAACCGGTCAACCTGACTGTCCTGAAGCCGGCCCAGCCAGTCCTCCAGTTGCCACTGGCTCTCCACCATCCGGGCCGGCAGGTGCGGCACAGGTTGCATGCCCAGTGCCAGCAGCCGGGCGCAGGCCGCCAGGGTGTCGTCGAACTGTCCGGACGGGAGGAACGGCACGTACACCGGGGTTCCGGCGGGCAGCAGCTGTGGCAGCTGTTCGGCCTGCAGGATCTGGCGGGGCGTCGCTTCGATCGACGCCGATCCCACCAGCGCCTGCAGGCGCCGGTTGTACGCCTCGCCCGGCTCTACCGGGGCTGGTCCCGCCGTGGATTGATTGGCCAATGTCATAACGCGTCACCCCTGGTGATCCGGTCACGGCGCCGGTGGTCAGTCCGCAAAATCAATGCCTTTGGCGCGTGCACGCTCCCGCGCATTCGGATTCACCGAGGGCCGGAAGGGCACTTCCACCACTTCCGCCTCGACGTCTGTCGACCCATCCGGCGCGGCGTACTCTATCGGCAGGTGCACCGTCAGCCGCGTACCGATGCCGCGCAGGTCAAACGGCACATAGGCCAGGGCGATGTTGGTTTCCAGTTCCGGTGAGTACCAGGGAGACGTGACGTAGCCTTCGGCCGGGCGCCCCTTCGGTCCGCTGATCAGCCAGAAGTCGTTGGAGTAATCGGTGACCGGCCCGCCCCCGAAACGGATCCCCACCATGGTGTGGGTGAATGGCGGGTGGCCGGCATCCAGCTGCTCACGGACCTGCTCGAGTTTCTGTTTGCCGATGTAGTCCGCGTCCTTGTTGCGTGGCACCTGGTAGGCCAGGTTGCACTGGAACGGCAGTGTCTCCGCGTCCACGTCCTGGCCCCAGGACAGGATGCCGGCGGCAATGCGGCGGTGGTGGGCCGGGGCGATGACCCGGAGGTTGTGGGTTTCCCCGGCCGCCAGCACGGCGTACCAGACGTCCTCGGCGTACCTGGTGGCGTCCTTGAGGTAGATCTCGTAGCCCTTCTCGCCGGTGAAACCGGTCTGGGACACGATCACGTCGCGCCCGGCCAGCTGGCCCTCCATCAGGCCGTAGTAGGGCAGGTCACGGACCTGTTCCCCAAACAGGTCGGTCATCAGGGCTTCGGATTTGGGGCCCTGAATCTGCAGCGGCGCCACGTCGATCTCGGCGATGCTGACATTGAAGCCCATGCCGATGTTGACGCCCCGCAACCAGAGCTCCAGATCACTGTCAGACAGGGAGAACCAGAACTCGTCCTCCGCCACCCGCAGCAGGACCGGGTCATTGAGGACACCGCCGTCCTCGTTGCAGAGGATGACGTATTTGCCCCGCATGGGTTTGATTTTGGTCGCGTCGCGGGTAATGACGTAGTTCACGAAGCGTTCGGCATCCGGGCCCTTGACCTGGATCTGGCGCTCGACCGCGACGTTCCAGAGCGTGACGTCGTTGATCAGGGCTTCGTACTCCACCATGGCGCCGCCTTCCTCGGGCCGGACGTAGCCCCGGGGATGATACATCCGGTTGTACACCGTCGCGCGCCAACAGCCGGCCTCGTAAGCCAGGTGCCAGTACGGCGACTTGCGTACCCGCGTGGAGATCAACATCTCCACCGGCGTCGGGCCGGATTGCCGAAGGTTGATGGGAACCTTGCGATCGCTCTGGTCGACGGTGTCGGGTTGCCGGGCGACACCGGCGCGTTGTTGCGGATGATCCTGCAGTGCTTGCTCGATTTTGACAGCCATGGCTATCTCCCCTTTTGGCGGGTTGCTGATAGCATCAATGTGACCGCGTTTGGCGCTGGCGGGTGGAACCATTACGACATGGAAGCGACCAAAAGCGTCAAGGCCTTATAGCCGGGGCGAAGACTCTCATGCTGAATTCATATAACTGTCCTGGATTCAGATCCTTATACTGTGTCGCCCGGGGCTGGCTCGCGGACACCATGATCTCAGTCACCCAACGTATCCGATAATGAGAGAGCGAATATGAGCGGACCTGACAAGCCCAAAGTCATCGGTGAGGAGTGGAGCGACGAGCGAGTAAAAAGCTTTCTCGCCATTGAGCCCTACGATTCGGCCAAGAACCCTGACTTCAACGCCCTGCTGAAAGCCTACCAGGCCATGCGCGCCGAAGATTTCGAGCGGTTTATCGGCTTCTTCGTGGAGGCTGGCCGCGACCTGAACGCGGTGAGTGAAAGCGGCGAAACTATCCTGGACATCATCTCTGAGCATCGCCGAAGTGTGGAGTATGCCAAGGCCCTCGAGCAGGCCGGCGCAAAACGGACGGCCGCGGCCGGGAACTGATTCCCGGCGCGGCTGCCAGTGTGGAAAGGCGGAGCGTTACTGTACGTCCACCTCGATGGCTTTCGGTTCCTTCGGCTCGGCCTTCTGCAGCGTGAGGCTCAGCACACCATCCTTGAAATTGGCCCTGACACTGTTTTCATCGACGTTGTCGGGCAAGGTAAACCGGCGCAGGAAGCTGCCATAGAACCGCTCGACACGGTGGTGCTTCTTATCCCCGGATTCCTCTTCGTGCTTGCGTTCGCCTTCGATGCTCAGAACGCCATCGTGTACGGTCACCTTGACGTCGTCCTTGGACATGCCCGGCAACTCGGCATCGATGGTGAATGCCTCCGGGGTTTCCTTGATGTCGACGGCCGGTGACCAGTCGCTGCGGCTGAACAGGTCCTTACCCTCGCGCTCGTTGGCGCGGGCCAGGCCGAACATTCGGTTGTAGCGGTTCATCAGGTCTTCGAATTCACTGACCGGATTCCAGCGGGTTATGTTGCTCATGGGAATACCCTCCTCATCACGATAACGAATCTGTAAGTTGTTTCTCAGCTTCGCTCGCGGAACTGTCTAACACCGGTGGCGCCCTCCGGATGGTTATCCGTGAACTTCTGCTATTACCGAATGTAGGCGCCGATGAGGCGTTTTCAAGGGGGCTTCTGCCTGAATTTTGACCAGCGTCAATCCGCTTTCAAAGACCGCCGAAGTGCCGGTGCAGGAATGGCCGGAACCGGTTCATGGGTGCCCCGGGTGTGTGGAGATCGGGCCGGGTGCCGGGCCGGAATCCCGGCAGTTCTCCGGACAGGAAGGGCGCGACCAGCGCCGGGTTGCCACTGATGACATGGACGATCACATCCCGGCTCGCGTTATCACCGGTGATCAGGGGGGCGGGCTGGTGATCGCCCAGCAGGATCATCAGGGCATCGTCCCGCACGTACCGGGCCGCGAACTCACCGGCAACGGTCAGACTGTAGCGGATCGACCTGGCGAAGTGGTCGCGAACCCGGTCCGGGTCCTGCCACAGGGACACGGGGTCCTCCCCGGTGCCCCGCCAGCGGTTGAACACCCGGCCGTTGCCAATGGTGTCCCAGTCCTCAAGTACGGGCAGAACCGGAACCCAGGGGGCGTGGCTGCTGATCAGGGCCAGCTCGGCGAATACGGGGGCGGCGGTACGTTGGCGCAGTTGCTGGAACCAGTGCCAGGTGTACTGGTCCGGCATGGTCACCCAGTTGAAGGTCGGGCCCCGGTAATCCAAGTTGGTGGACGCGTAGATGCGGTCGTAGCGCAGCAGTCGGCCCTCCGGCCACGCCCGGGTGATGGCGGGCATCACCGCCAGGGTTCGATGGCCGGTACGCCGGAAGTCATCGACCAGGGTCGGGTAGCCACTGCTCAGCACCGTCTCGTAGGCAAGCTGGTTGGCGATCCAGTGGCCGCTTATCGTGGACAGATGTCCCAGCCAGGACTGCCCCCCCTGAACCGGTGAACGCAGCCGGCCGGTGGCCACCGTCAGACCGGAGGAGGCCAGTCGCTCGGCCAGGGTTTCCAGCTGTGGGTCGATCCGACGCCGGTACCGGTCGTCGGTCAGCGAGGAGATTCCGTAGGATTCGATAAACCCGAGGATCACGTCCTTTCCGGCCAGCCGTGGCAGCGACGCGGGGCGGTCTCCCCGGGTACGAAGCTGCTCGGCCAGGGCCTGGCTGGCCCGCTGAGTGTCCGAGAACAGGGTTGCCTGGTGGGCAACCAGCGCCAGCGCCGGGCTTCCGATCTGGGGCGTGACGGCGCCCGCGATGGCCAGGCCGGTGACCAGTAACAGGGGATTGCCCAGGCGCTTGGGTGAGTAACGATGCAAGCGCTCGAGGCTGACATGGAAGAGCCAGCCCACCCCGGCCAACGCGCCCAGCAGGAGCACCACGGCCAGGAGGGCCCAGGGAACGCCCAGATTGGTCGTCAGGATGTTCCAGGCGGCGCCCAGCAACCCGGCTTCCAGATAGAGGTTGAGGCCCCGTCCCAGACTCTGGCGCACCAGGGCATCGGCCAGAACGAGGAGCGCAATGGCACTGTAGCCGATGGCCAGCGTGATGGTCAGTCGATCACGGGAGACCGGGCGCAGGCACAGCAGTGCCCAGAGCGCGAGGGCCTCCACCGAAAGCCAGGGAGCCGCACCGGGCAGGGCCAGGGCTGGAACCAGAAACAGGCCGTTGAGAATCAGAAGCCATACCAGCATCACAGGTCACCTGCCCCCGGCTCCGCCATCAGCTCTCGCTGAGGTAACTGTCCTTGAGTTTGACGTAGTTGCCGGCGGTGTACGTGAAGAACCCGCGTTCGTCCTCCGTCAACGCCCTGGCCTTCTTGCAGGGCGAACCAACGTAAAGGTGGCCGGACTCCAGGGTTTTCCCGGGCGGCACCAGGCAGCCGGCGGCGACGATGACCTCGTCCTCCACCACCGCGCCGTCCATGATGATGCAGCCCATACCGACCAGAACCCGGCTGCCCACGGTGCAGCCATGCAGCAGCGCCTTGTGGCCGACGGTGACATCGTCCCCGATGGTGAGCGGGTACCCGCCCGGGTTGTAGTCACTGGCATGGGTGATGTGCAGCACCGAGCCGTCCTGGATGCTGCAGCGGTTGCCGATGCGGATTCGATGCATGTCACCGCGCACCACCGTCATTGGCCAGATGGAACAGTCGTCGCCGGTCTGCACGTCACCGATGACCACGGCACTGGGATCCACCCAGCTACGTTTACCAAATTGTGGCGCTTTGCCCTTGTGTGAGCGTACATTCGTCATTACATATACCTTTCAGGTGTCCATTGCTTCGGAGTCTGGAGTCTTCGGGGTAGAGCTTTCCAAAACCCGCTCAAGTACGTCCATGTGGCGCTTGAGCTCCGCCATCCATGGCTCCGCACAGTTTTGGAAAGCTCTACCCCGAACACTCCCCCGGAGCTTGGAGTTATCTGAAATTACCTTACACACGAACGGCTGAGAAGGGGACCTATGAATAACCCGCTACTGACCAACGACCTGCTGCCGAAGTTCGACCATGTCCGCACTGAGCACATGGAAACGGCCATAGACCAGATTCTCAGCGAAAATCGCATGAAGATCGCGACGCTGGCCCAGCAGGACGACCCCACCTGGGAGACGCTGGTCCAGCCCATGCAGGCAATGGAGGATCATCTCAGCAACGCCTGGTCGGTGATCTCCCACCTTAACGGGGTGATGAACAACGACGAGCTGCGCAAGGTCTACAAGAACTGCCTGGAGAAGCTGACCGAGTACAGCACCGAAGTCAGCCAGAACGCGGTTCTGTGTGAGGCTTACAAGAAGCTCGCCGCCCGGGACGACTTCAAGGACCTGAGCGAGGCCCAGCGCAAGTCCGTGGACAACACCCTCCGGGATTTCCACCTTGGTGGCGTGGACCTGCCCGAGGAACAGAAGCAACGCTACGCCGCCCTGTCCCGGGAGCTGGCGGAATTGTCCAATCGCTTCAGCGACAACGTGCTGGACGCCACCCAGCACTGGTACAAGCACATCACTGACGTGGATGAGCTGGCGGGTGTGCCGGAGACCGCGATCGAGGGCGCCAAACAGGCCGCGCGCCAGAAAGAGCTGGATGGCTACGTGATCACCCTCGATTTCCCGAGCTTCTACCCGGTCATGACCTACTGCGACAACCGCGACCTGCGCCGGGAAGTTTACGAGGCCTTTGTCACCCGGGCCTCCGACCAGGGCCCGGATGCCGGAACCTGGGACAACACGCCGCTGATGGCGGAGATCCTCAAGCGCCGCCATGCCCTGGCCAAGTTGCTGGGGTTCAACAACTACGCCGAACGCTCCCTGGCGACCAAGATGGCCCGCAGCACGGACGAAGTACTCGAGTTCCTGAACCAGCTGGCGGACAAGTCCAAGCCCGTGGCGGAGAAGGAATTTGCCGAGCTCAAGGCGTTTGCCCGGGACGAATACGGCATTGAGGATCTGCAGGCCTGGGACGTCGGTTACTACAGCGAAAAGCTCCGTCAGCAGCGTTACGACATCTCGCCCGAGACCCTGCGCCCGTGGTTCCCGGTGGACAAGGTGGTGCCGGGCCTGTTCCGGGTTGCGGAAAAACTGTTCGACGTCCAGATCGAGGCGAAACCCGGGGTCGAGACCTGGCACGAGGACGCCACCGCCTACTGCATCAGCCGCAATGGCGAGCCCCTGGCATGGTTCTACCTCGACCTGTTCGCGCGCCAGGGCAAACGTGGTGGCGCCTGGATGGCTGATTGCCGGGTGCGCTGGCGCAACCTGAGAGGCCAGTTGCAGTTGCCGGTGGCCTTCCTGACCTGTAACTTCACCCCGCCGGTGAATGGCAAGCCGTCGCTGCTGACCCACGACGAGGTCACCACCCTGTTCCACGAATTCGGCCACGGCCTGCACCACATGCTGACCCAGGTTGAGGTGCTGGATGTCTCCGGCATCAACGGCGTGGCCTGGGACGCGGTCGAGCTGCCCAGCCAGTTCCTGGAGAACTGGTGCTGGAACCCGGAATCCCTGGCGCTGATTGCCTCGCACCACGAGACCGGCGAACCGTTGCCCGAGGATCTGCTGCAGAAACTGCTGGCGGCGAAGAACTTCCAGTCCGGCATGGGCATGGTGCGTCAGCTGGAGTTCTCATTGTTCGACTTCCGCCTGCATGCGGAATTCAGCGAAGAGGCGCCCACCAACCCGCTGGACATGCACCGCAAGGTCCGTGACGAAATCGCCGTGGTGGAGGCACCAGCGTTTAACCGCTTCCCGAACTCCTTCTCGCACATCTTTGCGGGTGGTTACGCGGCCGGCTACTACAGCTACAAGTGGGCGGAAGTGCTGGCGGCAGACGCGTTTTCACTGTTCGAGGAAAAAGGCATCTTCGATCCGGAAACCGGCAAAGCCTTCCTCCGGAACATTCTGGAGAAGGGGGGCTCCCAGGAGCCCATGGAACTGTTCAAGGCCTTCCGCGGCCGCGAACCGGAAGTGAACGCCCTGTTGAAACAATCCGGCATCACGGACGAAGCCGCCTGAGCCAATGTGTTCCGGCGGTCGTAGTGACTGCCGGAGTACCTAATTGCGGAGTTGAGTTATGGCGAGTCCGAAACGCTTTATCGCCGGCGCTGTCTGTCCCCGCTGTGCGGAGATGGACAAGATCATGATGTTCACCACCGATGACGACGACCAGGTGCGCGAGTGCGTGGCCTGCGGGTTTACCGATGCGGTATCGGATGCCGAGCAGCCGGCCAGCCCCGAGCTGGAGACGCGGGTGAACAAGCGCAAGAACGAGGATGATCATACGGTGAAGCAGGTGGTGTTTTTTAAGGCCGGGTCTGAGGACTGAGTTTTGTTGGGCACCTAGCCTGCTGAATGTGGGGGTGTCGAGGGCGCGGGGATGCTTTTCTTCTGGGAAAAACAACTCGCTTCGCTCAGACATCTTTTTCCCGGCAGAAAAGCACCCCCACACCCTCTCTATTTAACCCCACAGTTATACCTTTTCAGACCGGGGCCTAAATTGGCTAAAACCTTTGGCGAGGAGCCGTCCTTGGTCTGTATCCGCCCGTGGATGTCGTTCCTCGTTTCTCGTTCGGCATTATTCGCGTCGGTCCGTCGTGAGGGGGTTGGGGGATTTTTTCCCGCCAGAAATGGATGTCTGAGCGCAGCGAGTTCCATTTCCAAGGGAAAAAATCCCCCTGCCCCCTCGCAGCCCGCCAATCCGGCAGGCTACGGCTACGACCCGAAGGCGAGCTCCGAAGCTCAGAGCACCATGGCCGCCAACCAGCCAAAGCCCAGCAGCGGCAAGTTGTAGTGCAGGAACGTCGGAACCACGGTGTCCCAGATGTGGTTGTGCTGGCCGTCCACATTCAGACCGGCGGTGGGGCCCAATGTGGAGTCGGACGCCGGGGAGCCGGCGTCACCCAGGGCGCCGGCAGTACCCACCAAGGCCACGATGGCCAGCGGGCTGAAGCCCATCTGCAGGGCCAGCGGCACGTACAGCGCAGCGATGATCGGAATGGTCGAGAAGGACGAGCCAATGCCCATGGTGATCAGCAGGCCGACCACCAGCATCAGCAATGCTGCCAGCGGCTTGTTCTCGCCAATGGTGGCGACCGAGCTCTGAACCAGGGTGGCGATCTCGCCGGTTTCCCGCATCACCTCGGCAAAGCCGGAGGCGGCGATCATGATGAAGCCGATCATCGCCAGCATCTTCATGCCCTCGGTGAACAGGTCATCCGCCTCTTTCCACTTCACAACGCCCGACACGTTGAACAGAACGAAGCCGGCCAGGGCGCCCAGGATCATCGAGCCCAGCCAGAGCTGGACCACAAAGGCAGTGACAATGGCGACCAGCGCCATCACGAGGGTGCGGGGGCTGTACCGTACGTCGACCCGCTCGGTGCGGGCGATGGCGTCCATGTTGTAGCGGCGCTCGCCCCGGTAGCTGAAGAACACCGCGATCATCAGGCCGCAGAGCATGCCAAGGGCCGGCAGGGCCATGGCGGACATGACATTGAGGCCGGAGGCGTCGACGCCATTCTCGGCCACGTTCGCCAGCAGGATCTCGTTCAGATAGATACCGCCGAAGCCGATCGGCAGGAACATGTACGGGGTAATCAGACCGAAGGTCAGCACGCAGGCCACCAGGCGCCGGTCCATGTTCAGTTTTGCCATCACGTACAGCAGCGGTGGCACCACCAGCGGAATGAACGCGATGTGGATCGGCAGGATGTTCTGGGAGGAGATGGCGATGGCCAGCAGCAGGCCAATGATCAGGAAGCGGACGCCGGTGGCGGCAGAGCCGTTGTCCTGACGACCGACCAGGGCCAGGGCGCGGTCAGCCAGGGCATGGGCCAGACCGGACTTGCCGATGGCGACGGCGAAGGCACCAAGCGTGGCGTAGGACAGCGCGACGGTGGCGCCGCCACCCAGGCCATTGTTGAAGGCTTCAATCGTGGCCTCCAGAGACAGGCCCGCGATCAGGCCACCGGAAATGGCTCCGATGATCAGGGCGACGACAACGTGGATGCGGCACAAACTCAGGACGAGCATGATGGCAACCGCTGCAACAACGGCATTCATGGCAGACTCCGGGTAGGATCAACTGGATTATCCGGCCCCTTGTGAGGGCCAGGTTCACGAAAAGCGCGCTAATGTGCAGGAAATGACCGCAACAGTCAAAGCGGGAAAAGCCGTATGTGGGCGATCAGGCGTCGCCGATGCGGGAAAAGCGAGGCACCTGCTCGCCGGCCAACTCCACCGTCTCACGGAACATGGACAGTGGGCGCACCCAAAGACTGTGGTCGCCGTACAGGCACCGGTACACCACCATCCATTCTTCGGTTTCGCTGTGACGGGCCAGATCGATGACCTGGTAATCCATGCCTTTGTAGTGGCGGTAACGGCCGGGTTGAATCGGGTGTCGGTTTTCGGTCATGTACTGCCTCATCGTGATCGGGCCGGTGTATACCCATGGATAGGGGACGCAGCGGCTTCAACAGTTTACACTTGATATATGCGTTGCCAGTCGCCCGGAATCGCCATGCGGGGATTTCGAAGTGTAGTCCAAGTTGTCTGGCCCGAAAACCGGAACCTGCTATGAGCCATTCCGCTACCAAAGCGGCTCTGTCGTACCTGTTGCTGGCCCTGTCGTTGGTCCTGTTGTCAGGCCCGGCTCAGGTATCGGCCGCCCCAGCTGACTTTTTCTGGCTTGAGGACGCGGATGACCGGCTGACCGCACGGCAGGTCATGGCGCTTGACTCAGGCCAGTGGCAGGCGTTCGATGAGGACGAGGTGCTCAATCTCGGCTTCAGTGACGGTGCCTTCTGGCTCAAGGCCCGGGTGCCGCCGCAACCGCAGAACCGGGTGCTGGAAATCCGCTATCCGTTGTTGGACGTGGTCGACGTCTTCTGGGTTGTGGACGGGGAGATCGTCCGGCGTTATGAAACCGGCGATTCGCGTCCGTTTGCAAGCCGCCCCCTGTACCACCGCAATTTCGTGTTCCTGGTGCCGTCCAATACCGAAACGGCCACCGCCTATGTCCGGGTGAAAACCCAGGGTGCGGTCCAGATCCCGGTTGAGGTGCTCCCTTCGGCTGAATTCCTGGCCGGTGAGCAGCTGAGTTATGGCTGGCAGGCCATGTTCCTGGGCATCATCGTCGCTCTCGGGCTGTATAACCTGTTTCTGTTTACCATCGTTCGTCAGGTCACCTACCTCTGGTATGTCCTGACCGTGGTGTCGTCCGGACTGGTTCACCTGCACTTCCACGGTCTGCTGTTCCAATGGTGGTGGCCGGACCTGCCGATACTGAACCGGTACTTCACGGTCCCGATCATTGGCCTGGCCATGATGGCCGCCATCATGTTCAGCCTCCAGTTCCTGGCGGTAGCCCGGTACAGTCGATTCTGTTACCGCTTCCTGATGGCGCTGATGATCGGATCGGGGCTCAGCGTGGTCTACGGGTTGTTCGGCCCCTACCAGTCCGGTATTGCCCTGGTGGCCGTGCTGGCGGCCATCGCGACCCCGGCCGGCTGGCTGATCGGTCTCTATGTCTGGTTCCGGGGCCAGGCACTGGCGGGCTTCTACGTCCTCGCGTGGACGCCACTGCTGTTGGGACACCTGATCCTGGCAATCAGCAAGCTGGGCTATCTGCCCCGGAGCTTCCTGACCGAGTTTGGTCCCCAGATCGGCGTTGCGTTGGAGGTGATCCTGCTGGCCTTCGCCCTGGCCCACCGGATCAATCTGGAACGCCGGCGTCGGTTGAAGGCTCAGGAGCAGGCGCTGACGATCCAGCGGCAGGCGAACCAGACCCTGGAAGAAAGGGTCCGTGAGCGCACGGAGGAACTGGAGCGGGCGAACCAGCGGCTCAAGTCCATCAGCTTTACCGATGGCCTGACCCAGATTCCGAACCGCCGGCAGTTCGATGAGCGGATCCGTGACGAATGGGCGCGAACGGCCCGGCAGGGACAGCCCCTGAGTCTGCTGTTGCTGGACATCGACCATTTCAAATCGGTCAATGATCGTTACGGCCATCTGGTCGGTGACGACTGCCTGATTACGGTGGCGGCCATCTGTGCCCATGAGATCCAGCGTTCCGGGGATCTGCTCGCCCGTTTCGGTGGCGAGGAGTTTGCTGTCCTCTTGCCGGCCACCCCGGAGACGGGGGCCCTTCAGGTGGCCGAGCGCCTGAGGCGGGCCATTGAGAATGCCACGGTGTATCCGGGCGCCCAGGAAGCGGCGGTGAGCCTCAGCGTCAGTGTGGGTGTTGCCACCATGATTCCCCCGCTGGAGAAACGACCCGACGAACTGATCCAGCGGGCGGATGAGGCCCTGTACGAGGCCAAGGGTGCCGGCCGCAACCGGGTGATGGCCTACCGCGGCGCCCGGGCGACCTCCGCGGACCAGTCCTAGCGCGGGTCAGTTTTTCAGCTTGTAGCGACCCGGCCCGAGGAACACCAGGGCGACCGCGGTAAACAGGAAGAAGCCCTGCAGTTCCAGCGCCCAGCCGCCGTTACCACCCAGCGACAGCAGTTGATGGCTGTGGACCAGGGCAATGGCCACCAGCATGTTGAAGGCAATCACCACGGCGCCGATACGGGTGTAGTAGCCCAGCAGCACCATCAGCGGCGCAATCAGCTCGCCAATGAAAACGCCGTAGGCCAGGAAAGTCGGTAAGCCATGACTGGCCAGTTCACCCTCGATGAACCCGATCCCGTTGAGCAGTTTGGCAATGCCGTGAAACAGCATCAGGCCGCCCAGGGTCAGGCGGATAATCAGTTTTCCCAGATCGGCGTTCTCTAACACGGCAGGATTCTCCCAGCAGAAGCAAATAGTTAACTGGCAAGCATACCCGGTTGCGGCCTTTGCTCAAAGGTTGCGGATATCCGGATACAGGGGAATCAGGCGTTTCAACAGGCGGTTCTGGGCACCGGTGCCGACGCCGTTTTCCTCCATGGCGAGGATCAGGTTTTCGGCCAGGGCGTTGAACTGGGTGTCGGTAATCGCCATGCCGGCGTGCACCTCGCGCATCCCGCGACCGCTGTACGTGCAGGGACCGCCACTGAGCTGGCACAGCTGGTCCGTCAGGTTGCGATGGAAGCTGGCCACGTCCAGCCCCCTGAACTGCTGATTGATGCGCTCGTCGTCGACGATCAGAAACAGCAGGTCCTCGACGATCTGAGCGATCCCGGCGCGCTCACCCAGCTGCTGGTACAGCGATGCCTGGGGCGTTTCCGGCGCCGACTGGCAGCCCGCCAGGGTCAGGCCCGCGATAAAGACGAGGCCAAGGATGGCCGCTTTGGAAATCATGCGGGGCATGTCAGAAACTCCCCTGCAGTGACAGGTACAGGCCCTGTTGATCGTCCAGTGTTGCCACGTCGCCAAGATTGACCACGGCCGCGGTCACCGCCAGGCGCCGATCGGGTATCCAGGCGACAAACAGGTCCCACCAGTCCTCTTCGTCGGCGAAATCCAGGTTATCCGGTTTCTGCCGGTACTCGGCGCCCACCAGCCATTGCCGGCTCAGAAACAGCCCGGCGCTGGCTTCCGCCATCACCTCGTAACTGTTGTTGCGATCGCCACCAAAGCCCAGCAGCCCGCCCTGGTTAGCCCGGGTGGCCCGTGCCGTGGCATTCACCAGCAGGTTGCGGTCAAACAGCGCGGCGAAAAACACCTTGCTGCCACTGAGATAGACATCGGTCCCGCTGTCGTCCCTGGCGCCGATGGCGTCCGGCACGGTGAAGTTGCGCTGGCGTTTGTACTGGAGGCCCATCGACCACTGTCCCCAGGGACTGTAGAGAACGTCGCCCGCGAGCCGGACCTTGGCGCCAAAGATGTCCTGGTTCAGTTCGTCCTGCTCCAGACCAAAGCCGTTGTTGAGGGTGAACACTAATGCGTCCAGATCCAGGCTTTGCCGGGCCACGGTCAGTTCCACCCGGTTGTTCCAGTTGATGCCGGCACCGGCGACGTCCAGCGTGTAATCGTCGGTTTCCGCCCGGCTCAGGGTCAGCGTTCCACCCCACTCCTCATCGCTGGCGTAGCTCCCCAGCAGCGCCCAGGGCACCAGCCCGCCGCCGGCGCTGCCTTCAATGGTGGTGACCCCGCCGGTTGCCCAGATCCGGCTGCCGATGTCGGCCAGGGCGCTTGGGGCGGCAATCATCATCAGTGCCGCCAGCAGCAGCGGGCCATGTCTCATCGGGAATACTCCATGGTGCATTGGGCCAGTTCCTGGTGCCGGGCCGCCAGAGCCTGCGCGGTTTCTGCCAGGTCGGCAGCTGCCACGGGGCGGCTCAGGTAGAACCCCTGGGCCAGGTCGCAGCCCCATTGCTGCAGCAACTGCCAGCCTTGCAGGGATTCGACGCCCTCCGCCACCACTTTCAGGCCAAGACCGTGGGCCATGTCGATGGTGGACCTCACGATCAGCTGGTCCTGGGGTTCGGACTCCAGTTTCAGGACGAACGACTTGTCGATTTTCAGTTCCTGGACCGGCAGCGTGCGAAGCTGGGACAGGGAGGAATACCCGGTGCCGAAATCGTCCACCGACAGGGTGACTCCGAGCGCCTTGAGCCGATGGAGGGTGGCCAGTGCTTCAACGGGATCCTCCATCAGGGCACTCTCCGTGACTTCCAGGGTGATGCGCTCGAGGTGGTGATGCCAGTCGGCAAAGGTCTCGGCCACGTGGTCGGCCAGGGCGGGCCAGGTAAGATCCTTGGCGGAAAGGTTGATGGCGACGCCGGCATCAACGCCCTGCTCGTTCCAGGCCCGGGCATCGGTGGCCACACGTTTCAGGATGTGAGCGGTGAGGTCATTGATCTGCCCCGACTTCTCGGCCAGGGAAATGAACTCCTCCGGCGGCACGAAGCCGAGTTCCGGATGGATCCAGCGAACCAGCGCTTCCAACTGCTCCAGCTGACCGGTTCGGCTGTTCAGCTTGGGCTGGTAGTTCATGTGCAGGCTATTGTCGGCGATCGCCGTGTGCAGATCGGCAATGAGCTGAAGTTCCCGCAGGTGGCTTTCGTCCTGGCCTGGCCGGTAGCGGGTAATGGGTTCCGGGTGATCCTGGGCCCGTTCGAACGTCAGGTTGAGGCGCCGGCGCAGTTCGTTGGTGTTGGCCGCGTCTTCAGGTAGCTCCATGGTGACCATGATGGCCCGGATAGAGAACGGGGTGTTGTTGATCTGAAGCGGTGATTCGATCACGCCATGGAGCCGGCGGGTCAGTGAGTCGACGCGATCGGGACTCCGGGGTGGCACCAGGGCGAGGAATTCACCGCCCCCGGTCCGGGCAATCATGAGGGCATTCGGCAGCTCCGCCTGCAACCGCTCGGAAATGCCGGCCAAGACCCGGTCACCGAATTCCAGGCCCAGGGTGTCGTTGACGTCGGACAGGTCCTCCAGTCGCATGCCGATCAGGGTACAGGCGTTCCCGACCTCGAACAGCTCCCGGACGGATTGCATCAGCGCGTTTCGGTTGCCCAGGCCGGTGACATCGTCATGGGTGGCCGCGTAGCGAATCTGGGCTTCCCGTTCGCGCAGGCGAACAAGCATGTCGCCAAGGGCATTCCGGAGCTGTTTCAGCTCGCCCCCGGTGCGGAACTCGGGGGGCTTCGGATTCTCGCCATCACCTACGGCGCGGGCGTAGTCGGCAAGCTGGAGCAAGGGCTTGCCCAGGTAGCGGGCAATGATCAGCGCCAGCAGGATGGCGAAGACCAGGATCGCGCTGACCAGCAGGGCAATTTCCTTCGCCCGGGTGTAGTAGTTTTGCAGGCTGGCTTCGCGACTGATCATCAGGACGATCTCGATCTCTGACGCGGAAGTGCCACCGAGGTTGATCGTACGACTGAAATATCGGGTGGGATCCAGAAGGCTTCTGGCCTGGGGTGCCGGGGTCAGTTCCTGTTCCATGGGCATCTCGCGGTTACCCGTCGCCGCCAGTACCCGGAACGCCTCGTCGGCATTTGTCCGGGCCCTGAAAATGACCTCGGTTCCACTCAGGCGGGCAATCAGGTTAGCCAGCGGCTGGTCCAGCGCGAAACCGGCCATGAGCGTGGCCCGGAGTCCCGGGCCTTCGACCGGAACGTTGAGCACTTCATAGCCCTGGCCGCCGAGGTGGATAAAGGTTCGGGCACTGCCGGGGGACGATCCCGGCTGGCTAAGTGGGGGCGAGGCGTCCGGAATTTGCTGGTTCAGGGTGGACGCCAGAAGGTCGCCGGCGCTGTTGGTGAGCAGGGCGAAATCCGCCCGGGCCCGCCGGCTGTGGTTTTCGAGGGCACTGTCAAGGGTGCCCGGATCGCCGCTGGCCACGGCGGAGCGAAAGCCGAAATCCTGCACCACCACCGAGAGTCGGGACAGGTTCAGGTCGGTCCGGCGTTCCAGAACCTCCCGGGCCATCCGTTCACCGATGGCGAGCTGCTGCATTGCCCGGCTTTTTTCGTCCTCGAACAGGTACACCATCAGCAGGGCGCCAATCACCAGGCTGACCAACACCACCAGGGCAATCATCGCCGCGATCAGCCGGCCCCGGAATCCCATACGCCCGGCCAGATTCATCAGAGCTCCCGGAAACGCTGTTGCAGGAGGTCCATGGCGTCATCCGTTTCCCGCGCCGGAACCAGATCGATGGCCAGCGTCTGGCTCAGCAGATTGTCCAGGCCCCGCGTGACGGGCCGGGTATTGTCTGGCAGGCGCGGATGCCAGATGTTGAGCGTCAGCGGACTAGTGCCGGCGTCAATGGAAAGGGTGACCTGCCCCTCGGCATCGGTCTGCCCGATGGCCCGGGTGTTGGTGACAATGATAAAGGCCTGCATCTGGTCGTGGATGTTGCAGCCCAGTTCCACCACGCCCGGCTGGTCGAACAGGATGGGGGCCTCCGGCTTGCCGGCGTAGAGTTCGATGTTGAAGGTTTTCGCCGGTGAAAAGGAATAGACGTGATGCTGGGTGTTGTCGCGGTTTGGAAATTCGACGCGGGATCCGACCGGCAGGATCGACACCCGCGGGTGGAAGGCCCGATCTTTCTGGGAAATCTCTGCGGTGATCGGCGTGAGCGTTTCGCTTCGATCCAGATAAACGACGGCATCGGGGACGGGCTCGTTACTGCCACTGTTGGTGACGGTCACAGTGAGCTCGGAGGACACAACTGGCGTGGGCCAAGCCAGGAACGTCAGCACAACGACGAGACATTTCTTGATCAAACTTCCGAACCTTTCAGGCCAAACCCGACCCCAGGGAAAACCGGATGTGGTTCCTTACCAGCAGGTTTTCCCAGTAGTGCCGCATCCAGTCCCAGGCGGCATTGTTGACCTGGTCAACAAACGGATCCAGGTTCAGTTCATAGTAATCGGGCGTGCCGGCAATCTGCAGAACCGTCACGGTAATTGAATCGTCCAGCTCATTGGCGAATGGCTCACCAATCAGCTGGTGAGCCAACAGGTTAGCACGGGTGGCTTCCAGATCCACCAGTTCGCTGGCCCGGATTGAGCGGTTGTTCTCGTACATTTCTTCCATCAGGCGATGGCACAGGTAGGCGCGGATCAGCAAGCCGTCCAGGCCGTCGTATTTCACAAGCAGCGCCGAAGGCTGGGTGAAATAGCGCGTGGCGGACTCCACGAAGGGTTCAAACAGGTCGGCCTTGCCCGCTTCCCGGGCGCAGGCTTCCACGCACTCGATCAGGCGGGGCGCCATCTCAATGTACTCAACGGCAAACTGAAACAGGCAGGTTGCGGGTTGGTAGCCTTCGATCGTTACAGACGCGGGCAGGCGGGCAGCTTTCTCTCGGAGCAGGCGGAGAAAGGTACCTGAACGGGCTTCCTTGCGCCGTGCCTGATCAATGATTTCGAGAACTGCCTGTGGTGTCATTGCAGGAGATGCCGAAGTCTGAACGAATTGAGGTCGCAAGGCGCCTCCCCATGTCTGGAACAAGTGCAGGGCAGGAAAGCAGGGCTTGTTGGACCGAACCAGGCCTGCCATTTCTGACAAGTGTAGTCGACATTTTGCGCCTTGCCGGCTCCCGTTTATTAAAATCGGACGCGGAAATGTCAGAGGTTGACGCGGGTCTCACTGTTCTGAAAACCAGCGTCCGTGTCGGCTGTGAGACCAGCACAGCCAACCCATGCTCAGAGCGCGTGCGAGCATGAGGCAAATCAGGGAGAACCAGAGGCCATGGTTGCCCCAGCCGGTGGTCAGCCACCAGACCGGGAGGAACACTCCAAGGGCTGAGAACAGCATGGTGTTCTGCATGTCCCGGGTACGGGTCGCGCCAATGAAAATGCCGTCCAGCAGGAAACCCCAGACCGAGGCAAAGGGCAGCAGCCAGAGCCAGGGCAGGTATTGCCAGGCCGTGGTCTGTACCGCCTCGATGCCGGTCAGCAACGCAATCAGAGCCCGGCCCCCGAACACGAACACGATGGTCAGCAGTAACGCGCCCCACAATGACCAGCGCAGGGCACTCCGGAAGATCATCCGGAAGCGCCGCCGGCTGCCCTTACCTACGGCTTCGCCGACCAGGGCTTCGGCGGCGTTGGCAAATCCGTCCAGGGCGTTGGAGATGACCAGCAGGAAGGTGATCAGCACCGCGTTCGCGGCAAGAATGGTGTCGCCCTGGCGGGCGCCCTGCGCGGTAAAGAAAGCGAGCACCAGCAGCAAGGCCACGGTGCGGACCATAATGTAGCGGTTGACCCGCAGGATCTTCAGGTAATCGGCCAGCTCGCCAAACAGCGCCCGGGTCAGCCGCTGTCCCTCCGGCATCCGGGACAGCACGATAGCGAACCCGATGGCTGCCGCGCCGTATTCGGCAATGACCGTGGCCATCGCGACACCCCGGCTGTTCCAGCCGAATCCGGTGACAAAGAGCACGTCCAGTACGATGTTCAGGCCGTTGGCGACGATGAGCATGATCATCGGACCCCGTGGCAACTGGGTGCCAATCAGCCAGCCCACCAGGGTGTATTGGCACAGGACCGCCGGTGCACTCCAGATCCGGATGGTCGCGTATTCGGCGGCCAGGGCGGTCACATCGGGGCTGGGATTCATCAAGGTCAGCCCCAGGGAGATCAGTGGCTGGTGCAGCAGAATGAGCACCAGGCCAATGCCGATGGCCAGCATCACGGAACGCAGCAGCAGGGCAACCTGGCCAAACTGGTCGCGCTTGCCCCAGGCCTGGGCCGCCAGGCCGGTCGTGCCCATGCGCATGAACCCGAAGGTCCAGTACAGGATGCTGAACAGGTTGGCGCCCACCGCCACCGCCCCCAGGTATTCCGGGCTGTCCAGGTGTCCGAGTACCGCCGTGTCCACGAGGCCGAGTAGGGGTACCGTCAGGTTGGTGAGCATCAGGGGCCATGCCAGCGCCCAGAGGCGTTGGTCGATGGACGGCAGCCGAAACTTTATATTCGTTTTGATTCTAAAAATCCTGTGGTTAGCAGTTTTGGATTTAGCCGAATTTTTAGCCTTTTCCCGATCTGTGTCTATACTCGACTGTGAGGTATCCATAAGCAGGCTTCCACTCTGATTTTTCAGGTGTATGCGAGCGCCAGTAAAATCAGTGGGATAACGCAAATCCGACAAGAATAACACTCTGTGGAGACACAGTATGCGCGTGCACGCTCAGCGGGCAGGTGCCCTTTTAGGCGGTCTGATGTTCCCCGCCTGGTCCATGGCGGACTGGACTCTGAACATGACCCCGGGGGTTACCGGCACCAGTAACGAGATATTCAGCCTTCACATGATCATTCTCTGGATCTGCGTCGCCATTGGCGTCGTGGTGTTCGGGGTTATGTTCTGGTCCATCTTTGCCCATCGAAAATCCCAGGGCTACAAGCCAGCGAATTTTCATGAGAACACCCTGGTGGAGATACTCTGGACCATCATTCCATTTGTCATTCTCGTGGTCATGGCCATTCCCGCCACGGCCACCCTCGTCGATATGTACGACACCACCGAGTCCGATGTGGACATCAAGGTGACGGGCTACCAGTGGAAATGGCAGTACGAGTACATCAACGAGGATTTCGGTTACTTCTCCAACCTGTCGACGCCCCGGGAACAGATCAACAACCGCCAGGCCAAGGGTGAGAACTACCTGCTGGAGGTGGACAACCCACTGATCATTCCCGTTGGCAAGAAGGTGCGTTTCCTGCTGACCGCCAACGACGTGATCCATTCCTGGTGGGTCCCGGACTTCGGCGTGAAAAAGGATGCCATCCCCGGCTTTATCAACGAGACCTGGACCCGGGTCGACAAACCCGGCACGTACCGCGGCCAGTGTACTGAACTGTGCGGCAAGGACCACGGCTTCATGCCGGTGGTGGTGAAGGCGGTGCCGGAAGAGGAATACAACACCTGGGTTGCGGAGCAGAAGGCCGCCGCCGAGAAAGAGCGTGAACTGACCCAGAAAGACTGGAGTATGGCCGAGCTGATGGAGCGGGGCGAGAAGGCCTACCAAACAGCCTGTGCTGCGTGTCACCAGGCCGACGGCAGCGGCGCGCCCCCGGCGTTCCCGGCCCTCAAGGGCAGTCCGGTTGCCACCGAAGACATGGCTGCCCACATTGATATCGTGGTTAACGGTGTCTCCGGCACGGCCATGCAGGCCTTCGGTGGCCAGCTCAGTGAAGTGGACCTGGCCGCGGTGATTACCTACGAGCGTAATGCCTGGGGTAACAACACCGGCGAAATGGTCACTCCGAAAGAAATTTTTGATTACAAGAACCAGCAGTAATCAACGCCAGATAACAGATATCACCAGCCACAATAAATGGCGGTAACGGGGGTTTTCATGAGTGCGGTTGCAGATACCCACGCCCAGGATCATCATCACGGCCCGGCAAAAGGTTTCAGCCGCTGGCTGTTGACCACGAACCACAAGGATATCGGTACCATGTACCTGATATTCAGTTTCGCCATGTTCCTGCTGGGCGGAACCATGGCCATGGTCATCCGGGCAGAACTTTTCCAGCCCGGGCTGCAAATCGTGCAGCCGGAATTCTTCAACCAGATGACCACCATGCACGGCCTGATCATGGTCTTCGGTGCGGTGATGCCGGCCTTTGTCGGTCTGGCAAACTGGATGATTCCGCTGATGGTCGGCGCGCCAGACATGGCACTTCCACGGATGAACAACTGGAGCTTCTGGTTATTGCCGTGCGCCTTCCTGATCCTGGTGTCCACGCTGTTCATGGAAGGTGGTGCACCAAACTTCGGCTGGACCTTCTACGCGCCCCTGTCGACGACCTATGGCCCGCCCAGTACCACCTTCTTTATCTTTGCTGTCCATATCATGGGGATTTCCTCCATCATGGGCGCGATCAACGTGATCGCCACCATCCTGAACCTGCGGGCTCCGGGCATGACCCTGATGAAAATGCCGCTGTTCGTCTGGACCTGGCTGATTACCGCGTTCCTGCTGATCGCCGTTATGCCGGTACTGGCCGGGGTGGTCACCATGATGCTGATGGACATCAACTTCGGAACCAGCTTCTTCGACGCCTCCGGCGGTGGTGACCCGGTGCTGTTCCAGCACGTGTTCTGGTTCTTCGGGCATCCCGAGGTCTACATCATGATCCTGCCGGCCTTCGGGGCGGTCTCCCACATCATTCCGGCGTTCTCCCGCAAGCCCCTGTTCGGCTATGCCTCCATGGTGTATGCCGTGGGTGCGATTGCGCTGCTGTCCTTCGTGGTATGGGCGCACCACATGTTCACCGTGGGCATTCCCATCGCCGGCCAGTTGTTCTTCATGTACGCCACCATGCTGATCGCAGTGCCGACCGGGGTGAAAGTGTTTAACTGGGTGGCCACCATGTTCCGCGGTGCGCTGAGCTTTGAAGCACCCATGCTGTTTGCCGTGGCGTTTGTGATCCTCTTCACCATCGGTGGTTTCTCCGGTCTGATGCTGGCCATTGCGCCGGCGGACTTCCAGTACCACGACACCTACTTCGTGGTGGCCCACTTCCACTACGTGCTGGTGCCCGGTGCCATCTTCGGCATCTTCGCCTCGGCCTACTTCTGGCTGCCCAAATGGACCGGCCACATGTACGACGAAACCCTCGCCAAGACCCATTTCTGGCTGTCGTTCATCGGCATGAACCTGGCGTTCTTCCCGATGCACTTCCTTGGGTTGGCAGGCATGCCGCGCCGGATTCCGGACTACGCCCTGCAGTTTGCCGACTTCAACATGGTGTCCAGCGTCGGGGCCTTCATGTTCGGTGCCACCCAGCTGCTGTTCCTGTTGATTGTCGTGAAGTGTGTGCGCGGTGGTCAGAAGGCCGCGGCCAAGCCATGGGATGGTGCGGAAGGCCTGGAATGGACGGTGCCATCGCCGGCCCCGTACCACACCTTCGCCACACCCCCTGAAGTGAAATAAGCGGGGCCGCGGGTGGACGAGCAGACATCGGCAAACCCAAGACCCGCGCGCAGTAACGCGCGGGTCATATCCTGGTGCATGGCTGGGGTAATTGGCATGTTCGCCTTCGGCTTTGCCCTGGTGCCGCTGTACGACGTGTTCTGTGAAATCACCGGCATCAACGGCAAGACCGGAGGGCGATACGAAGCGTCGGTCACGACCGACGCCGATGTCAGCCGCAAGGTACAGGTCCAGTTCCTGGCCCAGAACGGTCCGGGGATGCCCTGGGTTTTCCGGCCCATGACCCGGAGCATTGAGGTGCACCCGGGCGAGTCGGTCACGGTCAATTTCTTCGCGCAGAACCCGACGGCGGAGGCGATGGTCGGTCAGGCCGTTCCCAGCCTTTCACCCTCGGAGGGCACCCTGTATTTCCACAAGACCGAGTGTTTCTGTTTCAACCAGCAACCCCTGCAGGCCGGCGAGAGCGCCGAGATGCCGCTGGTGTTCATTGTCGACCGGGACCTGCCCGAGCACATAACCAAACTGACCCTGTCCTACACCCTGTATGACCAGAGTAAACAGGTGAAGGTGTCAGGGCCGGTTCGACCAATCACAACAACAAACGAAAACGGCTAAGCCATCGGAGATTGTCATGGCGGATAACCAGACCTATTACGTTCCGGAACAGAGCAAATGGCCGATCATTGCCACCGTCGGCCTGGGCGTGACCTTGTACGGCGTGGCATCGATCATGGTCAACAGCAATCAGGGCGAGAGTACGACCGGCTCCTGGGTCATGTTCCTGATTGGCGCCCTGATCATGGCGTACATGCTGTTTGGCTGGTTTGGCAATGTGATCCAGGAGAGCCGCTCGGGCCTGTACAGCCCGCAGATGGATCGTTCCTTCCGCTGGGGCATGAGCTGGTTCATCTTCTCGGAGGTGATGTTTTTTGCCGCCTTCTTCGGCGCCCTGTTCTACGCCCGGGTCTTTGCCGTGCCCTGGCTTGGCGGCGAGGGTGATCGCGGCAGCTCCAACATGCTGTGGGAAGGTTTCCAGGCCACCTGGCCACTGATCAACAACCCCGACCCGGAAGCCTATCCCGGGCCGCAGGAAGTCATCGGTCCGTGGGGCCTCCCGCTGATGAATACCATTCTGCTGGTTACCTCCTCGTTCACGGTAACCGTGGCGCACCACGCTCTGAAGGCCGGCGATCGCGCGAAGACCAAACTCTGGCTGGGAGCCACCATCGCACTGGCCATCGTGTTCCTGTTCGTTCAGGGCTACGAGTACAGCCACGCCTACAACGACCTGAACCTGACACTGGAATCCGGTATCTACGGCAGCACTTTCTTCATGCTGACCGGCTTTCACGGGGCCCACGTGATGCTGGGGTCGCTGATGCTGATCATCATGCTGGTGCGAATTACCAAAGGGCATTTCACGGCGGAGCAACATTTCGGCTTCGAGGCCGCCGCCTGGTACTGGCACTTTGTGGATGTGGTCTGGCTCGGGCTGTTCGTGTTTGTCTACATTCTTTGACGCGTCTCGAAATCAGGGGGTCGGATTCAATGTCAGGCTCCCTTGCCAGAGCGCAATCACAATGACCGCCAGCAGCAGGATGCTGAGGGTGACCCGAACCGCCAGGGAGTTCACCACCCGATTGGTTTTCCCGCCATCCTTGATGAGAAAGAACAGGCCGCTGAACAGACTGACAATCACGGCCAGCATCAGGATAACGATTACGGCTTTAAGCATGGAATTTCCCGGAGTTATTGGCATTGTTGGTGGTTGGCAGCCAAGTGAACGACACCCAACCCGTGCAACCTCAGAGGTCACTATAGCAGAGCATGTCTGATCCGCAGGGCCAACGCCGCCATTGGCACTTCGATTGGCGGCTGATGCTTTTTACGGGCCTGTTCCTGCCGCTTCTGATCGGACTCGGGCTCTGGCAACTGGACCGGGCCGGGCAAAAACAGGCAATGCTGGACCAGTGGCAACAGGACGCGCTGGATCTCGAGTGGCCGGAGCTGGTCGCCCGGGGGCTGGAATCGGGTCGGCCGCTTGCCCTGACCGGCCAGTTCGGCGAGCGCACCTGGTTGCTGGACAACCGGACCCGTGACGGGGTTCCGGGGTACGAAGTACTGACGGTGTTCCACCCCATCGCCGGACCGGCCGTTGTGGTGAATCGCGGCTGGGTGCGAGCGCCGAGAACCCGTGACCAGTTGCCGGAGGTGGCGACGCCCGAGGGGGCGCTGACGCTGGCGGGCCGGGTGAGTGATTACCCGGAACCGCCGGTGCTGACGGACCCGGCGATACCGCAGGAAGGCTGGCCCCGACGGGTGCAGAGCCTGCCCGGGGCCGCTGCCAGGGCGGAAATCCCCGATTTACCTGACGCCATCGTGAGACTGGCTGACAGTGACCAGCCGGGCGCCTTTCGCGCTGACTGGACACCGGACCTGATGGGGCCGCAAACTCATTACGGATACGCCACCCAGTGGTTTGCGCTGGCGGTTGCACTTAGTATATTGACGGTAGTGGCGAGTTACCGAAAGACAGGAGCCGATAATGACAACGACAATGGCTAACCGGGTATCTGAGCAGAACGACGGCCCGTCCCCGGAGCAGGTCCGGCGCGGTCGCCGCACCGCTGTTCTGCTGTTTGCCATCGGTTTCGGACCGATGATCTTTGCAACCATCATGTTCTATACCGGCTGGTTGAATCCGGCCGGTCACACCAACAACGGCACCCTGATTCAGCCCGTGGTACCGGTCGAGACGCTCAACCTCCAGACCGGCGCTGGCAATCCCCTGGCCGAGCGGTTCGGCCCGGACACGGCGGAACCCCAATGGATGCTGATGGTCGTGGCCGGTGAGTGCGACAGCGCCTGCGAGGAACTGCTGTACCTGGCCCGGCAGGTCAACATTGCCCTGGGCAAGAATGCCAATCGGGTGTCCCGTGCGGCCGTACTCGGCAACGTTCCCGGCGACCTGTCCTCCCGCTGGCAGAAGGAATACAGCCTGATGGAACGCCTGAAACCCGCCTCCGGCACATCACCGGACTGGCCGGCCGGCATTGACCCAGAGGCCGAACCCCGAATTTTGCTGGTGGACCCGTTCGGTAACCTGATGATGCACTACGGCGCGGACAATACCGGCAAGCAGATGCTGGAGGACCTCAAGCATCTGCTCAAGATTTCCCAGATTGGATGAACCATCGCCTGGAGGATCCGGCCTTGAATCAGCAGGTTTCCGAGTCGTCTCCCCACGCCCGTCGCATGGCGAACTGGGCCCTGTTTGCCGCGTGCCTGGCCGTGGTGGTCATCATGCTGGGCGCCTGGACCCGGCTGGTCCACGCTGGCCTCGGCTGCCCCGACTGGCCCGGCTGCTATGGCTTTCTGACCGTGCCCCAGAGTGAGTCCAGCATTGCCATCGCCAATGCCCGCTTTCCGGATACTCCGGTGGATGTGGAAAAAGGCTGGCCGGAAATGATTCATCGTTATGCCGCCGGTACCCTCGGTCTGGTCGTGTTCGGGCTGGCGGCCTACGCGGTTCGCGTTCGCAAAATCGGCGTCCCGGTGAAACTGCCCCTGTTCATCGCCGGTTTCATCATCCTCCAGGGCGCGTTCGGGATGTGGACCGTCACCCTCAAGCTCTGGCCCCAGGTCGTCGCGATGCACCTGCTGGGCGGCTTCACCACCCTGACGCTACTGACCTTGCTCACGCTCCGGCTTCGGGGTCGGATTGGCCGTAGGCCGGCCGGCGGTAACGGCTCCGAGGCGGCGGCATTTCGGCCCTGGCTCTACGGGGGCTTGCTGCTGATCGTGATGCAGATTGCACTCGGCGCCTGGACCGCTGCGAACTACGCGGCGGTGGCCTGCACCGACTTGCCCACCTGTCAGGGGCAATGGTGGCCGGAGGGCATGGATTTCCAGCACGGTTTTGATGTCACCCAGCACGTGGGCCCCAATTACCTGGGCGGTCAGCTGACCGCCGATGGCCGGGTCGCGATCCACGTCACCCACCGGCTTGGGGCCATGATCGTATTGGGGTATTTCGTCATTCTGCTGTCGCTGATGTGGCGCCGCCGGCAGTCGTCGGGCCTGACCGGCCCCATCGGACTGGTGGCGGTGGTACTCACCGCCCAGATCGCCCTGGGGCTGGCCAACGTGCTGCTGCACATTCCCCTGGGGATTGCCGTGGCCCACAACGCCATGGGCGCGGGACTGTTGCTGTCCGTGGTCTACCTAATCTGGCGGCACCATCGATTACCACAGACGCACAGCGCAACTGCAACACACACAACAACAATGAACCGAGAGGTAACGGCATGAGTGAGCGAGTGGAAACATTGCCGGTCCAGACCACTGAAAGCCCATCCAGCACATCCATTTCCTGGCGGGATTTCCTGGAGCTGACCAAGCCCCGGGTGGTTGCGCTGATGATCCTGACCTCGGTGATTGGCATGTTGCTGGCCGCACCGGGCGTTCCGGGCTGGGAGGTGCTGTTGTACGGCAATCTCGGCATCGCGCTGCTGGCCGGAGCGGCCGCGGTGGTCAACCATGTGGTCGACCAGAAAATCGATACCGTCATGGCACGGACCCGCAAGCGACCCGTGGCCACTGGCAAGATCGCCCCGCTGGATGCCCTGCTGTTTGCCACCATCCTCGCCTGCGTCGGTATGGCCGTGCTGATGTGGCAGGTCAACGAATTGACGGCCTGGCTGACCCTGGCCTCGCTGGTGGGCTACGCCGGTGTCTATACCCTGTTTCTCAAACGCGCGACGCCGCAGAACATCACCATTGGCGGCTTGGCCGGTGCCATGCCGCCCCTGCTCGGTTGGACCGCCGTCACCGGACAGGTTGAGGGTCACGCCCTGTTGCTGGTGTTGATTATCTTTGCCTGGACGCCGCCGCATTTCTGGGCGCTGGCGATCCATCGCAAGGAAGAGTACGCCAAGGCGGGCATTCCCATGCTGCCGGTCACCCATGGCAACAAATACACCGAGCTGCACATCCTTCTGTATACGTTCATGTTGCTGGCGGTCAGCCTGTTGCCGTTCGTTACCGGCATGTCCGGCGGCATTTACCTGATTGGCGCCCTGGCCCTCGGCCTGCGTTTCCTGCAATACGCGGTTCGCTTGCTCAAGGGCGACGACCGTCGGGTGGCGCTGAATACCTTCAAGTACTCCATCACCTATCTGATGGCGCTGTTTGTGGTATTGCTGGTGGATCATTTTGTATTCTTCTGACGTAGACTCAGTGTTTTTATGACCATGGTGCCAGACCCTTGATGAACCGCTCGATTCGCCTGACCCTGTTTTCGTTGTTGCTGGTAGTGCTTTTGGTATTCGGGCTGGTCATCGGGCGCCAGGTCTATCTGGTCGGTGACCAGGAGCCCGAGCCGGCACCGGAGCTGGCGGAGCTGAATACCTATGTCTATGACCAGCCGCGGGAACTGGTTGCGTTCACCCTGACCAATGAGAAAGGCGAGACGGTAACCCGGGAAAGCCTCAGAGGCCGGTGGACCTTCGCGTTTGTCGGCTACACCAATTGCCCGGACATCTGCCCGGCGGCCATGGCGAACCTTCGCCGTACCGACCAGCTGCTTTCGAACGAACTGCCACAACCGGATTACCTGCTGGTCAGCGCCGATCCGGAACATGACACCCCGGACAAACTCAAGGCGTACACGGGGTTCTTCGGCGAACACTTCCATGGCCTGACCGGTGATCTGGATACCCTGCGGGCGCTGGCAAAAAGCCTGAATGCGGTGTTTGTCCATCGGGAGGTCGACGGCGAACTGCTGGTGGACCACAGTGGTCACTTCGCGCTGCTGAATCCGGACGGCAAGCTGGCCGCTGTGATCCAGCCTCCCCATGATCCCGAATCCCTCGCGGAGGCGTTCGAACGGATTTACGAATGGGCCCGGGACAATCGGCTGAAGGCCAGTTCCTGACGCGTCGGCATGAGCGCTACGGCCAAGGTCACACTGACAGGCACCCCGTTGTGACCTAGACTCTCCGGCTGGAAAACCACGAGCCGAGCCCATGCCGTCGAATCCCCAAAGCTGTACCACGCCTCGCCAATTGTTCACCGTGCTTGCGGCCGGAGCGATCGTGCTGCTGGTTGTCCACGGGCTGGGCCGATTTATCTACACGCCTTTGCTGCCCTATCTGGTGGAGGACGGCCAGTTCAGTGCCGGCGACGGCGCTGCCGTGGCCACCTGGAACTACCTCGGCTACCTGATGGGCGCCCTGCTGGCCATCCGGTGGTACCGCATCGACCAGATCCGCACCCTGCTCCCTGTCTCCCTTGCGGTCCATGTGCTCACCACCCTGCTGGTCACCCAGACCGACAACCTGACCCTCATCTCGGCCAGTCGCTGGTTCAACGGCGTCGCCAACGGCATGGTGTTCGTGCACGCCCCGGCCCTGATCCTGGAATGGCTGGTGCTTCGCAACCGCGCCTCCATGAGCGGCCTGGTGTACATCGGGGTCGGGCTCGGCCTGCTGGTTTCCAGTGGCCTGGTGACCGGCAGTTCCGAGTTGCTGGCCGGTGCCCAGCGCTGGTGGCCAGCGGCGGTGCTGTCCATTCCGCTGGCCTGGTGGGGAGCTGCCCGGTTAATGCAACTGGACCTTCCGGTGCGTCCACAGAACCACCCCGGTCACGCCGCAGACACCACTCCGCTGCTCGACCGGGCCAGCATCCCACTGTTCCTGTCCTACGCCGGTGCGGGCCTGGGCTATATCCTGCCAATGACCTTCCTGCCCCTGCTGGCCACCCTTGAGCTGCCCGCGAATCACTGGATGCTTGATGGCACCTGGCTGATCGTGGCCCTGTGCACCATTCCCGCGCCCTGGATCTGGAACAAACTGGGGGCGAAACTCGGCGATCTGCCGGCATTGAAGCTCAATTTCCTGATTCAACTCCTTGGTGTACTGGCGGCCGTGCTGTGGCCGGGCGCCATTGGCCTGGTACTGTGCGCGGCCCTGGTGGGCAGTACCTTCCTGGGCACCGTGTTGTTGACCCAGCGCATTGGCCGGGCGCTGCATCCACACCAGGGCCCCCGGTTGTCGGCTGCCATGGTGGCACTCTACGGCTTCACACAGATGGTTGGGCCGTGGTTGACGAAACAGTGGCTGGATATGGGCGGGACTCTGGGGTCGGCGTTCGGGATTGGGGTGGCAGCGTTGGGGTTTGGGTTGGTGTTTGTGTTTTTTGTGCCTCTGGCTGGGGATTGGCATGGTCGGTCGTCTTTGTAGGACTTGTGGTTTGGCGGGATTGATCGGGGTGGTGGGGTATTTTTTTCCTTGGAAATGGAACTCGCTGCGCTCAGACATCCATTTCTGGCGGAAAAAAATACCCCACCACCCCGCTCTAGCTGACAACACCGATATCGCTAAAGATGAAAGATTAATAAAGAGGTTGGTTACTGGAGGCAGAGAGTTCGAAGGTAAGAGCCCGGTTATCGGAGTGTTATCTGGCGTGGTTTGAAAGTCTCGTATCGACTTAACCTAGGTTCGATCGTGGTAATCTGTAACGACAACTGGAGTTCCCTGAGGGTATGGGGGTAATTTGAATTTCTGAACGGACAAAGGTGTCTGAGCGCAGCGAGTTCTTTTCCGATCAGAAATTCAAATTATTCCCGTGCCCCTCCCCCAAACCCAGCAGTCCTGAACCAAGCTGAAAAATGCTCCCAATAGACGCCATACTCCCAGAGCTAAAACAAACCCTGGAACACGCCACCACGGCGCTGCTGCAGGCACCGCCCGGTGCCGGTAAGACGACCCGCGTGCCACTGGCCTTGCTGGATGCGCCCTGGCGGGCCGAGCGCAAGATCCTGATGCTGGAGCCGAGGCGGCTGGCGGCCCGGTCGGCGGCGCGGTTCATGGCAAAGCAGCTGGGGGAGAAGCCGGGACAGACTGTGGGTTACCGGACACGCCTTGATACCCGAGTGTCCGAGGCCACGCGCATTGAGGTGGTGACCGAGGGCATTCTGACCCGTCTGATCCAGGCCGATCCCATGCTTGAGGACTACGCCGCGGTGCTGTTCGATGAATTCCACGAGCGGTCCCTGCAGGCGGATGTCGGGCTGGCACTGGTGCGGGAATCCCAGCAGGCGTTGCGGGAGGATCTCAGGGTGCTGGTGATGTCGGCGACCCTCGATACCGCGCCCATTGCTCGGGTCTTGGGCGACGTGCCTGTGATCCGCAGCGAAGGCCGGGCGTTTCCCGTGGAGGTCATGTATCGACCGGATTCGGCTCGGGGCCGGCCGTCCCGGATCGTGGATCGGGTCGTTGCCGTGGTCCACGAGGCGCTTCGGGACCAGTCCGGCTCGGTGCTGGTGTTTTTGCCCGGGGCGGGAGAAATCCGCAGGACCGAACAGCGTTTGCAGGGTCAACTGGCGGGCCATATTCGGGTGGCGCCGCTGTACGGCAACCTGAAATCGGACGAACAGGACCGGGCGATCACGCCGGCGCCGGAAGGCGAGCGCAAGGTGGTGCTGGCCACGGCGATTGCCGAAACCAGTCTGACCATCGAGGGCGTCCGGGTGGTGATCGACAGCGGCCAGCAGCGACGGGCGGTGTTTGATCCCAATAGCGGGATGACACGACTGAAGACGGGGCGGGTCTCCAAGGCTTCGGCGGAGCAGCGCAAAGGCCGGGCCGGGCGGGTCGAGCCCGGGGTCTGTTACCGGCTTTGGAGCGAGTCCGAGCAATTCGGGCTGGCAGACTTTACACCGCCGGAAATCCGCGAGGCGGATCTGGCACCCCTGGTGCTCGAACTGGCGCAGTGGGGGGCCCGAACGCCGGACCAGTTGGCCTGGATCGACCCGCCACCGGAGGCCCATTGGCACCAGGCCGTTGCACTGCTGCAATGGCTGGACATGCTGGATGTGGATGGCGCCATCACCGAACACGGCAAGGCGGCGCGGGAGCTGGGTGTGCATCCGCGTCTGGCCCACCTGGTTCTGCGAGGCCGAGCACTGGGGTTGCCGGGGCTTGCGGCGGACCTGGCCGCCCTGCTCGGTGACCGGGATCTGATGGGGCCGGGGGCCGGTGCCGACCTGCACGAGCGCGTTCGGGTGCTCCACGGCGAAAGGGGCCATCGAAATCTGGATCCGTCGCGTCTGACCGCCATCCGCCAGGCCGCCAAACGACTCCGGAACGGAGCAGTCAGTGAAGGCCCGGTGCCGACCGAGTTCGAGGTCGGCCGGCTGTTGGCCCAGGCCTACCCGGATCGCATCGGACGGCGCCGGTCAGGGCAGGCACCCCGGTATCAGCTCAGCAACGGCAAGGGGGCGACCTTGCGAGAGGACGACGCCCTGGCCCGGCACGACTGGCTGGTGGCTGCCGACCTGGATGGCGAATCCCGTGAAGCGACGATCTATCTGGCATCGCCGGTCGAGGTTCGGGATCTGGAGCAGGATCTGGCCACCCACATCGAGGAACGCGAGGAAGCGACCTGGGACGACCGGCGGGGCACTGTGATTGCCAGGCGGGTCCGGAAGCTTGGGGAGTTGGTGTTGGCTGAGACGGCGCTGCCCCATCCCGACCCGGCGCTGATTCAGCAAGGCTTGCTGGACGCGGTCCGGACCAAGGGCCTCGACAGCCTGCCCTGGACCGAGGCAGCACGTCAGTGGCAGGCCCGGGTGAATCTGCTGGCCCGGGTGTTTCCCGGAGACTGGCCGGACGTCAGTGACGATGCGCTGCTGGCCAGCCTCGACACCTGGCTGGCGCCGTTTCTGGTGGGCATGCAGCGCTGGGCGGATCTGCGGCGCCTGGAGCTGGTGCCGACGCTGCAAAGCCTGTTGAACTACCCGGAACAGCAACGCCTGGACGAGCTGGCGCCGACGTCGTTGACGATACCGACCGGTCAGAAGGTTTCACTGGATTACACCGCCGACAATGGGCCGGTCCTGGCCGCGAAGCTGCAGGCCATGTTCGGTTGGACCGAAACCCCCAGAGTGGCCGGAGGCCGGTTACCCGTGGTGATTCACCTGCTTTCCCCGGCGCAGCGGCCGCTGGCGGTCACGGCGGATCTGGCCAGTTTCTGGGGCAATGCCTACCCGGAAGTCCGCAAGGATATGCGCGGGCGCTATCCCAAGCACCCCTGGCCCGAGGACCCCTTCACCGCCGAAGCGCAGCAGGGCACAAAGAAACGCCCAGCTCGCTGATCCGGCCGGTGATGAGCTGCTCGGGTACCGGCTCGAAATAGACGTTTCGGGGGGTTATCCATGGGCCTTCCGGGGCCTGCAGTTCATCGGCCGGGAGTTCCTCCAGGTGGACCGACTCCAGGGTGTCCGGACTGTCGCGGAAGGTATCGGCCAACACCCAGAACGGGGTGTTGTGAACGTGAGCCGCCAGCGCCAGTAGATGGGTGCCACTCTTGTTGACAAAATGGCCGTCGGCCAGCCAGCTGTCGCAACCGGTCATCACCAGGTCGGCCTCCGCCACGAACAGTGCCATCTGGGCATCGGTAATGAGGGTGACGGGCACCTCAAGCTCATTCAGTGTCGCGGCCAGACGGTGGCCTTCGTGTCCGGGACTGCTCTGGGTGCAGATCACCGAAAACGGGACCTGCGCCTCCACCAGTTCCCGGAACAGCCGGATCAGCAGGGAGCTGGCGCTGTGGGTCATGATCACCGCGCCCTCGTCGATCTGGGCCAACGCGTTTTTGACGATCCGGTCCGCCGTTGCCTCGAGGTCCCGCCGTACCGACTCGACCTGCTTCCAGGGTTCGTCGTCACTGTTCAGGCGAGTCTCAATCCGTTCGATGGCGTTTCCGATCACCACCATGCTGGGGCGAGCCCGCCGGAGCTCGGTCAGCAACCCGCTCAGTGCCTTGGGGTCCGGATGGGCGGCACACAGATAGTCCGCGAGATCCTGCAGGGTTTGCAGCGCCAGTTGGGTGGCGCCGGATTGGCAATCGTTCTTGAGCCGCGACAGCACTGGGTTGGTTGAATAATCGGGCATGGCAGTTCCATAGGTTCGTGCCGTTACCCATCAGACTAGCAGATGGCCGTCTGGTCAGAGCGCTGCAGATCGCCAAAAAATAACTTGCCAGCCGGCCAACTCCGAATAGAATTGCGCACAATTTTTAACCTGTCTGGGCGTGGTCATGAATCTGGTTTCCTTCAACGTTTTTCGCACCCTTGGCTTGCCCGATATCACCGTCCTCAAGCCGGATGATTTTCTGCGCCACCGGGAACGGCTGCGGGACGCCGACTGGGTATTGTTCCCGGAATACTGGCAGCTGAACGCGCTGGTGCACGGCCTCAAGTGCCGGGTCTTCCCCAGCGTGGCCAGTTACCGGATCGGTCATGACAAGGTGGAGATGACCCGCGCGTTCCAGACCGTGGCCCCGGCCCACACTCCCTGGACCGTCATCGAGGCCAATGGCCCCCATGAGCGGGACCAGATCTGGAGCGCCATGCCCCACCCGTTTGTCGCCAAACTGCCCAAGGCCAGCATGGGGGAAGGGGTCTGGCTGATCGAGACGCGGGCGGACTGGAACCGCTATTGTGAGGTGACGGACGTGCTTTATGTCCAGGAGTACCTGCCCATCGACCGGGATGCCCGAGTCGTGGTGATTGGTGACCGGGTGCTGACAGCCTACTGGCGGACGCAGGCGGATCAGGGGTTCTACAACAACCTGGCGCGGGGCGGGGGGGTCGACAATAGCCCGGTGCCGCCGGTGGTGACCGATCTGGCCCTGAAGCTGGCCCGGGAGCTGGAGGTGGACCACGCCGGCTTCGACATCGCGCTGGTGGACGGCTACCCCTACGTTCTGGAGTTCAACCGCCTGTTTGGCAACCAGGGCCTTGGTCAGGGCAGCGAACTTCAGGACGCCATCCTGGAGTACCTGCGCCGGCAGAATGAGCCGGCCGGGCCAAACGATCCCACGGGCCCGGAAATCGCCTGGCCCGCGGCGGTCTGAACACCGGCCAACGGCCGCGTAGCGACGACTCGGAGCGGTTTTACGGCATCCCGGCGTATGAGTAAATCTGCTCATATCCGGGTCCTGAAAAAAGCCCGATGATCGCGCCAATTCCCGGGGGGCTGCAGCCAGGCTGTAGCGCCCCTTTTTTATGTCTGTTTGCCCCGTGGAGGGACACACGATCCATGACCGAGTCAGCCAACGCCAATCTCGCCGATTACTACGACGCCGAGACCTTTAGCCGGATCAAAGCCTTTGCCGATACCCGGGAAACCCCGTTCGTGGTGATCGATACCGCGACCATCGATCGTCAGTACAACGAACTGGTGGAAGGATTCCCGTACGCCCAGGTGTATTACGCGGTGAAGGCCAATCCGGCCCCGCAGATTCTGACCATGTTGCGGGACAAGGGCGCGAATTTCGATATCGCCTCGGTGTACGAGCTCGACAAGGTGCTGGCTCTGGGCGTGACCGGTGACCGGGTCAGCTACGGCAACACCATCAAGAAGGCCAAGGACATCCGCACCTTCTACGAGAAGGGTGTGCGCCTGTTCGCCACCGACTCCGAAGCGGACCTGCGCAACATTGCCAAGGCCGCGCCGGGCTCAAAGGTGTACGTCAGGATCCTCACCGAAGGCACGCTGACGGCTGACTGGCCGCTGTCGCGCAAGTTTGGCTGTCAGACTGACATGGCCATGGATCTGCTGATCCTGGCCCGGGACCTGGGCCTGGTGCCCTACGGTGTGTCGTTCCACGTGGGTTCCCAGCAGCGTGAGATCGGCGCCTGGGATGCCGCGCTGAACAAGGTGAAGGTCATCTTCGAACGCCTGAAGGAAGAAGACGGCATTGAGCTGAAGATGATCAACATGGGCGGCGGTTTTCCGGCCAACTACATCACCCGTACCAACGAGCTGAAGGTGTACGCCGAGGAAATTTCGCGCTTCCTGCACGAGGATTTTGGCGCCGATCTGCCGGAGATCATCATTGAACCGGGCCGCTCGTTGATTTCCAATGCCGGTGTGCTGGTGAGTGAGGTGGTTCTGATTTCCCGCAAGTCCCGGACCGCGCTGCACCGTTGGGTGTTCACGGATGTGGGCAAGTTTTCCGGGCTGATCGAGACCCTGGACGAGGCCATCAAGTTTCCGATCTGGACGGATAAGGTGGGCGAAGGCGAGGACTGCGTGATTGCGGGGCCGACCTGCGACAGTGCGGACATCATGTACGAGCATCACAAGTACCCGCTGCCGCTGAATCTGGCGATCGGGGACCGGATGTACTGGCTGTCGACGGGGGCCTATACCACCACCTACAGTGCGGTGGAGTTTAACGGGTTTCCTCCGTTGAAGGACTACTACATCTAAAATCGGAGGTGGCCGCGGGGCGGGTATACATTTCCCTTGGAAATGGAACTCGCTGCGCTCAGACAGCCATTTCTGGCGGGAAATGTATACCCGCCCCACGGCTCTTTGACGTGGGTGCGGACACGTTTGGAAAGGGTCAGCTTTCGGGTTGGCCCTTTTTTCGTTGCAGGTCGAGGGTGAAGGCCAGGGGTAGCACCATCAGGGCGTAGGCGATCATCACCATCAGGGCGTGCCGGGCGTCGCCGGTCCAGTCGGCCAGGACGCCGCCGAGCATGGGCACGGTGAAGGCAACGGTGTAGCCCACCAGGAAGGTGCCGGCGGACAGGCGGCCGGTTTCAGCGGAGGAAACGACCAGGGGCGGGATGGCCACGAGCAGGATCAGGAGCATGCCGGCGACCAGGCTCATGAGGGTGGCGCTTACGATCGACCACCAGCCGCTGGATAGGACGGCAACGATGGCGCCGAGGATGGCGAGGCTGGCCAGAGTGGCGATGACGCCGGGGCGGCCGACCCAGTAGCGGGCCATTTTGAGCATGGTCAGGGAGGCGAAGACCTGGGCAAGGTTGTACCAGAACAGGGCGTCCGGGAGTCGTTCGAACTGGCCCTGGTACTGCAGCAGGTTGCCCATGTAGGCGTTCAGGCCGAAGAACAGGGAACCGGACAGACCGAGCAACAGGCCGATGCGCAGGGTCAGGGGGTTTTTCCAGTCCGGTAACCAGGCCACGTTACGCACCGGCCGGCTGCGGTCCCGTTTGGGCAGGAACAGCGCCGCGGCTACCAGCAAGGCGGGCAGTGACCAGACCAGCAGTGTCGCGCGCCAGCTGTTGTCCAGCAATGGCATGAGTACCGGCAGGGTGATCCCGGCGCCAATGAACTCGCCCATCAGCATGCCGTTCATGTAAATCGCGGTACCGAGCGCGAGGTGATGGGGCTCCAGCCAGCGTGGCAGCAAGGCCGGCAGCGCCGGTTGCATCATGGACACGCCCAGTCCCATCACGGCGCTGGCCACCATGAGCGTCAGGGTATCGGGGACCAGGCCGCGGCCGGCGGAGCCGATCACCATGATGACGAGGGCCAGGGCCAGGGTATTGCGTGGCCCGAGACGGGCAATCGACAGGGAGCCGGGTATGGAGCCCACGGCCAGCATCAGGATCGGCAGTGTGGTCAGGGCCCCGGTCAGGGCCTGGGAAAGGGCCAGTTCGTCACTGATGAAAGGCGCCAGCGGCGGGGCCACCAGGATCGGAATCCGGAGATAGACTCCAGCGAACCAAAGCAAGACCGCCACCGGCAGCAGTCTGGCTGGCGGTGGCGGTGCGGGTGCGGCTCCGGTTTCAGCCACAGGCGAGAATCAGTCTTCGCCGGTATCCGGGAGGTAAGCACCGTCTTCATCGTGGACTTCGCGGCCGGTAACCGGCGGATTGAATGCGCAGATCAGGCGCATGTCTTCGGTGCCACCATACAGGGTGTGCTGATCGTGTTTGTCGAGTGCGTACAGGGTGCCGTCGGTGATCTCGTGGGTTTCACCGGTGGCCTTGTCCAGAATCTTGCCGTTGCCGGCGACGCAGTAGACGGCTTCCAGGTGATGCTTGTACCAGAGGTTCAGTTCGGCGCCTGCCGGGATGATGGTCTCGTGGAAGGAGAACCCCATGCCGTCCTTCTTCAGCAGCATCCGGCGACTGGTCCAGCCCGGACCCGTCACTTCCCGCTCGGTACCGATGATGTCTTGCACTCGTACGATTTTCATTGGCATTCCTCATTATGTGATGGAATAGCCGTACAGTATAAACATCCCTTTCAGGTCCGGTTCAACCGCCATTCGTCGTAAGCGACCATGCCCTGTTCGATGGCAGCGGTGAACTTCTGGCGCTGCGCGTCATCAAGGGGCCGGCCCTTTCGGCGTTTGTCGAAGGCCTGCTGGATATCCTGCCGGCACTTTCTGTCGAGGCTTTCGAGCCAGTGGTGATCGGCCGGTTCGAGGTCCAGAAGATCCCGTCCGGCGTGGTTGCGTTGGCTGATATGCCACCAGTGATCCACGGCCCTCCCTAGTACAACATAGCCGAACTGGCTGTCCTGTACAGGGCCGAAGGTGGCGGTCTTCAGTCCGTCCTGCAGGACTCCGATGTTCAATGCCGGCAGTGCCAGCCGGTCCCCATAGAGGTAGCTTCCGGCGGCACCGATCAGACCGCCGACCAGGGCGCCGGCGCCCAGGGAGTGGCCCAGGGTCAGCGCATCGATTCCGGCGCCACTGACCGCACCGGCACCAAAACCGGCCGTGGCCAGGTAACGTTTGCCCACGGCCCAGTGCTTGCGGCTGTCCTCGGAAAACAGGTCATGGTCGCTGTGCCACTGCAGCTCGGCCTCCTGGCGCTGAATGCGCTGGTGTTGATACAGGTGCTCGATGTCGATGCGCAGGGTCTGTTCCCGCTTCCGCTGGTGTCGGTACCAGCGCTGGCGCAGCTGTCCGGCGAGGTCCGCGTCGCTGGTTGCGGCAGCCTGGTCGAGGGTCAGGGTACGTTTCTCCCGGTAGCCCATCATGTCCTCCAGGGCCCTGGCAATCAGCGCCGCCGATTGCTGCCGACGTTTCCGGCGTTGCTGGGAGAGAAACTCGGTGGCCTGCGCCAGGGGCTCTTCCCAGGCGGGTTCAAGCTGGCCAAACGCCCGCAAAAGGCTCAGATGTTGCTCGAACGGGGCACGAACGGCGTCGAACTTCCTGACAACCTGGAAGAACTGGCCGAGTGCTGCCTGCCAGGTATCACTGTGGTCGTCGCTGCCAATGCTGTTGATCAGGGCGAGACTGGGTCGGCCGGTCCAGCGCAGGATGGTCATCTCCGCTTCGTGTTCGGCGCTGTAGGGAACCGAACCGTCCACCACGTAGATGATGCCCGCGCCCTGAATCAGCGGGGTAAGCAGTTCGCACTCATCGGTGAACCGGCCATCGCCCTGATGCTGGGTGACGAAGGCCTGGACAGTTTCGGCATGATCGGAGGCGGAGACACTGTGGGCGTGCAGCCACTCCAGCACCCGGCGCGGGCGCTGGAAGCCCGGGGTGTCCACCAGGGTGTACAGGGTGCGACCGTCGACGCTCAACGGGTAGGCCTGGCGCTGGCGGGTGGTGCCCGGTTCCAGGGCAATGGCTATGGCATCGTTCTGGGACAGCGTGGCAACGACACTGGATTTGCCTTTGTTGGGATGACCGACGACGGCAAATACCGGGGCGGCGTTCATGACACGCCCTCCTGCTCGGCGTAGGGGTCCCGCCACTCCAGCCGAGGCGCGCAGACGCCGACAAAGTCCTCGCCCACACGCTCGGCGAAGCGCAGCCACTGGCGAAGCAGGTGAGCTTCCGGCTCTTTGCGGGCGTCCAGCGCCAGGGGGACCAGGGCGACCTGAGTCCCGGCCGGCCAGCGTTCGCGGGCGGCGGCAAGAAAATCCTGCAGCTCTCCGGTCGGGGGCTCCCAGCTTCGGGTGACGACCATGACCGCCTGGGACGGACCTTTCCGGAGCCATTCGTCGATCTGGCCCAACGCCGCCTGATCGTCGGCCAGGCTTGCTGCCCCCCCGGCACTCAGCGTGCGTGTGGTTGCGCTGGTCAGGGTGCGCGGCAATTCCGGTTCGCCGGCGCCGGCCCAGCGCAACAGGATGTCGCTCTCCGGCAATGCCTGTACGGTTGCCCGAGTAGCGGTGTCTGGCATATCGCCGGCATCGTTGTGCTGGCTGCCAGTATCCAGGGCGGGCGTTTCCATCCGGTACATCAGGGCATGCATGGCGGGGTGGCTGGCCAGCAGTTGCCTCGCGCGTCGCCGCAGAAGTCCCACCGAGACCAGGGTGAGAAGGCACCTTGGCAGCAGGACCCAGGTAATCCAGAGCATGGTGACGAAGGGCCACCACTGGCCCCAGCGTCCGGGCTCAATGGCGCCGGTCCCGGCCTCCGCCCGGAAAAACCGGGTGGCTTCCACCAGGGCCAGATCAGGCACCGAGGCAGGCCACAGCCAGCTCCAGGGGGTTGCCACGGCGACCACAAGCTGGTGGTAGCCCGGAGCGCTGGTCTCGAGGGTGGTACTCCATCCGAACGCCAGATCCTGAACCACCACCATGGCCAGCAGAGTCAGCAAGCCGGACAGTGCAAAACCGAGGCCTCCAAGGTGCGCGGCCCGGGCCATCAGAACCGGGTTCAGACGGTTGGCCACCCCGGTTGGGCTCCGCGGAACTATCCGGCGCGTCAGCCACCGCCAGGGCTGCCAGCCCACCACGGCCTGGGCGGTGGTAAACACCGCCAGCAACAGCTGAAGCACCACAAAGGCCAGGAAGACCGTGATGTTGATGCGCTGGCCGCTGTCATAGAACAGCAGGCCGAGCATGGTCAACGCCCCCAGCAGCACGCCCGCGGCGGCAAAGCCGGCGTTGAACCGGCTCCAGAGCCGGTCAGTTTTATCGGCAATGGACGGGCGATCGCCGGGACCGCTCAGCCGCGCCATGTGCTCGAGCCAACCTCGGGCATCCGGGGTTTCGCCCCGCTGCTCGCAGCCCAGGGCAAACTTGCGATCGCGGCGATGGAGGAAGGCCGGCGGCTGGTCCTGGTCCCGCTGGCTGCGGGCGTCAAACTCCAGCAACAGATGGAGGGGGCTGTCGGTCATGCAGTGTCCCGGTGGTGAATTCTGTGTGTCGTCCGTTGATGCTAGGATATAGGGATTCCGGCCATCGATACCAGATAACGAGCTTCCATGCCCCACCACCTGATGAATCTCCGTCATGTCCCCGATGACGAGGCGGACGAGATCCGTGCGCTGTTCGAGACCCATGATGTGCGTTACTACGAGACCCCGCCCAGCCGCTGGGGCATCAGCATGGGTGGCTTCTGGGTCCACGATGACGATGAGGCCGCCCGGGCACGGGCATTGCTCGATGAGTACCAGCGGCAGCGCCTCGACACACAGCGCCAGGCCTTTCGTGAACGCCTGGCCGCGGGCGAGGGCCGCGGTGTCTGGGCAATGATCCGGCGGCGGCCAGTACGTACGCTCGCGGCGGTGGTCGCCGTCGTCGTCATTGCCGGCGTCAGCCTCCTGCCCTTTCTTCGGATCGGTTAACACCTCCGCCGTTCGATTTACCCTGCCTCACCAGAAACTGAATGGCCTCGGCCACCGCGTCACCGGCGGTCAGAAAGCTGGTGATGTGACCTCTGAAATGCATCTTGTAGAGCTCGTTGTCGACCTCATGGGCGGCGAGCGCCGCCTGGAACTGCTCTGCCTGACTGAAGGGTACCAGCCCGTCCATACCTCCGTGGAACAGGAAAACCGGCGGCGTCTCGTCAGTGACGTGGGTAATGGGGGAGGCGTCGCGGTACACCTGCGGAATCTCCTGCTCGGGGCCCCCGAGAAACTGACGCAGCAGGGGGCCGGAGTCGAAGGCCGTCAGGTCGGCGGGCAGGCCGCCGGCCACGACCGCGTTGAGTCGGGTATCCGGACCACCGAAAGGCTGGTTCAGATTGCTGTCGGAACTGGCTACCACCGCGAGCAGGGTCACCAGGTGGGCGCCCGAGGAGAATCCGAAACCACTGACTGAGGAGGCATCCAGCTGGTACCGGTCCGCGTTGCGGTTCAGCCAGGCCCTGGCCAGTTGCAGGTCGTGGAGTTGGGCCGGGAAGGTGTAGTCCGGAGCAAACCGGTAGTCGATGTTCATTACTGCGAACCCATGGCTGGCCAGTTCCTCGGCGATCCAGGTCATGTCGTCGCGGGAGCGGCGCTCCCAGCCGCCACCGTGCACCAGAAGCACCACCGGCGGCGACGACCGGTCCGGCAGGTACAGGTCCGCGAACAGCGCCTGTGGCCAATCGGCTGGCGAAAACCGCAGGTTTCGTTCCACCGAAAACGGGGTCGTCACGACGCTGATCTGGCCGTCGGGGGCGTTTTGATGGCTGGCGCATCCGGCCAGTACCAACACCGAGCCGAGCAACAACGCCGCGAGCTGTTGTAAGTTCCTGAATTGATCCATCACTGCCTGCCCTCGTCGCGCGCCATGGAATTGCCCTGGCAGTGTGTACGATCCGGGACGGCGGGCGGATGCGGTGGGCGCGCCGGGTGCCATTCGAAGGAGGTGTCCGGTATTCAGTACAGTGTCCGGGCCACAGGACGCACCGGTCAGGCAGCCCGGAGACGCCGGTTTTCAGGATTTGCCGCCCTTCCAACTGTCCGGAAACCCGGATTAGGTTCGCCAATTCCCGTCGAGGTTTTCATTTAACTCAATAAAAACAGCGTCCTGGGCAATTGGCACAGGATCCGCATGGCCACTTTCGCAGGGCTCGGCCCGGGGTCGGAGCCTGTTCGTCAACAACAACAAACAAGGAACGACCATGAAACGAATCATACTGGGCACCGTCCTCGGTGTCTCTGTGCTCGTCCCCAGTGCCTGGGCGAACGACAATCCCGCCTTCAACGCCGTGCCCGGATTTATCGAGGGCGACATCGCCCTGACCACCTACGATGGCATAACCGACGACCTGCTGACGGCAGGGCTCGGTGCGTCCGGCCTTGCCGGTTCCGCGCCGGCGTTCAGCGAGCCGCTTGCACCAACGTCTGCGGAACTTCGGCGACTGGCCATCTACAACAATTACCGGGCGCTGGTCGACACGGTCCCGGGCGGGGGCTACGGCGTCTTTTTCGGTCCCAGCGTGGGCGCATCCGGTGAGGGCCTGATCGCCGGCGCGGAGTACCTTGCCTACATGTCGGTACCGGGCAGTGACGTTCCGGTCACCGTGATGGCCCAGGTGCCTGACAGTTTCGATCCCCGCAATGCCTGCATGGTGACCGCGCCCTCCTCCGGCTCCCGGGGCATTTACGGTGCCATTGGCACGGCCGGCGAGTGGGGCCTGAAAAAAGGCTGTGCCGTGGTCTACACCGACAAGGGTACCGGCACCGGCTCCCATAACCTGGAAACCGATTCCGCCCAACGTCTCGACGGTACCCTGACCGATGCCGATGAGCCCGTGCAGTTCCGGGCGGATCTGTCCGACACCGCCCGCGGGGACTTCAGCGCGCTCTGGCCGGACCGACTTGCCTTCAAACATGCCCATTCCAGGGCCAACCCGGAAGCCGACTGGGGCCAGCACGTGCTGCAGTCCATCGAGTTCGGGTTCTACGTGCTCAATGAGAAATACGGCCGACAGCTGCCCAATGGTGAGACCCTGATTACCCTCAAGCCCGGGAACACGGTGGTGATCGCGTCCAGCGTCTCCAACGGGGGTGGGTCCTCGGTCCGGGCTGCGGAACAGGATCGTCAGGGCCTGATCGACGGGGTGGCGGTGTCCGAACCGAACGTCAACCCGCACGTGGACACCGGCTTCAGCATCCGCCAGGGCGACGGGCCGGTCATCACCGACCACAGTCGAAGCCTGCTGGACTACACCACCGCGCTGGCCATCTACCAGGGCTGTGCCAACCTCGCGCCGGCAATCCGGGATACCGCGCCGTTGAATGCCGTGTTCAACTCACCGGTCGTCGGCGAAAACATCTGCAACTCCCTCGCGAACAAGGGGCTGGTCACCGGGGCGACGCTGGACGAACGGGCGACCGATGCGCTGCGGATTCTCAATGAGGATTTCGCGATCCAACCCGAGCAGAACCTGCTGGCGCCGGTGCACTTCGGCCTCGCCGTGGCGCAGAGTATTTCCATGACCTACGCCAATGCCTACGGCCGGGCCGGTGTCGAGGATCGGGTCTGTGGTCTCAGTCTGGCCGCAACCGACGGGCTGGGCGCGGTGACGCCTCTGGCGCCGGCGACCGAAGCGGCCCTGTTCTCCACCAGCAACGGCATTCCGCCGACCGCGGGTGTGAACCTGGTCTACGACGGCGCCCTTGGCCAACCGACCCACCTGGCGGCCAGTGCCTCGCCAAGTTCCAGCCAACTGGATTACGGCCTGGATGCGTTGTTGTGCCTGAGAAGCCTGGCCCAAGGCAGCGATGCGGTGACCGGCGGCGCGCTTGAGGGCGACGCCGCAGACCTGGCGGCCGACATTGCCACGGGCATTTCCGAGGTTCGGGCCTCGGGCGACCTGCAAGGCAAGCCGACCGTGTTTGTCACCGGTCGCGCGGATGCGATCCTGCCCATTAACCACACGTCTCGACCTTACGTCGGCTTGAACCAGCGGGTCGAGGGGGAGCGGAGCAACCTGCGTTACTATGAAATCCTCAACGCCCATCACCTGGATGTGCTGAACGGGTTTCCCGGACTCGCGGACCGTTATGTGCCCCTGCACCACTACTACTTCCAGGCGTTGGATCTGGTGTGGGCAAAGCTGACCGACCGGCAACGGTTGCCGCCGAGCCAAGTGGTCCGGACGGTGCCACGGGGTGCCATCACCACGCCATTGACCGAGGCCAACCTGCCCGCGATCAGTGACGATCCCGCAGCGTCTGACCGCATCCGGTTCGAGGACAATCAACTGCGCATTCCGGAGTAAACCTCCGGCCCACCGCCGCCCCGTTCCGTTTCGGGGCGGCTCCGTTTGCCCCCGCCTCAGGGGGCCCATATACTTCCGTGACTGCATCCGGGGCTGCCGGGTGCGTGGGGCTTTACCATGAACGACATCCAGGCCGGTGGTGGTGCAGGGTACATGACACAGCTGTTTACCGAGAACAACAAGAGCGGGCTGACCCGTGACCTGATCGAAGCCCTGTTCCCGATGTTCGAGGCGGCGAGCGCGGGTGCCATCGCGGTGGACAAGGACAGCCGGATCACCTGGATCAACAGCAGCTATTCCCACCTGCTGGGACTGGGCGACCCGTCCCGCGTGGTGGGCAAGCCGGTGCGCCAGGTGATTCCCCAGACCCGAATGCCGGAAGTGGTGGAGAGTGGCAAGCCGCTGCTTCTGGACATCATGGAGCACAACCAGCAGCAGCTGGTGGTCACCCGCCTGCCGTTTTACGACGAGGAAGGCCGGATCGTGGGCGCTGTGGCGTTCGTGCTGTACGACGATCTGCAGCCTTTGACCCCTCTGGTGGCCAAATACCGACGTCTGCATCAGGATCTGGCCGCCGCCCGCAAGGCGCTGGCCAAGAAGGCCCGCGGCACCCGTTACAGTCTCGGGGATTTTGTCGGCGCCAGTCCCGCCGCGCTGGAGGTCAAACGTCGAGCCCGTCTGGCGGCCGGTCGCGAGATGCCGGTGTTGCTGTTGGGTGAAACCGGCACGGGCAAGGAGGTGTTGGCCCAGGCCATTCACTCGGTGTCGACGCGGGCGGAGAAACCGTTCGTCGGCGTCAACGTGGCGGCCATTCCCGACAACCTGTTGGAAGCGGAATTCTTCGGTGTGGCACCGGGTGCCTACACCGGCGCCGACCGGCGTACCCGGGAGGGCAAGTTCCAGCTTGCCAACGGCGGGACGCTGTTCCTGGACGAGGTGGGTGACATGCCCCTACCTCTGCAGGCCAAGTTATTGCGGGCCCTGCAGGAAGGCGAAATCGAGCCTTTGGGTTCGAACAAGGTCGAGCAGGTGGACGTCCGGGTGATTGCTGCCACCAGTCGCAACTTGGAAGCCATGATCGCTGACGGCAGTTTCCGTTCGGATCTCTACTATCGGCTCAATGTGCTGGAAATCCCCATTCCACCATTGCGGGACCGGCTTGCGGATCTCGGGGTGCTGTGTGAGGCCCTGCTGGGCGAGATCTGTGAAGGGTTGGAATTGCGCGGTGAAATCACCGATGCCGGGGTGTCTGCGCTGGGCAGCTACGACTGGCCGGGCAACATCCGGGAGCTGCGCAATGTTCTGGAACGGGCCCTGACGATGGGCGAGGAAGGCGGTCTGCTGGATGCCGATGCGGTCTTCAAGGTGCTGCCCCGCACTGGCAAACGCCCGGTCTCGTCCCTGACTCCCCAACCCGTGCGACCGCTGGCCCGGACCCTTGCGGAGGCGGAAGCCCAGGCGATCGAAGAGGCGCTGGTGGCCAGCCGCGGAAACCGAACTCGTGCAGCCAAATTGCTGGGCATTTCGCGGTCCGTTCTGTACGAAAAGCTGGCAAAATTGTCCTGAAATCGGGACAGTTGTCCCGTTATCCGTACAAACCCCTACGACTGATGTCTAAATGCGTCCGGAATGCCGGACAATTTTCCCTCGCACGGCTTTGACTCTGAAACTCTATCCTGCTGAAAAAACTGATAAAAATGTGGTTGGCACGGTGTCTGCAAATGCCGGCGTGCAGGACGTCAGAACAACGCAGAGAACAAGACTGACGCTCATTGTTGGACCCCCCAGTTACCCTTGTCGGTCTGTTTTCTGCGATGTCTGACTATACTCAGACAAGGCCTGTCCGAAGTTGCGACCGCCAGGCCAGATACAACAACAATGCTAGGAGACTTGCCAATGAAACTCTTGAAGGCCATCACCGGTATCGCCGGTGCGATTGCCCTGACGACGGGTTCCGCTTTTGCAGAGGATCTGCGCTGGAAAATGCCCGTTGCGTTCGCCACCAATCTGCCTGGCCTCGGTTCTCCCGCAGCCTGGGTTGCTGAAAACCTCACCACCGCCTCTGACGGCAGTATCCAGGTCCGGGTCTATGAACCGGGCAAGCTGGTTCCGCCGTTCGACATCCTCCAGTCCGTCTCAGACGGCAAGGTCTCTGCCGGCTACACCTGGATCGGTTACGACCAGGGCAAAGTGCCCGCGATTCCCCTGTTTGCCGCTGTCCCCTTCGGTATGAAGCCGCCCGCGTACATTGGCTGGTATTACTTCGGTGGCGGTCATGAAATGCTGCAGGAAACCTATGCCAACAAGGGCTTCAATGTTCACGCACAGCTGTGCGGCATCATTGGGCCAGAAACAGCGGGTTGGTATTCCGAGCCCATCGAAACACTGGAAGACTACAAGGGCCTGAAGATCCGCTTCGCCGGTCTCGGTGGTAAGGTTCTCGAAAAACTGGGCGCCTCTGTCACCATGATGCCCGGCGGCGAGCTCTACCAGGCACTGGAAAAGGGCACCATCGATGCCACCGAGTTTTCCATGCCCGCCATCGACCAGATCCTCGGATTTAACCAGGTGGTCAAGTACAACCTGTTCCCGGGCTGGCACCAGCAGTTCACTGCCCAGTACATGCTGATCAACAAGGACGAGTGGGCACGAGCCACCGAGGCCCAGAAGGCGCTGGTTGAGGCTTCCTGCACCGCGGCAACTACCCGTGGTCTGGCTGAGGGTGAGTACAAGAACGGCAAGGTTCTGGCCGAATTCCAGGAAAAGGGCGTTCAGGCTGACCAGATCCCCCGCGATGTTCTGCTCAAGTTGCGCGAAGTCACCGAGGAAGTGCTTGAGGAAGAAGCCTCTAAGGATGCCGACTTCAAGCGTGTTTACGAGAGTCAGCAGGAGTTCATGGAATCCTACAAGGTGTGGGACACCCGTGCCTATGTTCCGGCGGACCTCTAAGGTTCGGGGCTGACATTGGGCACCGGAGCACTTCCGGTTCCCCCTGATCCAGTCTGGATGGCCCTGCGGGGCCATCCTTGTTTCACGGCAGGCTTTCTGAACGAGGAACTGTTGTATGGCAGTGTCTGATAAAGGCTCACCGCCCGATGTGCACCCATCGGCGTCGGACGCCGGTCAATTTATTCATCATCACACAGAGTTTCCGACTACCTGGCTAAGCCAGGTTTTGGACGCTGTGATTTCTGCGATAGGCAAGAGTGCTTCCTGGCTCTGGATTGTGGTTACCGGCGTGATCATCTACGCGGTGGTGGGCCGCTATGCCTTTGGCCAGGGTTCGGTAACCCTTGAAGAAGTCCAGTGGCACCTGGCCGGTGCCGGTTGGTTGTTGGGATTGGGTTATACCCTGGTGACCGATGACCATGTCAGGGTCGACGTCATCCATGAACGCCTTTCGCTCAAAGGCCAGGCCTGGATTGAACTCTTGGGTTTGGTGTTGCTGCTGTTGCCTTTCCTGGTGCTGGCGGTCTACGAAATGATTCCCTATGCCGTGAGCTCCTGGGAACAGGGCGAGACCAGCCAGGCACCGGCGGGCCTTCCTTACCGGTGGATTCTGAAGGGCGTTCTGGCGCTGTCTTTCGTGCTCCTGATTATTGCTGCCCTGTCCCGTCTGCTGAAAGTCACTGCCCTGCTTTTCGGCTTTCCGAAGCCAATCCGGATCGAATCCGGTGAGAACAAGAAAGAGGATGCGTCCTGATGGAGCTTGAAACCCTTTTCGTAATCGGCATGTTCCTCACCTTCGGGGCGCTGCTGATGACCGGCTATCCGGTTGCGTGGGTATTGGGTGGCACCGCGGTTATCTGGACCGTCGTGGGCGTCATCGCCGTCGAGAATTTTGGGGCCAACCTGTGGTTTGACTACTCCTCCTCCATGGGGCTGGTCCCCGAACGAATCTGGAAGGTGGTCAGTAGCGAGACCCTTGTGGCCCTGCCCATGTTTATCTTCATGGGCATTATGCTTGACCAGTCCGGCGTTGCCGAGCGCCTGATGAATAGCATGGTCAAACTCTTTGGCGCCGTTCGCGGCGGCTATGCGGTTACCGTAATTGTCATCGGCGTACTGCTGGCCGCGACCACGGGTATCATTGGTGCTTCTGTGGTCCTCCTCGGCATGTTGTCCCTGCCGGTGATGATGGAGAACAAGTACGACAAGGGCTTTGCGGTGGGCACGGCCTGTGCCACCGGGACCCTGGGTATCCTGATTCCCCCGTCCATCATGCTGGTCCTGATGGCGGATCGGCTGGCTGTTCCGGAAGCGTCGGTCGGCGATCTGTTCATGGGCGCCTTCTTCCCCGGCCTCATGCTGGGTGCCATGTACGTGGCCTACGCCATTATCCGGCCAATGCTGCAACCCCACATTGCGCCGGTACCGGCGGGCACCGAAAAAGTGAGCTGGGCCATCGTCTGGGAAGTGGCGAAAGCCGTTGTTCCGACGGCCGCGCTCATCCTGGGTGTTCTCGGTTCCATCTTTGCCGGCATCGCAACCCCGACGGAAGCTTCCGGTGTTGGCGCTTTGGGTGCTCTGCTGTTGGCCCTGATGGCTGGCCGGTTGAACTTGAAAGTGCTCAATTCCTCCATGCAACAGACCACCCGAACGGCTGCGTTCATCTTTGCCATCTTCCTGGGTGCGACCGCGTTCTCCGTGGTCCTGCGGGGTCTGGGCGGCGACCAGGTGATCGAAGACGCGCTGTTGGGTCTGCCGTTTGGTCCTTATGGCGTCGTTCTGACCATTCTGCTCGGCGTATTCCTGCTCGGCTTCTTCCTGGACTGGGTGGAAATTACCCTGATCATCCTGCCCCTGGTCGCGCCGGTGGTGCAAAGCCTCGGTTTCGACCTGGTCTGGTTCACCATCCTGTTCGCCATGTGCCTGCAGACCTCTTTCCTGACGCCGCCGGTTGGATTTGCACTGTTTTACATCAAGGGTGTGGCCCCGCCGGAGATCAAGGTCACCGATATTTATCGTGGCGTTATTCCGTTCATCATTATCCAGCTGGCAGCACTGGCCATTGTGTTCGTGGTACCGGAAATCGCGACCTGGCTGCCCAGCGTGGCTTACGATTAAGGAGACAATAACCATGCGTCTGGAAAACCGGATTGCTCTGATTACCGGTGCCGGCCGTGGCATCGGCCGGGCCATTGCCGAGGCGTACGGCCGCGAAGGGGCCAAGGTCGCTGTGGCTGACCTGACACTCGAGGCGGCACAGGACACCGTAGCTGCCATCGAGCAGGCCGGCGGCACGGCCATCGCACTCGAAATGGATGTGACCGATGAAGATGCAGTTGACGTAAACGTCAACTCTGTGGTTAAACAGTGGGGTGGCCTGGATATCGCCATCGCGAACGCTGGCATCCAGCATATTGATCCGGTGCACAAGCTTGCTTACTCCGATTGGAGCAAAGTCATGAATGTGCATCTTGATGGCGCCTTCCTGGTGACCCGTGCGGCTCTCAAGCATATGTACGAGAGCGGAGGGGGCACCATGCTCTACATGGGCTCGGTGCATTCCCTGGAGGCATCGCCCCTGAAAGCCCCTTACGTCGCGGCCAAACACGGCATGCTTGGTCTTTGCCGGGCGGTGGCGAAGGAAGGTGCGGAATACGGGGTGCGAAGCAACATCATCTGCCCCGGATTTGTGCGCACGCCCCTGGTGGACAAGCAGATTCCGGAACAGGCCAAGGAACTGGGCATTTCCGAAGAGGAAGTGATCAGTAAAGTGATGCTCAAGAACACTGTGGACGGGGAGTTCACCACTCTGGAAGACGTAGCAGAGTTGGCCGTTCATCTGGCGGCATTCCCCTCTGCGGCTTTGACTGGCCAGTCCATCGTGGTCAGTCACGGCTGGCATATGCAGTAACATTCAGGAGATATGGATGAGCAATGACGAACAATCGCCGGTAGTCTGGTCTCCCTCGGAAGACACGCTCAAGCACTCCCGCATGGGCCGCTTCAAGGAATGGCTGGAAGAGCAGGGTTACGGCCCGTTTGCCGACTACCATGCCCTGCACCAGTGGTCCATTGACGAGCTCGACACCTTCTGGGCAAAGGTCTGGGACTACTGCGGGTTGGTCTGCGACACCCCTGCCGACCGGGTGCTGGGCAAGCGGGACATGCCGGGGGCGGAGTGGTTCCCGGGCATGAAACTGAACTTTGCGGCCAATCTGCTGCGTCTGGCCGACGGCGACCACGCCAACCGCGAGGCGGTCGTGGCCTACTGCGAGACCCGCCCGGTCCTGCGCCGGACCTACGCCGAACTGAAAGCCGACGTGGGCGCGCTCGAGGCCTTCCTGCGCAGTCAGGGCATCAAGAGTGGCGACCGGGTGGCCGGTGTGGTCACCAACGGCTACGAGGCCATGGTCGGCATGCTTGCCGCCACCAGCCTCGGGGCGATCTGGAGCTCCGCCTCGCCCGATTTCGGCGTGGGTGCCATCCTGGACCGCTTCGGCCAGATCGAGCCGTCTGCGCTTATTGCGGTGAACGGCTACGGCTATGGCGGCAAGGTCTTTGCCCGCCAGGACGACTTCGCCGAGCTCATCGCCGGCCTGCCCACCCTGAAGTGCGTGGTCAGTGTCCAGCAACTGCCGGACCAGGCGCCGATCCAAGGCGACCTCGTTACTCCCTGGGAAGACGCCATTGCGTCCGGTGCCGGCCAGCCGCCCTCGTTCACCCCGCTGGATCCGGACCACCCGGTCTACATCCTGTATTCGTCGGGCACCACCGGCAAACCCAAGTGCATTGTCCATGGCAACGCCGGCCTGCTGGTGAACCATGCCAAAGAACTGATGCTCCATGGCGACGTCGGGCCGGAAGACCGCTTCCTTTATTTCACCACCTGTGGCTGGATGATGTGGAACTGGCAGGCCTCCGCGCTGATGACCGGGGCTGCGGTGATCACCGTCGACGGCTCGCCGGGGTATCCGAGTCTGAGTTTCCTCTGGGACACCGTTGCACGTGAGAAGGTCACCCATTTCGGCACCAGTGCCCGGTTCCTGGCCGGCTGCCGCAAGGCCGAGCTGAAACCGGCGCGGGAGCTGGATCTGAGCGCCCTGCGGGTGCTGTTCTCCACTGGCTCGCCGCTGTTGCCGGAGGATTACGATTGGGTCTACAGCGATGGCGCGCCCGGTGTGCTGCTGGGTTCCATTGCCGGGGGCACCGATATCTGCGGCTGCTTTGTGGGCTCGACCCCGCTGCTGCCTGTCCGCCGCGGTGAAATCCAGTGTCGGTTCCTGGGCGTCGATGCCGTGGCCTACGATGAAGACGCCAGACCGGTGAGCGGTGGTCGCGGGGAACTCGTCTGCCGCCAGCCACTGCCTTCCATGCCGGTCAGCTTCTGGGACGATGCCGACGGTGCCCGCTATCACGCGGCCTATTTTGACACCTTCCCCGGAGTCTGGGCCCACGGGGACTTCATCGAGTTCACCGAACACGGTGGCGCCATCATCTACGGCCGCTCCGATGCCACCCTGAATCCGGGCGGTGTCCGCATCGGCACCGCGGAAATCTACCGCCAGGTGGAGACCGTGGCCGAGGTGAAAGACAGCCTCGTGGTTGGGCGCCAGATCGACGGCGATGTGGAAGTAGTCCTGCTGGTGGTGCCGGCGGAGGGCCAGGCCATCACCGACGACCTGCTCAAGCAGCTGAAGAGCCGCATCCGTGAAGGTGCCAGCCCGCGCCACGTGCCCCGGCACATCGTCGAGGTGGCCGATATCCCCTACACCCGCAGTGGCAAGAAAGTGGAGCTGGCGGTCGCCCGCCTGATCAACGGCTCGGCCAAGGCGGACAACCGGGATGCCCTGGCGAATCCGGAGGCGCTGGATCATATTCGTGAGCAGTTGAACAAGGCGAGCCTGCTACCAAACGGTTGATCACTGGGGTTCGCTACAGTGATCGAACGAACGGTGTTCAAGCCGTATGGAACCCCAGGCTCTGAGTTCTGGCGCATGGGGAAAGGCTCTGTTCAGACCTGTGCGTAGCCATGGATGGCGAAGCTCAAGCGACACAGGGATGTGCTCGAGCGGGTTCTGGACAGAGCCTTTTCACATGCGTTGCTCTGCGCCCTGAATGTACGAAAGTTTCGTAAATTCGAGGTTTTTCATCGTCCTGTAACGGGAATTAGCGAACTTTTAGTCCGTTCTTATACTAAGATCTTAACCAGAAAAGATGAAAAAATGGTATCTTAGTAGGTCTATCAAAAGTTCCTAATCAGTCATTGCCCGGGTCGGACGTTCACAAGACGCTCGATCTTGCCGTGACCGTCCTGAACCCACCCATTAGCCTGAGGACGAAAATGACATCATCCAAAGCAAAGATTGTCTACACCCTGACCGACGAGGCACCTGCCCTCGCAACACGGTCGCTTCTTCCCATTCTGGAAACTTACGCCAAGCCGGCTGGTATTGAATTCGAAACCAGCGATATCTCTCTCGCGGCGCGTATCCTGGCGAATTTCCCGGACTACCTCGAAGAAGACCAGCGGGTGCCCGATGCGTTGGCTGAACTGGGCGAGTACACCAAAGACCCGGATGCCAACATCATCAAACTGCCGAACATCTCTGCTTCCATCCCCCAGCTGCGTGCAGCGATCAAAGAGCTGAACGAGCAAGGTTACAACGTTCCCGAGTACAAGGAACATCCGGAGTCTGACGAAGAGAAAGAAATCCAGTCCCGCTATGCCAAGGTGCTGGGCAGTGCCGTCAACCCGGTTCTGCGTGAGGGCAACAGCGATCGTCGCGCCCCGGCAGCGGTCAAAGCCTTTGCCCGAAAATACCCCCACACCATGGGCGAGTGGAGCCCGGCGTCCCGGACCCACGTTGCCCACATGCGCGGCGGTGACTTCTACTCCAGCGAGCAGTCGGTCACCCTCGACAAGGCCACCACCGCCCGCATCGTGTTCGAGAACAAGCAGGGCAAACAGACCGTTCTGAAACCCGAGCTTCCGCTGCAGGAAGGTGAAGTGCTCGACGGCATGTACATGAGCAAGAAAGCGCTGGTCAAGTTCTTCGAGGACGCCATCGAAGACTGTGAGAAAACCGGTGTGATGTTCTCCCTGCACGTGAAAGCGACCATGATGAAGATCTCTCACCCGATCGTGTTCGGTCACGCGGTGAAGGTTTTCTACCGGGACCTGTTCGACAAGTACGGTGATCTGTTTGATGAAATCGGGGTTAACCCGAACAACGGCCTGTCCAGTGTGGTCGAGAAAATCAAGCAGTTGCCGGAGTCCAAGCAGGAGCAGATCCAGGAAGACCTGCACGCCTGTTACGAGCACCGTCCGGAAATCGCCATGGTCGATTCCGTCAAGGGCATCACCAACCTGCACGTACCGAGCGACGTGATCGTCGATGCCTCCATGCCGGCGATGATCCGTAACTCCGGCAAGATGTGGGCCCGTGACAACAAGCTCAAGGACACCAAGGCGGTCATGCCGGAGTCCACCTACGCCACCATCTACCAGGAAGTGATCAACTTCTGTAAGACCCACGGCGCCTTCGATCCGACCACCATGGGTACGGTGCCGAACGTGGGCCTGATGGCGCAGAAGGCCGAGGAGTACGGCTCCCACGACAAGACTTTTGAAATCAAGGAAGACGGCGTGGTCCGGGTCATTGCCGAGGACGGTACCGTGCTGACCGAGCACAACGTCGAGAAAGGCGATATCTGGCGCGCGTGCCAGACCAAGGACCTGCCGATCCGCGACTGGGTCAAGCTGGCGGTCAGCCGTGCCCGCGCCACCGGCATGCCGGCGGTGTTCTGGCTCGACGACGAGCGCGCCCACGATGCCCAGCTGATCAAGAAGGTTGAGACCTACCTGAAGGATCACGACACCGAGGGCCTGGACATCCGCATTATGTCCCCGGTCCGTGCCATCCGCTGGACCATGGAGCGCCTGATCCGCGGCCTTGACACCATCTCCGTGACCGGTAACGTCCTGCGTGACTACCTCACCGACCTGTTCCCGATCCTGGAGCTGGGTACCAGTGCCAAGATGCTGTCCATCGTGCCGCTGCTCAACGGCGGTGGTCTGTACGAGACCGGCGCCGGTGGTTCCGCGCCCAAGCACGTGCAGCAGCTGATTCAGGAAAACCACCTGCGCTGGGATTCTCTGGGCGAGTTCCTGGCCACGGCGGTGTCCCTCGACGAGCTGGGCGAGAAGCAGCAGAACGAGCGTGCGCGCCTGCTGGGTCAGACCCTGGACAAGGCCACCGAGCGCCTGCTGGAGAACAACCAGTCGCCGTCCCGTGTGACCGGCGAACTGGATAACCGTGGTTCCCACTTCCACCTCGCCCGCTACTGGGCCGAGGAGCTGTCCAAGCAGGACAGCGACAAGGATCTGAAGGAGTTTTTCGCCAAGCTGTCCAAGCAGCTGGAGGAGAACAAGGACAAGATCCTGGAAGAAATGACCGTGGTTCAGGGCCATCCGGCGGACATCGGTGGTTATTACCACCCGCCGATGGAGAAGGTCTGCGAGATCATGCAGCCGAGCGCAACCCTCAACAAGATCCTCGAGGATGCCCGCGCATCGGTGAAGTAAGGCTCAGGAAACCGGGGCCGGCCCTGGGCCGGACCGCCTGACCCAGAACCCGGACGACCCGCAGAGGTGGTCCGGGTTTTTTTGTGCCTCAGCGATCGTCGTCGGGCTCCTCGTACGACCCGTTACCGGTCTCCCCCGCCTGTCGCAACTGCCTCATGGTGATGGGTGGTCCGAGCAGTTCGAACAGCACGGTGGAGCCGATCACCAGTGGCAGCAGAAAGGTCATCTCCGGCATCCGGTCGGTCGCGACCAGCGCCAGCCCCACCGCAACCCCCGCCTGGGGCAACAGGCAGGCGCCGTTGTGCACGCGGACACTGTGCGCGGAGCCAGCCAGCACCCCGCCAACGTAACCCCCGGCGACCCTGCCGCCGATCCGAACGACGATGTAGACCGCACCAATGACCCCGAGGGTTGGCAGCACCTCCCAGTCAAGGCTGAATCCGGCGAGGAAGAAGAACATCGCCAGGAACGGCTCGACAATGCCTTCAATCGAGCGGAACGGGCGGATGTGATGGTGTGCCCGGTTGGCAACCATCACCCCCAGCGCCATGCAGGTCAGCAGATACGACACGCCGATGGCCCCGGCTATGCCCGCGGCCAGGAACACGAAACCAGCGGACTCCAGCAACATGGGTTCGCCCGGCTTGAGGCGCCCCGTCATCCATGCCATGGGCAGTCCGAGCAGGGCGCCCAGGGCGATGGCGCCAAGCACCTCATAAAACCCGTGGCCGACCGTTTCCATCAGCGCCGCGCCATTGCCCGAAACCAGTTCGGCGAAGACCAGCAGTACACTGAACAGTATTGCCCCCCAGGCATCGTCAATGGCCACGACCTGGGACACTACCCGGGTCAGCGGCCCCCGGGCGCCGGTTTCCCGGATAACATCCAGGGTGGCCGCCGGGTCGGTGGCCGTGGAAATGGCGGCCAGCAGCAGCGATGCCACCAGGTTGTCGGTGACCAGCCAGATCCCCACAAAAATCAGCAGCGCCGTGATCAGGGTCACCGCCAGGCTGATGATGATGGCCTCACGCCCCTGGCGCAGATCGCGGAAGGCCATTCGTTCCCCCAGCAGAAAGCCCACCATGGCGAGCGTCAGTTCGGTCACCAGGGAGAAGTTGTGACTCACGGATCGGGGAATCAGATCCAGCAGTTCCGGTCCCGCCAGGGCGCCGACCAGCAACAGCAGCGTGACTCTGGGCACATGGAGCCTCTGGCCGATGGTGTGGGCGGCCAGGGCCAACAGCATAATGCCGCCGATTAACAGCAGATCCAGTGCGTGGGACACCCCGTCACTCCTGTTGCAGTGGCAAGAATCGGCCGTTCACCAGCCGGGCCAGGTCTTCGGGCGCCAGCTCGATCTCCAGCCCTCGCCGACCGGCACTCACCAGCACGGTTTCGAACTGCTGGGCCGAGGCGTCGATGAAGGTTTTCAGGCGCCGTTTCTGACCCAGCGGACTGACTCCGCCGAGCACATAGCCGGTGCTGCGCATGACCGCGTTGGGATCCGCCATCACCGCCTTCTTGCCCTGCGCCGCCCGGGCCATCCGCTTCATGCTCAGCTTCGCACTGACCGGAACCACGCCGACGGCCAGTTCCTTGCCGTCAATCGCAACCACCAGGGTCTTGAACACGCGGTTGGGATCGGTCCCGATCTTTTCCGCCGCCTCGGTGCCATAGCTCTCGCTGGCCGGATCGTGATCGTACTCATGGATGGTGTGATGAATCCCCGCTTTCCGCGCGGCGTTGATCCCCGGGGTCATGGTGTCTCCTGCCTGGTTGCCCGACCTGAAAAATGTAACACAGTCATCGCGGAGGATAGCGCCCCAGTTGGGGCCTGGCTCGACTTATGTCGGAAGAATGGCTATTTTCTCGGCATGACACTAAGGAAAACACGTTGGTTAAGGCCAGGGCCGCCATGCAGACCCGTGGTAAGGGAATGAGGCCGTCCAGGGAGCGCGAGCTCCCTGAGCAGTGGCTGCCTTTGCGCCGGGCTCTGTCGGTGGCGTTGATCTATCTGTTGGCCGGATTTGCCTGGATTGCGTTTTCCGACGTCCTGGTTGAGTCCTGGTTCCGGGACCCCGAAACCCTCTCCCGGGTTCAAAGCTGGAAGGGCTTTTTCTTTATCCTGGTCACCGGCCTGGTGCTGTTTGCCGCGCTGCTGCGACAGCTTCACAAGGACCGGGCCCTGCTCAGACTTCAGTTTGCCCAGCGTCAGGCACTTCGAGCCCGTGAGCGTCAGCTTACCGTGCTCATGGATAATCTGCCGGGCATGGCGTATCGCTGTCGCTACGACCGCCATTGGACCATGCTGTTTGTCTCCGACGGCTGCATTGACCTCACCGGCTACGAGCCGGCCGACCTGGTGAACAACCGTCAACTCAGTTATGCCGATCTCCTGGACGACGCCACCAACGAGCGGTTGCAGGCGGAGGTGAAAGCGGCGCTGGATCGCGGAGAGCCCTTTTCGGTGGAATATTCCCTGACCCGCCGAGGTGGCGCTGAAGCCTGGGTGTGGGAGCGGGGCCGTGGGGTTATCGACGACGATGGTGAAACCGTGCTCGAGGGCATTGTCCTGGACATCTCCGACCGCAAGGCGCTGGAGAACGAACTGGCGGAGCTGGCGACCCGTGATTCCCTCACCGGGCTGTCCAACCGGCGGGAGTTGTCGAGGCTCATGGAGGAAGAGCTGGAGCGGGCCAGGCGCTATCAGCGCTCCCTGGCGATTCTCTGGATCGACTTTGACCACTTCAAGGAAGTGAACGACACCTATGGTCATGCGGCCGGCGATGCCGTCCTGAAGTCGGTGAGTCAGCTGCTCCTGGACAGTGTGCGAACGGTCGATTCCGTCGGCCGGTTCGGCGGCGAGGAATTCGTGATCGTGTTGCCGGAAATGGAGGTGGCCGAAGCCCGCGACACCGCCGAGCGCCTGCGGCGTCAGGTCAGTTCTGTGCAGTACCCCCTCGGCGACGGGACTGCCGTGCCACTGACCATCAGTGTCGGGGTGGCGGTTTACCCGAGCCATGGCACGACGGCCGCCGAGTTGTGCGCGGCCGCCGACAGGGCCATGTATTGTGCCAAGGAACAGGGCCGGAACTGTGTTTCGATGGCAGAGCGGTCCGACCCTGTTCATAATGGTGCCTGAGCCATTGATAACAAAAGAACAGCGAATAAGGTTGTACCCGAATGAATCGAATTGCCCGCCGTGCCCTGCGTACCTGTGATGTTCCCAAGGACCTGTCCGCCGTGACCTACCGCGATGCGGCGGGTGAGAACCCTGACGCCGTCGGCGTCGGTTCGGAGGCGATTGACGCCATCTGGGGCAGTGTCGAGGCCCTGTACCGGACGGGCGTTCATCCGGGCCTGCAATTGTCCCTGCGCCACCGGGGTGAGCAGGTGCTCCATCGGGCCATCGGGCACGCCACGGGGAATGGTCCCCGGGACAGCGCCAGTGTCCTGAAGACACCCATGACCACCGAGACGCCGGTCTGTTATTTCTCGGCGTCAAAAGCCGTCACGGCGTTGCTGATCCATATGCTCGCAGAGCAGGGACTGGTCACTCTGACGGACCCGGTGGCCTACTACTGCCCGGAATTCTCCCAGGGCGGCAAGCGCACGATCACCCTGCACCAGGTGCTCTCCCACCGGGGCGGGATTCCTGCGATACCACGGGAAACACCCATTGATGTGCTCTGGGACAGGGACGAAGTCTGGCGCCTGTTGTGTGAGGCCAAGCCGGTGGAAGTGGACGGTGCCAAAGTGGCCTACCATGCCATCACGGGCGGGTTCGTGTTGCAGAGGGTGCTGGAAAAGGTGACCGGAGAGAGCATTGAGCGCTACCTGGACACCCACATTCGCCAGCCCATGGGCATGAAGTGGTTCACCTACGGGATTGCCCCGGACCACTTGCATGAGCTGGCGAGCAATTACGCCACCGGCCCCACGCCCCGGTTCCCGGTGTCGTGGATTGTCAGCCGCGCTCTGGGCAGTGATATCCGCACCATTGAGAAGGTCACCAACGATCCCCGGTTCCAGGAAGCGGTGATTCCGGCCGGTAATCTGTGTGGTACCGCGGAGGAAATGGGCCGCTTCTTCCAGATGATGCTTAATGGCGGGGTCTGGAACGGCAAGCGCATCTGCAGTGACATGACGGTTCGGCGCGCTATCCAGCAGTTCGGTTCGCTGCAGATCGATCGCACCATGATGATCCCCATGCGCTTCAGCGCCGGCATGATGCTTGGTGGGAATCCGGTCGGACTCTGGGGGCCGCAGAGTCGCTACGCCTTTGGCCACGTTGGCCTGATCAACAAGCTGTGCTGGGCAGACCCGGCGCGGGACATTTCAGTCAGCCTGCTCAACACCGGCTTTCCCATCGTGGGGCACCACCTGCCGGCACTGATGAAATTTGTTTATACGGTCTGCAACCGCTTTCCCCTGATTCCCGAGAACCAGCGGCCACTGGTTGCGGCCTGAGATTACAGGGTTCGTAACTGCTCCTCGAGAATGCCCAGCACCGACGACAGAATGTCCCGGAAATCCGTCAGTGTCTGGGTCCGCTGGATCACATCTTCCCGGTTTTCATCCAGCCGCTCGAGCTTGGGGACCACCCGGCGAATGCCTTCGGTGATCACCTCGTAGGGATAGTGGTGGTCCTGGATGCTGAGCTTGTTCATCTCGGCCACTTCCTGACTGAAAATGCTGATGATGTCGTACAGCATGTCCTTGTGGTGAATACTGCTGGCCTCCCAGTAGGCGTCGTCCAGCAGTTCCAGCAGGGAGAGGTATTCTCGTAGGGTATCGGCGACGGAGGTCTGGGTCATGTCTGCTCTCGGGGCAAGGTACGAATCGTATTGAAAAATCGGGATATTAGAGGGAACTATAGCAGGGCTTTTTACGTCTTGAGAGGAGATCCGCATTCCGGGTCCGGCAATAAAAATGAAACTAAATTCATTTTTATTGCACTTTGCCCGACAGATGGGCAGACTTCCGGAATGGGAAAAGGATCTATCACGACTCACTGGACGAGAAGCCGAATGGATAAGCCCACTCATACCTGCGCCGAGCAATCCAAACGAACGGTCAAGCTGGATCATCACGACAGCGTTCGTGACCACGTCCATCAACAGATCAGCTCCGAAGTCGAGCGTCTGGAACGTCGCATCGAGACCCTGCGGCTCACCAAAGCCCCCCACGCCGCCATCATGATTTCCACGTATGAGCGGATGATTGACCGTAAGAAGGGCTTCCTCCAGTCCTGGAACCTGAAGGAAGGCCGGTTCTACTGACGGTTTGGCATGGCCACGGTTGGCCAGGTTGCCTTGGCCTCAGCCGGTGGCTGGTAACTGCAATAATCGGGGTTGTTTTCGGTGTTGGACGGGTTCTCTTCCGTCGGTGCCGGTACGGTCGCCGGCTCACCATCCGAACTGAAAATCCTCAGAACCTGCATGGCATAATCCAGTTCCACCCGTAAGCAATCCGGCGTGGCATCGGGCGACTGCGAGCTGTCGTGGCGGCTGAGGTCAATCACCTGACGGTCTGGGCTCTTGATAAACAGCGTATCCGTTTTCTCCGCGATAAAATCCTGCCGCAGTTCGAGGCTCCCGAATGAGCGGCTCAGATAATCCGCCGTTGCGTATTCGGGCTGGTTGTAGCCCAAAGCGGAGAAGCTGTCGCCACTGAACCGAGTGCCGGTGAGCGCGCTGACCAGCTCCGGCTGGGCGTCCCGGTCCTCCGGCTCCACGCTCCGGCTGACGTACTGGATTGAACGATAGACCTTGCCGTCGGTATCGCCCGACGCACTGGGCACAAAGCGCCAATCAAGCGTCGGGTATATCCACACGCTGTCATTCAGCGCAGCCACCTGCAAAACCGCTTCCTGATCGGTGAACCGGATATCGGCCTGGTTTTCGCGAGTATTGTAGGTACCCGCCGCGTTGTCCGTGACCCGTTGCACCATGTATCGCCGGCCATCCTGAAAGTTGGCCACCTGACCCGAGGCAATCACCTGGTTCATCAGGTCCACCGGGTTCCGCACGCGGGTGTAGCTCTGACCATCGTCGGCCGGTGTGGCGCGAATGAACACGTCAATGTGGGCACGGATTTCCGCGGCGGAGGCTGCACTGTCGGAGTCCTCGCTATCACTGGGCTGAAGCCCGCGGTAGACATCGTCGAACCGGGTGTGATCGATGGTGTCCGGTGCCTGGTCCGTGTTCTCCAGATCGAACGTCGAGAAGGTCAGGTCGACATCCGTTGCCGGATTGAAGGCGGTCGGACCGGACTCTTCCGGACCGCAGCCGGCCAGGACCAGGGCGGCGAAGGCGATTGCGTTGAAGGTGCAGAAATGTCTCATTTAGAACGGCTCTGGGGTGCGCGGCGGTTGGTAAACGGCTAAAGTGATTACCCGCGGGGCCTAAAGCCCCGGTTCGAATGCTGACAATAAACGATAATATAGGCATCTACCCTCGCGGAGATCACATTTTGCGGCAACGGAATCATCCGGCTCCCCTCGCAGTGGCGCACTCCCTGCTGGCCCTGCTGCTTGTTCTGACGGCCTTGCTGCCGGCGGCGGCCGGAGCCCAGGAAGCCTGTCGGGAGGGCGACCTGGTCCTGAGCACTGGCACCGCCAGCGTACGGGATCTGGGCAGCTGCATCTGGTACCTGGAAGATCCTGAGCAGCAGTTGACGTTCGGTGAGGTCAGGGATCGCGGGCTCGGCGCCTTTACCCGTCATGAAGGCGGCGTACTCAATTTCGGTTACACGGAGTCGGCCTACTGGACCCGCTTTGACATCCGTACCCGTGGAACCGACGGCGTCACCGAGTGGATTCTGGAACTGGCGTTACCGCTGGTGGATGAGGTCAGGATGTACCTGGTTCGCGACGGCGAGCTGGTCCATCAGAATCGTGCCGGTTACCTGGATAACTGGGCCGAGCGTGACCTTGCCGTTCCCAATCCGACGTTCCGCCTGTCACTGGCACCGGATGCCGTGAGCACGGTGTACCTGCGCATCACCAACACCAATACCTTCCGCTTGCCCATCAGCCTGTGGCACCCGGACCACTACATCGAAAAGGTCTCGGTCGACGAGGTGGTTCGCGGCCTGTTGCTCGGGGCGGTGCTGGCGATCCTGGCTTACAACCTGTTCGTGGCTGTCTCGGTCCGTGAGCGCAGCAACATCTACTACGTCCTCTACCTGGTGTCCGCGGCGATCTTCATCGTCACCGAACAGGTGCATGGCATTCAGTTGCTGGACAGCCGGCCAGCGCTGTTCAACAAGGAATACCTGCATTTCCAGATCATCATGACCTGGTTCTGGGGGTTGCTGATGGCCCGTCACCTGCTCGAAACCCGGGAGCGTTCCGCCGATCTCGACCAGGTGCTCCGGCTCTGTCTGTACTCCGTGGTGATGACCCTGGTGCTGTCCCTGTTCCTGCCCTATCACGTTGCCATGGAGTGGATCGTGATCGGCTCGGTGGTCCTCAGCCTGGTTCTGATCGTGGTCAGTTACCTGTCCTGGCGCTACTACAACCCGGCCGCCCGGGCGTACTTCTTTGCCTGGACCCTGGCGCTGGTCGGGTTCGGGGTGTATGCCCTGACCGTCATGGGCATCCTGCCACTCAACACCCTGACCAACTATTCGCCGCAGATCGGGCTCACGGCCCAGATCATCCTGTTCTCGTTCGCGCTGGCGGATCGGATCAAACAGGTCCAGGGTGAGGCGCTGAGCTGGAGTCAGCGCGCGCTCTCCAACCTGCAGCGTTACCAGTCGCTGTTCGATAACGCCATTGAGGGCGTGTTCCAGATGTCTCCGGCCCGCCGCTTTATCACCGCCAACCCGGCCATGGCCGAACTGCTGGGCTACAACAGCAGCCGGGAGTTGCTCAAGCGCAACCCCGATGTCCTGGAAACCTGCATTGCCGATGACCGGCTGCGGCGGCTCGTGGTCCAGCAGTTGGAGGCCCGGGGTACGGTCAAGGGCATCGAGGCCCGATACCTGACCCGCGATGGCGAAGAACGCTGGGCCAACATTTCCCTGCACACGGTGTACGACGCCGACGGTGAGCCGGCCCATCTGGAGGGCACCTGCATTGACGCGACCGAGAGTCACCAGCGCCAGCGCATCGAGCGTGAACGGGAACAAGAGCGGCTGGAAAAAGAACTGGCCCGTAACTCGGCCGAAGCCAAGAGCCAGTTCCTGGCAAACATGAGCCACGAGATCCGGACTCCGCTTGCGGCCATCATCGGTTATGGCGAGACCCTGCTGGACCCGGACCTGAGCGATCAGGAAAAGCACAGCAGCGCCGAAACGGTGGTCCGGAGCGGACGCCATCTGCTCGATCTGGTCAACGACATACTCGACCACTCCAAGATCGACGCCAACAAGCTCGATGTGGATGTGGTGTCGGTCAACCTGCCGGAGCTGCTCGACGAAATCCGGGCCTTCTTCGCGCCCCGGGCCCGTGAGAAAGGCCTGGATTTCAGCATCATCTGTGAGTATCCCCTGCCCGAACAGGTGCTTACGGATCCGACCCGGTTCCGGCAGATCATCATTAATCTTTGCGGAAATGCGCTGAAATTCACCGAAAAAGGGTCGATCTCCCTGTTGATGCGCTGCGACCGTGAGCAGGAAAAACTGATTGCCCGGGTTGTGGATACCGGCATCGGCATGAAACCGGAGCAACTGGGCCGGCTGTTTGATCCCTTTGCCCAGGGCAGTGCCGCCATTTCCCGTCAGTACGGGGGCACCGGTCTGGGGCTCAGCATTTCCCGTCGGTTGGCCGAAATGCTGGGAGGCAGCATCCAGGTCAACAGCACCTATGGCGAAGGCAGCGAGTTTGAGCTCTCGATTCGCACCGGCTCTCTGGCGAACGTCCATTTCCTGCGTGACGCCTCGGAACTGAGTCAGCGGCGGCGCGGCATCCCGATGGTGATGGCGCCGCGCCTGAGTGGTCGCATCCTGTGCGCCGAGGACAACGAGACCAACCGGCGACTGGTCTCGCTGCTGGTGTCCCGGACCGGTGCCGAACTGGTGCACGTCGGTAATGGCGCCGAAGCGTTGGACATGGCCCTGCGGGATAGCTTTGACCTGATCCTGATGGATATCCAGATGCCGGTGATGAACGGCCGGGATGCAACCGCGGCGCTGCGGGAGGCTGGGGTCAACACGCCGGTGATCGCGCTGACCGCCAACGTTATGTCCGAGGACATTGCCGATTACCGGCTGGCGGGCTGCAATGAGCATCTGGCCAAGCCCATCGACAAACAGCGCTTCTACGAGACCCTTGCCCGTTACCTCAGGGTCGAAGCAGAACAGGGTGAGAGACTGGACCGGTCGTTCACGGGGCGGGTGCTGGTGGCCGAGGACAACGACGACAACCGCCGCCTGGTGGAGCGGATGCTTGGCCGGCAGGGGCTCGAGGTAGTGTCCGTCGCCAGCGGCGAGGACGCGGTACGGCGGGCCCTGTCGGAGTCGATCCAGTTGGTCCTGATGGACAGTCACATGCCCGGGATGGACGGTGTCGACGCCACCCGGTTGTTGCGTCAGACTGGGTTTCGGCGGCCCATCATCGCGTTCACCGCCGGCGACCAGAAAGAGACCGATGCCCTGCTGGACGCGGGCTGTGACGGTGTGCTCGACAAACCCATCGACAATACACACCTGCAGGCACTGCTGGAGCGCTTCCTGCAGCGTCGGTCCGACAAAGGCGAGGACAGCCAGGACGATGAAATCGAGGGTCTGGTGCCGCAGTTTCTGGGTGGGCTGACGGACCGACGGAACCGTATGGAGGCGGCGTGGACGGATGGTGACGCCGAATCCCTGAAATCGGAAGCGCACCAGATCAAGGGCACCGCAGGGGCCATGGGCTATCCGGCAATGACCCAGCAGGCCGGGACGGTCGAGGCCTTGCTAAAGGCCGATAGCCCGGACTGGGAACGGGTTCGCGGCGAACTTGATACGCTCAATGACATGATAGACCGCGCGCTCTCCGCTGCGGCGATCTCGACATGACCGACACCAGAAGAATAACGACAGGAACAGGCCAATGACTGATAGCCAACCTCGCAGTGAGCAATACACCCTCAGCATGATGTACGGGACCTACGCCGATATCCTGTTCGTGCTGTTCCCGTTTCTGGTTATTGGCATGCAGAGGCTCTGGGAAGGTCGGTTGTATGAGACCCTGATGCGCCCGGACCTGAGCATTGCCGCCGCCATTCTGGCCGGCCTGGCGATTGGCAAGTTTGTGCTGGGGCTGGTGACCAACCGGGACCTGGGCCGCTACAAGGAGCGGATCGTCTTTTTCATTGCCCTCACCCTGTTCCTGGTGCTGGGGCCATCCATTATCCTCATGCTCAGTATCATGGGCAGCGCTGAGGTGCCCGGTTTCGTTGCCTTCGTTCAGCCAATCCTGCTGATCATCGCGATCTCCCTGTATTCGACGGCGGTAAGCATCAGCAACATTCTGATCCGGTCTGGTGCCGACGAGCCTGCGGGCGACGGTGGCTCAGGCGACACGGCCGAAGACGCGGGACAGGGGGCCGGCCCGCGCCCCGCGCCGCTGGATCTGCCCAGGCGAACCGGTAATGATTCCCTGTGAGAGTATTGAGACAATGACCGGATACACGAGTAAGACAGGAGACGATCGATGACTGACCTCAGGGTTCTGGTAGTGGAAGACGAACCGGTCATGAGGGAAAGGCTGGTCGAGATGCTATACCGGGCCGGTGCGACTCAGGTATCCGAATGCGTCGATGCGGCTGCCGCAAGGGCCGCGTTTGCCGACCAGGAGTTCCAGATCATTCTTCTGGACCTGGGGTTGCCGGATGGCGATGGGCACGAGCTGATGCAGGAGTTCAAAAAGCTCCGGGCCGAACAGCACATTGTCCTGGTGACGGCGGACGACTCCATCGACAGCATTCAGCGGGCGATCAGTGCCGGTGCTAACGGCTATGTCGTCAAACCCTATTCCCAGGAAAAGATTCACGACGTGGTGAATAATTACGCCATGGTCCATGGCGGAGATATGGCCACCATGCGGGGCCTGAACCGGCACCACTGACCGGTTCGGCCCTGTCCGGCATGGCCGGCGGCAAGGAGGGGCGTGTCAGGCAACCTGACGCGCAATCCAAGAGTTGTATCGGGTCGCCAGCGCACGGACATACCGCGCCTCGGCACCGTCAAGGTTGCCCAACACGTCTTTGAAGATCCAGCCTCGTTCATAGAGCCCGAGCACCCGCTGCTCGTCATCCAGATTGACGCGCTGATTCAGTTTTTTGCAGATTGCATCCAGCAGCGGCAGCTTGTCCGGGCGCTTGAGCGGGCCCTGGCGACCGGGCATGGGCTGGTTCGCTGCGCGTGTTGTTGGATGTCTCTTCATGATGTTCTCCTTATCGTTTTGCGGCTGCAAAAACAAAAACCCCGGAGCCTGGGCAACCGGGGTTTCTCGGAGAAGCTGACCCGGTCGCTGCAATGGCTCCCGGGACTGACCGAAAGCCGTTAGATGTCTTTTACCATGGCGCGCGCGGACTGCGTGGAGCGGCAATCCGGGGCGGCGTTGAATCGGTACTGTGGAATCATTCCAGTCATAACGGCACTTTCTTGGTTCGGTTCAGCATCAGTGTATCGGTTGTCTGGCGGTTTGCAAGCGCCGGAACGCTTCGGCAAACCCGTACAGACGGTCTTGGCCGGAGCGCGCATAATTCGCAGCGTCACGTGTTTTTACGTTGTGCAATCCAAGGCTTCTGCCGCGCCAGAAGCCGAATGGATCTCTCCTTTTCTACGCAGCCCATTGGGCTGCGTTTTTTTTGGGTAGTGGAAAGCTCGTAGCCACTACTTCGTACAGATCTCTGTCGGCACATTGGCGATAATTTGCACGCTAACTTATCGTTGATGTCACCAGACACAGAGGTTGAAACCTAAGCAAATGGCCGACAGAGCCGGATCTATCCGCAAGAAGTTCCATACCCACATCATGATTGAAGTCGCCCTCATTGCCGCCCTGGCACTCTACATGCTGGTTGCACGCAGCCAGCCGGTCGGCGAGGATCTCATTTTTACCGTTGCCGGTGTGGGATTGATGGCACTGGTTAGCTACTGGACACTGAACACGTTGCGAGATGGCCTGGAAGTGATTGCTATGCGATCTCGCCGCTCCGGGGCCTGATTTTCTCCCAGGTCTTGTGAAGAATCAGGGCGTCATTGGCCGCCCTGTGCACCGGTAGCCCCAGTTCCGTGATCACCTGCTGGCGCACACCCGACCACTCCCGCACCTGCGGTGTGTCCAGTAGCATGGAAATCGATTCCAGTTGGAACTCCGGGCGTACCCGGGCGGCGCGAAACAGGCGATGGAGCCAGAAACTGTCGAAAGTCCAGGCATCGCAGAAGACCTGGCCGGGGAGTAGTTCATTGAGATGCAGCGCCACTTCCCGAACGGATGCGCCTTCCGCCTCCAGCGTCGTGCGGGAAATCCCGTGTATGCGTTCGGCGCTTTCCGACCAGTCCTGCCAGAGCACGTGGGGTGCAATCAGCCAACTGTGCAGCGCACCATCCGGCATGCAGATGCCTACCTCAATGGGGTAGCTCGCAATCAGGTCGAGGCTTGAGGCCTCAAAATCAATGAATGCCGGGCGGATGTCAGTGGTCATTGGCTCAGTGTAGTCGTTACGTTGTTTTTCGCTGAGTTTACTCGCCCCGTTGTCCAGACGCGAACCCAACCTGTGCGTGCACTGTTACAATATGTCCATTCATTGTAAAAGCCCGATGACAGGCGACTGTCTCGGGGGCGGGAGTAAACCAGTCCGGCCCGCTCGATACCATATGGGGATTCCGAATGACTGAAACCGTGGTTGTGATTTATTCCGGAGGCATGGACTCCTTCACCCTGCTGCACCTCGCCCGCGAGCGTGGCTATCAGGTCCATGCGCTGTCCTTCAACTATGGCCAGCGTCACGTCCGGGAGCTGGAGAGTGCCGCCTCGGTTTGCCAGTCTCTGGGCATTTCCCACAAGGTGATTGATATCCGGGCCATGAGCGAGGTGATGTCCGGCTCGGCATTGACGTCAGGGATCGAGGTGCCTGAAGGCCACTATGAAGAGGACAGCATGAAGGCCACGGTGGTGCCCAACCGCAACATGATCCTGCTCTCCCTTGCGACCGGGTATGCGGTCACGGTGGGCGCCGGGGCGGTATGGTATGGCGCCCATGGCGGTGACCACGCGATCTACCCGGATTGTCGCCCGGAGTTCGTGCAGAAGATGGACGCCGTCTGCCGGGTTGCCAATTACGAACCGGTGGGGATTGAAGCGCCGTTCATGGCTATGGACAAGGGCCAGATTCTCGCCGAAGGTCTCAGGCTGGGGTTGGATTACGGCCAGACCTGGACGTGCTACAACGGCCGGGCACAGGCCTGTGGCCGCTGTGGATCCTGTGTGGAGCGCCTGGAAGCCTTTGCCGCGAACGGTGTTTCGGACCCACTCGACTACGAGGTGCGTGCCTGATGTACCGGGTCAAGGAAGCCTTCTACACCCTCCAGGGCGAGGGTGCCCAGGCCGGTCGCGCGGCGGTATTTTGCCGGTTCAGCAAATGCAATCTGTGGACAGGCCGGGAAAAGGACCGGGCAACGGCGGTCTGTGATTTCTGTGACACCGATTTCGTGGGGACCGATGGCCAGAACGGTGGTCGGTTCGAATCGCCAGAGGCGCTGGCCGAGCACGTCCGCAGCCTCTGGCCGGATGCCCCCGGCCGACCTTACGTGGTCTGCACGGGCGGCGAGCCGCTGCTGCAACTGGACGAACCCCTGATTGACGCCTTTCATCGGGCCGGTTTCGAGGTCGGTGTGGAAACCAACGGCACGCTGCCGGTACCGTCGGGTATCGACTGGCTGTGTGTCAGTCCCAAGGCCAATGCGACCGTTGTGGTGGAGGCCTGTGACGAGCTCAAGCTGGTCTATCCGCAGCCACTGGCGATGCCGGAGCGTTTCGGGCACATTCGCGCCAGCCATTACTTCCTCTCGCCCATGGCGTCACCGGCGGCGCCCGAACAGGGCGAGGATCCCGTCAAGCAGAGCAACACCCGCAAGGCCACGGATTATTGCCTGGCCCATCCCCAATGGCGTCTGACCCTGCAGATGCACAAGATCATCGGAATTGACTGATCACACCGACGCCGTCAGTACGGATTTTGCCGTGGCCCCGTCGGGACGCCGGGCCTGGTGCCGATACTGGCTCGGACTGGTCCCGGTCCAGCGCTTGAAGGCACGGGTAAAGTTGGCGGCGTCGGCGTAGCCGAGGGCGTCGGCAATCTGGCTCAGGTTCATGCCGGTGTTGGTCAGCAGTTCGCCTGCCCGTTCCAGTCGAACCTGGTCCACCAGGGCTTGGAAACTGGCGTTTTCCTCCTGCAGGCGGCGTTTCAGCGTGCGTTCCGAGACAAACAGGGTGGCCGCCACGCGCGCCAGTTTGGGCGGGAAGGGATGGCTGGTTTCGATTACCCGCCGGACCCGACAGGCAAACCCTGCATCCTCCGTCAGTTGCCGCAGGGCTTCTTCGCACTGGCTCCGGGAGGACGCGGCGAGCTGGTCGTCGCTGAACCGGATCGGCAGGTCGAGCTTGGACACCGGAATGACCAGCGCATCCTCCGTCGCGCCGTATTCTACCGGCACGGGCATCAGTTGCCGGAAACGGTAGAAGTAGGCGGGCTCGGGACCCCGCCGCAGAACCCGGGAGCCTTCCACAATGGCGCCGGTCAGTTGTGCGCCCATGAAGACGCAACCGAACAGCATGGCATCCATGATGAAACCCTGCAGCGGCCCCAGGTCCATGTCGCAGGTCACCGCGTACCAGGCATTGCTTCCCCCGCGCCGCTTGGTGACGCGCAGGTGCGGGGCCCGCAGGGTCAGGTAGCGGGTCATCAGTTCCAGGGCCTCTTCCAGGGTGCGGCTGCTCATCACGGCAGTACCCAGGGCGCCATGCAGAGGCATTTTCAGTTCCCGCGCGAGCATGATGCCCAGGCCCGGTTCGCCGCTTTCGATGATGGCCCGGGTGACGAATTCGCTGGCCTGGGACTGGCTCACACGGAGATCGGTGGCATTGAGTCGCAAAGGGTCAAGGCCAACCCGGAGCAGAAGGTCCCGTTCATCGACACCAATGGTATGCAGCAGTTCGGCCAGGAGATGCAGGTAAATGGCCGGCATGCCCAGGTCCTGTGCAGTTGATACGGAGGCGCGCATGGGATTTCCTCGTCTGTTCTTGTTATGTAAGGGATTCTTGTTGGTATCGATTATGACCTTTCGAGCACGCTGCCCCCATGACTCCACTGACGGGGGAGTGGGCCGGATGGGCCAATTGGCCCATCCGGCCACCATGGGATCACACCGGTTCAGGTTAGCCGGGCACCCGCAATGATCGACTGTTCCGCTGGACAAAGTCCTGCAGCACCGCCGCCGAGCGCCCCGGGTTTTCCAGCATGGGGAGATGCCCCACGCCCCGAAACATGTGCACTTCGGCGTGCGGTGTTGCGGTCGCAAACCAGTCCACGCAGCGGGTGGGAGTAATCACGTCCCGATCGCCCCACTGCACCTGCAGCGGCGGCGTTGTCTGGCCCAGATAGCGCACAGGCGCAAGGGCGTCGGCCAGCATGTCGCCGAAAATATGCCGCAGGGCGTCGGTGCGTTGCAGCAGGTCGGGTCCCAGCAGGCCCGCCATGGCCATGCCGGATACCGTCGGCCGGCCATTCCCGACGCTGTTGAACATGCGGTACACGCCTTTCCAGTCCTGGGGAATCAGCAGGCTGTCCCGGTCGGATTCGAAGGGGGCGTCCGGGTCAACGTCGGGATGCTCCGGAATGCCAGCGCTGTTGAGCAGGGTGACCGAGCGCGGGGCCGGGTCCATTTTGTGGGCCAGCACGGCGGCAATGGCACCCCCCATGGAACTTCCGGCCAGGTGGATGTTGCGGGTCGGGAAGCTGTCCAGCCAGTCCCGAAGCCGCAGTGCCTGGGTCTCGTAGCTGTAGCTGGCGTCGGTCCGGTACTCGCTCTCGCCCAGGCCCGGCAGGTCGGGCACCAGCAGGTGCCAGTGGCGGGGCAGGCGTTGCAGCCAGAACCCCCAGTTCTCCTTCATCGCCGCGAAGCCATGGATCAGCACCACGGTGGGCCGGTCCGGACCGGGCTTGCCCCGTTCCAGGTACACCATCCGATGGTTGTCCAGCCGGGTTTCACGACGCCGGGCCTGAAGCAACAGTCGTTGTCCGGTCCTGGCGGCAGGCCAAAGGTTGGGAGTAGGAATTCTCATGGGGGTACGGACCACTCTGATTGAACGTTGTCCGGTCAGTTTACCGACCGCGGGCAGCAGCGCGTTGGCCAGTCAGCCGGGACCGGGCGGCGGGGCGGCAATAACCGCCCGGGAATGGATCGTGCCTGTTGGCCGGTCAGTACCGGAGGTCGGTGATCACCGGATTATGGTCCGAGGATCGCCAGGGCAGAGGGTGTGCGGTGTCCACTGGGCCACCGTATCCCAGCGCCCGGGGCTCGTCAGCATTGAGCAGCCAGGTGGCGGCGGTCAGGACCCGGGGCCGGAGTGAGTCGGACGCCAGGGCATAGTCCAGCGAGCCCTTTTCGCCCTTGTAGCGATAGGTGTAGTGGCGGCAGGCGTCGGGCGTGCAGGGGTGGTGATCGTGCACCAGGCTGGTGAATCCGCCCGCGCGGAACACCGCCAGTGGCGTTTCCTGGGCATAGGCATTGAGGTCGCCGGTTATCAGGGTGCCCGCCAGGTCCGGCGATTCGGACAGCGTGAGGAGCCAGTCAAGGATGGCCCGGGCGGCGTTGGACCGGCGGCTGGCGTAGCAGCCCTCACCATTGTTCTGGTCTCGGTCAGCCCCGGAGGCGTTGCGACAGGACTTGGATTTGAGGTGAACGGCCACAACTCGAAATGCCTTCCCACCCTCCCGGGCCCTGAACGTCTGGCTCACGGGCGGGCGGCCCCGATGCTGGAATAGGCCGCGGGTTAGACGCGCCGGTGCGCCGATGGCGGTAACCCGGTCCTGGCGGAAGAGCAGCGTGGTCCGGATCTCATCCGCGCCGTCGGCCCCCGGGGTTTCAACGAGGCGCCAGTTCGGGCCCAGCGCGTGGGCAAGGTCCGACACTGCGCTGTCCGGACCGTAGCCATCGTTTTCCACTTCCGTAAGGGCCAGGATGTCCGGATCCGGCGCCTTCAGGGCGGCCAGCAGGCGCTGGTGCTGGTCCTGATACCCGGCCTGGTGCTTGGCGCCCCGTGGCGTCGGGAATCCCTGTCCCCGACCGTCACCGTTGAAGTAGTTGGCCAGGTTCATGGTCACGATGCGGATGTGGGGCTCGGCCGGCCTCGGCGGTGGAGACCGCCTCGGGTTGGCCTGTTCGAATCTTGGTGGCGATTCGGGCTGGAGCCGCCAGTCGCCGAAGCGAAAGTCCAGGGTGCCGATCAGCCCGTTTATCCGGTCCCCGGCGCGTACCGTTCGTTCTGGCGTAAGGCCACCGGGCGGCCAAGGAGTGGGACGAGGGTTGGTTTGCCGGCGCCCGTCGTCCAGCAACAGCCGCTGGTCACGGTTCCGCCTGGCGACCTCCACGGCGGAGGAGCCCGGCGGGAGGTACTCGGTCGCCTTGACCTGGTCGGTGGGAGCCAGTGTGAGTTCGCCGTAACGGCCGAGATTGTAGCTATCGATTACCGTCAGCTGCTGGTCGAAGCGAACCCGCATGTTTTCCAGGGATTCCGCGGGTGCTGACCATGGCAGGCTCACTGTAACCGCTTCCGGAACGGGTTCCTGTCCACAGACACTCAGGGTCTTGATGCTCACAAGCTCCGTCAGCCCGTGATATTCCTTGACCCGGCCGGTTACTCGTACGCGCATGCCCGGCTCGCCCGCAGTCCGGCGGGTATATACGAACAGTGCTTCGGAGGTGCGTGGGTCGTTATCGGTCTGGTGATCGGCCTGTTGCAGGTAAAAGCCACCGAAGCCGCCCGGCACCCGGGCGTCCCGGGTGATGACGCCTTCGACGGTCACGGTCTGCCCGGCCATCGGGGAGTCGTTGCCCTGGCCCTGAATGGCGGCGATCGGAGTGGCCGGCTGGCCACAGGAGGAGGCCGCCGCACCTGCCATGGGCAGGAGCAGCAGGGCCAGCAGTGAACAGAGGAAAAGGCGTTGGGTACGTACCGTCACTCGGGCAGTCTAGCAGAGCCCGGCGACCGCTTTCAGGGCGCGTTCCCGTTTGCTGCCAAAGCCGAGCTGGTCCGGGTTGGACAATTCCAGCTGCTGGACAAGGGGATCCGGATGCTGATTATCCAGGGTGATTCCCAGACGCGACAGCATGTAGGGCGCCAGGGCCGCCCGGGTTTCTATCTCGAGGCGACCATGCTCCATGCCGTAATCCTGGGCAATGATCCGTTGCTGGGCCTCGGTGAGGCGTGGATCGGGGGTCACCACCATGGTCACCTCGCGATTCCAGTCACTGTCCTGCTGCCGACCGTGCTTGGCCCGCTGGCGCAGTGCCTCCGGTGGCCGGTGGAAGCGACTCAGGGCAAAATCCCGGAATTCCCGGTTGGACTCGCACCAGGCACGCAGGTGCCAGCTGTTGCCGGTGCAGACCAGAGTGTGGGGCTCCAGAATGCTTTCCACCGCTTCCGGTCGGCTCAGGGAGACGTAGCTGGCACGAAGCTGGCGTCCGTGCCGGGTGGCCAGCACCACGGCGCGCATGGTTTCCGGCGATATGACCCGGTTGGGACCCTGCACCACGGTGCTCTCAGGCAGGTTGATGTTGAGCGATTCGAAGGTGCTGCTCAGATTCTGCTGACGCGCCAGCAGATCGAGGTATTCGCTGACCTGCCCGCGGGTGACTACCGGACGGAAGCTTTTCGCCGGCACATAACCCTTCAGGTGCCGGTCATAAACCAGGTTGCCCGGGGCCAATTCCCGCAGGTAAGTGTTGATGTCCTTGGATGCCTGCTGGCGGCCGATGCCGAAGCTGTAACAGATGTGGTTGGTGGTCAGGCGACCTTCCCACAGCGCAATGGTCTCGATCAGTCGGTACCGAAGCAGCAGATCCCAGCGGATGGGCCAGTCCGTTTTTTTCATAACCAGTCGCTCACGGGTCCAATGGATAACTGGGGCTCATGTTACCTGCTCTGGCAACCCGGGTCTGTTACGACCCATTAATGTAAAACCCTGTCAAACCGCGCGGTGACGGCCTTACAGAGGTCTTCACCGGCGTCTGACAGATTTCGGGAAGTGCTTAGTAGCTACCGGGTCTGCCTGCTGTTTTAATACGCGACCGGCGAATTCCGGATCTTGATGCTATCTTCCCCTCTGTTACGAACGTATCCCGTTACCCCGGAGTCCGCTGTAATGACCCGCATGGTTGCTTCTTTGTCGGCCCTGATCCTGAGCATTGTGCTGCTGGTCAGCGGCAACGCTTTCCTGATGACGCTACTGGGTATCCGTCTGAGTATCGAGGCGGTGTCGCCGGACGTCATCGGCTGGATTCTGGTGTGCTATTCCATCGGCTTTGTCCTGGGCACCCTGTACGTTCACAAGGTCATTGGCCGGGTGGGCCACATCCGCGCCTTCGCGGTGTTTGCCGCCGTGTCCGCCGTGGCGGCGCTGCTGTACCCCATGGCCGTTTCCGAACTCTTCTGGGCCGTGCTCCGGGTGCTATCGGGCTTCAGCATTGCGGGCGTTCTGGTCGTGATCGAAAGCTGGTTCTCCAGCCGGGCCACCAACGCCAATCGCGGCGCGCTGTTCGCGGTTTACCAGATTGTGTTTTACCTGTCCGCGGCGGGCGGTCAGTTGATCGTCAACGTGGGCGACCCGTCCAACTTCATGCCCTTCTCGTTGGCCGCCATTCTGCTGACCCTGGCGCTCCTGCCCCTGTCACTGACCCGGATGGAAGCACCAGTGATTGAACAGGTGCATCGAATCTCGATTTTCACCCTGGGCCGGGAATCCTTCTCGGGCGTGGCCGGCGCGCTGATCTGTGGCGTGATGATCGGCGGATTCTATGCCCTGGGCCCGGTGTACGCCACGCTTGTGGGGCTCGACGTGGCCAGGACCTCCACGTTTATGGCCAGTGCCATCGTGGCTGCGATGATAATGGCGTGGCCACTGGGGCGCCTGTGTGATCACTTTGACCGGCGCCGGGTGATGTTCTGGATCGCCATGATGGCTGCTGGCTCGGCCAGCGCGGTGGCGTATCTCGGCGCCGCCAATCCCTGGCTGCTGACCCTGTTTGTCGGCCTGTTTACCGGGCTGTCCGCGACTCTCTATCCCGTCGCTGTGGCCATTACCAACGACCGCATGGAAAGCAGCCGGATTGTTGCCGCCAGCGCGACCCTGTTGCTCAGTTACGGTGTTGGCAGTGTTATCGGCCCCATAGCCATGGCCGAGCTGATCAACCTGCTCGGCCCGTCCGGCCTGTTCTACGGTAACGCCGGGTTCCTCCTGGTGCTGGCCGTGATCACCAGTTACCGCATCAGCCACACCGAGGATGTTCCGGTCCGGGATCAGGAGCACTATGTGCCTGCCATGCCCGAGACCTCGCCGGTATTGACCGAGCTGGACCCGCGCAACGTCGAGTTCCACGAGTCTCCGGAGGTCGAGGAGATGATCCTCGAGGAACAGCGCCAAGCCAGCTGAGCTGGCTTTCGGTTTTCCCCAAGGCTGTTTTCCTCCTCACATCTGTATTTATCGTAATGGTTAGCATACTATTGTTACCTATCCGATAATGTAAGCATGAGGTTGGCCTGCCGGTTCCCTTGAGGGGTGGCGCCAACCCGCCTTTTTGAACGGAGTGTGAGGCATGAGAGATCAGTTCCCCTTTGCCGTGGCGCGGGTTACCCGCCGCTGGAGAAAAATGCTGGACGAGCGCCTGAAGGACCTGGGCGTAACCCAGGCCCGGTGGAGCACCATGGTGTATCTCGACAAGGGTGGCGAAGGACTGACCCAGCGGGAGCTGGCCAGCCTGATGGCGATTGAGAATCCGACTCTGGTGCGGCTGTTGGACAGCCTGGAGCAGCAGGGGTTGATTGAACGCCGGCCCTGTCCCAATGACCGTCGTGCCCGCCGGCTGCATCTGACCGCTGCCGGCCGAGCCTTCATGGACGATCTGTCGGAGCGGGCGGAGAAACTGAGGGAGCAGATGCTGGAGGGAATCAGCGATGAGGACATCGAATGCACCGTCAAGGTGTTCAACAAGATCCTGGAAAACGCCGAAAAGCAGAAGTAAGCCTTGAGCGACAACACGGTCGACGGGCTGAGGGCCCGGTACGGGGAACGCTGGCGGTGGCTGGCGGTGGCAACGGTCATGCTGGGCACCATGGCCACGGTGCTCAGTGCCACGGTGGTGAACGTTGCCCTGCACGACATCATGCTGGAATTCGGGATCCGGCAGGGGCAGGTGCACTGGCTCGCAACCGGGTTCATTGCCGCCATGACCACCACCATGCTGGCGTCGTCCTGGTTGCTGGATCACTTCGGGGTACGCAAGACCTTGGCCGGTGCCATGTTCCTGTTCACCGTGATTTCCATCGCCGGTGGCTTCGCAGTTTCCCCCGATCAGCTGATTGCGGCACGGGTCGCCCAGGGTGCCATGGCGGGCCTGATGCAGCCGATGGGGATGTATTTGGTATTCCGGATCTTCCCCCGTGAGCGACGCGGTCAGGCCATGGGTATCTATGGCATGGGGGTCATTCTCGCCCCGGCCCTGGGGCCGGTGCTGGGTGGTTTTCTCGTCGATCAGCTGAGCTGGCGCTATGTCATGTTCGCACCGGCACCGGTTACCCTGATTGGCGTCTTCATGGCCTGGCGTTTCCTGCCCCTGCCGCCATCCCGGCCCGCACCCTACCGTTTCGATCTGCCTGGCCTGGTGTTGCTGGGTGCAACCCTGGCCCTGGCTCTGGACACGCTGAACCGGCTGCAGGAGCTGTCGGGGCAGGAATCCCGCGTGGTCATCGGTGGACTGTTGGCGTTGCTGGCCTTGGGTCTGTTTGTGCTGCGGGAGCGCCGCACCCCGCACCCGCTGGTGAACGTGGCGTTGCTGCGCAAGCCGGTGTTCCTGTATGCCAACCTCGGCGCCATGGCGCTGGGCCTGGCGTTGTTTGGTTCGACCTACCTGATCCCCCTGTTCGTCCAGACCGCGCTTGGATTTACCGCCACCGAAGCGGGCCTGCTGATGTTGCCCGCTGGCGTTGTCCTCGGACTCACTTTCCCCCTGGCCGGGCGGCTGGCGGACAAACAGAGTGCCCGCAAACTGGTGATCTTCGGTATCGCCCTGTTTGCCTGTTCCGCCGCGCTGTTCGCCCTCTCGGATCTGTCGCTGGCGTTTGGCTGGCTGGCACTGTGGACGATAGTCGGTCGCATCGGTATCGGGTTCATGTTGCCGGCGCTGTCGACCGGAGCCCTGAACCCGCTTGCGCCGGAAGAGCTTGGAGCCGGCTCCAGCACCATCAATTTTACTCGCCAACTGGGTGGTGCTTTTGGCGTCAACATGGTCGCCCTGACCATTGAATTCGGTGAGCACAGCGGTGGTATGCCCACCATCACGGCGTTTCATTCGGCCTGGTGGTTGGTCGCAGTGTTTGTCGCCGTGGCGGCTATCCCGGTCTGGAAAATGCGGGCGTAGTTGTCAGCGCGACGGCGATTGACTAAGATACGGGTCCCTTCAGGGGAGTAGCCTCCGGGCCTGGCACACGGTGCCGCTCGGACGGTAGTCAACATACTTGGAGCTCAATCTCCATGGCTATCGTGTTTCACCAGGGTACCGGTGGAACTGGCAAGACCTGAGGCAGGCCACCTCCGTAGGGCGGAAGGTGGGCTGTCTCATGTCTGGTAATCCGCCCTGGAGTTGTCTATGGAAGCTTTTCTTGCCTCAACTGCGGCCGTCGCCATCGCTGAAATCGGTGACAAGACCCAGTTACTGTCCCTGTTCCTTGTTGTCCGCTACAGTAAGCGTCTGCCGATCATCCTTGGCATTTTTGTCGCCACGGTCCTTAATCATGCCCTGTCGGCCTGGCTCGGCGCCTGGATTGCCCGGTTTATTCCGGAGACCTGGCTGCCCTGGATTCTGGCCGTAAGCTTTGTCGCTATTGCCGCCTGGCTGTTGATACCGGACAAGGACGACAGCGAGGACTCGAGGTTTCTGGGCATGGGAGCCTTCCTGGCCACCTCCATCATGTTTTTCCTGGCGGAGATCGGGGACAAGACCCAGATTGCCACGGTGGTGCTCGCGGCTCGTTACACCGAAACGCTCTGGGTAATCCTGGGGACAACGGTGGGGATGTTGATTGCCAACATACCGGTTATCATGGCAGGGCGCTGGCTGATGGAGAGGCTTCCTCTGGCCACGGCGAGAATCAGTGCGAGCATCCTGTTTTTGGTGCTGGCGGTTGTAACCGTGACAACCACGTTTATGAACTCCTGAGGCGAGCGGCTGTCACTGTACGCGGATAGAAAAGACTTTTTGGAACGAATCTCTATGTCATTGAGACTTTTGTACTTTGTGCTACTGGCCAGTGTCATGGCCATGGCGCCTCTCCAGGCCGCGGAAACCGCGACGCCTGATCAGGACGCCAAGGCCCAGGCCGGTGGAGAAGAGGTGGAGGAGGCGCCGGACCGCTCGCCTCGAGTGCCCACGTTTCCGCTGAAAGGCGATCTGGCCGGTGAGCTGGACGTGTTCACCACCCGCTACGAGGACACCTTCGCGGCCATCGGAAACCGCATCGCCATGGGCTATCTGGAATTGGTCAAGGCCAACCCTGGCGTTGATCCGTGGTTGCCCGGTGAAGGTACCACCATCACCCTGCCCCGCCAGTACGTGATGCCAGATGCCCGGCGCGAGGGCATCGTGATCAATCTGGCCGAGTACCGCCTGTACTACTTTACCGAGGGTGGCGTGCAGGTGTATCCGGTGGGTGTTGGCTCCGAGGAAAACCCGTCGCCCCTGACCGACGCCAAGGTCACCATGCCACTGGAGTCTCCGGCGTGGTACCCACCCGCCAGCATCCGGGCCGAGTATGAGCGCAGCGGTGAGTTCCTGCCACGAATGATCCCGCCCGGCCCGTCCAATCCCCTGGGAACGCACGCGCTGCTGCTGAGTGAGAAGGGTTATCTGATACACGGCACCAACAAGAAGTTTGGCGTCGGCATGGCGGTCAGCCACGGCTGTTTCCGCATGTACAACGAGGACATCTCCCGCTTTGTCTACCAGGTGGAAAAAGGCACCTCCGTGCAGGTGGTGCGGGATCCGGTCAAGATCGGCCTATCGGGTGGCGAAGTCTGGCTGGAAGTGCACCGCCCGGATGAAGAATACCCTCAGGAAGACCGGGATACCCTCTGGCGGCAGGTGTTCACGGAAGTTGAGGCCTTCGAGAAGCAGCACCCGGGCGTCGAGATTCAGCGTCGGGCCATCGAAATCGCGGTGGACCAGGCCGATGGCATCCCGGTCATGATCGGCGAGCGCGTCACGCGCATGGCGGCGGACGAGACCGTCGAGGAAAAAACGCCGGAAACGGCCGGTGAACCGGAGCAAAAACTCTACTTCTGACCAGGTCAGAGCCCGGCTCATCCGATAATAATCACAACCAAGGAGAGTCCATGAGTCGCACGATTCTGATCACCGGTGCCAGTTCCGGCCTGGGTGAAGGCATGGCCCGTGAGTTTGCGGCCCGGGGCGACCAGCTCGCTTTGTGCGCGCGGCGCACGGAACGACTGGAAACACTGCGGGATGAGCTCCAGCAGAAACATCCGGCGGCCCGGATCAGTATCCGGGCCCTGGATGTCGACAACCACGACCAGGTGTTCGAGGTGTTCCGTGCCTTCCAGCAGGAGTTCGGCACATTGGACCGGGTTATCGTCAACGCTGGTATTGGCAAGGGCGCGCCGCTCGGCACCGGGCACTTCGATGCCAACCGGCAGACCGCCGAAACCAACTTCGTCTCCGCCCTGGCCCAGATGGAAGCGGCCATGGAAATCTTCCGCAAGCAGAACCACGGCCACCTCGTGACCGTCTCATCGGTGTCGGCGGTGCGGGGCATGCCATCCAGTATCACCACGTACGCGGCGACCAAGGTCGGCCTTGCGGCACTTTCGGAGGGCCTTCGTGTCGAACTGACAAAGGCGAAATCTCCGATTCGCGTGACTACACTGTATCCAGGGTATATCCGCACGGCGATCAACGAGAGCGTCAAGAACGCGCCGTTCCGTGTGGACGCCGAGACCGGCTGCAAGGCGATGGTGAAAGCCATCGAGTCCGGGAAAAACGAGTGTTTCGTGCCGCGCTGGCCCTGGACGCCTATTGGTTTCCTTCTGAGGCGCTTACCGGTGCCGGTCCTGGCCAAAATGTTCTGAATGCCATCGGAACCGGGGAGGCGTTATGCCGGCAGACCAACCCGCGAGCTTATCCCGCGCCGCCCGTATCCGGGGCTGGAGCGCTGTTTTTCTGATCGGGGTTTTCCTGGCGCTGGGGTCGCTGGCGTATAAGGTGCTCGCCCAGCAGGAAGCGGCGGACACCGCACTGGTGCTGACCATTGAGGGCGCCATCGGCCCGGCCACCATGGATTATGTGACCCGGGGTATCCGGCGGGCTGAGTCAGAGGGCGCCGGGCTGGTGGTGCTGGAGATGGACACCCCCGGCGGCCTGATGGACTCGATGCGGGACATCATCAAGGTGATCCTTGCCTCCGATGTGCCGGTCGCCACCTACGTGTCACCCCAGGGCGCCCGGGCTGCCAGCGCCGGAACCTACATCCTCTACGCCAGCCACATCGCCGCCATGGCCCCGGCCACCAATCTTGGATCCGCCACACCGGTCCAGATGGGGGGGCTGCCGGGATCCGACCCCGAACCGGTTCCGGACAGTGACGGCCAGAATGGTGAGCCCGGCGGGGGCGACCAGAATGGCGACGGCAAGCGTCGCGGCAATACCGCTATGGAACGGAAAGTCCTGGAGGACGCGGTCAGCTACATTCGCGGCCTCGCGGAGCGGCATGGACGGAACGCCGACTGGGCCGAGGAGGCGGTGCGCGAAGCCGTCAATCTCAGTGCCAATGAAGCCCTCGAGAAGAATGTCATTGATCTGGTGGCGCCCAGCCTGGGCGACCTGCTTCGCCAGATTGACGGGCGCACCGTGCGTATGGCGTCGTCGGAGCGAACTCTGAGAACGGCGTCACTGGAGTTGGTCCGTTCCCGCCCGGACTGGCGAACCCGGCTGCTTTCCGTGATCACCGATCCCAACGTGGCCTATTTCCTGATGATCATCGGGTTCTACGGCATCATCTTCGAACTGGCCAACCCGGGTGCGGTGGTTCCGGGGGTGATCGGCGCCATCAGTCTGATTCTTGCCCTCTTCGCCTTTCAGGTGCTGTCCGTTAATTACGCCGGGCTGGCACTCATCCTGCTCGGGCTGGCGTTCATTGTCGGGGAGGCGTTCGTGCCCAGTTTCGGCATCCTCGGTGTGGGCGGGATCGTGGCGTTTGTGACCGGCTCGGTGATTCTGATGGACGGCAGTCATCGCGATATCTCCCTACCCACCGTTGGCGGAACGGCCGTGGTTGCTGCAGGGTTCATCCTCTGGACCGTCACCCGGTTTATCGCCCTGCGCCGCAAGGGGCCGGTCAGCGGCACTGAACAGATGGCGCATGAAGAGGGACCGGCCCTGGATGACTTTATCGAGGAGCGTGACCATTACCGCGGGCATGTCCGCCTCAATGGTGAACGCTGGAATGCCGTTAGCCCGCAACCGGTCAGCGAAGGCGAACAGGTGCGCGTCACGGCGATGGAAGGATTAACGGTAACCGTCGAGGTCATTGACGACGACCGCTGACCCGGCGCAGACATAAGGCAACGGCAAACCTAAGGAGGCCGTATGATTGGCGAACTGATTCCCTACCTTGCACCCACGGTGATTCTGCTGCTGATTCTGGGCTCGGCGATCAAGATCCTGCCGGAATACCAGCGGGGCGTGGTCTTTTTCCTGGGCCGGTTCCAGGGTGTGAAAGGCCCCGGCCTGATCATTGTGATTCCGGGTATCCAGCAGATCGTCCGGGTGGACCTGAGGGTCGTTGTCCTGGACGTGCCCAGCCAGGACGTGATTTCCAAGGACAATGTCACCGTGCGGGTCAACGCGGTGCTGTATTTCCGGGTGGTGGACCCGGAGCGGGCGATCATCCGGGTCGAGGATTTCAACTCGGCCACCAGTCAGTTGGCACAGACCACCCTGCGGTCCGTGCTCGGTAAACACGACCTGGACGAGATGTTGTCCGAGCGGGACAAACTGAACTCGGACATTCAGGAAATCATTGATGCCCAGACCGAGGAGTGGGGGATCAAGGTGGCCAATGTCGAGATCAAGCACGTCGATCTGAACGAATCGATGATTCGCGCCATTGCCCGTCAGGCAGAGGCGGAGCGCGAGCGGCGGGCCAAGGTGATCCACGCCGAGGGCGAATTGCAGGCGTCGAAGAAACTGGTAGAAGCGGCCCGGGTCATGTCCGCCGAATCCGGGGCCATGCAGTTGCGTTACCTGCAAACGATGGCAGATATGAGTGGCTCGAATTCTTCGACGATCGTGTTCCCGATGCCCATGGACCTGGTGCGGCCTTTCATGGAAAAGTCGTTCCGCAACACGCAGGGCGGATCCAACGATTCCGCCGAATAGGGGGCGGGCACAAAAAAGGCCGGGGTTCCCGGCCTTTTCAGCGTCAGCGTAAGCCGAGCCTTATTTCATGCTTGAACGCTCAAGCATACGCTTGGCGCGCTCGTTGGCTTCGTCAGCTGATTGCTGAGCAGCCTTTGCAGCGGCCAGAGCTTCCTCGGCGGTCTGCTGGGCAGTGCGGGCAGAGCTTGCAGCACTGTTAGCGGTGTTCAGTGCATTTTCAGCGGTCTGCTCTGCAGAGTTGGCAGTTGCATTCGCCTCGTCTACGGCAGCCTGATTAGAGGCACAGCCTGCAGTCAGAGCAGTAGCAAGTGCAAACCCAGCGATCGTCAGTTTACGCATTGTAAATCCCCTTATTGGTCGAGTTTTTTCCTGTGATCCGGAAGTCAGTTCAGTACATGGACGACTTCCTGTCAAACCGGCCGGATAGGCGTTGACTACCGGAGTCGTTAAACAGTGTAAAACACTCTGAGACAAAATGTTAACTACGGATACGTATATTTAATCGGCTTATGACAACAACTTAATGCTGCTGTCAGGGGATGTTCAGGGAACGATCCTGATTGGGGTACCGTCGGCGACCAATTGCCAGATCTCGTCCATTTCTTCGTTGGTCACCGCGATGCAGCCGTCGGTCCAGTCCAGGCCCTGGTAGGCAAAAGCCATATCGGCGGCCTCGTTGGGCAGCCCGTGAATCATGATGCTGCCGCCGGGGTTGAGTCCCCAGGCGTTGGCCAGCTCACGATCCCGTTCGCTGGGGTAGGAGATGTGAATGGACTTGTAGAAGTCGCTGCCAGCGTTGCGCCAGTCCAGCGTGTAGTCGCCTTCCGGAGTGCGTTCATCGCCTTCGTAAAGCTTGTGTCCGGTCGGGTTGTCACCGAGGGAGATCCGGTAACTCTTCACCACCTGGCCATCGTCCATCAGGTAAAGCCGACGCTCACCCTTGCGCACCAGCACCTTGTCGATACTCGGGGCTTCGGTCTGGAACGGCTCGGCCTCCGGCATGCGAGTGTCGGCTTTGGCCAATATTTCGCTGGCGGTTCCGGACACCGGGATCAGGACAAGCCCTGTCAGCAGGCAAATGGCAATGAAAAAGCGGGTGAACATCATCCTAGCTTACCAATTATTAATCTTCATTCAGGCACGTTTATAGCACAGCCTGCCCGTAGGTTGTTGAGAGCTTTTGTTAAGTTTTTTGGTTATCTCTTTTCCGGATCACACATTTTGTGAACTGTCCATCTTCAGGCCGACCTTGGTGACCTGATCGGAACTGGTCGCCCGGGCAACAAGAGTCACCGGGCCGAGCGTCACGGTATCACCCACCACCGGATGGCCCTTGGTGCGTCTGGCAAAGCACTCGGCCAACGACAGTTCCGGCGGAAGGTCGTCGAATTCGATACCGTAAACCTGTTCGACATCCCCAAGCAACGCGTCACCATTGAGTACAAAGTCGCCAAAAAAGGCCCGTTCGGCAAGGTACTTGGGTGCATGGCGGCCGCTCAGTGCCTTGCCCAGCTCGGGCAGCACGTTGGGTGTGGCAAACATCGCGACGGTGTCGCCACTGGCCACTTCCAGATCGCCTTTCGGTTGAAGGCATACCCGGTTACGGAAGACCCCGGCGACGGTGGTGTTTTCCGGGAAACGAAGCTGACTCAGCGGGCGCGGTGTTTCCCAGATTTCGCCCCGCAACGGGAACAGCATGAGCTCGTGGTCCCCGGCACCGGGAGCGTCCAGGGGCAGGCGGCGATACGGGTCCTCGCCGGCGGGGACTTCCAGTCGGAGTTTCCGGGCCAGCGGCGCCATGGTGGTGCCCTGGACCACCAGCGATACCAACACGATGAAGAAGGCGGCGTGGAACACCAGTTGGGCCTGGGGCAGGTTGGCCATGATCGGAAACAGGGCGAGCACGATGGGCACGGCGCCGCGTAGTCCGACCCAGCTGATGAATCCCAGTTCCCGCCGGTTGAAGCCGAAGGGCCACAGCGTGAGTAAGACCGTCAGCGGCCGGATGACGAAGATCAGTGCCAGTGCCAGGATCAGGCCACTTCCGAGCAGCGGCAACAGGTCCGACGGGGTGACCAGCAGGCCCAGCATCAGGAACAGGCACAGTTGCGCCAGCCAGGCCAGGCCGTCGTGCACCTGGAGGATCATGGGCATCATCCGGACGTGGCGGTTGCCGATCACCACGCCGGCCAGGTAGATCGCCAGAAACCCGCTGCCCCCGAGTGCGTTGGTGGCAGAGAACACGGAAATCCCGGCGGCGGCAACGAGCAAGGGATAGAGCGAGGGCGTGAGTCGCGTCCGGTTGGCCAGCTCGACCACGACGTAGCCGCCGAGGACACCGGCCACGCCACCGATGCCAAACTGTTTGATCAGCATGATCAAGGCGGCGCCGGTGGCACCCTCGCCGCTGTTATCGATCAGGGTGACCAGCATCAGGGTGAGGAAGATCGCCATGGGATCGTTGCTGCCGGATTCGATCTCCAGGGTCGCGCTGACCCGCTCATTCAGGTGCAGGCCCCGCCCCTGAAGCAGAGAAAACACCGCGGCGGCGTCGGTGGAAGAAATGATCGCGCCCACGAGAAGGGCGGTCAGCCATTCCATGTCGAAGACCCAGCGGGCGACCACGGCAGCCCCCGCAGCCGTCATGAACACCCCCAGTGACGCCAGCACGAGGGCCGGCCGCAGGCCAACCCGGAAGGTTTCAGCCCGGGTTCGCATGCCGCCATCCAGCAGGATAACGCCAAGGGCCAGGTTGGCGATCAGGAAGGCCAGCTCGAAATTGTCGAACTCGATGCCCCCCGGGCCGTCCTCGCCCATGATCATGCCGACCACCAGGAAAATCAGCAGCACCGGCATGCCCACCCGGCTCGACAGCGGGCTGAGCAGGATGCTGATGACCAGCATCATGGCTCCCAGCAGGGTAAGGATTGGATCCATTCTTGCTCCAGACAGAGGGCTTGCCCAAAAGCGCAGCAACCGCTTATATTGCTCTCGCGGCCATCGCTAATGCGGGTGTAGTTCAATGGTAGAACGGCAGCTTCCCAAGCTGCATACGAGGGTTCGATTCCCTTCACCCGCTCCAATGCTTGCCGGGCACAGTTCCCGGTTCCCTCTCAGTGTAGTTTGAGACGCGGGTGCATCGCACGGCTGATTTTGTCCATCAACCAGATAATGCCGGTGCGCACGAAACCGTGCAGGGCCACCTGATGCATGCGGTACAGGGACACGTAGAACAGCCTCGCCACCTTGCCTTCAATGTACATGCTCCGGCCCGACAGGTTGCCCATCAGGTTGCCGACCGTGGTGTAGCGGCTGAAATTGATCAGGGAGCCGTGGTCGTTGTACACAAAGGGGACGGCCTCACCGCCCTTGATGCGGTTGCACAGGGTCTTGAACAGGGCGTCGGCCTGCTGATGGGCCGCCTGGGCCCGTGGCGGCACTGGCCGGTCTGAATCCGGCTGCGGGCAGGCCGCGCAATCGCCGAAGGCAAAGATATCTTCGTCCCGCGTTGTCTGCAGGGTCTGCTTGACCACGAGTTGGTTGCCCTTGTTGGCTTCCAGCCCGAGTTCGGCGAGGAACGCCGGCGCCTTGATGCCTGCGGCCCAGATGCTCATTTCCGACGGCAGCTTGGTACCGTCTTTCATGACGATGGCGCCGTCCCGGACTTCGCTGACCGGTTGGCCGGTGAGCACCTTGATGTGCTGGTGCTCCAGTTCCCGACTGGCCGCCGCGGACAGTCGCGAGGGTAGCGCGGGCAGAATGCGGTCCGCGGCTTCTATCACGGTGATCGACACGTCCGAGTCCTTCAGGTGATTCATGCCATAAACCGGCAACTCCCGGGAGGCCAGACGCAATTCGGCGGCCAGTTCCACGCCCGTGGCGCCGGCCCCGATGATGCTGATGTTCAGGGTGTGTTCCTGGCCCTGCCGGGCCTCATGGTTCTTCCGCAGGAACGCATTGAGCATCAGGTTGTGGAACCGGCGGGCCTGTTTCAGGCTGTCGAGGAACAGGCAGTGCTCCTGCGCTCCGGGGGTGCCAAAGTCGTTGGCGGTGCTGCCAACGGCAATCACCAGGGTGTCATAGTGGATGTGGCGCTCTGGCACCACTTCCTTGCCGTCCTCATCGTGGAACGGCGCTACCACCAGTTGTTTGGCCGTGCGATCCAGGCCACTCATCCGGCCCAGCTGAAACTCGTAGTGGTGCTTGCGGGCGTGCGCGCGGTAGTTGATTTCGTTGGCATTGGCGTCCAGCGAGCCGGACGCCACCTCGTGCAGCAATGGTTTCCAGACATGCGTCAGGCCGGCATCCAACAGGGTAATCCGCGCCTTGCCCTTCCTGCCCAGTTTGTCGCCGAGACTGGTCACCAGCTCAAGCCCGCCGGCGCCACCGCCAACCACCACGATGTGATGAAGGTTTTCCATAACAGTCAGCCCTTTAAGTGAGGAGAGCCAAGCACTCTTCTGAGGAAAATGCTTGGCTGTCGTCACTGGGCCGGACGAAAAGGTAGGGTGCTAATACGAGAGGAAATATAGTAGCGCGATGGGCACCGTGGGGACAATTCTACGGAAGTGCAACAGCCACCCGGCTTGCCCTCAATGGGGCTTGCGGTAAGCGTCGAGAATGCCAGCCACATCGTCACCCAGATTGGCCAGTTCATCCGGTGCCAGATCCCGCTCGGCCATGGCACGGAGCGCAACAATCTGGGCCTGAAGCAGGCGCGCCAAGCGCAGGCAATCGGTACTTTCGACCAGCTCCCCCCGGGCTTTGGCCTGCTCGAGCGCGTCAAAGATCGTCTCCTGGATGGACGCCAGTATGTGGTTGGCCTGCTCGGCGAGTGCTGGGTGGGTGTTGCTCGACTCCAGCAGGGTTTTAACGATCATGCAGGCGCGAGAGGGCTGGGCTTCGCTGCTGGTCCGGGCGATCGCGCGCAGATAGGCTTGCAGGCCGTCCACAACCGAGGGGTGGCGCTGCAGAAAGGTCGAGAGCTCCTGGCTGCCCTGTTCGGCATAAGCCGCCAATGCCTCTGAAAACAATCCGTCTTTACTGCCGAAGGTCGCGTAGATGCTACCCGGACGCATATCCAGTGCCTGTTCAATCTGCTTCATGGAACTGCCGTGGTAGCCCCGTTCCCAGAACAGGGCGATGGCTTTTTGCAAAGCGGTTTGCCGGTCGTATCGGGCGTGTCTGGCCATGGCTGATGACTGTCAGGATCTTTGATTTTGAGTAGTTGCTCAATTATATCTTGAGTGATCGCTCAATAATAGTTAACCTGAAGGTGTTGTTGAACGATCACTCAAATTGGAGATTGTTATGACGGACTTCAAACTGCACGACACCGATTCTGCCCCGGAACAGGCGAAGCCGCTGCTGGAAAACTCCCTGAAGGGTTTCGGCATGATCCCGGGCCTGCATGCCGTGATGGCCGAGGCGCCGACGGTGCTGGACGGCTATCAGAAGCTGCATCAGCTGGTGCTGGACAGCAGTTTCAACAATGACGAAACCACCGTGGTGTGGCAGACCATCAACGTTGAGCATGCCTGCCATTACTGCGTGCCAGCGCACACCGGCATCGCCAAGAGCATGAAGGTCTCGGACGAGATCATCGATGCATTGCGGGACGAGACGCCCCTGCCCAATGACAAACTGGAGGCGCTGAGAACCTTTACGCTGGCGGTCACCCGCAAGCGCGGCAACGTCAATGCCGAGGACCTGAATGCGTTTTACCAGGCGGGCTACGAGCACCGGCACGTACTTGAGGTGATTCTGGTGCTGTCGCAGAAGGTGATGAGCAATTACATCAACCACATTGCCGAGACGCCGGTGGACGAACCTTTCCAGAAGTTCGCCTGGCAGAAGGCCAAGTAAGCGAGCCCGATGGCGACGGGTGCGGAATCAGCCCGCATCCGTTGCCAGGATATTGGCCTGCCTTTCCTGTTTCCGGTTCCGGAGGCGCTTGTCGATGCACTGGTCTTCTGCGTTCAGGATGACCACGCACTCCAGGCACTGTATGCATTCGTCGTAGTCCACCCGGCCGTCCTTCCGGATGGCGTTGATCCCGCAGGCGTTCTTGCAGTGCTGGCAGGGATTGCCGCACAGCTCCACCCGGTCCAGCCAGCTGAACAGCCGAAGCCGGCCGAGCACGGCCAGTCCGGCGCCCAGCGGGCACAGGTAACGGCAGTAGAATTTGTGGATGAACATGCCCACCACCACCAGTCCCACGGCGTAGACCACGAACGGCCAGTATCGGACAAAGAACAGCGTGATGCCGGTTTTGAAGGGCTCGACTTCCGCCAATTGCTCGGCCAGTGTCAGCGAATGGAAGGCGGTGCCGACCAACCCGACCAGGATCGGGTACTTGAGCAGGATCAGCCAGCGATGCCAGCGTTCCGGCACTTTGATCTGGGGGAAGCGCAGTTTCTCACCGAGCCAGGCGGCCATCTCCTGCAGCGCCGCGAACGGGCACAGCCAGCCACAAAATAGCCCACGCCCCCAGATGAACAGCGTAATGAAGGTGTAGGTCCAGAGAATGAACAGGATGGGATCGAGCAGGAACACATCCAGCGAAAAGCCATCCCAGATCGCCAGGAACAGCGTGTAGATGTTAACCACCGAGAGCTGACCCTGGGCGTAGAAACCGATAAAGAACAGCGTGAAGAACAGGAAGCCCCAACGGAACCGGTGGACCAGGGCCGGATACCGGCTCAGGGTCCGCTGTTTCGCGAAGAACACCGTCAGCACGGCCAGCCCGCTGACCAGCAACGAGATTTGCCACCAGCGCTCCTTCCACAGGCCCACCCAGACCGGCGCCCGCGTCTGCTCCGGCAACGGCGCCACCTCGACGGTCTCGAACAGCTCTTCGGGGAACGCGACCGGTACGGCCAGCGTGGTCCGGTCGACCATCAGGTGATTGCGCGCCAGCTCCACGTTCAGCCGGAGCGTCGCCTCGGCGCCGGGGTTGAAACCGGCGTTGCCTCCGACCCGGAACAGGGTCTGTTGGGCAAATTCCGGCATCGAACCGGCCTGTAGCTGGATACTGCCACCGAACATGTTCAGGTCCCGAAGCTCTAGTGACAGGTTGTTCTGCACCATGCCCAGCCGGTCGGGGGCGCTGGCGGGGACAAAGTCCTCGGACAGGTGAGTAAATGGCCCGCGGGACATCACCGCCAGAATCTTGGCGTCTTCCCCCGCCTGCTCCAGCAGTTGGTCATAGCCCTCGTGCCCCAGCAGGTTGCGCCCCACCATGGGCGCATTCACGTAGCCGTAGAACAGCTCGGTAAACGGCTCGCCGGGCCGGGGTTCCGGGTTGCCCGGGTAGTCTGACAGAGGCCGTCCCAGAGCCTGTTCCACCGTGTCCGTGGCCACCTGCCAATGCCGGATGTAGCCGCGATCAATCAGTTCCTGCCAGGTCAGTGGCGTAAAGAAATCCGGCCGCGCGCGGGTCGGGGCCGCCTGGCCGAAGCCCTCGAGTTTGGCGCGGGCAACCTTCAGGGCGGACGACAGCACGGTGTCGTTGACGATCAGCACGGACACCGTGGCCTTACTGACCCCGTCGAAATGGACGATATTGCCCTCCGGGTCCTTGCCGGAGCGACGGGAATTGGATGTGTCGACAAGAATCTGTTCGCGCAGGGAGTGGCCGGCGTACTGGTCAACAAAGTCGAACAGCGGCTGCTCGCCCAGGCCATGGAGGAAGACGGGTTCATGGTGGTCGAGCACCCGGACTCCGGTAAAACGGCCGCGGGCATCCAACCCGACCAGCAGCTGGATCGGTTTGCCGGCAAACCCTTGTAGCCGGCTCAGATCCGCCGATTCGTAGGCATAGCCCAGCAGTTCCTGAAGCTGATACACCGGGTACACGGGGAAATCCGACCGTTTGTCGTCGATCACTGTCGCTTTCGGGAACAGCTCCTGGATCAATGACCGCTTGCTTTCCGACAGCTCCGCACGGGCGCTGGACAGCAAGAACAGGCAGGCCATCAGGAGCGCTAGGCGCCCTGCCATGGGAAACTCCTGGGATTTCTTGTTGTTTGATCCTTCATGCTAGAGCTTTTGAGAGGCTGCTCAATGCGACCTCGGAGCCAGCTCTCTGCTACTTTGTGAGGAGATCGACCGATTTTCCGGCGCCGGACCATAGAGTGAGGAGTGGATGAAAATAGCTGTTTATTGCGGTTCCCGGTCGGGAACCGATCCGCAGTACGCCCAAAAGGCCAGGGAGCTGGGGGAGTTCCTGGGCGCCCAGGGCGTGGACCTGGTGTTCGGCGGCGGCCATGTCGGGTTGATGGGGATCGTGGCCGACTCGGTCATCGAGAGTGGTGGCCGGGTCTATGGCGTGATTCCGGAGCACCTGCGGGACCGCGAACTCGCCCATTCGGGTCTGACCGAGTTGTTCGTGGTCCGGGACATGCACGAGCGCAAGGCGAAGATGGCGGAGTTGGCCGACGGCTTTGTCGCCTTGCCCGGCGGCATCGGGACGCTGGAGGAAATCTTCGAGGCCTGGACCTGGGGCCAGCTCGGCTTCCACCGAAAGCCCTGCGGGCTTTACAACGTGGGTGGCTTCTACGACCCCCTGCTGGCAATGGTGCAGTCCATGAAGACAGCGGGTTTCCTGAAACAGGAATACATCGACATGCTGGTGGTGGCAGACACCCCGGACCAACTCCTGGCAGGATTCCGGCAGTACCAGCCGCCGCACGAAAAGTGGACCTGAAACGAACTGCGGGCACGGCCAAAAGGAACCGTCTGGCATGCAGGAACTGGTGGAAGGCGTCGGAGAAATTGTCTGGGGGCCACTGACCGTCGTATTGCTGGTTGGCACCGGCTTGTATCTGAGCGTGCGCCTGCGTTTTATCCAGTTGCTTCGTCTTGGCCTGTCGCTCCGCATCGTCAGTGGCCGGGATGCGGAAACGTCCATCACCGGCGAACTCAGTCACTTCAGCGCGCTTACCGTGGTCCTATCGGCGGCCATTGGCAACGGCAACATTGCCGGGGTGGCGACCGCCATCGCCCTGGGTGGTCCGGGTGCCATTTTCTGGATGTGGGTAACCGCCATCGTCGGCATGGCGACGGTCTTTGCCAGCACCACCCTGGCCCTCAGGTTCCGCGTCTATGACCCGGAAACCGGCTACGCCGGCGGCCCCATGTACTACATCGAGCGAGGTCTCGGCCCTCGATGGAAACCTCTGGCCCAGTTCTTCGCCCTGTGCGCCATCATTGCCGCCTACGGCACCGGCAATATGGTGGAAGCGAACTCCGTGGCCGATACCCTCGAGTTTTCCCTGCGCGACATCCTTGGCTACGAGAACCGTGCGGCGACGGTGTTCGGGGTCAAGCTCGGTATCGGCCTTCTTTATGGCGCACTGATCTGGCTCGTGATCGTGGGTGGGATCCGTCGCATCGGCAGCGTGGTCTCGCGTCTGGTGCCCCTGATGTTCGTGATCTATGTCGGCAGTGCGCTGGTGGTGCTCGGGCTGAATGCGGACGCGGTGCCGGCCGCCTTTGTCAGCATTCTTTCCGATGCCTTTACCGGGACCGCCGCCACCGGGGGCTTCGCCGGCGCGGCGGTGATGACCACCATTCAATTCGGTGTTGCCCGGGGGGTGTTCAGTAACGAGGCAGGCCTGGGTACAACCCCCATCGCCATGGCGGCAGCCCGGTCCGACGAGCCGGTGCGGGCCGGCCTGGTGGCCATGAACGGCCCGTTGTTCGATACCCTGGTGGTATGCACCATGACCGCGCTCGTCATTATCACCACCGGGGTCTGGACCACCGGGGTGAGCGGCTCTGAACTGACGACCATGGCCTTCAATGCGGCCGTGCCGGATCTGGGCAAGCTGGCGGTCACCCTGTCGCTGTTGTTCTTCTCGTTCTCGAGCGTGGTGGGCTGGAGCTACTACGGCGATCGGGGCACCGGTTATCTGTTCGGTAACCAGCGGATTCGGGTTTACCGGAAACTCTTCTGCCTGTTGCTGCCGCTGGGCGCGGTGATGGATCTGGAACTGATCTGGGGGCTGTGTGACATTGCCAACGGGTTGATGGCCGTGCCAAACCTGATCGCGCTCCTGCTGCTGTCTCCCCTGGTGGTCCGGCTGACGCGGGAATACTTCAAGCGTAAGGCCGCGGCAGCCTGAAACCATCTGCCGCGTGCTCACGTCGGGCCTACGGCCCGATTACTCGGTGTCGCCCCGCGCTTTCTTGAGTTGCTCCAGTTTTTCGTGCAGCAGGGCTTCGAGCTTGATCAGCTGTTCCCGATTCTTTTCGTTGGGTCTGTTGGTGTACAGGCTCACGTAGGTCTGGGTGATCTCGTTCAGGATCGGGTGGAGCTTCTTGTAGTCCTCATCAGCCATACGCTGTTTCCTCCAGTCACAGTAACACCTAGTTACTACTATGGATCATCCTGACCAGTGATCAAGGCTGGGGCGTCAGAGGCGGGTCACTTTCGCCATCAACCGGCGCCAGTCGATCGGCATTCGCTTTTCCAGATCCTGCAGGGCCGGGTCCCGCTCGTGCAACGCCTCGAAAGGTTGCTTGCTGGCGTAGATAACCGTGTTGTTGGTTTTGCTGCGGAACATCAACAGCACCGGAAAGTGTTTCCGGATCTGCCGGAAATAGGGGCCCTCCGGGTCCGGGGTCCGGTGGTAGTTGAGCGTTAACCAGCCCGTGGCACCGAGCACGCGACTGCAGTGATTGATGAACATCCGCTGGGCCTGGGCCGGGCTCATACGGTCGGCGTTGTAGAGGTCGGCCAGGATCATGTCGGTGCTGGCGTCGGGCAGTCGTTCCAGCACGTCGCGGGCATCGCCGATGGATACGGTCAGCCGGCTGCTTTGGGGCAGGTCGAAAAAGCCCCGGGATACGTCCAGCACGGCCTGACGTAGCTCGATGGCGTGGATCTGGCAGTCCGGATACAGATGGTGGAACGCGCTTGCCATCACCCCGCCGCCCAATCCCAGAATCGTGACGTGGCCGGGTGATGCGAACGCCGATGGCAGCATCATCGCCCGATTGTACTCGTGCACCGGCACATGGGGACGGCGCCGGTCGATCTTGCTCTGCTCAAAAACGGAGTTGAACGTCAGGACCCGGTGCTTGCGGTAGTCGATCACCAGGATACTGCCGAGGGTATCCCGGACGTGGTGAATGATTTCTCCCTTTTTGAGCATCGACCGGTCACCGATTCAGTTTGGCGATCGCGTCCTGGGCTCCGGCGGCGCGGGCGTGGCCCAATGCCGTAACACCGTCGGCATCGGTGGCCTCGGGGTTGGCGCCTTTTTCCAGCAGCAGTTGAACGGTTTCAGGGTGATTGCCGGCGGCTGCCAGCATCAACAGGGTTTCCCCCTTGCTGGTGCGCAGATCCACGGGCACGCCGGCGTCCAATAACGGCACCAGCAGACCCGCAGCGCCCTTGCGGGCCAGCTCGAACAGGCCTTGGGCAAAGGCAATGGCGTCTTCGTCCATCTGGTTTTCTGGCGGCCCTGGCTGGCCGGATTGCTGGTCGCTCATGGCGGTTTCCTGGTTGGTGAGTGAGCCTGTTTGTGTGGCCGGGCGTAAGGATTATGGCAGTCTGGTAATCTGGACAGACCTGCAACACCCTTGCTAAAACCCTTGTATCACAGATCGGGTCTGTTCCAGACACCATGACTGAGATATAAGCCAACGATCAACAGGAGGCAACGCCGTGAAACTAGAGGTTCGAGGCATCGAGGAGGGCCAGCCGGTCCCGGAAACGTTCGCGTTTGGCGTCTACAGTGAAGAAGATCATATGAGTTTCGGGCCCAATCGCAACCCGGAAACCGTTTGGGAGGGGGCGCCCGACGGCACCAAGAGCTTTGTGGTCATGATGTTCGATCCGGATGTGCCCAGTGTCGCGGACGATGTGAATCAGGAAGGCAAGACCGTGTCGAAAGACCTGCCCCGGGTGGATTTCTTTCACTGGCTGCTGGTGGATGTGCCTGCGAACATCAGCCGCATCCCCGAGGGTGAGGACAGCGACGGCGTTATTCCCAAGGGCAAGGAGCCCGGCCCCGGCCCCATTGGCATCCGCGGGGTGAACAATTACACCCAGTTTCTGGCCGGCAACCCCGACATGGCGGGCACCTATGGCGGTTACGACGGACCTTGCCCACCGTGGAACGATGAGATTATTCACCACTACCACTACGAGGTGCATGCGCTGGATGTCGAGAGTCTCGGCCTCAGCGGTGAATTTGATGGCAATGATGTCCGGGAGGCCATGGCCGGCCACATATTGGCCAGCGCCCGGGTAACGGGGACCTATACCCTGAATCCGGCGCTCCGCTGAGACGTCCCTTCAAGACGGCCCCGGCACATCACGGGAACCGGCGCAGGCCGGTTTTCCCCCTGCTGGCTCTCCTGACCCCACCACCATTCCCCGTTGCTGTTCGCCGGCCCTCGCCCGAGCTCAGTCAGGTGTCCTCGGCGATCAGCGCTTCGACGCTCGTGACTTCACCGGGCTTGTCCGGTGCGTACCCCGTCAACGGGAGGTTCACTCCGGTCATGGAAATGTCGCAGCGCTGTCACTGTGCCGTCATTCGGATCTGGGATCGTGCGGTTATCCGGGCAGACCGAGGGCAGGAGACACCATGCGATACTACCGGAGCGTTTTCATTTCCGATGTGCACCTGGGCACCGCCGACTGTCAGGCAGCCTACCTGCTCGACTTCCTCAACAGTGTGCACTGTGAAACCCTTTACCTGGTTGGCGATATCATCGATCTGATTGCCATGCAGAAGCGGGTCCACCTGCCTCCCGAGCACCATGCCATCGTCCAGCGACTGATGGATATCGCCGCTGGCGACACCCGGGTTGTCTACATTCCCGGCAATCACGATGAGTTCTTCCGCAAATTCTGTGGCCAGACCGTGGCCGGGATCGAACTCAAGACCAAGGTTGTGCACAGCACGGCAGACGGCCGCCGGTTCATGGTCTGCCACGGCGACCAGTTTGACCAGGTGGTTCGGTGCAGCCCCCTGATGCTGCTGGTGGGCGATCGCGCCCACGGCATACTGCTTCGCTTCAATCGCTGGTTCAACGCCTGGCGCCGACTCCGGGGCAAGCCCTACTGGTCCCTGGCGGCCTGGGTGAAGAGCCGCATCGGAAAGGCGCGCACCTTCATCCGCCGGTTCGAACTTGCGGCGCTGACCGTGGCGGAAAAAGGCCACTACGATGGCTTCATCGGTGGGCACATCCACTCGGCGGGCTTCCTGCGAAGCGAGGACGGCCTTTACTGCAACGACGGGGACTGGGTGGAGCACTGCACCGCGCTGGTGGAGCAGGCATCCGGACGGCTGGAGCTACTGCACTGGTCGGAGGCACCGATGATTCTGACTTCGGAGCCGGATGCGCCGCACCCGGATGTGACTGGGAACGCGCGACCGACGCTTGACCCGGTGCCGGCCGCTTTCGTGGAACAGGCCAATAGCCTGGTCAGTTAACGCCTGTCTTCTCCCGAGGGTTGTTGAAGGCAAGCTGGGTTGTTTTGACATCTGAGGTCCTCATCGCTTACACCTTCGGCGTGGGCTAGACCGCCGATTGCGAAAGCAAGCAAGAGTCCGGTGAGCGCCAGGATCTTCATGTCTACGTCCTCCATCTTCCAGACTGCCACCCTCCTCGGAGTCCGCCCGGACAAGGGGAAATGGGTGGCAAGTAGAACTTGGACAACTGAACAGGAGATGGGTTGCGCATTCATTCATTAATTCATGCATTATTTATTGCTTCCCCGGACCTGCCTGACGGGTAGAATGCCCCAATGAATCGTTCACACTGGGTATTTCGTCTCTCCTTTCTGGCCATTGTCGCGCTGGTGATGGCGGCTACCTGGCTGGTACTTCGCCAACTGGGGATGCCGGCCAGTCTGTCGCCCGCCGCCATCTCCGACTGGCTCAACCAGCAAGGCATGTCCGGGCCGCTGTTGCTGATGCTGATGATGATCCTCGGGGTGGTTGTCGGGCCGATTCCAACCTTGCCGATCAGTGCGGCCTCGGGCCTTGCCTTTGGCATGTTCGAGGGCACGGCGATTGCCGTGGCAGGCGCTCTGATGGGTGCTATGATCGCCTTCTACCTGGCCCGGGTGCTCGGCCGCGAGGTGGTCCAGCGCAAGCTTGAGGACAATCCGGTGTTCTCCGTGAACGGTTCCCAGCGGTTTCTGTTCATTGCGGTACTGCTCACCCGGTTAATCCCGCTGTTCTCATTTGCCCTGATCAGCTACGCCGCGGGGGTCACGGCAATTCGGGCGTGGCGATTCGCCCTGGCCTCAGTGGTCGGTATGTTACCGATGACCTTTGTCTTCGCCGGGCTCGGGCACAGCTTTGAACTCAATCCGCTGCTGACCGTTGTGGCCGCCGTGGTGATCCTGGTAATCATGAGCACCCTGCCCTGGTACCTGAGTCGCAGGCCCCATTCCCGCATTGCACGTTGGCTGCATCTTAGCGCCTGACTCCGCGGCGGGCGGGCATCAGGCCTGGTGGGTGGCCAGGATTTTCTGCAGGAAATCCCGGGTGCGGGGGTCCTTCGGGTGGTAGAAGATTTCGCTCGGCGGCCCCTGCTCCACGATCCGGCCGCCATCGATAAAGATGACCCGGTCGGCCACATCCCGGGCGAAGGACATTTCGTGAGTGACCAGCAACATGGTCTGACGTTCCCTGGCCAGCTGTTTCATCAGCGACAGCACTTCGTCCACCCATTCCGGATCGAGTGAGGAGGTGGGTTCGTCAAACAGGATCACTTCGGCACCGGCGGCCATGGCCCGGCCAATGCCCACACGCTGTTGCTGACCGCCGGACATGGACGCCGGGTAGGCATCGGCCTTGTCTTCGAGGCCAATGCGCCGGAGGATTTCCCGGGCCCGTTCATGGGCCTTGGCCTTCGGCCAGCGATCCACGACCAGCAGTCGCTCGGCAATGTTCTCCAGCGCCGTCTTGTTGGCAAACAGGGCGTAGTTCTGGAAGACAAAGGCGGTCTGCCGGCGCAATTCCAGAATGTCGGCTTTACGGGCCCGGTTCACATCCACCGTCAGGTCGCCCACGGTGATCTCGCCGGCGGTGGGCTGCTCGAGAAAGTTCACGCAACGGAGCAGCGTGGACTTACCGGTGCCGGATGGCCCGATAACAACCACGATCTCGCCTTTTTCGATGGTGAGGTCAATGCCGTCGAGGACCACGGCCTCGCCAAACTGCTTGCGCAGTCCCTTGAGTTCAATCATCGGCTGTAGGCCTTGTTCAGTCGGGTTTCCAGGTTGCCCTGCAGCCAGGACAGCATCTCGACCACGATCCAGTACATGACCGCCGCGACTATGAACGCCTCGAAGTAGAGGAAGCTGCCGGAGGCCTCTTTCTGGGTGGCCCCCATCAGCTCGGTAACGCCGAGGGTGAAAGCCAGCGAGGTTGCCTTGATCATGTCGATGAAGTAGTTCATCAGGGTGGGCAGGGCCACCCGCGTGGCCTGGGGCAAAATGATTCGCCGCATCAGCTGGCTGTTGGTCATGCCGATCGACAGGGCCGCTTCGGTCTGGCTGCGATCGACGCCGACAATGGCGGCGCGAATGGATTCGGCCATGTACGCCGAGAAGTGCATGGTCAGGCCCATGATGGTGGCGGTGATGCCGTCGATCACGGTCAGCGCACTGAACAGCTGGGGCAGCCCGTAGTAGAACAGGAACAGCTGGACCAGCAGCGGCGTGCCCCGGAAAAACGAAATGAACACGATGGTGAACGGATTCAGCACGGGAATCCGCAGTACCCGGATGACCGCAAACAGGCACGCCAGGATCAGCGCCAGGACCATGCCCAGAGACGCCAGCTGCAGGGTCAGGGGCAGGTACCCCAGTAATACGGGGACCAGCCCCAGCATGTAGTCGACGTCAAGCGCGCCCATAATGCGGTTCCTGTGTTGTTATGGGGCGGTGATGTCGGTGCCGAACCATTCCTCGGAAATCTCGCGCAACGTGCCCTTCTCGCGCAACGCACTCAGGGCCGCATTGACTTCATCACGCAGCGCACGGCCTTCCTCGGTGTCCTTGAACGGGTACGCATTGGTGATCTGGGAGAAGGTGGGGCCGGCCAGTTCCAGCGGCAGCGGCTTCTCCTTGATGATCTGGCTGGCACTGACCCGGTCCATCACGAAGGCATCCACGCGCCCGAGGGCGGTGTCACGCTCGATATTGCTGTCGTACGTCTTGATGTCGATTTCATCGGCGTAGGGCAGGTTACGCAGCAGCGCCTCGAAATTGGAACCGAGGTTCACCGCCACGGTTTTGCCCTTCAGGTCCTCGACGCCCTCGATCTCGGTATTGCCGGCCTTGGTGACCACCTGGGCGCCGTCGTAGACGTACGGCTCGCTGAAGATGTACGCCTTCTGGCGCTCCTCGGTGATGGTGATCTGGTTGGCCACGGTATCAATCCGCCCCGCGCCGAGCATGCCGAACAGGCCAGAGAAGGCGGCGGTCTGGTACTCGACCTCACGCCCCATCTCCTGCGCCACAGCGTTCATGACGTCGACCTCGAAGCCTTTCAGGGTGTCCTGCTCGACAAAGGTGAACGGGAAGTACTGGCCCGACATGCCGACCCGGATTTTTCCGTCCTGGGCCAAAAGCGGCGTCGCGACCAGAGACAATACTAACAGTGTGGTTGCTAACAGGGTTTTCATGGTCATGTCCTTTCGGGTTGATGACTTTGGGAGCGGGAATCAGAAATTACCGCCAGTTTAACAACCTTGGCGCGCGCATCCGATACGGGCTTTCCTTGAGGGCGAGTGCCACCGACACCGGGTCTGCGCGCAAGGGTGGTATCAGTCCTTTCGCTCGGGCCTGGCCCCCAATGCCTCGGAAATCCGCTGATTGATGCGATCGATGACCGCCGCCTCCACGTGCGAGGCGGTGTGCCGTCGCATCAGCTCGGTGCTGGTGCGTAAGTTGCCGATGAACGACCGGCAGGGCCTGCACATCATCAGGTGCATTTTTACGGACAGGTTCCGGCCCGTGGTTAATTCCCCGTCGATGTAGTCGCTGGCAATGCCCGCCAGCTCGCGGCACATTAACATTGGCCCGTCTCCTGGAACGTTTCCACCATCAGAAAAATTTTCTGCCGGGCGCGGTGAAGCATCACCCGCAGGTTAGACGCGCTGACGTCCAGAATGTTACAGACGTCGTCGGATCTGTGCTGGTGAGCTTCATACAGGATCAACGCCGAGCGCTGGGTTTCCGGCAAATGGGCGAGGTGCTTGTCGAGGCAGTTGCTCAGGGCCTCGTTCTCCAACAGGGCTTCAGCGGATGCGTCGAAACGCAGTTTCGGGGGAGTGGCCCAACGGCCGGAGGCGTCGAAGCGGCTGGCCAGTTCCGGATCGAGTCGCTCGGAAAAATCGGTCGGGATCTCCCGGTGGGTGCTGCGCAGCCTGTTCTTGCAGCGATTGGCCACGATGCGGTGCAGCCAGGTTTTCAGACCGGAGCGGCCCTCAAATTTCTGGATGGCATCGATCACGGTGACCCAACAATCCTGGACGATGTCTTCGGCACTGCCCGTGTCCAGGTAATAGCGGGCCACCGCAAGCATGCCGGGGCTGAACTGTGAGACGGCCTGGGCGTACGCCGATGAATCACCGCGTTTCAGGGCTTCAACCAGGCGGCGCTCGTCAAGGTCTGTTTGTTGAATCACGCGTACCTACTCTTTGAGTCGAGGGTCTAGCCGTTGGTCAGCGTAGCGGTGGCGCGGTTCCCTGACCCCATCTGAAATCGGAAGTTTGTCTGCAAGTTTAGGACATGTTTGGGGTTTTTGACGGGATTGTTATCAATTCGTGACCTCTTCGGGTAGAAAACCACGTACCCTTCGACAAGGAAGCTGGCGTATAGATCGACAATGTTCCACGGCATCTGTAACAACGCCAGGATTACCGAGTCAGTGATACAACGAATCAATAATGCGGGATAAAGAGATGAACCGGAAAAAGTGGCTGATGATACTGGCGATTCTGGTGGTGGTGATTGCCTTCTGGAGCAGCGGAGCCCACAACTACCTCACCCTGGAGTCGCTCAAGGCCCACCAGCAGAGTCTTGACGCCTGGATCGTTGACAATGCCTGGCTGGCGGTCGGCGGTTACATGCTGGTTTACATCCTGGTCACTGCCCTGTCGCTTCCCGGCGCCGCCATCATGACGCTGGCGGGCGGGGCGTTTTTTGGCAACGTCTACGGTCTTGCCGCCGTCTCGGTCGCTTCCACCATCGGCGCTACCATCGCCTTTCTCGTCGCCCGCTTCCTGGCCCGTGATACGCTTCGGGACAAGTACGCGGCCACCGTCGCCCGCATGGACCGGGGCATTGCGAAGGACGGCGCGTTCTACCTGGCGACCCTTCGGCTGGTCCCGGTGTTCCCGTTCTTCCTGATTAACATCGCCATGGGGCTGACCGGCATGAAGCTGCGTACCTATGCCCTGGTGAGCTGGATCGCCATGCTTCCGGGTACCTTCGTGTATGTTAATGCCGGTACCCAGTTGTCACAGATTGAATCCACCGGTGACATTGTTTCTGCCGATCTGCTGTTGTCGTTTGCCTTGCTGGGGCTGTTCCCGCTGATTGCCAAGTTCGTGGTGGGGTTCATCCGGCGTCGCCGGGTGTATGCCGGATGGACGAAACCGGACTCCTTTGATTACAACCTCCTGGTGATTGGCGGCGGTTCGGCCGGTTTGGTGTCGGCCTACATTGCGGCGGCAGTGAAGGCCAAGGTGGCGCTGATCGAGAAACACAAGATGGGGGGTGACTGCCTTAACACCGGTTGTGTGCCGTCCAAGGCCCTGATCCGCAGTGCCAAGGCGGCGGATACCCTGCGCCATGCCGATCGCTATGGCCTCGAGGCGGTGCCGGTCAGGGGCTCGTTCAAAACCATCATGGACCGGGTCCAGACGGTGATCGCGAAAGTCGAGCCCCACGATTCCCCGGAGCGTTACCGCAAACTGGGCGTGGATTGCATCTCCGGCGAAGCCAGCTTCGTATCACCCTGGGAGCTTGAGGTGAAGCACACCGATGGCCGGACCGAGCGGCTGACTGCCCGCAGCATTGTCGTGGCCACGGGGGGTAAACCGGCTGTGCCGCCGATTCCGGGACTCGCTGACATGGAGCCGCTGACCTCTGACAATCTGTGGTCACTGGAGGTTCAGCCGGAGCGCCTGCTGGTGCTTGGCGGTGGGCCGATCGGCTCGGAATTGGCCCATGCCTTTGTTCGGCTGGGCAGTCAGGTGGTCCAGGTGGAAATGGGGGAGCGGCTATTGCCGAGGGAAGACCGAGATGTGTCGGACCTGGTGAAACACCGCTTCGAACAGGACGGCATTGATGTGCGCCTGGAGCATGCGGCGAAGGAATTTGTCATCGAGGATGGCGAGAAGGTGGTGTACTGCGACCACGGTGGCGACCGGGTGCGGATTGCTTTCGATCAGGTGCTGGTGGCGGTGGGGCGTGCCGCCAATACGGACGGCCTGCACCTCGACCGGATTGGTGTGGAAACCTTGCCCAACGGCACGGTGCCGGTGGAGGAGGACATGAGCGTACGCTACCCCAATGTATTTGCCTGTGGCGACGTGGCCGGTCCTTATCAGTTTACCCACGCCGCCGCGCATCAGGCCTGGTACGCCGCGGTGAATGGTTTGTTTGGTCAGTTCAAGCGCTTTAACGTGGATTACCGGGTCATGCCCTGGGTCACGTTTACCTCGCCGGAAGTGGCCCGGGTGGGATTGAGCGAGGCCGAGGCCCGGGACCAGGGTATCGAGTATGAAGTGACCCGATACGGCCTGGACGATCTCGACCGGGCCATCGCGGAGAGCGAGGACCACGGCTTCATCAAGGTGCTGACGCCGCCGGGCAAGGACAAGATCCTGGGCGCGGTGGTGGTTGGCACCCATGCCGGAGAGATCCTGTCGGAATTCACCCTGGCCATGAAGCATGGTCTGGGCCTGAACAAGATTCTGGGCACGATCCATCCCTACCCGACCTGGAACGAGTCGGCCAAATTCGCCGCCGGTGAATGGAAGCGTGCCCATGCGCCGCAGGGCATACTGAAACTGTTGGAAAAACTGCACGGCTGGCGCCGTGGCAAAGACACAAACGTATCGAGGAGCGTTTATGCCCCTGACTGAAGCACGACCGACCCGCAAGCGCATTCCGGCGGTGGAGGTTCTCGAGCCCAGGGCGTTCGACAGCTGGACCCACACCCGCCAGGGCGATCCCCGGGGCTATATCGACGCGGACAAGCTCCGGGAACTGTGGATTCACACCGGCACCGCCTGCAACCTGGCGTGTCCGTTCTGCCTGGAAGGGTCTCACCCCGGCGATGGACGGATTCCGGGCATGAAACTGAGCGATGTGAAGCCGTTCATTCACGAAGCCATCGATATGGGCGTGGAGCAGTTCTCCTTCACCGGCGGAGAGCCTTTCGTGATCCGGGATTTTGTGAACATCCTGGACTACGCCAGCCAGCACCGGCCCTGTTTTGTGCTGACCAACGCCACCGAGCCGCTGCTCAAGCGTCGGCACCAGGTGTTGCCGTTGCTGGACAACGCCTATCCGATTCACTTCCGGGTCAGCCTGGATTTTCCGGACCGGGCCCGGCACGACAAGGATCGGGGAGAGGGCAGTTTCGACCAGGCCCTGGAGGGTATTCGCTGGCTGATCGAGCAGGGTTTCAAGGTATCCATCGCCCGCCAGACCGATCCGGAGGAAATTCCGGCGGACGTGGAGGCCGTATTTCGGGAAATTTTCCGGGAATGGAACATCCCTGAGGGCCTGGCGTTTACCGCGTTTCCCGACCTGGGCACGCCGGGGTCGGAAGATGGCAGCCCGGAGATCACCGAAACCTGTATGGAGAAGTACCCGAGCAAGGCGTCACGTTCGCACTTCATGTGCACCTACACGCGGATGCTGGTGAAGAAGGGCGACAAGGTCCGGGTCTATGCCTGCACGCTGGTGGACGACGATCCCCAGTACGATCTGGGTGGGTCGCTGGCGGAGAGTATGGAGGAGCGCATTATGTTGCGGCATCATCGGTGCTTTTCCTGTTATCGATTTGGGGCCAGTTGTTCGGCGCCCGGTTGATTGTCGCAGCCTGCTTGTTGGGGGTTGGCGGCCTGCGGGGCGGGTATTAATTTCCTTGGAAAAATAACTCGCTTCGCTCAGACATATTTTTCTGGCGGGAATTAATACCCGCCCCACAGACCGCGCGGTTCGCCGTGCTGTGCGCTAAAAGTAACGTGGATTTTTTACGATGACGACGTTTGAGGGTGCCCTGTTCTGGGGGTTTCTGGTGGTTTACGGCATTGTGATGTATGTGCTGTCGCCGAAAAGTAAGAACGCGAATTCCTTTTACAAAGGCGCGGATGATCAGGGCAATCCGGTGAGTCAGTGGTCGCTGACGGCGAGTATTTTCATCAGCTGGATTTTTGCCAAGTCGGTGACCAACGCGGCCAATCTGGGGGCGGCGTACGGGGTAACCGGCGGCCTCGCCTACGCCAGTTACTGGCTGTCGATTCCGGTGGCCGGTTACATCATCTATCTCATCCGGACCCAGACCGGGGCCCGGAGTCTTCAGGATTTCCTGACGTCGCGGTTTGGTCGGCTGGCGGCGCTGGCGTTTGCCGCGGCGATTCTGATTCGTCTGTACAACGAGGTCTGGAGCAACACCGCGGTCGTGGGTGGCTACTTCGGCCTGCCGGGGCAGTGGGAGTACTACGCCGCGGCGATGCTCTTTACCGTGTTTACCCTCGCCTACAGCCTCAAGGGTGGTTTGCGGTCATCGATCTTTACCGACGTGATCCAGGCCTTCGTGTTTGTCTTTTTTGTTGGCGCGGTCCTGTTCCTCATCCTGCCGGCCAATGACACCAGTGCCCTGCTCAGCAATGGCGAGTTCCGGCTGGATGCCGGCTTTGATCTGCTGCTGGTGGCGCTGCTGCAGATGTTCAGTTACCCGTTCCACGATCCGGTCCTGACCGACCGGGGCTTCGTGAACAAGGAAAAGACCATGCTGAAGAGTTTCGTGGTCGCCGGGCTGCTGGGCTTCGTGGCGGTGTTTATTTTCAGCCTGGTGGGCGTGCATGCCCGTCTCAATGGCATCGACGCCATGGGTAACGCGCCGGCGGCGGTTGGTCAGTCCCTTGGTCTGGCGGCGCTGTTCTTCATGAGCGTGGTGATGATGACCTCGGCCGGCTCGACCCTGGACTCCACGTTCACCTCGCTGGCCAAATCCCTGGCGGTGGACCTGCCGCGGCTGGCCAGACGGGCCAAGAACCGTCTGCCGAGTATCCGGGTGGGTGCGCTGGTCATGGTGATCTTTGCCTTTGCCGGCAACCTGCCGATGTTCGCCGGCACCGACATTCTCAAGGCGACCACCATTTCCGGTACCATGGTGATGGGGTTGGCGCCGGTGTTCCTGTTCTATGGTTTCACCCGCTGGTCGCCCTGGAGTTTTCACCTGAGTTTCTGGACCGGCCTGGGGTTGGGTGTGTTGCTCGCGGCCGGTCTGATACCAGCCAGCTGGGCCATCGGTGACGGCAAGTACGCCATGCTGCTCGGGGTCAACGCTTACGGCTTCCTGATCTGCTCGTTCGGGTTCTTCGTGCCGTTGGCGCTGCGCCGTCTGGCGGGTCGTTCGCTGGCGGCCGGCGAAGCCTGAGGAGACGGCGTTATGAGTGCAGGTCGAAGTTGTCCACTCGCCTACCGGTATCGGCCTGACGTCCTGTGTGAGCAGGCGACGCCCGTGCCCGAGGACGTGCTCTACATTGTCGGCGGGCTGTACGGGAATCCTTTTGCCCTGGACGAAATCGAGCGCATGGTCCGTGCCGAGGAGCGGCTTGGGCACAGGGTCCGGCTGGTGTTCAATGGCGACTTCAACTGGTTCAACGCCAGCGATCCGCTGTTTCGCGACATCAACACGCGGGTCCTCGACCACACCGTCAGCCTGGGCAATGTCGAGTACGAACTTGGCAACCCGAGCGCCGAAGCCGGGTGTGGCTGTGCCTACCCGGATTTCGTTGAACAGGGCGTGGTTGAACGGTCGAACCGGATCATGGCCCGGCTGCAGGGGGTGGCTGACCGTCACCCCGATCTCCAGAACCGGCTTTCGTTGCTGCCTCGGTACCTGTGCCTGATATTTGGAGGCCTAAAGATTCTGGTTCTGCACGGCGATCCGGAATCCCTGGCCGGCTGGGGGCTGGCCCATGAGTCCTTTAGTGCAGCTAATGAATTGGTGGTGCAGGAGTGGCTGCGGGCCACCGGTGCCGATGTGATTGCCTGCACCCATACCTGCCTGCCGGTACTCTGGTCCGGGCGGGTCCAGGATCGGGTGCGCACTGTGGTCAATAACGGCTCGGCCGGCATGGGTAACCTGCGTGCCGATCCCCGGGGGCTGATCACGCGGATCGGTTTTTCCCGCCCCACGGCAGCCCCCGTGACAGGCTGCGAGCAGCGCGGCGCCCACGTTTCCCTGCTGCCGGTGGCCTTTGATTCCGCGGCCTGGCTGGCGGAGTTCGATGGACTCTGGCCGGCGGGTTCGGACGCCGCCGAATCCTATCGCCGGCGTATTCTGAACGGCACCTCCCTGGATCCCGCGTCGCTGGTTTTTCCTTCCGTTTCCTAACGATTTTGTCACTGGCGAATGCGTCAAACCGGTCTATTCTGAAAGAACGAGCCGGGGCCCACTCAGAGGGAGCCGCGAAAGCTGACTTGAATTATATTTTGTGGTCTATATAATTTAGCACTAACTTTTTGAGGCGAATTGATCACGTTATGACATCTGAAGGATCGAATACCACCGCCATCTCGCTTCGCACACCCGTGAAGGACGATGGCTACAGGCTCCACCAGCTGGTGGCAGAATGCCCGCCGCTGGACCCCAACTCGATTTACTGCAACCTCTTGCAGTGCAGCCACTTTGCCGAAACCGGCGTGGCCGCGGAGAAGGAAGGCGATCTGGTCGGCTTTATCTCCGGATACATCCCTCCCCAACAGCCCGAGACCGTGTTTGTCTGGCAGGTGGCGGTTCACGAGAAAGGTCGTGGACAGGGCCTGGCCAAGCGGATGCTGAAAGAGATCGTCGGCCGTGAGGCGTGCAAAAACGTCACGCACATGGAGACGACCATCACCGCAGACAACGAGGCCTCTTGGGCGCTGTTCCGCTCATTCGCCCGTGATATGGGAGCCGAGCTCACCTACCACGAGCACTTCGAGAAAGAGACCCATTTTGGTGGGCAGCACGATTCCGAGTTCCTGCTGCGCATCGGGCCCTTCACGAAGCCTGTCTGAGAGCCCCGGTCCACGCCGGTGAAAGCCGGCCGTGAACGACTGTGAGACTGTGTTTTGGACTAGCCGGCAGACCACTGAGGTAGGTCTGCCACCAGGCTTAAACCAACGCACGGCGGGCTTATCGCGACCGAATCCGCATTACCCGATAGGTCCCCGCGCATCTACCTCGAACCTGACATGCTAAGAGGCAAGACAATGGAAATTTTCAAGTCAACCGAATCCGAAGTACGTGTATATAGCCGTGCGTTTCCGGTCGTTTTCAATCGCGCGAAAAATGCGCACCTGTACACCGAAGACGGCAAGGAGTACCTGGATTTTCTGGCCGGCGCCGGTTCCCTGAACTACGGCCACAACAACGATATCCTGAAGAAAGCGCTGCTTCAGTACATCGAGGAAGACGGCGTGAGCCAGGGCCTCGATATGTTCACCACGGCCAAGCATGACTTCATGGAAGCTTACAAGACGCACATCCTTGATCCCCGCGGCCTGGACTACAAGATGCAGTTCACCGGCCCGACCGGCACCAACTGCGTCGAAGCGGCCCTGAAACTGGCCCGTAAGGTCAAGGGCCGCAATGGCATCATCTCGTTCACCAACGGCTTCCATGGCGTGACCATGGGTGCCGTGGCTGCCACTGGTAACAAGCATCACCGGGGTGGTGTGGGCACGCCGCTGGGTAACGTTGATTTCATGTTCTACGATGGCTACCTGGGTGACGATGTCGACACCCTGGCGATCATGGACAAGCTGCTGAGCGACGGGTCGTCCGGCTTTGAATTGCCGGCCGCGGTGATCGTCGAAGCGGTTCAGGGCGAAGGCGGTCTGAACGCCTGTCGCGCCGAGTGGCTGAAGGGCCTGTCCGAGCTCTGCAAGAAGCACGACATCCTGTTGATTGTGGACGATATCCAGGCCGGTAACGGCCGCACCGGTGAGTTCTTCAGCTTCGAATTTGCCGGCATCAAGCCCGATATCGTGACCGTGTCCAAGTCCCTCAGTGGCTATGGCCTGCCGATGGCGCTGGTGCTGTTCAAGCCGGAACTGGACGTCTGGGATCCGGGCGAGCACAACGGTACCTTCCGTGGTAACAACATGGCGTTTATTACTGCCCGTACCGCGGTGGAAACCTACTGGAAAGACGATGCGTTCGCCAACGAGGTGAAGGCCAAGACCAAGGTCCTCGGCGATGCCCTGCAAGCGATTTGCGACAAGTATCCCGGCCAGTTCAAAATGAAGGGCCGTGGTCTGATGCGCGGTATCGAAGCCAAGAACGCCGATCTGACCGGTCCGATTACCAAGCGCGCCTTCGAGCGTGGCCTGATCATCGAGACCAGTGGTCCGAACGACGAGGTCATCAAGTGCCTGATGCCGCTTACCACCAGTGAGGACGACCTGAAGAAGGGCGCTGCGCTGCTGGCTGAAAGCGTCGACGAGATCATGCAGGAAGGAATCAGCGAGGCGTCCTGAGACGCCTCCCGGCTCCGCACATTCATTCTGCAGGATAGCGAAGGCAAACCTATGACTACCCAACAACATACCGTCGAGAAAATTGGCGGTACCTCAATGAGCAACTACGAGGCCGTTCGCGATAACATCATTATTGGCAATCGCGACAAGGAAGACCTCTACCAGCGTATTTTCGTGGTCTCCGCCTACGGCGGCGTCACCAACGAACTGCTGGAGCACAAGAAGACCGGCGAGCCGGGCGTTTACGCCCTGTTTGCCGACGCCGAATCGGACTGGGCCTGGGGTGACGATCTCACCAAGCTGGTGAAGTTTCTCACCGACATCAACGGTGACCTGTTCGAGGACCCGATGCTCAAGCAGCAGGCCGACCAGTTCATCACCGACCGCATTGAAGGCGTCCGTGGCTGTCTGATCGATCTCCAGCGCCTGTGCTCCTACGGCCAGTTCCAGCTCGAGGAGCACCTGTTGACGGTGCGCGAGATGCTCGCCGGCATTGGTGAAGCCCACAGTGCGTTCAACACCGCCCTGAAGCTGCAGCAGGAAGGCATCAACGCCCGCTTCGTGGACCTGACGGGCTGGCGCGATGCGGAACTGCTGCCGCTGGATGACAAGCTCAAGCAGGCCTTCGACGCCGTTGACCTGACCCGGGAGCTGCCGATCGTTACCGGTTACGCGCAATGCAAGGAAGGTCTGATGCGCACCTTCGACCGGGGCTACAGCGAAATGACCTTCAGCCGGGTGGCGGTGATCACCGAGGCCCGTGAGGCCATCATCCACAAGGAATACCATCTGAGTTCCGCGGACCCCAACATCGTCGGTGCCGACAAGGTCGTTCCGCTGGGTCGCACCAACTACGACGTGGCGGACCAGCTTGCCAACCTCGGGATGGAAGCCATCCACCCCCGTGCGGGCAAGGGGATGCGCCAGAACGAAATTCCGTTGCGGGTAATGAACACCTTCGAGCCGGAGCACACCGGGACACTGATCACCGGAGATTACGTCAGCGAGACGCCGCAGGTCGAAATCATAGCCGGTGCCAAGGGCGTGTTTGCCATCGAAGTGTTCGATCAGGACATGCAGGGCGAGCCCGGTTCCGACCGCCGCATCCTGGATGTATTGGGCCGCTTCAAGGTGCGCTTCATGGCGAAGGACACCAACGCCAACACCATCACCCACTATGTGGACAGCACGCTCAAGCATGTGAAGCGTGTGGTGCGGGCGCTGAAAGAGGAGTTTCCGAACGCCGAGATCAACACTCGCAAGGTCTCACTGGTGTCTGCGATCGGCAGCGACATGAAGGTGCCGGGCATTCTTGCCCGTTCCGTGAATTCGCTGACCGAGAACGAAATCAGTGTCCTGGCCATTCACCAGTGCATGCGACAGGTGGACATCCAGTTCGTGGTCGATGAAGACCACTATGAAAAGGCGATTGCCGCCCTTCACGGTGCCTTGATCGAGCCACACAATCACGAGTACGCCATCGTGGCGGCCTCGATCGAGTAACGGATTACCCGTAGGCGGAACCGGTCGCTTCGTCTGCGGGTAATGGAGGTTGTCTTGCCTCCAGGTCGGGGTGCCCGGCTGGCCGGTCTGCAGTGGCAGGTTGCAAGGCCGGGCACCACCCGATCCCCATCCGGACCGGACGATTTCTTCCTTTTATCCTTCCCCGTGACGACTACCCTCGACCTCAGGGGTGGTTAATCCATCAACACCTGAACAACGTATCTTCTGTAAATTTCCGACCGGTACCATAGCCATGCGTAAAACGGATAGGCTGGGACCGTCTCCGACCACGCCCAACGATGGCGAAAGGGATTCCCTGGTTGGGCTGTATTTCAGGGATGCGTCCCGGTATGAGCTCCTGACGGATGAGGCGGAGCGCCGCCTCTCCCGAAAACTGACCCGCTGCTACCGCACCATCAGTACCGAACTGGCGTTGCCGGTGGAAACCCCGCAGACCTTTCGGGAAGTCATCGGAAGTCTGGGGGATGCGTGCGCCTTTTCGACCCGCTGTCGCCGGGCCTTTCATCTGGCGACTGCGTGTCGTCGCAAGCTGATCCAGAGCAACCTGCGCCTGGCTGTGCACATTGCGCGCCGCTACGGTCAGCATGGCATTCCGATGTCGGACCTGATCCAGGACGCGAATATCGGCCTGATCAAGGCCGCCGAGCGATTCGATCCCGGCAAGGGCTTTCGGTTCTCGACCTACGCGTACTGGTGGATCAGTGAAGAGGTGAAGCGCTGCCTTCAGCGCGGAACCCGTCTGGTGCACACCCCCGAAAACGTGGTCGATGAAATTCGCCAGTTGCACCGGGTATCGCTGGGCATGCACCAGACCCTTGGCCGCACCCCGTCCCAGTCCGAGCTGGCCAGGGAAATGGAGGCTTCGCCCTCCCGGATCGGCGAATTGCGCGCCCTCGCCTTGCGTGAGGTGTCCACGGACGTCCCGTTGGTCGACGATGGGTCTGTGACCCTGGGAGACAGCCTGGAGGCGGCAGAACAGCAGGCTCCCGAGCATGCCATGTCGCAGCGCGACCGCCGCCGGACCCTGACCGCCATGATGGGAGAGCTGACCGATCGTGAACAGGCCATCCTGTCACGACGCTACGGTCTTGGTCTGCCCGAACCGGAGACGCTGCAGGTCATTTCGGATGATCTGGGGATCAGTCGGGAGCGGGTTCGTCAGATTGAGAAGATGGCGGTGAAGAAACTGCAGAGCCGATTCTCTGACCCCGAGGATGTCTTTGGAGCCTGACCGTCCCGGTCAGGCTCCGTGCAACAGCACATACCAGGCGCCAATCGCCACCTGGCAGAGCAGTACTACGAACGTGAGAAACAGACGCAGGCGCAGGTACCAGTCCGGCCAGTAGAGTCGCATCCAGCGGGCGTCGACCAGATAGAGGGCCAGATACGCGACCGTGTAGAGCAGAATCTGACCCGGCGTCGAAAGCAGCAGGCCGACGCCGGCGGTTACGAAAAAAATCTGGCTGAACACCATGGTCACGAGCGGGGACTGCGGATAACAGCAATCGTCCAGTTGCATGGAAATGGGCCAGTACACCCCGGCCATGAAGGCAAGAATCCCCGCGCTGTACAGGTAGAACCAGGACACCGCCGCGACGCTGTACTGGGGCATGAGGTACACGGTTGCGACCGCCGCGAGGAAGGGCAGCAGGCCGGCGACACCAAATACGATGGCCAGTCGGGCAACAGCAATCACGTCTTTTCCCTCTGCACCCTTATCCGCATGGGCTCAACGTGGGCCGGCTCCATCCCAACCATCTCATGGTACGCGGACGGGTGCACCACCTGGGTCTCCCGGACCTGAAACCCCGCGAGGGTGTCCTGGATCTGCCAGGAACTTCGGAACAGGCTGGTGACTCCGTCTTTGTCGGACAGCAACAGCAGTCGGCCATCCAGCGTAAGCCTGGCCATGTAGTGCTGGCCTTCGAGGGAGATGATTTCCAGCAGTTCGATGACCGGACCTTGGCTGTTTCGCAATTCTTCCAGGGTGATTCTCACAGTGAAGCTCCGGAGTTGGTGTTATTGGCAGTGTTACGACTCCGGTACGTAATGAGATCAGTTGCCGAGCGCCAGACACCTCTGATGTTGCGGGCATCGGACCAGGTGATCGTTCACCATGCCGGTGGCCTGCATGAAGGCGTAAATGATGGTCGGGCCGACGAAGGTGAAGCCGGCGCGCTTGAGCGCCCGGGACATTGCTTCGGATTCGGGGGTGGTCACCGGAACGTCCTCAAACCGCTCCCAGGCGTTCTGGATGGGGCGGCCATCGACGAAGGACCAGAGAAAGTCACTGAAACTCTGGCCGTTCTCGCGAAACTCAAGAAATCCCCGGGCGTTCTTGATGATGGACTGAACCTTCAGGCGGTTCCGGATGATGCCAGGATTGGCGAGCAATTCCGCGACTTTCGCATCGTCGTACCGCACGATTCGCTCCGGATTGAAGCCATCGTAGGCCTCGCGATAGTTCTCTTGCTTGCGCAGGATGGTAATCCAGCTCAGGCCGGCTTGCTGGCCGTCCAGGCACAGCTTTTCAAACAGGGCCAGGTCATCGTATTCGGGCCGGCCCCAGACGGTGTCGTGGTAGTGAACGTACAGTGGGTCGGTGCCACACCAGGGACAGCGTTCGGTGTTTGCCATCGCTTAGCCTTGCTCCTCTGAAGGACGGTGTGTGGGTTCGATGCGACGTCGCAACACCGGGGTTTCCGACTCGCGCGGCTCATCAGTCCCGGCCAAGCCATAGTCCTCGGGTGGTGCCTCAAACCGCCGCAGCATCGGGGGCGTCGGATCGCTCTGGCGGTATACCAGCGTCACCAGAAATCCCTCCACGCGCCAGCAGTCGGCGTGCCAGTCCGGTTCGGCCTGGTCACCCCGGAGGTCGAAGCCCGGGCCAACTTCCAGAGTTTGCAGATTGCCGGCAATGCCCCGGCCCGTCGCCTTCAGCCAGGCCTCCTTGAGGGTCCAGACTTTCAGAAAGGTTTCCGGGTTGTCCTCGGCCAGCAACCACGACTGTTCCAGCGGTGAAAACCAGCGTCGAGCGACCCGTTGCCAGTGGGGGTGGCGGGTGCAGGGCTCGATGTCCAGGCCAATCCGGTGCGCCGGACTGGTGGCACAGGCGGAAAGGCCGTGGCTATGGCTCAAGGACAGATGCCAGCCAACCGGCTCGGCTGAGGCCACCGGGCGGCCGTTGATCGGTCTGCACCGGGCAGCCTCCTGGCCACTGGCACCGGCAATCGCCCGGCGAATCAGCCAGCGGCTGGACAGGTACTCCCGCTTGCGCGGGCCGCTGAATTTGTCCGCCGTCTCGCGTTCGTAATCGGTGAGCCAGTCCGGCAGCCGGGAGGCCTCCCGGCCCGCTTCCCGGCACAACCAGATCGCCGGCTGCGGATCAGGGTTGAAGGCGCTGGATGAGCCAGTCATCGCCATCCCTCACGTATTCGAACCGGTCGTGGAGTCGGCTCGGGCGCCCCTGCCAGAACTCGATCCGGTCGGGCACTACGCGGTAACCACCCCAGAAACTGGGCAGTGGGATCTCGCCCTCGCTGAACTTCCGTTTGAGTTCGGCCACTTTCTGCTCCAGCAGGCCGCGGGACGTGATGGCCTTGCTCTGTTCCGATACCCAGGCGCCGATCTGGCTGCCGCGGGGGCGCGATGCAAAGTAACGCAGGGACTCCGATTTGCTGACCTTTTCCACCGGCCCCTGAATGCGGACTTGCCGATTCAGGCCGATCCAGGGAAACAGGAGGGCCGCCTGGGGGTTCTCCTCGATTTCACGAGCTTTGCGACTGCCATAATTGGTGTAGAACACGAAACCGTTCTGGTCGAAGTATTTCAACAGCACGGTACGCAGGTCGGGCAGACCGTCTGCGCCGGCGGTGGCCAGAGACATGGCATTGGGCTCCAGCAGGCCTGCTTGCAGCGCGTCCTGGAACCAGTGTTGGAATTGCCGCACCGGATTGTCATCGAGGGCATCGCGATCGAGCCCCTCACTTTCAAACTCCCGACGCATATCGCCGATGTCCATAAAGCTTCCCTCGTCTTCAACAGGCCAAGAACACTCTGACCGCTGAGCATAACGGGTTCGGCGGCGGCTGTCAGGGGCAGTATATGTCCGCTTTAATTACACAAAAAAACAAAAGAATGAGTCCTGGTTCACATTTCGCCCCGTATTACTTTCCACATTTATGGGGAGTCAGGCCCGGCAAGTCCAGTCAGGAACCTCGCCCTGAACCGAGAGAGAAAGAGACGATGTTGGCAGAATACGATTTATCCCTGGTCATTGCGTCCTATGTGGTGGCTTTGCTCGCGGCCTACACCGCGCTGTATTTCGGAACCCGACTTAACACCGCCCAGGGCGGTGAGCGCCGGCGCTGGCTGATAACCGGTGCGCTGGTCATGGGCTCCGGGGTGTGGACCATGCACTTCGTGGGCATGCGCGCCATGCCGATGGAAGCGCCGATGTCCTTCGACACTGTCATGACCGTAGTGTCGTGGCTTGCGGCCGTTGTGGCGTCTGGCGTGGCCCTGAACATCATTGGTCGGACCCGGATCAGTGCCGCCCTGTTTGGCACTGCCACACTGGCCATGTCCGGCGGGGTCGTGGTCATGCATTACCTGGGCATGTACGCCATGCGCATGTCCGCGGACCCGGTTGTTGATACCGGCTTCCTGGTGCTTTCGGTGATTATTGCCGTGGTCGCGTCCGGGGCGGCGCTGGCGATGTGTCGCAAACTGCAAGGGCTGGAGGGCGGGCGTGCCCTGATGATCCAGTTCGTGGCCGCCCTCGTGATGGCAGCTGCAATTTGCGGTATGCACTACACCGGCATGATTGCCCTGCAATTTCCGCCGGGTGCGGTACCTGCGGCGGATAATGGTCTGCGCGGCGAATGGATCGGTATTCCCCTGGCTGTGGCCTGTGTTGCGCTTCTGGCTGTCGCCCTGGTGGTCACGATTATGGACGTGCGCGCCCGGCGTGAGCTGGAACTCAAAAAGGCGGAGGAAAGCCGCTGGGTCGAGCAAATGGCGTTTGTGGATTCCGTGACAGGATTACCCAATCGCTCCGGGCTGGAGCAGGAGCTGCTTGAGCACCTTGCCCGACCCGATGCCCGTGAGCACCCGTTTGCGCTGATTTATCTCGATGTTGCCAATTTCCGTGAGCTTACTGACCGGCTTGGGCATCGGGAGCTCGAAGACGCTATCCGGGAGATCAGTAGCGCCTTGCGGGCGGACCTGTCCGACACCGTGTACCTGGCGCGCTATTCCGCCGGCGCCTTTGTGGCCCTGGTGCCGGATTATGAGAGTGCCGACCACGCGTTCATGTACAGGCGCCTGCGACAGATTGATGGGTCAATTACCACCGCCGGTATGGCCATTACATGGCGTGCCGGCCAGTCCGTCTACCCGACCACTGGCACGTCGAGCCGCAAACTGGTGCGCGCAGCCATGGTACCCCGCGACCTGAACGACATTGGCCATTTCGCCAACATGGAAGCGACGCCGGAACTGGCCTTGCCCGGTCAGCTCGGTGGCAGCTGACAAAACGGGTCAAGGCCGACTATCCTTGTGATCAGGCGGGGGCGAAGAAGCCCCCTGGGATTGTGCCTTTGACAAGGAGAGATTCGTGGCCGCGAGCCGACAACCGAACCGCCTCGTAAGGAACCTGCTTATTGGGCTTCTGGCCCTCGTCGTGCTCTACGGCATTGCCGGTTTCCTGCTGTTGCCCTGGTGGCTGGAACGAACACTGCCGGACCAGCTCAACGAGCGTATGGGATGGCAGTCGGAAGTTGCGGAGATCTCGGTCAATCCGTTTGCTCTGAGTGTGGAAGCCTCAGGTCTGTCCGCCCGGGACAGCGACGACGAACGAGTGGTGGCGTTCGACCGCCTGGCCGTGAACCTGAATTTCTTCCAGTTGGTTCGGGGGATCGTCGGCTTTGAGGCAATTGAGCTGCAGGAGCCCTTTATCCGCCTCGATCTGCTGGACGATTACGGCGTCAATTTCGCCCGGGACTGGCAGAACAATAACCCCGCATCAGAGCCGCCGGCCGCGGACCCTGGAGGGTCGGAGGAGGATGCCGAGCCTCCGCGCTTCTACTTTACCGGCATTACCATCGAAGGCGGAGAACTGCTGTTCCGGGATTTCAGCAAGGCTGAGTCTGCGGAGTTCCGGATCACGCCGCTGGACCTCAGCCTGAATGATCTCGCCACCTGGCGCCGGGATGGCCAGGACAGCAGCTACAGTCTGCAGGCGGCCATCGGGGACGAGTCGCTCGAGTGGCAGGGTGAGCTCAGTGTCACCCCGTTGTATTCCAGCGGGACGATCAGCATCAGCGGCATCGGGTACCAGACCCTCGAGCACTTTTTGGCCCCCTACCTGCCCTACGATCTCCGGGGCGGCAGGGTCAGCCTGCAATCGGAGTACGAGCTGCAGGCCGGGGATATGTTTTTGCTGGCAACACGCAACGGTACCCTGTCGCTGGAGGAACTGGCGGTGGCCATCGATGCCGAGAGCGAGGAGGCCCGTCTCACCTCCGGCACCATCAGCGTTGACCAGATCGGCTTCGATCTCAGTGCGAGGGAGGCCAGCGTCGGCATGGTATCCCTTACCGCCCTTGAGCTTGCGGTTGCCCGCGATGAAAACGGGGTGATTGACTGGCTGGTGCCGCTGACCACCGGTGAGGATGCCCAGACGGCTCCTGAGGCCTCCGAACCGCCGGCCGCGTCAGGCGGGCCAGCATTCCACTGGTCTGTCGAGGGCATTACCCTGTCGGAGGGCCGGGTGCAGTGGCAGGATCGCCAGACCGAGACGCCGGCGGACCTGACCCTTGAGCAGCTCTCCCTGACCACGGGCGCCCTGAGCCACAGGCTTGACGAACCGGTGAACTATCAGCTTCAGGCCACCCTTGCCAGTGGCGGTTCGCTGTCCCTGGACGGTCAGTTGACGCCCCAACCCTTCACCCTCGAAGCGGGCATATCCGGTTCCGGGGTGGCGCTGGCGGCGTTCGAACCCTATGTGCAGGAAGGCGCCAACCTGTCCATTGCCGAGGGCATTCTGGGGGTTGACGGCAACCTGGATCTTGATGGCCAGCAGGAGCCGCTGACCGGCACCTTCAGTGGCACAGCGGAAGTGGCCGGGCTGTCGCTCGCCATGGCGGACGACAGCGGTCGGCTGTTGTCCTGGCAGTCCCTCCGCCTGTCGCCTATTGAATACAACGTGAACCCGGCCCGGTTGGAAATCGGCACCGTGACCCTGACCCAACCCTCGGTCAATGTCGTGCGGGCCACCAACAACGTGCATAACCTCGAGCGAATTGTCCGTTCAGGCAATGGAGGCCCAACGGATCAGGGGACGGATGGCAATGCGTCCGGTGAGGACCCGGGGTTTATTTTCCGGATCGGTCAATTGATGCTTGAGCAGGGCGAGATCGCCTACACGGACCGCAGTATCAGCCCGGCCTTCACCACGTCCTTCGACGAACTGAACGGCTCGGTAACCGGGCTCAGCAATATTCCCCCACAGCAGGGCAAGGTCGACATCCGTGGTCGCGTCGGCGAAGTGGCCACCGTGGAGTTCGCGGGAACCCTGGGCACCCTCGGGACGGACGACGTCAGCGACCTGAAGCTGACCATGAATGATGTGTCCCTGCCGGCACTGTCGCCGTACTTCGGTCGCTACATCGGTTACGGGGTGGACAGCGGGAAGCTGGACCTCGACCTGAATTATGAAATTGCCGGCACCCGACTGGACGCTCACAACCTGGTGGTCATGGACCGCCTGGAGCTGGGGCAGGCCGTGGCCAGCGATGACGCCGTGGACGCGCCGGTGGCGCTCGGGCTGGCCCTGCTCAGGGACCGTGATGGTGTGATTGAAGTGGATCTCCCCATCAGCGGCGATCTTTCCGACCCTGATTTCAGTCTGGGCCAGGTGATCATGCGCGCGTTCGTCAACCTGCTGGTGAAGGCTGCGGCGTCGCCGTTCAGCATGCTGGGGTCCATAGCCGAGATGGCGGGACTGAGCAGCGACGAGTTGGGCCAAGTCGGTTTCCAGCCCGGCAGCGTGGCACTGGCCGAGGGTGAGCCCGCCAAGCTTGCGGCCCTTGCCGACGGCCTGCTCGAGCGTCCGGACCTGTTGCTCAACGTTCGCGGCGGAGTTGCGCCGGAGGCGGATGGCCTTGCACTGTTGCGGGACGAGCTGACCGCCGGTGGCCAGAAGTCGCTGACCGACGAGGAATGGGAAACGGCCCGTCAGGCCTACCTGGCCGGCGAGCGTCAATTGCCGCCCGAGGCATTGAGTAACCTGGCGTCCGCCCGGGGCGTTGCGGTTCGCAAGGTACTGCTGGATACCCACAAGGTGCCCGCAGACCAGCTGTTCATGCTGGATCCGTCGCGGGATGCGAGCGTTGATGAAAACGGTGCGGTGACCGTCCAGTTTACCCTGGATGTCCGCTAGGGCAGGTCGAAACCGGTGAGGAAGCCGGCGGGCAGCTGCAGGCCCCATTTTTCGACCATCAGCCGATAGGAGCCGTTGGTGACCAGTGGTGCCATGAAGCGCAGCATGTCGTCGGCGCTCACCGGGCCATCTTCCCGGGCCACAATGCGGAGCTGATAACTCTGGTCGAGCTTGTCCGAGATCAGCAATTTGCGCCAGTCCTCGGGATTTTCCGACAGGTGCATCTGCAGGTATGAGCGACTGATGATGGCCACCTCCGCAACCGACGGGCGATCGGCCTTGATAAGCTGGAGGTTGCGGCTGTGACTGTCGGAAAATTCGATGTGGAACCTTGCCTGCAACGCCTCGCTGTCGGTCTCGAGATCGGCAAACCCGTAGTGGTACCCGGACATGGCCACGATGCTGTGGCGGCTGATGTCCTCGAAGAAGGACAGGTCCCGACCGGGCTTTTTCAGGGCCACGTAGAGCTCCTCATCCGTCAGGATGGGCCGGCTCAGGGTGACCTTTCGGTCGGACCAGCCCCAGTTGGCGCTTTCGAAGAAGATGACGTCGAAAAGTCCGGCTTCGAAGTCGAGATAGCGCCGCTTGGGAGAGGTATAGAACACCTGGATGTCGAGATCGTCGTTGACCGCTTCGAGCCCCGCAATCAGGTCGCCCAGCAGTCCCTGGGCTTCGTTCTCGTGGTTGACTTCGGCAACGGGCGGGAAGTAGTAGGCGCCGACCGTAATCTCGGTCTTCGGGTACGCCGCCGACAGCCAACTCAGGGCGAGTGTGCCAGTCAGCAGGGCCAGTGTTCTGGTCGATCGATGGATGGCTGGCACGCTGGGTCCTGATCTGTAATAAATGAATACCCGTTCAGATTAGCACCAGAATGGATGTGACTGAACAACAGGATTTTAAAGTTATGCAAAACGGGAATCCCTGCCATGGCCAACGCCGCTAGCCCCTTTTTCGCCTACGTCTCCCGACTGCGCTGGATCAAGCGTTGGGGACTGATGCGCAATGCCATCGAAGAGAACGTGGCGACGCATTCCTGGGAGGTGGCGACCCTCGCCCATGCCCTGGCCCTGATCCGTAACCGGCATTTTGGCGGCCAGGCCAATGCCGACCGGATCGCTGCGGCGGCGCTGTACCACGATGCCACCGAAGTGATCACCGGGGATATGCCAACGCCGGTAAAATACCACTCGAGGGTGATGCGCGAAGCGTTCGGAGATATCGAGCACAAGGCCGAAGCCGAATTGCTGGCGCTGCTGCCGGAGGATCTGCGGGCGGATTTTTCACCCTACGTGCGGGAATCGAGGCTGCCGGCGGAGGACCGGGAACTGATCAAGGCGGCGGATCGTCTGTCCGCCTGGCTCAAGTGCCAGGCGGAAATCCGAGCCGGTAACAAGGAGTTTGAACCGGCTGAAAGACAGATCCGGGCCCGTCTGGAAGAAGACGGGCTGCGGGAAGTGGCTTATTTCATCAAGGTGTTTGCGCCCAGTTACGAACAGCCACTGGATAACCTGCTGGAGTGATCTCGATCACCGCCGCGGGCCTGCCTCATCAGGCGCCGGCGGCGGAGCCGACCAGACCGCCCTTCAGACCGTCGCGACGTAGGGCCTGGCGCACCGTGTCTTCGGGACTGCCGGCCAGTTCCCGGAACATGCCCATGGAACCGAGCAGGGCGGAGGATTCGTAGGGCACGAAGACCCGTTCCCCGTCTTTCGCCATTGTCGGCAGGACCTTGATGTAGCTTTGGCCCAGCAGGTAGCCGATAACGGTCTGCTTGTTCTCCTCGGAGTCGCCCATGGCGCTGAGGACCAGGCGAATGGATTCCTGCTCACCCTGGGCCCGCAGAATCGCCGATTCCTTGTCGCCCTGGGCGTTGAGGATGGCCGATTCCCGCTGGCCCTGGGCCATGGCAATGGCCGCGGATTTCTCACCCTCGGCCTCGGTGACCGTGGCCCGGCGCTTGCGCTCAGCCGCCATCTGCAGGCGCATGGCTTCCTCGACCTCTTCCGGCATGCTGATGTCCTGGACCTCGACCCGGGTCAGCTTCACGCCCCACTTGGACGCCGGCTCCTCCATCTCCGCCTGAATGGCGTTGTTCACCTCACTGCGGGACTCGAACAGCTTGTCCAGCTCCATCTTGCCCACCACCGAGCGCAGGGTGGTCTTGGCCAGGACTTCCACCGCCTGGCTCATGTTGGCGACTTCGTACACCGCCCGGCGCGGATCAATGATCTGGTAATACAGGGCGCCGTTGATCTTCACGGTCACGTTGTCGGTGGTGACCACCGGCTGGCCGGGGAAATCCATCACCGTTTCACGCCGATCGATGCGGGTCTCGTCGCTGGTGACCGGGTGGTATTCCTCGCCCATCCGCACGTAGCGGATCATGGTGATCGGGCGCGGCCGCTCGATGAACGGAATGATGATGTTGACGCCGCTTTCGAGGACCCGGTTGAAGGACCCAAGGCGCTCGATCACCATGACCTCGGACTGACGGACAATCACCAGGCCTTTGGCGACGATAAAAATGCCGATAACAACAAAAACCAGGCTGAGAACCAGCCCCGGTGTGATGAACGATTCCATGTTTACTGCTCCGTGTGAGTGATCGTTTCGACGACGGCGGTGGTGCCGTCGAACTGCTTGAAAATAACCTCGGTGCCTTCCGGAAGCTCGGTGGTGCCGGTGCTCTCGACCCTGAGCCGATAAAAGTCGCCGTTCACCTTGATGCCGCAGGCGCCGTCAAAATCCCGGTTCAGAGTGCGGTAGCGCTGGCCGTGCTCAACGCCGGTCCCGGTGGTGCCGTAGGCAACCCCCTTGGGCGAGAATCGCGGTCGGATCCAGCGTATCGCCACCGGAACCAGCACCCCGGAAAACACACCCATACCGACCAGTTGCCACTCAAAGGAGGCACCGAAAAAGGCCAGCACAGCGGTCAACGCCGCCGCCACGCCCAGCGCCAGCAACAGCAGCACACCGGAGGTGAGTTCGGCCAGGCTCAGGACCAGGGCGAGGATCAGCCAGAAATGCGTAAGGCTCCATTCCATATGCAAATTCCATTGTTCCGGGAGAGTGGTCTGGCGGCGGTTGCCGGCCAGCGGACATCGATTGTACCCAAATCCGGCGGGCGCGTCTCAGGGTGGCCGTAATGCCTGATCGGGATGTCGACTGCAGCCATATTCAGCGCCCGGGCAACTGGTAAAGTGACTGCTTTGCACAACATTCCACAACAAGAGGTCGTGTGACCATGAAGGATCTGAACAACAAGGTTGCGGTTGTCACGGGCGCAGGCTCCGGTATTGGTCGGGCGTTGGCGCTGTCGCTGGCGAAGCGTGGGTGCCGTCTGGCCCTGTCCGATGTCAACGAGTCCGGTTTGGCGGAAACGGTGGCGGCGCTCAACGATGCCGACGTGAAAAGCTACACCCTCGACGTGTCGGATCGGGACGCTATCTATGCCCACGCTGAAGCCGTGGCGAAGGATTTCGGACAGGTCAATCTCGTGATCAACAACGCCGGCGTGGCCCTTTCTGCCAGCGTACGCGAGATGACCGACGAAGACTTCCAGTGGGTCATGGACATCGATTTCTGGGGTGTCGCCCACGGCACACGAGCCTTCCTGCCGCACCTGATCGCCTCTGGCGAGGGGCATGTGGTGAACATTTCCAGTGTCTTCGGCCTGATTGGCGTGCCCAAGCAGAGCGCGTACAACGCCGCCAAGTTTGCGGTCCGCGGGTTCACCGAGGCGTTGCGCCAGGAAATGAAACTGGAGAATCAGCCGGTTGCCGTCAGCTGCGTACACCCGGGAGGCATCCGCACCAACATCGCCAACGCCGCCCGCATGGGCAAATCGGAGAACGCCGCGGCCCAGCGCAAGGGCTTCGACAAGCTGGCGATGACCACACCGGAGAAGGCGGCGGAAATCATCGTCAAAGGCATACTCCGGGACGAGTCGCGGATTCTGGTTGGCCCGGATGCCTGGGGCATTGAGGCCATCAACCGGTTGCTGGGCGCTGCGTATCAGCCGCTGGTGGAGCGTTTCTCCCGCAAGAACCTGTATGTCTGAGGCTTGACCGGCATGGCGGCAGGCGGAAAGGGAAAAGCGCCTGCTGTACATTTTACATACAGTCCGAGGGCGTCCTATACTTTGGGTTCGTCCAGGGAAAGAGTACAGCATGAACACGCCTATCCACACGGATTTGGGGGCGACTCTGGAGCGGAGTCGCTCAGGCCTCAGGGAAAGCCATCGCCGGTCAATCATGCGGCTCCTCTTCGCAGCCACCGGGGCCGCCCTGGTTGTGTTCGCCTGCCTGCAGATACTGAACGGGTTCTGGTGGGTGGGCGCCGGGGAACTTGCGGCCGCCGCAACCCTGTTTTTCGGTGTCGGTCGGTTGCGCACCACGCTGCATCTCCAGCGCTGGATATACGCTTACCTGATTACCCTCTTCTCATTCTTCCTGGTCATCATGTTGTTGCCGCAGGCGTCGGTTTCGGCCTTTGTCTGGGTTTTGATGATTCCGGTCCTGGCGTATCTGCTGCTGGGCAAACGCGAGGGCATGCTGTTGAGCGTGCCGTTCATGCTCCTGGGCGGCGTGATCTACTACGTTCACCTGGGCAATGTCGGTAGCCCGCGGGTCCTGATTGACCTGCTGAACATGGTGCTGTGCGGCGTGCTCATGCTGGCGTTCATCCATGTCTATGAAATCTGGCGGGAGGAGGCCGAGCAGCGCCTGGTGGATATGGCGGAAACCGATGCCCTGACCGGTCTGGCCAACCGCAGCAAATTCCAGAGCATCCTGAACCGGACCATCGCCGAAAGTGCCCGCAGCGGTACCGAGTTTGCCCTGGTCATCATGGATATTGATCACTTCAAGGTGGTCAACGACACCCTGGGCCATGATGCCGGCGACCAGGTGCTTAGCAGCATTGCACTGCGCCTGACCGAGCGTTTGCGGGCCACGGATTCCGTCGGGCGGCTGGGCGGTGAGGAGTTCGGCCTGATCCTGAGGGACGTGAAGCCGGCGGTGGCGTTCGAGTTGATGGACGAACTGCGCCAGCGTATCGCCGAACGCGACCTGACCTATGGCGAGGCTCACATCCGGGTTACGGCCTCCTTTGGCATTGCCCAGTGGCCAGCGGATGGACGGGATGCCCGAACCCTGTTCTGCATGGCCGATCGCGGCCTGTATTCCGGCAAACGGTCCGGCCGCAACTGCATCGCCCGTCCCGATGGCGTGGCGCATCGACGGCCCCGTGAAATTCTGTCTGGTCGGGCCAGCTAATTCCGGTACCCTTGAGGCATGAGCTCTTTTCCACAAGGAACCAATGCCCGTCATGTGTGAACTCCTGGCCATGAGCGCCAACACGCCCACGGATCTCTGTTTCAGTTTCACCGGCCTGACCCGTCGGGGCGGCGACACCGGGCCGCACAAAGATGGCTGGGGCGTGGCCTTCTACGAGGGCAAGGGCGTGCGGGCGTTTCACGATGTGGATGCCAGTGCCAACTCCCGCATCGCCGAGGTGGTCCAGACCACACCGATCAAGAGTGAGGTGGCCATCTGCCACATCCGGCAGGCGAACGTCGGCGCGATCTGTCTGGCCAATACCCACCCGTTCCAGAGAGAGCTCTGGGGCCGCTACTGGGTGTTCGCCCACAACGGCCAGATTTCGGGATTCCGGTCGGACCCGGGGTTCTACGAGCCGGTGGGCAGCACGGACAGCGAGGGGCTGTTCTGCGATATCCTCAATCACCTGCGGCGTGACTGTGACCGCGATACCCCCACCGAATCCATCGTCGAACGTTTGGTCGCCTTGGCGCGAGGTTATGCCCGTCAGGGCGTCTTCAATCTCCTGCTCAGCAACGGCGACTGGCTGTTCACCTACTGCAGCACAAAAATGGCGAGCATCACCCGCCGTGCCCCGTTTGGACCGGCCCGGCTGAAAGATGCCGACGTCATCGTCGATTTCGAATCCGAAACGACCCCCGACGATGTTGTCAGCGTGATCGTCACCGAACCGCTGACGACCGACGAGGTGTGGGATATCTACGAGCCCGGTGAGTGGCGCCTCTGGCGCAAGGGCGACGTGGTGATGAGGGGGAATGGCACCACCGGGTGACCTTGGCCACCCGGTGTCCGGGGCCAGATAGGCCCTCTGGGGCGCTTATTGCAGGGTGCGACGATTGCCGTTCTGGTACTCGGGGGCAATGTACTGCTGGATCTCGTCCTTGAACCTGGCAATCAGGTCACTGTTGTCCTTGTCCCAGGGGTGATAACCGGGCTTGAAGTACTCCAGCCAGGTCGGAATCAGGCTGGAGAACGTGCCGTTCGCGCCCCACATGCGCCACAGGCCCCTGGCCGCGTCCGTGACTGAAAAATTCTTGCGATCCTGAAGCATCATTCGGCCGGTAAACCAGGTGGCAACCACGCCCAGCACGCCGGTGCTGATGACCTGATAAACCGCGCGCTCGGCATAGGTGCCGCCGGCCTGCTGGAACACGTCATAGGCCACCGCCTTGTGCTCGGTCTCCTCGATGGCGTGCCAGACCCAGAGTGGCCGCATGCTCTCGTCCATGTCTTCGCGGACGTCGTCCCGTTCCAGCAGCATGTCCGCCATCATGGCGGTGATGTGTTCCAGGGCGCAGGTTATTGCCAACTGGTGGCGTTTGGGTAGCAGGCGGACCGCGTCCAGCAGCACCTTGAGGTCTTTCTCCATGGCCTCGACCGGCATGCCCTGATCCCGAACGTGCCGATTCATGGCGTCGTGTTCCAGGGAGTGCATGGCTTCTTGCCCGATGAACCCGCGAACCTCATTCTTCAGCTTGGCGTCCTGGATCTGGCCCCGGAAGGCTCGCACCGAATCCACGAAAAATTGCTCGCCCTCGGGAAACAGCACCGACAGCGCATTCATGGTGTGGCTGAGGAGGTAGCTGTTGTCGAGCCAGTAACGGGGCACCGACTCGCCGAACTCGAATCCCATGCGTTGAGGCTTGATGGCGACCTTGTCCGGGGTGTTGGAAGCCTTGTGGGTCACGACCGCCTGTTTTTCGGGTGTTTTCGTGCTCAGCATCTGTGTACTCCTCACTTTGGCTGATGTCATGGCTTCAGTGTGGGAGAGTCAACGCCGGGACGGAATGCGCGAAGAGGACGGCCATCGTTCAGGATGGGCCAGCGGGGATGGCGCAATTGACTAAGTTGACGGTGTCACACCTGCCCCCCGCCCCACTGTGGCGCCGGAGACCTTCTGATAGAGTCGGGACATCGCGTTTGGAAACTTCCCGCAAAGGACCTCTTATGACAACAACCGGACCGGAAAAAGAACGGCGGATGCTGGGCCTGTTCCTGGTGCCCGGCGTGTACATGCGGGTCCTGGCGGAAACGGTCCGGCAGCTCGGCCACAATGATCGGAAGCTCTACGACGGGCTCAACTTCACCGCCGATGACCTCAAGGCCAACGACAGTCGGGTGTTTGTGACCGACGCGATCCTGATGGCGCAGCGTGCCCTGGATCTGGCGGGCCCGGACGGCCTGAGCTTTGCCCTGGCACGCGAGTTGCGGCTGACCATCCACGGGACACTCGGGTTTGCCGCCCTGACCAGCCCCACCTTCGAGGGCGCGCTGGATTCCGTGCACCGATACCTGCAATTGCGGGCGCCCTTTCTGAGCATGAAACAGTCCCTGGCCGGCGAACGGGTCCTGGTGCAGCTGTGTACCGAGTTCGATGTACCCGAGCTCTACCCGTTCCTGGCCGAAACCGTCAGTGCCACCCTGATCCTCCTGACCGAACAGCTGCTCGACCGCGACGACGCCCAGAGCAAGGGGTTTGCCCTGGAGCACGGCAAGCTGCCCGGCGTCACCGTGCGCCTGAGCGCACCCGAGCCGCCATACTATCGACGGTTTGCTGACCAGTTTCCGGTACAGTTTGAGTATGGTCAGCCGGAAGAAATGTTGGTCTTTCCCCGGCAATTGCTTGAGGTGCGCATGCGCCTGGCCGACGCCGATGCCTCGGAAATGGCCCGGGAGCAGTGTGAGTTCGAGTTGCAGAAGGCCCTGAAGGAGCAGGGAGACATCACCCTGGCGATCCGCAATATGCTGAGGATGATGCCGGGGCCCCTACCGTCGCTGGAGGCCATGGCCGAACGCTTCTGCGTCTCGTCCCGGACCCTGAAGCGACGGCTGGCGGAGAAAGACACCCACTACCGGGAAATTGTCGAGTCGGTGCTCAAGGACCGCGCCATCCAGCTGCTGCGGTACACCAATCAGTCGGTCAGCGAGATTGCCTACGAGCTGGGGTACGCGGACCTATCCAATTTCAGCCGGGCGTTCCGCAAGTGGACTGGCAAGTCGGCCAGCGAGTTTCGGGAGGACGGGCCTGATCCGGCGCCCGAACTAGGGCCTTGAGGTGGGGTTTCCTCGTTTCTGTGACCGCTTCTATGGGAGCGTGGTCGCAGGGTGATGGTTTATTTTTTCAGAGAAAAAGAACTCGCTGCGCTCAGACACCTTTGTTCTCTGAAAAAATAAACCATCACCCCACGCCCTTCTGACTCATTAAGAAGCCGTCTCGTTGGTTTCAGTATTTTTGTCCTTTGTTTTCAGCAACTATGCCCTTATTGTCTGACGGACGGGGGCCGGATTATTTTTCCCGCCAGGAAAAAGATGTCTGAGCGCAACGAGTTGTTTTTCCCAAGGGAAAAATAATCCAGCCCCCGGCCAGCCACCGTCATAGTCAGGCTAGGTGATCACGGAACTGCGCAAACGAGCCATCATAAGGAAGCCAATATGGAAACCAGAACAGACACGCACAGCAAACTCTTCGGTTACCTGCTCTGGATCTTCGGATTCCTGGGCTCCCACCGTTTCTACTACGGCAAGCCCATCACCGGCACCATCTGGTTCTTCACCCTGGGCCTGCTGTTCATCGGCTGGATCATCGACCTGTTCCTGATCCCGTCCATGGACCGGGAGGCGGACTTCCGTTTCCGTGAGGGCGAAGTCAGCTACAACATCGGCTGGCTGCTGCTGACCTTCACCGGCGTGTTCGGGCTGCACCGGATGTACATGGGGAAATGGATCACCGGCATCATCTACCTGCTCACCGGCGGCCTGTTCCTGCTGGGCGTGCTCTACGATTTCTGGACCCTGAACGACCAGATCTCCGAACGAAACCGGGAGCATCGCTTCGGCTGATCAGAGCGTGGCCGCGCGTTCCAGCTCTACCAGGCCGTCCTCCAGGTAGTCGAGCATGCGTTGCAGGCTGGGCAGCGTGCGGCGGCAGCCGATCAGACCGAACTCGACCTGGTCCCGGTAGCTGGTCAGGGTCATGTTCAATGCCAACCGGTCCATGGCAATGGAGACCGGGTACATGCCTTCCAGCCGGGCGCCGTTCCAGTAGCGGGTTTCTTTCGGGCCGGGCACGTTGGAGATAACCACGTTGAAGGTCTGCCATTTCGGCGCCATGCCGGTGAGCAGGTGGAAGGCCGCCGGTGCCAGAGTCAGGGCGGTGTAATTGAGAATCTCCTCCGAGGACATCTTGGCGTAGCGGTCTTTGGCCAGTTTGACGTCCTGATGGATGTGCATCAGCCGGGCAACGGGATCGACGAGATCGGTGCCCAGGGACGCCAGGATGATGCCCACCTGATTGCCCTCGGCGCTGTCGTCGTGGCGCAGGGAGACCGGCACCATCGCGATCAGCGGCTTGTCGGGCAAGGCGTCCAGGTTCATCAGGTAAGTGCGCAGGGCACTGGCACACATCGCCATCACCACGTCGTTCACCGTTGTGCCAAACGCCCGGCAGACCTGGCGGATTCGTTCCATGCCGTAGGACTGTGCCGCGAAACGTCGGGAACCGGTAATCTTCTGGTTCAGTAGGCTACGCGGTGCGTGGAAAATCGAGTCGTAGGCAGGGTTCTTCCGGGCCTCGTTGACGGTGCGCAGGATTTCCCGAGCCACCGTGGGCACGGTGCCCAACTGCTTCCCGGATTCGCCCAGCAAATGACCAATACTGCGCCAGAGCGTCGGCCGGCTGGCGCTGTCCCGCCCGGCACCTGCCGGCAGGTCCCAGATGGGTGGCATGTTCCGCTCAGAGGGATCGGTGCTCAACATGCGTTGACCCATGCGCATGGCGGATACCCCATCCATCAGCGCATGGTGAACCTTGATGTAGAGTGCAAACTGGCGGTCCCCCAGACCTTCAATCAGGTGAAACTCCCACAATGGCCGTTCCCGGTCCATCAGGTGTGAATGCTCCGCTGAGACGAAGGTCAGGAGTTCCCGGATACGCCCGGGCGTGGGCAACGCCTCGAAGCGGAAGTGATGTTCCAGGTCCAGATGTTCGTCGTGGACCCACACCGGCTGGGCCAATCGGGTGTCGAGGCGTCGATCGAACGGTGCCGTGACCTCCGTGTGCTGGCGGAGCTGGTCGGCCAACTGGGCGACGTAGTCGTCCGGGGCGTCGTCCGGAAACGAAAACAGCTGCAGGCCGCCCACGTGCATGGGTTGCTGTCGCTTTTCGAGCCATAGGAACAGCTGGTCGGTGGGGCTCAGGGGTTTCACGCTGCCATCCTTTTCATTGGGTGTCTGGGCCGATAGTAGCCTAATTGCCGACGGTCTAAATTGACCCATTCGCGAATTCCGGAGTTGCTGGCGGTCAGGTCTGGTCTAAGGTTCATTTCGTAGCACTTAATTCGGGTTATCAAAAAGATCGGAGGGTGCCGGGTGCGAGTATTGGGAGGAATGCGAAGGGCGACTGTCCACGGGAACGTCCGGTTGGGGGCGTTGCTGTTGTGGCTGGTTGCGGCGGTGGCGTCCGCGCAACAGGCCCCGGGAGTCCGGCTCGAGACCGTGTCCAGGGAACCCATTATCCAGGAGGTGTCGCTCAACGGCACCGTCAATCCGTTGCGGGTGTCGTCGATTTCGCCTGCCGTGGCCGGACTGTTGGATTCGGTCAGGGTTGAAGTCGGCGATCGGGTATCCCGGGATGACGTACTGGTTGAACTCGATGACGAGCAGGCCGTCTACGAACTGGCAGCCGCCAGGGCCGAAACCGACCAGGCCCGTGCGTTGCTGGCGGAGGCGGAGCGGCGGCTCGAGGAAGCGCGTTCGGTCGGCGCCGGCCGGAACATTGCCGCCACCGAGGTACGCAGCCGCGAAAGCGACGTGGTGGCTGCCCGCGCTGCCCTCGCCCGGCTTGCGGCCGTGGTCAATCAGATGGAGGTCCGCGTTCGCCGGCACCATGTACGGGCGCCCTTCGACGGTGTCGTCAGTGAGCGGACCAGTGACCTCGGTGAGTGGGTCACTCCGGGTGACGAACTGCTTCGGCTGGTGGACACCACCAACCTGCGCCTGGATTTCCAGGTGCCCCAGGAGTATTTCGACCGGTTGGATGAAGGCTCCAGCCTGCGGGTTCGACAGGGGACTGGTTTTGTCGAGGCAACCATCAACACCCGGGTTCCGGTGACCGACCCGCAGTCGCGGACCTTCCTGCTGCGGGCGCTCCAGCCTGAGGGCGCCGGATTCTGGCCGGGCATGGCGGTGCAGGCCGTACTCCGGGTCAGCACCGGAGAGGAAGGGCTGACCGTTTCCCGGGACGCCATCAACCGCTACCCCGAGGGCCGGGTGACGGTCTGGATTGCCCAATCTGCCGAGGGCGACACCTACACCGTGAGTGAAAAACGGGTGCGCCTGGGGACCGCCTTCAAGGGTCGGGTTGAGGTCACCGATGGCCTGAGCGGGGGTGAGCAGGTGGTTATTCGGGGCAACGAGTCGCTCAGTGAGGGGATTACCGTCCGGATTGCTGAGCGGGAGGCCCGCTGATGTTTGCCGGCGTGATCCGCCACGGTATCCTCGTCGCCGTTATTGCCCTGATCGTCGCGATCCTGGGGACCGCGGCCGCGTTCCGGATACCGGTGCAGATGATTCCGGATCTGGAGGTTCGGACGGTCACCGTCGAAACCCGTTGGCCGGGCGCCACGCCCCAGGACATCGAGAAAGAGATCCTGATCGAACAGGAACGGTACCTGCGCAACGTGCCGAACCTGAGCCGGATGATGGCGACCGCGGAGAGTGGCTCGGCGGAAATCGAGCTGGAGTTTCCGTTCGGTGTCGACATCACCGAAACCCTCATTCAGATCAACAATGCCCTCAGCCAGGTTCCTGATTACCCCCGCAATGTTGATGAACCCCGTATCGTGGCCGCGTCCTTCTCTTCGAATTCCTTCATGTACCTGCGTGTCTCGACCCTGGAAGGCAATCCTCGGGAGCTGGACATCGAGCTGATGCGCGATTTCATTGAAGACCGGGTGCGCCCCCGGATGGAAAGCGTACCCGGGGTGTCGGAAGTGGAAGTCGGGGGTGGCGCCGACCGGCAGATGCAGATCATTGTCGACGCGGCGGCGCTGGCCCAGCGTGGCCTGAGCCTGGTGGACCTGCGCGATGCGGTCACCGATCGCAACCGGGACATCTCCGGTGGCGAGATTGAGGCCGGCAAGCGCCGCTACCTGCTGCGTACCGTCGGCCGCTTCGACGATATCGAGGCGCTTGAACGGCTGGTGGTCCTTCGCCAGGGCGACAGTGTGGTGCGGTTGGGGGAGGTGGCCCGGGTTGAGCCCGGCCACTCCCGCATCCGGGAATTGGCGAAGATCAACGGCCGGCGGGTCATCGGTCTGCAGGTCCGGCGCGAAAGCGGCTCCAACGTCATCGACATCAAGCACGCGATGATGGACGAGGTGGCCGCCATCAACGACGAGGTCCTCAGACCGGCCGGCATGATCCTGGAATTGACGGCGGACGATGCCCGTTACGTCGAGGCGTCCATCGCCAACGTCTGGACCAACCTGGGCATCGGCGCGGTGTTTGCCACCCTGGTCATGTACCTGTTCCTTCGATCCGGCCGGGCGACGCTGGCCGGTGTATGCGGGATTCCACTCTGTGCCATCGCGGCGTTCATCGGCCTGCTGATCACCGGACGCACCATCAACGTGATCTCGCTGGCGGGCATTGCCTTTGCGATTGGCATGACCGTGGACAACAGCATCGTGGTGCTGGAGAACATTGAACGACACCGCCGTCTGGGCCTGGATCGCTTCGAGTCGGCGCTCAAGGGCGTGAAGGAAGTCTGGCCCGCCGTGCTGGCCTCCACCGCCACCACCATGCTGGTTTTCCTGCCGATCCTGTTCATCGATGAGGAAGCCGGGCAGCTCTATTCGGACGTTGCCATCGCCATTTCGGCCGCCATCCTGGCCTCAATGCTGGTGGCCATCACGATCATCCCGACCCTCTGCGCCCGGCTGGATTTCGGCCGCGGAACGGTCCAGACCGATCAATACGGCAATGAGACCGCCGGCGGCTGGGCCACCACCGTGATGGCGACCGTGCGCTGGCTGGTGTCCGGCTCGGTGCGGCGGATCCTGGTGATCGCCACCACCGTGCTGGCGAGTGCCTGGGTGATCCTGTTCCTGACACCACCGGCGGAGTACCTGCCCGAGGGCGAGGAACCCAAGACCTTTGCCGCCATGAGCGCACCGCCCGGCTACAACCTGGACGAAATGGCCGCGATCGGGCAGCAGGTGGAAGACCATTTCCTGCCCCATGTAAACGCGGACGGTGCGGCCTACGCGGCGGGCGAGACCGGTGTGCCGCCGATGGCCTACCTGAACCTGCAGATCACGCCCACCGGCCTGAGAATCATCGCGGAGACCCTGGAACCGACGCACATCGAGGCGTTGATGGACGAGATCACCCGGGTCTACGAGCAGTTTCCGGGCATGCGCGCGTTTGCCGCCAAGGGGTCGATCATTTCCAGCAATGACGGCGGCACCCGCAGCATCAATCTGGACATTTCCGGGCCGGACCTGGTCTCGGTCTATCAGGCCGCCAACGCTGCCTACCGGCAGGCCGAGGCCATTTTCGACAACCCGCGGATCCAGAGCCAGCCGTCGACCCTGTCCCTGGCTCAGCCGCTGATCCAGATCCGGCCGGACTGGGACCGGGCGGCCGAACTGGGCCTGGATACCGAAGCCATCGGTTTTACGGTGGCGTCGCTGACCGAAGGCAGTTACATCGACGACTTCTTTCTCGATGACGACAAGATCGATATCTACCTGTACGGCCGCGAGGGCCGGGATTCAAAGCTCACCCGGCTGCCGGATGTCATGGTGCACACGCCCGAAGGCGCCACCCTGCCGCTGTCCAGTGTGGCGGCCATCGAGGAAACCGTGGATACCAGTGTGGTCCGGCGGGTGGACGGTCGACGAACGGTCACCCTCAACGTGATTCCACCCGGGGACGTTCCGCTGGAAGCTGGCGTGGAACGGGTGCGTACCGAGTTGCTGCAGGCGATGCGGGAGAAAGGCACGTTGCCGGCCAGTGTGAACGTTGACATCTCCGGTGCCAGTGACCAGCTCAACGCCACCCGCGACGCCCTGGCTGGTAACTTCATCATCGCCATTGCCATTGTCTACCTGGTCCTGGTGGCGATCTTTGCGCACTGGGGCTTCCCGCTGCTGATCCTGACCGCGATTCCCCTGGGCGTTGCCGGTGGCATTGTCGGCCTGGCCTTGATGAACCTGGTCGGGGGCCTGCTGCCGTTGCTCGGCCTGCAGCCGCTGCGCCAGCCCTTCGACATGATCACCATGCTGGGCTTCCTGATCCTGATGGGTACGGTGGTGAATAACCCGATTCTGGTGCTGGACCAGGCCCGCCAGAACCTGCGTCACAAGGGCGGCTCGGTGGTGGACGCGGTTACGGATGCGGTCCGCACCCGCCTGCGCCCCATCGCCATGACGACCCTGACCACGCTGTGTGGCCTGTCGCCCCTGGTGTTCCTGCAGGGCGAGGGTACCGAGCTCTATCGTGGCGTGGGGGCGATTGTGCTGTTTGGCCTGGTGGGTGCGGCGATTGTGACGGTGACGTTTCTGCCGGCGCTGACCATCGTTGTTCTGGGCTGGCGGGAGCGTTTCAGGACGGCCTCTGGCCGGTAGCGGTTTTCTCAGGGGGTATCGCCGCTTCGGGGGTGTGGTGTCTTTTTTCTTTGGGAAAAAGAACTCGCTGCGCTCAGACAGCTTTTTCCTGGCAGAAAAAAGACACCACACCCCCAAATCGGCTTGTTCGGCTGCTCAGATCGACCGATTTTCAGGCTACGGCGGATTCTGACTGATTAACTGGGACTTCCAGCCGGATTTTGTCACCGTCCAACAGCACGGGATAGGTTCTGACCGACACGTTTTCATCTTCCAGGCACTGGCCGGTTACCAGGCTGAAGTGCTGCTTGTACAGCGGCGATGCCACCACGGGTTCGCCCTTCAAATCCCCTGTGATTCCACGAGCCAGCACATTGGCACCGCTGAACGGGTCGGTATGGCTGATGGCAAACAACGCCGGCAGCCGGTGCGGCAAATAGAATACCGCCACCGGTCCATCGTCAGTCCAGACCGCAATACCGGATTCCGGCACCAGATCCTCAACGGTACAAACCGCGTCCCAACAAGTACGAGCTTTCATGGCTGTTCTCCTTTAATTCTGTCTATCTCAGGGTTCCCTGAGTGAGGCGGTATGGGTGTGCTTTTCCGCCGGGAAAAGATGTCTGAGCGCAGCGAGTTATTTTCCCAGAGGAAAAGTACTCCCTTGCCGCCGCGCTCTTGCACCCAAAAACAGGCTAGGCTGACTCCAAAACCGGCCGCCGCTGATCCCGTTCGGTCGTCCACTGCTGTACCGGGTCCTTCTGCTCCGGCGCGTTCACGAACTCCCGGAACCGCTTGCGCTTCTCCGGATCCTCCACCGCGGTCTTCCACTCGCACTGGTAGGTATCGACGATGCCCGCCATGTGCTCGTCCAGTTCCGCACAGATCCCCAGGCTGTCCTCCAGGACCACCTGTTTCAGGTAATCCAGGCCGCCCTCCAGGTTTTCCATCCAGACGCTGGTGCGCTGCAGCCGGTCGCCGGTGCGCACGTAGAACATGATCACCCGGTCGATGGTCCGGATCAGTTCCTCGTCCGACAGGTCGGTGGCAAATAGGTCGGCGTGGCGCGGGCGCATGCCGCCGTTGCCGCAGACGTAGAGGTTCCAGCCGTTCTCGGTGGCAATGACCCCGAAGTCCTTGCTCTGGGCCTCGGCGCACTCCCGGGTGCAGCCGGACACCGCCATTTTGACCTTATGCGGCGCGCGCAGGCCCTTGTAGCGGTTCTCCAGGAGGATGGCCATGCCGACGCTGTCTTGGACGCCGTACCGGCACCAGGTGCTGCCGACGCAGGATTTGACCGTCCGCAGGGACTTGCCGTAGGCGTGACCGGTCTCGAAGCCGGCGGCGATGAGTTTTTCCCAGATTTCCGGCAGTTCACTCAGGGTGGCGCCGAACAGGTCGACCCGCTGGCCGCCGGTGATCTTGGTGTACAGGTTGTACTGCTTGGCCACCTCGCCGAGGACAATCAGCTTGTCCGGGGTGATTTCACCGCCGGGGATGCGCGGCACGATGGAGTAGGTGCCGTTTTTCTGCATGTTGGCCATGAAGGTGTCGTTGGTGTCCTGCAGTGGCACGTGGTCGGTGGCCAGGATGTGGTCGTTCCAGCAGGTGGCCAGGATGGAGGCCACCGTCGGTTTGCAGATGTCGCAGCCGTGGCCTTTGCCGTGCTGGCTGATCAGGGTGCGGAAGGTGCGAATGCCGTTCACCTTCACAATGTGGAACAGCTCCTGGCGGCTGTACGGGAAGTGCTCGCACAGGTCCTTGCTGACCTCCACGCCGCGCTTCTCCAGTTCGCTGTCGACCACGTTCTTGAGCAGGGCGGTGCAGCCACCACAGCCGGTGCTGGCCTTGGTTTCGGCCTTGATGCTGCCCAGGTCGCCACAGCCGGCGTCAATCGCGCCACAGATGTCGCCCTTGGTGACGTTGTGGCACGAGCAGATGGATGCGGTTTCCGGCAGGGCATCCGGGCCCAGGGCGGGTGCCCCACCCTGGCTTTCCGGCAGGATCAGGGTTTCCGGATTGTCTGGCAGGGTGATGCCATTCAGGGTGTACTGAAGCAGGGTGTCGTAATGGCTGTTGTCGCCCACCAGGATGGCGCCCAGCAGGGTCTTGCCGTCCTCGCTGATCACCATGCGACGGTAATGCCCGGCCTGTTCGTCGTTGAAGCGGATGTTGCGCGCGCCCGGTGTCTGGGCGTGGGCGTCACCGATGGAGCCGACGTCAACGCCCAGTAGCTTCAGCTTGGTGCTCATGTCGGCGCCGGTGAAGGCGGCCCCGGCATCGCCGTTGAGCACCGAGGCCAGGGTACGCGCCATGGTGTAGCCCGGGGCCACCAGGCCGAAGATCCGCTGGTCCCAGAGGGCGCACTCGCCAATGGCGTGAATGTGTGGGTCCGAGGTGGTGCACTGATCATTGACGACGATGCCGCCGCGTTCACCCACCTCAAGTCCGCTGGACCGGGCCAGGGCATCCTGGGGACGGATACCGGCGGAGAACACGATCAGGTCGGTTTCCAGGTGACTGTCATCGCTGAAGTTCATGCGCAGGCGAGCATCCTCGCCTTCCACGATGGCGGTGGTCGCTTTCTCGGTGTGAACCTGCACACCGAGCTCTTCGATCTTGTGGCGCAGCAGCGCGCCGCCGTCGGTATCCAGCTGCACCGGCATCAACCGGGGGGCAAATTCCACCACGTGCGCCTGCAGGCCGAGGCTTTTCAGGGCGTTGGCGGCCTCGAGGCCGAGCAGGCCACCGCCGACCACCACGCCGGATTTGCCGCTCTGGGCACTGGCCCGGATGGCATCCAGATCCTCAAGGGTCCGGTACACGAAGCAGTGCGGGTGTTCGCGACCCTCGATGGGCGGCACGAACGGGTAGGAGCCGGTGGCCAGCACCAGTTCGTCGTAGCGGTACTGCCCTTTGGGCGTGGTCACGGTGCGCTGGTCACGGTCGAGGCTGGTGACCGCCTCGTTCAGGCGCAGCTGGATACCCTGTTCGGTGTACCAGTCGGCGGTGCCCATGGCGAGATCGGCGTGGGTCGAGCCGGCAAAGTACTCGGACAGGTGGACCCGGTCGTAGGCCAGCTGTTTCTCCTCACCGAAAACGACGATGTCGTAGTCCGCCGCCGCCGGGCTGGTAACGAACTGCTCGAGGAAGTGATGGCCCACCATTCCGTTGCCGATCACGATCAGGGTTTTCTTGCTCATGGTTTTGTCCTCTTTCATGGGCGACGGCTCAGGCCGCCGCCTCGCAAAATTGCCTGCCAAACGGCAGCTGGGCCCGGAACCGGGCAATGTTGGCGTTGTCAGCGATCAGCTCCTGATACCAGGGGCCCTGGCTGGTGTCGCCAACCAGAATCGCGCCGACAAGGCGGTTGTCGCGAATGATCAGGTGGCTGTAACCGCCGGTTTCGAAGTCCTGCCAGACCAGGGATTCGGTGCTGTCGTCCGGGGCCTGCAGGCCGCAGGAAAAGACCGGAACGTCGCTGATCTTGAGCCGGGTGGCGATCACCGAACGGCGATAGCTGGCGGAGCTGGCGTCGTCCGCCAGTACCTCAGCCAGCACCCGGGCCTGCTGATAGCCCGGTTCCACCAGTCCGAAGGTTTCGTCGTCCAGTTCGCAACATTCGCCGAGCGCATGGATGCGGGGATCGCTGGTGCGCAGTTGCCGGTCCACCCGGATTCCCCGCCCACAATCGAGGCCAGCCGCCTGCGCCAGTTCCCGGTTCGGCACAATGCCGGTGGCGACAACGACGAGGTCGGTGCTGAGGACGGTCTGATCACTCAATTGAACCGCGCGCACACCGTCCCGGCCCAGGAACTGGACCGGTGAGGTTGACGTAAGAATCTCCATGCCTTTGGCCCTCAGGGCGTCCGCCAGCAGGTTGCCTCCGGTGGGGTCAAGTTGCCGGTTCAGCAGGTGGCTGCTGCGGTGCAGGACCGTCACTGCGACGCCCCGACGCAGCAGGCCGGCGGCGGCTTCGAGACCGAGGAAGCCGCCGCCCACCACGACCGCCCGTTTGCGGGTCCGGCTCTGCTCGATCAGGTGGCAGGTGTCGTCGAAATCCCGGAATTGCGTCACGCCGGGCAGGTCTTCGCCGGGAAGGCCCAGTCGGCCTGGCCGGGAGCCGGTGGCAATGACCAGGCGGTCGTATCGTTGGATACGTCCGGTGGTGGTGGTCACGGTCTGGCTCTGGCGATCAATGGCGCTGACCGATTCACCGCAATGCACGCGAATGCCATGGCGCGAAAACCAGTCCCCGGGCTTGAGCGTCAGGCTGCCTTCGTCGGCATCGCCACTGAGCAGGGCCGATAGCTGGATCCGGTTGTAGGCCGGCCGGGATTCGCCGTTGAAGACAATAATGTTCAGACGAGTCGCAAGGGGCCGGGCCACCAGCTCTTCCAGGAAGCGCTGCGCCACCATGCCATGGCCGCAGATAACCAGAGTGCGTTCCCTGTTGCGGGTCATACCTGCTCCCCTCACTTTCCGAACCAACAAAAAAAGCCGGAGCATCTCATCCCCGAGGGGGAATCGATGGTCCGGCGCCAATGCCAACAACAATGATCTGATGGTCCGGCCGAATCCTTGGCCGGGACGTTCATCCTTACGTTCGACTAAGCGATCTTCGTGCCACTTTTCTAGTGCCTTTAAAATCAACAACATCCGTGAATTGGTGCGCGAGACGAGCGTGGGCGAGCGGGATTTGTTGCCCTGTGGTGGGGCGGTTTGCACGACTTTGATGCCTTTTGCTGGCGCGGTAATTGCTGAGTTCTTGGGTATCGAGAAAGTACGGCCACGTGCCGGGAGTCATGCCATGAACACCAGACGAAAACAGCACAACCCCACTCCGCCGTCCGCGGCGGACTACCTGATCGCCTCGCGGCAGTGCGAATTGATGAACCTCCAGTACTTCCTGCAGATGGGCAAGGTGGTCCAGAGCATCAGCAATCTGGTGCACGGCCTGCAGCGGGAGCGTGGGGCCTCCAACGTATTCCTGGGGTCCGGCGGCGAAAAGTTTGTGACCGAGCGCCGGGCGACAATCGCGGAGTCAGAACGCCTGGCGGGCATCTTCGAGCAGGCCCTGGCCGAAGTGCATGAGGAACTGACGGCCCACCCCGTCAGCAGTCACCTCCTCAACCACATCGCCAGTGCCTTGCACGGCCTCGAGGCGCTACCGGCCCTGCGGGTCGGGGTTGAGAACCGCACGTTGTCGGCTGCCGAAGCCACCGACGCCTATTGCGGCCTGATCCACGAGTTCATTACCGTCGTTTTCGAGGCCGCCGACACGGCCGTCGATCCGTCCATCGCGGGCTTGCTGGTGGCCATGGTGCACCTGATGAATGGCAAGGAGTTCTGTGGTCAGGAGCGGGCGGTGGGGTCCGCCGGATTCTCCAGTGGCGGCTTCGACAATGCACTGTCAACGCGCATGATGCACCTTGTTGAGGCACAGGAGCGCTGTTTCGACGTGTTTGTCAGCTTCGCCGATGACCAGAGTCGCGAATTATGGCAGTCCCTGCGCGGTAACGATCGGGAAACCGAAATCGAACGCCTGCGCCAGCTTGGCTGTTCAGTCGGTCGCTACAAGTCCCTCGACCCGGAACTGGCGGACCACTGGTTCACGCTGATGTCCGAACGCATGGATGAGCTCAAGAAAGTCGAAGATGCGGTGGAAGGCAGCTTTCACACCCGCTGTGTCGAGCGCTTTGCCGAGGCCCGCAATTCCCTGGCGCACCAGGAAACCCTGATCGCGTCCCTGGACCAGCAGGATACGTCGTCCCAGCCGCTGCTGGTGTTATGTGATTCCGGCGACGATGCCCGGGCGGGAGAATCCTGGAACAGTGACGGGGTGGGTCAGCAGTTTGGCCGGTCCATCTTCGATCTGGTGCAGGAACAGACTCGCCGGCTTCAGCAGATGAATGACGAGTTGCAGAGCGCCAAGGAAGCCCTGGAAGACCGGAAAACCCAGGAGAAGGCGGTGTTGCTGTTGATGGACCATCGCAAGATCGACAACGACGAGGCCCACCGGGTGTTGCGGAAACTGGCCATGGACCAGGGCAAGAAGCTGCCCGAGGTAGCCCGGGCCCTGGTCTCCATGGCCGATGTTCTGAAGTAAGGCGGAACGGCTCAGGCCCGTGCGGCCTGGGCAGCCTTCTTTGTCTCCGGGGTTGTCTCAGCAGGCTGGCCGCCCCGTCGGGGCGCTATGTGTTCCAGCTTGCGCTGTTTCTCGTACAGGAATTTCAGGACCTCCTGCCGGTAATGCACGTAGGTCGGATCGTCGGCCAGGGTGACCCGGTTCCTGGGTCTGGGCAGGTCGATGTGCAAATCCTCGCCCACAGTGGCGGCCGGGCCGTTGGTCATCATGATGATGCGATCGGACAGCAGTACCGCCTCATCGACGTCGTGGGTAATCATGATCACCGTGTTGTTCAGGTCCTGCTGGATATCCATCAGCGAATCCTGCAGGTGCGCCCGGGTCAGGGCATCCAGTGCCCCGAACGGCTCGTCCATCAGCAAGACGCTGGGTTTCATGGCCAGGGCCCGGGCAATGCCCACCCGCTGGGCCATACCCCCAGAAATTTCCCCCGGCCGCTTGTTGGCGGCGTGGGCCATGTTGACCAGTTCCAGATTGTGATGGATCCAGTCCCGGCGTTCCTGTTTGGCCATGGATTTGCGGAACACCTGCTGCACCGCCAGTTCCACGTTCTCGTACACCGTCAGCCAGGGCATCAGTGCGTGGTTCTGGAACACCACTGCCCGCTCCGGGCCGGGTGAATTGACTTCATGGCCGTCCAGTACGCAGCCCCCTTTGGTGGCCTGCAGCAGGCCGGCGACGATGTTCAGGACCGTGGATTTTCCGCAACCCGAGTGGCCAATCAGGGACACGAATTCGCCCTTCTTGATCTTCAGGTCGACGTTGTCCAGGGCCACGAAGGGGCCCTTCGGGGTATCGAAGGCCATTTCGACCCCGGTCAGTTCCAAATGCGCTTTAGTCATGATCATCTCCGTTATTCGTTCCAGGCGACTTTCTTCTGGATCAGCAGCATGATGCGATCCAGCAGGAAGCCGATAAACCCGATGGCGAGTACCGCCACCATGATCCGGCTCAGGGACTGACTGCTGCCATTCTGGAATTCGTCCCAGACGAATTTGCCCAGGCCCGGGCTCTGGGCCAGCATTTCGGCCGCAATCAACACCATCCAGGCAATGCCCAGGGACACCCGAAGGCCGGTGAAGATCATCGGGACCGAGGACGGCAGGACGACCCTCCGGACGTGGGTCCAGAACGACAGCCGCAGCACCCGGGATACGTTCAGCAGATCCGGATTCACGGCCGCGACGCCGACGCTGGTGTTGATCAGGGTGGGCCACAGGCTGCACAGGGTCACCGTGATCATCGAGGTCAGGAACGACTTTTCGAACATCGGATCGTCACTGACGTAGGTGGCGGACACCACCATGGTGACCAGCGGCAGCCAGGCCAGGGGCGACACCGGCTTGAAGATCTGGATCAGGGGATTGACCGCGGCCTGGAAATACCGGTTCAGGCCGAACACGATGCCCAGGGGGACGGCGATGATCGTAGCCAGTATGAAGCCCGCCAGCACGGTAATGAGACTGGTGACGACTTGATCCAGAAACGTCGGGGCTCCGGGGTAATCACGGATCTTGACCTCGGCTTCCGGGTTGTCGGCCAGGATCCGGGCGTTGCGCTCCTCCTGCATGGTCACGAACTTGTCCGCCCGTGCCCGCTGGTTCGCGTGTTCCTGCCACAGCTGTCCACCCTGCTCCCAGACCTGCGCCGGCCCGGGAAAGGTGCCCAGCGATGTGTCCACCTGGGGTGCGGCCAGATGCCAGAAGCCGAGAAAAATCAGAATGCCGATGGTCGGCAGCAGCAGCTGCTTGCCGCCCTGGGCCAGCTCGGCGCCGGTGAACCGGTCAGCCAGCAGTTTCAGCCAGCCGGATGCGCCGGTTCTGGAAGTGGGGGTGGTTGACGTACTCATGTCGTTCTCCTGGGTACTCCCGGTTACGGTGTCTCGGAGCCTTTGAGGCCAATGTCGAAGCTGTCGATGTAGGCATTGGGCTGGCGCGGTGTGAACGCGACACCATCGATCAGCTCACCCTGGTCCGGGCGGGCGAAGTTTTCCTGGCTGAAGTCAGGGAAATCCTCTGCATTCATCAGGCCATCTTCGATCAGGGATTTGGCCGCTTCGGCATAGATGTCGCCCCGGTAGACCCGGGCCGCGGTCTTCATGTACCAGTCGTCCGACTTGGCTTCCGGAATCTGTCCCCAGCGACGCATCTGCGAGAGGTACCAGATGGCGTCAGACGGGTACGGGTAGGTGGCGTGGTAGCGGAAGAACACGTTGAAGTCGGGCACTTCCCGGACATCGCCTTTCTCGTACTCGAAGGTACCGGTCATGGAATTGGCGATGACCTCGGCATCGGCGCCAACGTAGCTGGGACGGGCCAGGATCTCGACCGCTTCCTCCCGGTTGGCGTTGTTGTTCTCATCCAGCCAGTGCGCGGCGCGGATCAGTGCCCGCAACAGGTGCAGGTGGGTGTTGGGGTTCTCCTCGGCCCAGGCCTGGGTGACACCAAAGACCTTTTCCGGGTTGTTTGGCCAGATCTCATAGTCGGTGATCACCGGTACCCCGATGCCCTTGAACACGGCCTGCTGGTTCCACGGCTCGCCGACGCAGTAGCCCTGAATCGTCCCGGCTTCCATGGTGGCCGGCATTTGCGGCGGTGGCGTGACCGACAGATGCACGTCGGCCTCCAGGGTACCGCTGGTGTCGCCGCGCTGGGGCGCGTAGTAGCCCGGGTTCAGGCCCCCGGCGGCCAGCCAGTAACGCAGCTCGTAATTGTGGGTGGAGACCGGGAACACCATGCCCATGCGGAACCGCTCGCCCTTGGCCCGGGATTCCTCCACCACCGGCTTCAGTGCGCTGGCGCTGATCGGGTGAACGGGCTTGCCATCCTGTTCGGGGATGTGCTGGCTCATGGTTTCCCAGACATCGTTGGACACGGTGATGCCGTTGCCGTTGAGGTCCATGCTGAAGGCGGTGATGATGTCGGCCTGGGTGCCGTAGCCGATGGAGGCGCCCAGAGGCTGGCCGGCCAGCATGTGGGCGCCGTCCAGTTCACCGGTGATGACCCGGTCCAGCAGAACTTTCCAATTGGCCTGAGCCTCCAGCTCGACGAACAGGCCCTCGTCCATAAAGAAGCCCTGTTCCCAGGCGACAGCCAGGGGTGCCATGTCCGTCAGTTTGATGAAGCCCAGTTTCAGGTCCGGCTTCTCCGGCGCGCCAATCTCGGCCTGGGTCAGGCTGGCACCGGTCAGCAGCGAGACTGCCGTGGCCAGTCCGGCCAGTTGTCGGAGTGTTCCGGTGACGATTGTCAGGGATGTCTTCATGGTTCCTTACCTCGCGATGTTCTTTCAGGCAAAAAAAAAGCGCCTGCCCTCCGTTGCCGGAAAGCAGGCGCCTATGCCTGTCGAATCTGTGATGTTCTCGAATGTTCACGGAGATAGTCTGCACAGCCTGTGCCAGTGATAAAAAAATGCGTGAAAACAGGAGGTAAGAAAAACCGGCGCAGCTCATGGACGGAGCTTCCGCTGTCTGGACCGAGTCGTTTTAGTGCATCTTGATGGTTTTTTGCACCATTGTGGCCCCGCTGACCCGGGTTTCGGCAAAGACGAACGTCGGGGTTGGTGTCGGGTGCCGGCCCCGGGGCGGCATGGCCACAGGCCTGGGGCCTCGATCCTCCGATCGGGGACGCACTGGCCCTGTTATTGCACCGTGAATTGCCAGAAACCGACCCATTATTGAAACCAGGCAACGAAGCCCCTCCACTGCCCAACGGATCACCCGTGTGCAGTCGAGGGGCTTTTTGCTTGTGAGCCAAGAGGATGAAACGTGGATACCAAGCTGAACTCCGCAACCGGGATCAAGACCACCTGCCCTTATTGTGGCGTTGGCTGCGGTGTTGCCGCGCGCCCCGATGGGGTTACCGGCGATCAGGACCATCCGGCGAACCAGGGTCGCCTGTGTGTCAAAGGCTCTGCACTGCATGAAACCCTGGTGCCAACCGGTCGGTTGTTGTCGCCCCGGGTGGCGGGAGCGGATCGCACCTGGGCGGAAGCTCTGGCCGCTGTGTCCGGGGCCATACGAGAGGTCGTGGCTGAGCACGGGCCCGGGTCCGTGGCCTTCTACCTGTCGGGCCAGTTGCTGACCGAAGACTATTATGTGGCCAACAAGCTGGCCAAAGGTTTCATCGGTACGCCCCACGTGGATACCAACTCCCGGCTGTGTATGTCCTCGGCGGTGGCGGCTCACAAACGGGCCTTCGGCGAGGACTGCGTGCCGGGCTGTTACGAGGATGTCGAATTGGCGGACCTGCTGGTGCTGGCCGGGAGCAATGCGGCCTGGGCCCATCCGGTGCTGTACCAGCGGATGAAGGCCGCGGGCCGGTCGGGGCGGCGGGTGGTGGTGATCGATCCCCGCCGAACGGCAACCGCTGAACTGGCGGACCTGCACCTGAAACTGAAGCCGGGCACCGACACCATCCTGTTTAACGGCCTGCTGGTGTGGCTGGCAAAACACCGGGCCGTCGACCATGACTACGTGGCGCGACACTGCCAGGGTTATGACGCATCCCTCGAGGCGGCCCTCGAGGCGGCGCCCTCGGTGACTTCCGTTGCCCAACAGTGCGATCTTCCGGTTGGCGATGTTGAACGCTTCTATCGCTGGTTTGCGCAGACGCCGCGCACGGTCACGGGCTTTTCCCAGGGTATCAACCAGGCGCTGGCGGGTACCGATAAATGCAACGCCATCATTAACTGCCACTTGGCGACCGGTCGAGTTGGCTTACCCGGTGCCGGTCCCTTCTCGCTTACGGGGCAACCCAATGCCATGGGTGGCCGGGAAGTCGGCGGGCTGGCCAACACCCTCGCGGCGCACATGGATTACGACAGCCCGGGAGCCCGGGAACAGGTGGCGCGATTCTGGGGCACCGAAGCCATCCCCGAGGGTCCGGGCATGAAGGCGGTGGACCTGTTTGAGGCGGTACACCGGGGCGACATCAAAGTCCTCTGGATCATGGGCACCAATCCGGCGGTCAGCCTGCCCCGTTCGGCACGGGTGCGCGAAGCACTGGCCCGCTGCCCCACCGTGATCGTGTCCGACTGCGTGGCGGAAACCGACACCACCGAATATGCCGATATTCTGCTCCCCGCCGCCGGCTGGGGTGAGAAGAACGGCACCGTGACCAATTCCGAGCGCTGTATCTCGCGCCAGCGTTCGTTCCTGCCGCTGCCTGGCGAGGTACGGCCAGACTGGTGGATACTGAGTGCCGTGGCCCGGGAGCTGGGGCATGGCCAGGCCTTTGATTACCAGACGCCGGCGGCGATCTTCCGGGAGCATGCGGCGCTGTCCGGTCTGGCGGCCCGCGAGGCCTACGGACAGCGAAAGTTTGACATTGGTGCCCTCAATGACCTCTCGGAAGCCGGGTATGACCTGCTGGCGCCCGTGCAGTGGCCCCTGGTTGTCGACGCCTCGGGACAGCTGTCCGGCACCCGGCGGCTGTATTCAGACGGTGTCTTTTCGACGCCCGATGGGCGCGCCCGTCTGGTCCCGGTGTCCACGATTACCTCGGGCCAGGTGCCGACCCCCGTCCACCCGATCGTGGTGAACACCGGGCGGATCCGTGACCAATGGCACACGATGACCCGGACCGCTCTGGCGCCGCGGCTGCTGGCGCATCGCCAGGAACCGTTTATCGAGGTGCATCCGGACGATGCCCGGCCGCTAAACCTCCGGGACGGCGATTTGGGTCGACTGACCGGTGAAGACTCTGCCGCTTACGTCGGCCGGGTCAGGGTCACCGAGGATCAGCGGCCGGGTGAAGTGTTCGTGCCGATCCACTGGAACAGGCGGTTTGCCTCCGAGGCCACCGCGACCAGCTTGATGATGCCGGTCACCGACCCGGTCTCCGGTCAGCCGGAGGGCAAGCACGGCGTTGCCAGCCTGGCGCCGGAGCCGACCCGGTGGCAGGCGCGACTGATGCGGCGTCCGGGCCACAACTGGCAACCGGACCAGGCCCGCCCGGACGGCTACTGGAGCCGGCAACCGCTGAGTCACAGTGAAAGCTGGTGGCTGGCGGGACACCAACCGGTGGACTGGGCCCGTGAGGTTGAAGCCTGGCTCGGGGGAGCGCCCCAGGTGTTGATGGGAGATCCCGCCTGTGGCCGGTTCCGGGCGGCCCGGATTCTGGATGGTAAGTTGCAGGCGGTTTTGTTGGTCGACACAGCCGCCGCCGACTTGCCGGATCTGGCCTGGCTGGATGAGTGTTTCGGAGCCGAGCGGTTAAGTCGGGAGCAGCGTCAATGCCTGCTCGCCGCCCGATCGGTGGACACCGAAGACGTGGGGGACCTGGTGTGCAGTTGCTTCCAGATCGGTGAAAAACAGATCGAGAGTGCCATTCGCGCCGGCCAGCACAGTGTTGAGGCACTGGGCGAGGCGTTGAAGTGCGGGACCAATTGCGGCTCCTGCGTGCCGGAATTGCGCGGTTTGTTGGAGGACACGCTGCCGCAGCGGGCGACACTGGCTTCCTGATCGGCGGTCAGTTCAGCTTGCGCAGCATCTGGATCGGTACCCGGTAGCGCACGCTCCGGGTACGCCCGATTGCCCGGACGGTGCACGTCTTGCGGTTGACCCGGAGAATGCTGCCGCGCACCTCCCGCGCGCCCGAGCCGAAGACGACGGCCTCTCCCACCTGCCAGTTAGACCGTTCGGCCATCGGGTCCGGCATTTCGAATTCGACGTCGGACAGGGCCACGCCGGCGTCGGCGGCCCGGTCAGCGAGGGTCTGGCGTGTCGCCTCGGCGCCACCGCTTTCATAGAGCTCATCCAGGATGCCGTAGAAATGCCGGTTGTGCACCGAGCCCCGATACCGTTGGCCGGCACTTTGTTGCAACAGGTGTGCGAACTCATGGCAGCAGGTGTGGGCCAGCAGATTGAGTGGGCTCAGTTGCCCGCCGAAGTAGGCCCGTTGACGGATCTCCCGGCTTGAAAGCCAGCCCTGGGCCGTATCGGGGCGGTACTTGGCCTCAACCATGCGAACGCCGTAGGTAATCAAGTGCTGTTTCTGCTGGGGATCAAAGCGGTGGTAGGTGGCCTGGCCCGACCCGACCCTGCACGTCAGCGAGCTGCCCGGAGAGCGGTTTCGAACCCAGTCAGCCGCGGGTTGCCAGAGTACGTCGTAGGTGGTGTCGCACATCAGTTGGCCGAGTTGTCTGGCCTGAGCACTTTTCATCGAGCGGTTACTTCATTCAAGGACATCGGGTTCCATGATACCCGTTGCCGGCGCAGGGGTAAAAAGCACCACGGCCAGCGCGTCGGCCGACCATGGTGGCGGGATTACCCGCGAGCCCTCAGCCCTCGATTGGCGAGCGCCAGTCGTCCGCACCGGAGGTGCCGGCCACGGCATGCTCCCAGGTGACTTTGCGGTAGGACAGGGAGGCCGTCACCAGCTGGGTGAAATCGGCGCTGGCGGCGTCCTGGCAATGCGGCATGTTGCACTGGATGTCGATGATGGTGGCATCTTCGAGGATGGTGGAGAAGAAGTGTTCCTGCTTGCCTTCCACGGAGGTGCGGTACCACTTCAGTTCAACCTTGGGCAGCATTTCGCCGGAGGCCAGGGCGTTGTACATCAGCGGGGTGGCCTTGTTCAGCGCCGAGGTGAACTTGAACGGCTTGTGCACCCGCTGACCGGACGGCTGACCGGATTGGGGGTCGGTGGGCACCGTCACAACGTGGCTGAATTCCTGGACCAGCACTTCGTCTTCGTGACCTTCCACGTAGATGTTGCCGACGGAATCGGATGTGAACGCACCGGCGGTAATGTTGCCCTGAGTCTGGCCTTCGATACTGATGTAACAGGGAGTTGGCATAGTCTGCTCCATGACGTGTGAATGAAAACGTGTCCCCGAGGATTTCCCTGGACACCGCTCAACCAGTACAAGTGCCGTGCCAGCTCGGAAAAAGGCATATAAAACAGTCGCCCACAGAATTTTCAGGAGGTTGGTGGCTGCGCTGAGGCAACCGCGTGCCCGGGGTCCGGGCCAGACCTTGCTGGCCGGGCAAGAAGTGGCCCGATGAATCTCAGTCGAATGCGAGAGACGCCAGCAGTGCCAGAAGCAGCAGTGCAGACACGCTTTGCCAGAAGGTTACCGGGTGCCGTTCGATCAGGGGTGGCCGATGGCGGTTCTGCCAGTCGGCCCCGGGCTGGCGCAGGTCATGGAGAAACTCGGACAGGGCCGGATAGCGTCGGTGGGGTTCCGGGTGCAGGGCCCGACTCAAGGCGTCGTCGACCCACACAGGAATGTCCTCGCGATAGGGGCGGGCAGACTGGTAGGTGAGCCGGCGCTGCTGAGCGCGGTTGCGGATCTTCGGCACTTCCGCCTCGTAGGGAAGCCGCCCGGTGAACAACTGATAGGTTATGACGGCGAGCGAAAACTGGTCGGCCCGCCAACTGGCCGGTTCCCCCAGAAACGTTTCCGGGGCGCTGTACAGCGCCGCGCCCCGAGGGTGAGTCGGCGGGTCGCTGTCGCCCAACTCCTGCAGGCCGGCGACCCGGGTGGCGCCAAAATCGATCAGGGTCACGGTACCCTCGGCGTCCACCAGAATGTTCTCCGGTTTCAGGTCCTGGTGCACCATTTCCAGCCGGTGGAAGGCTCGCAAGCCGCGCCCCACCTGTTCGACCAGGTTTCGCACGGTCTCCAGGTCCGGGGCCGGATGGTCCAGCATCCACTGTTTCAGGGTCCGGCCCTCCACGAAGTGCGTCACCAGGTACACGCGACTCCGTGGTCGTTCGGGCGCGAAGGGTCGAACCACGTGGGGGTTGTTGATGCGTTGGGCAATCCACTCCTCGGCGGCGAACTGTTCCAGGTACTGGCGGTCGTCCCGCAGGTCCATGGACGGAGTCTTGATGACCACCGGCGTCTGGCTGGACTCGTCCCTGGCTTGGAACACGTGGCTTCGGCCACTGGCATGGAGCTGCCGGGCGATACGGTAGCTGTCGAGCATCTGGCCGGGGGCCAGCTCGGGGGCAAAGGGCAGTTGCCCCAGCTCCCGGTAAAGCTCACGGGCTTCGCGGGCATCCGGCACGGCATCAATCCGGACGATCTGAACCGTCAGGTTGTCGTCGCTGCCGGCGGCGAACGCGGCCCTGGCGATGGCTTCGGCCGTGGCATCGAGGTCGTCGCCCCCGTCTTCGAGCAACCGGAGGATCTCGCTTTCCGACAGGTGCTCGTAGATACCGTCAGTGGTGAGGAGAAACCGGTCCCCGGCGCGCAGCGGTGCCTCGCGGTAATCGATATCGAGGCGATGTTCCATGCCCATGGCCCGGGTCAGGCAGCTTTCGGTTCGGGACAGCCAGAGTCGGTGGTCTGTGGTGAGCTGCTCCAGCTCGCGGTCGTGAATCCGGTAAATCCGGGAGTCGCCGACGTTGAAGACGTGGGCCGTTGTGGACTTGAGCACCATCACGCTCAGGGTGCAGACATAGCCCCGGTCGTGGTCGTATCGATACTGGCTCTGTCGGGTCTGGGCGTGGAGCCAGGCGTTGGTGGCCCGAAGGACCCGTTGGGCGGACTGTTTGACCGACCAGGTGTCGGGCGTGGAAAAGTAGTCGTTGAGGAAGCCGGCCACCGCCGATTCACTGGCCACCTGGCTGACATTGCTGGAGCTGATGCCATCCGCAATGGCCACGGCGATGCCCTTGGTCACACGCTGGTGGTTGTCGGGAATCAACAGGCCGTGAAAATCCTGGTTCAGGGCCTTGCGGCCCTGATCCGAATACTGGCCGACGGTAACGTCCAGGGTGGCTGACATAAATCAGCCCCCGTCCGGTGGTGACACCGGCGGGGGCAATCCGGCCTGTGCGGCGGCCGGAGCAGTGCAACGCTCAGGCACGATTCGCCAGTGCAGAGTCGTCGTAAGCTGCCGGAGCCGGACGCTTCGGAGCCGTACGCACGTGGGTGGTGTACAGGGTGAGGCCGGTGAAGGCCAGGCCGCCCACCAGGTTGCCCAGTACGGTCGGGATCTCATTCCACCAGAGGTAGTCCATGACCGAGAACTCACCGCCCATGATGATGGCCGACGGGAACAGGAACATGTTCACGATGGAATGCTCGAAGCCCATGAAGAAGAACAGCATGATCGGCATCCACATGGCCAGTACCTTGCCGCTGACGTTGGTGGAGATCATGGCGCCAACCACGCCCATGGACACCATCCAGTTGCACAGCATGCCGCGGATGAAAATGGTGGCCCAGCCAGCCGCGCCGTACTCGGCATACCCCAGGGTGCGGGCTTCGCCGACACTGGCAATTTTGGCGCCGACGGCGCCCGGGTCGGTGTTGAAACCGTAGGTAAAGATAAAGGCCATCATGAACGCAACGGTCAGCGCACCACCAAGGTTGCCGAGGAAAACCCAGCCCCAGTTACGCAGGATGGCTTTCGGCGTGACCCCCGGGCGCTTATCGAGCAGTGCCAGGGGCGTCAGCATGAACACACCGGTCAGCAGGTCGAAGCCCATCAGGTACAACATGCAGAAACCGATCGGGAACAGGATGGCGCCGATCAGGAAGACGCCGGTCTCTACCGCAATGGTGATGGCAAACGCGGCCGCGAGCGCCAGGATGGCACCGGCCATAAAGGCCCGGATCAGCGTGTCCCGCGTCGACATGTAAATCTTCGATTCACCGGCGTCCACCATCTTGGTGACGAACTCCGAAGGTAAAATATAAGACATAGCTCGTTCCTCTCGCCCACAAAAAAACGGCGCTACCCACCCGCTGCCACGTTCAAGGATGCAGGGGTGAGCAGACGCCGTCGTCTGAAAAGTATTCTGTCGCTGTGAACAGAGCCGACATTGGCCCCGTTACCGGGAGAGTTGCAGAGACCGTGCCAGAGTGTGTGGCCGGTTATGAAAGATATTTTATTTCAGAGGCTTGCCGGCATTTCCTGGGCCAGGCGCGGGTTCCGTTGAGTCCGGGGTCGGAACTGGGCGCACCCGTTCAGTGCGTTTTTCAGCGACATGCTGCACGCTGGAACAGGTGTTTGAATGACTCAGCGCAGCCGGAACCGGACCGGCAGGGCATAACGGAAGCTCTGACCCTTCATGTCGGGCGGGACGGGCGGTAGCGGGGCGGCCTGTTCCAGCATGTCCAGGGCGGCGCCATCCAGGAGCTGGTGTCCGGATCCGGTTTTCAGGCGGTGCTCCAGCAGGGAGCCGTCGCGCCGGAAACTGAACACCACCACCGGCATGCCCTCCTGCCCCAGGCGGCGGGCGCGCTGGGGGTAATCGTAGAATCGGCTGAGGTGTCGAGCCAGCCGGGTCAGGTAGTTATCGACCGCATCCGAGCGCCCGGCATTGAGTTCCACCTGCTGGCTTTGCGGCTGGGCCGTGGGTTCGGCGCTGGCACTGTCCGATGCCGGTTCGGTCGGCGTTGACGGGGCTTCCATCACCGGCTCGGGTGTTGGCTCCGGCGTGGGTTCAGGTAGCGTTTCTGGCTCTGGCTCTGGCTCTGGCTCTGGCTCTGGCTCTGGCTCTGGCTCTGGCTCTGGCTCTGGCTCTGGCTTTTGGGGGGGCGCCGGTTCCGCCGGTTGCGGCGCGGGGCGTGGCTCCGGGGTTGGTTCGGACTCTGTCGCCAGGCTGATCCGGATCGCCGGCGCCGTGTTGATCGCCGCATCGCCCAGGGCCGGCAGTCGAACGAGTTGATCCGGGGCCACCAGCAGGCTGGCCACCAGAGTAATCAGGACGGCGACCAGCAGCAGGACGGCGCGCGCAGCGCGGGGAATCGTGGTCATGATGCCGGTTCCGTCAGCAGCACGACGTCGGTATACCCGCCCTGCTCAAGGACCCGGAACAGCGCTTCGAGGTCCGCCATGGCGATAGAATCGGCGGCGGCGATTGTCAGGGGGCGGTCGGCATTGGGCGCTGGCAGTTGGTCAATCAGGGTGTTGGCGGTGAGCGTTTCACCGGCTACCTGCCAGACTCCACTGGCGGTGACCAGCAGGTCGGCGTGGGGGGGCTGTTCACTGGAATCCGAGGCGCCGGGAAGCTCGGGTAACGGCTCATCAGCAATCTGGCCCGCGACAATGAAAAACATCAGCAGCAGGAAAACCAGATTGATCAGGGGCAGCAGCGCGTCTTCCACGCGTTCCATCAGTGTTTTGCCTGAGGTCGACGGCGGGGGAACCAGTTGGGTCATGGTGTCTGCGTGGTCGCACGTTTCCAGTGGGTGTCGATGCCGGCGCTGTCCAGTCGGCTGAGCGTCCGGGTGAAAGCGCCGAGCTCGGTGTCAGGCCGGGTGGTGAGGTTCACTTCCGAAATGCCGGCGGCTGCCAGGCCGGTCATCAGGTCCTCGAGGGTGCGGGGCTTATCCTGCCAAAGTACCTCGTCCGGCCCGATCACGGTCAGTTCCGGGATCGACGGACCGGTTGCCGGGGTTCGCTCGGGCGTGGCGTTGCCGAGTTCCAGAAAGCCCACCGGTAGCAACCGGCTGGTGAGCATGAAGAACACCAGCAGAATGAACACCACATCGATGAGCGGGGTGATCCGAATGGGGATGGGCCGCCTGGGGCGGGGTTCAACCAGTTGCATGGGCAAAGCGCGGTCGGCCCGGATTCGAATAGCCCGGCGCGTGGTCCGCAGTCGGTCGGGCGCTGCCGGCGGGGGTTGATTCCGCATCCACGGCCTGCCCCTCGGGTGTGGCCGCTTCCTGGGTGGCAACGTTCAGCACCGTGACAAGGGTGCCGTCGATGGTTTTGTGGATCCGCCGCAGTCGGAATTCGATCCAGGCGGCCAGTGCCGCAAACGGAATGGCGATGATCAGGCCTGCCGCCGTTGTGGTCAGTGCTTCGTAGATCCCACCGCTCAGTTGGGCGGCGTTGGCACGGCCTTCCGTTGCGGCCATGGCACCGAATGCGTCCATCATGCCCATGACGGTGCCGAGCAGTCCGAGCAATGGCGCCAGGGCGGCGATTACCTCAATGATTTTGAGCGGCGCCTCGAACGGCTCCAGGGCGTGTTGGGCATCCCGGGCTACGGTGCTGCGAACCCGCTCGATGTCCTGCCGTTGCTGGCAGGCCTCAATGGTGTCTGCGACCAGGTGGAGCATCGGGTTCAGGCGACCGACCGCGCTTACCTGCCGGCGCAGTTGTGATGGCTGCACTTGCCCGGGCGATTGTTGCCAGATTGTCACAATTTTTTTAAGTCTGGGGGTGAGCCGGGGCGCGTATAACGCGCCCATCAGCATCAAATAGACGAAGGTAATTGCACCAGCCACAGCGATAGCCACAAGGACCATCATGACCGGGCCACCCATATCGAACAAACGGGAAAGCAGGCCGCCAAAGGGTTCGGTTGCAGAGAGCGTGGCAGTGTCTGGCATGGTCTACGACTCGGTACTGAAGTTGGTGATCTAAATAATAACGATTATCACTAAGTTTGCAAGGTGTAACCTGACATTCCCGAAGGCTCTGTTAAGATTCCTTCAGGGATCCGTGATCAAGACCTGCTGCCATTATGGGTGCGGCGGTCAGGAGGGGAGAGTCTCTATTTACCGTAACGCCCCAGTATTTGGAGTTGGAACGCTGCGATGATCAAACGTTGGTTTGGGAGCCTCGTTAATCGCGCGGTGGCCCTGGTGATTGTTGTCATCCTTCTGTCTGCCTTGGTAGTTACCCTTGTTGGTTCCCTGCTCAGTCAGGGTGAGCTCGAACAACAGGCGCGAGACCAGGTAGAAACCATGGCCCGTTTGGTGGCGAGTGAACTGGACGACAAACTTGCCCTGCGTCTGGAAACCCTCAGCCATGTCGCCGAAAGCTTCACCATGGACGAGACTGCGCTCAGTGCCCGCGCGCGCGTGCTCATCCGTCAGCAAACCGCTCTGCAACACCTTTTTGATGGCCTTTATCTGATCGACGCCACCGGCGTGGTCCTGGCCGAGTACCCCGAGGCGTATGAACAAACCGGTCTTAACGTCAGTGGCCGGGAGTATTTCCAGAACGTATCCCATCACATGACGCCGGTGATCAGCGATCCCTACATCTCGAATTACCAGGACAAGCCGGCGGTCATGATCGCGGCGCCCATTTTTGACCATCGGCAAAAGTTCCTCGGCATGATTGGCGGGGCGATCCTCCTCAAGGGCTCCAACTTCATGGAAGAGTTTGCCGGACTGCGGGTCGGCAAGACCGGGTATCTCGAAATTGGCACGCGCAGTGGGGTGACCCTGGCCCATGGCGGAAGCGATGAGGTCATGGTCCCGGTTCGGGTAGGGAATCCGGTGCTTAAGGACGCCATGGGGGGCTTCGAGGGCACCCGGCAGACCCGCGATGGCCAGGGTGAAAGCGCCATCATGTCGGTGCAGCAGATGGCGCAGGTGCCCTGGTTCGTGGCGGTGGTGTGGCCGGCCCGTGAAGCCTTCGCTCCGCTAACCCGGATGGCGGATGCGTTTGGCTGGACCCTGCTTGCCGTCATCGCCGTCATCGGGCCGTTGGCGTTGTGGGTGTTCCAGCGTCTGATGGCGCCGCTGCGAGCACTCGGTCGGCAGATCAACGAGCGCCACCTCGGGGTTCGCACCAACCCGGTGGATGTATCCGGCGGACGGGAGATCCGCCAGGTGGCCGAAATCTTCAACACGGTCATGGACGAGCGTGAGGAGGTCCTGGGTTCGCTGGCCGAACGTGAAGCCTTCTTCCGTTCACTGACCCAGAGTGCCCCGATCGGCATCGTGCAGACCGATGTCCTGGGCCGGATTGATTTCGTGAACCCCGCGTTCGAGAAGCTGATCGGCCAGCCCGCCTCCGAACTCCAGCACACGCAGTTGATCAACGGTGTTTACGAAGGCGATCGGGAGACTGTCCGCAACGGATGGCAACAGGCTCTCAGGAATAAGGAAATTTTCCGGGGCCGTTTCCGGATCCCGAGTCGCGGCGAGCGGGAGCTGATCTGGGGCGATGTGATGACGGCGGTGATCGAAACCCCGGAAAAGGCGCTGGGGAGCATCACGGTGGTACGGGATATTTCCCGCGAGCTCGAAGTCGAGGAAGCGTTGAGGGAAGAACAGCAGCGGGCGGAACATATTCTCGGTGTGCTGCAGGAGGGGGTTCTGATGGTGGATGTCCAGGGCCGTATCCGCTACGCCAACGAGGCGGCCTGCGTGTTCCTGGGCACCGAGGGTAACTGCGTCAAACGCAATTTCTTCGATCTGGTGGTCATCGAGGGCAACGACGGGCCCCTTGCCCACACCGATTTTCTGACCGGCGACAATGTCGACAGTCTGTACGGTACGCTGCGCAACCAGAAGGACGAGGTTTTCGACATCGACCTGACCATGCTTCACGTGCGTCAGGGCAAGCACAACGAACGCATGGTGTTTGTGATCCGGGATGACAGCGAACGCCGCCGCGAAGAAGAGCGACTGTCCTGGGAGGCAACCCACGACAGTCTCACCCAGCTACTCAATCGCCGGGCGTTCAGTTCCGCGCTCATCAAGTGCATGGCGGACGTGCCTCAGCAGCGCGAGCGCTCGGTGCTGATGTTGATCGACCTGGACCATTTCAAGCCGGTCAATGACGAGGGCGGCCATCTCCTGGGGGACGATCTGCTGAAACGGCTGGCGGACCTGTTCAAGGATGCGGTGCGCAAGTCCGACATCGTGGCCCGGCTGGGGGGAGACGAGTTCGGCATCATTCTTCCGGCCTGTGGCCTCGAACGGGCCGAAGCGCTGGCGGAACGTATCCGTTCGCGGGTGGCGGAGCTGAGGATCGAGCAGGACGGCAAACATTTCGGGGTCACCGCCAGCATCGGGCTGACCGAACTGACCTCGGGCGACAGCGGGCCCAGGGAAGTGATTTCCCGTGCCGACGAGGGTTCCTACATCGCCAAGTCCCGGGGTCGAAATGCGGTCGTGGTGGTTCCGGCACCCTCCGACGACTAGTGCCTGGTCCGTCCCGGACATGTCAGGCTCACCAGCTGCTGGCGCTGCCAGCCTGCCACAGCAGCCGCAACGCCAGCAGCGTCAGGACCACGTTAAAGGTGTGATGGAACCACCGGTTGCTCAGTGATCGGAGCAGGTGAAGGCCCAGCCAGGTCCCGGCAAACCCGCTGGCAATCATCGCCAGGATAAACGGCAGCCAATCCGGAAAGACAAATCCTGCAACGCTGAACACCAGCGCCTTGGGCGCGTGCTGCAGGGTCATGGCCGTGGCAAAGGTGGCGACCGTGGCGAAACGGTCGATGTGGATCTGCTTGATGAAGGCCGCCACCAGCGGTCCGGTGGCGCCCACGAACAGGCTGACAAAGCTGGTGAGCCCGGAGGCCAGGAAAATACCGGTGTTGCCGAAGGATCGCCTGGGCAGCGGTGGCCCCCAGCACAGGTAGAGTACGAACAGGCCGATGGTCAGTTGCCAGACCGGCGCGGGCAGGTCGACCAGCAGCCAGGCGCCCAAACCGGCGCCAACCACCACGCCTGGGGCGAACGCAGCGATCACCTTCCAGTCCACCTGTTTGCGGGTCAGCAAGGCGCGCCCGCCGTTGGAACCGAGCTGGATCATGCCGTGCACCGGAATAATGGCGGCAGGCGGCATCCAGGTCGCCATCACCACCAGCAGCAAAACGCCGCCCCCGGCACCGAGACTGGCGGTGATCATGGAGGTCAGAACCGAGCAGGCCAGCAGAAAGGTCGCGACAGGTACGCTCAGGCTGTCCGGCAGCAGGGTCAGTTCCATTCACAGAATTCCGTGGTGGCCAGCCGAGGAGACCGGCACAGGGCTTCCGTTGCCAGTTGCACGTCGGCGACGTAGTACAGCGAGGCCAGCCCCAGGCGATCACGGCCCAGATTGTGGAAGACCATGCCGAACGCGATGTCGCCCGCGGTGAAACGCTGGTGGTGCTCGGCAAAATAGGCGGCGGGCTTCGACAGCTCGTCATCCACCAGCAGCGCTTCAACGCGCCCGGCGCCGCCGTGGTAGGCCTGCACCAGCAGGAGCGTGAACAGGCGTTGTTGTTTGGCGTCGGGCAGATTGCCAAACCGTTGCTCGAAGACCGGCCGGAGATTGCTGGCGTTCTGGTCCATCAGACGGAGTGCACAGTCAATCTGCGCCAGCCGGTGCCAGTAGTTGCGGGGTTTGATCCGGCAGTCCGACAGCGCCGACGGTGACAGTTGCAGGATGCCGCGGGCATTGGCGCCGGAATGGGCCCGGACCTGACCACCGCTTTCGATCAGGAGCTGGCCGGCGAGGTAGCGTGGCAGGGCCTGGGGCAGGTCCAGCCGGTCCTGAGCCATACGGGTCTGGTACACATACATCAGGGCCTCATGCAACGAGCCTGGCTGCTCGCCGGACGCGAACGAGAGATCGTCCCAGGCGCCCCAGAGGCGATCAGCGGGCAGGGTGCCGAGGTAGCGGGCCACTGCTTCATCCAGATTGACGTGGGGCTGGTTGCAGGCGAGCGCGAACGGGTAGCCGGTCTGGTCGGTTTTTCCGGGGAGCCAGGTGTCGGTACGCGTCTTCTCATGCAAGGAGCGGCGGGTGTCGTTGAGGCGTTGCTGGGTTTCGTCGCGGTCTGAACCGTCTGAAATCCAGGCCAGGAACTGACCGCGCATGTCGAACAGGATGTGGCGCTCGGTTTCGGCGCAGTAGCCGGATTCCCGCAGTACCCAGCCGCGGATGGTCAGGATGTTGCTGTACACCCCCTGGCTCGCCCAGTAGGGTGTATCCCGCACCACCCGGGTCCAGTCAGCCGGGGTAGTTGGCGGGTTTGCGTCGGCACTGGCCTGGCTCAGGCCTGTGCACGCCAGGATGAAAATCAGGCAGAGCTGTCGTAAGCTCGTCAGTCTCCAGTTCATACACGTAACGTCCGTGACCTTCCCGATAACACAATAACAAACGGAACCTATGATGAAGCAATCAGAATATCTGAGGTATGACGCCACCGCACTGGCCGATCTGATCCGGCGAGGGGAGGTTACCTCACGTGAAATCTGCGAGGCGGCGACGGAGCGGGCCACCCGGGTGAACGGCACCCTGAATGCTATCTGTTACCCGCAGTTTTCTGAAGCACCCGGCCAGGAATTTCCCAGGGAGGCGACCTTCGCAGGTGTTCCCCTGCTGCTCAAGGACCTGGCCCAGGAACAGGCCGGTCACCCCTGTACCTATGGCAGTCGGGGCCTCACCCGAAATGTGGCGACCCAGGATTCCGAGTTTGTCCGGCGTGCCCGGGACGGTGGCCTGGTGTTTCTGGGCCGTACGGCAACGCCCGAATTCGGCCTGAAAGCGGTCACGGAGTCCGAGCTCTGGGGCCCGTCCCGCAACCCGTGGAATACCGACCTTACCCCCGGCGGGTCCAGTGGCGGCTCCGGAGCGGCCGTGGCCGCGGGCATCGTGCCCATGGCCGGAGCCAACGACGGTGGCGGATCCATTCGTATCCCGGCCGCCTACAATGGCCTGTTCGGCCTGAAGCCTTCCCGGGGCAGGATTTCCAGCGGCCCGCTGGTTGGTGAGGCCTGGACCGGTGCCTCCACCGATCACGTGGTCAGCCGGACCGTGCGGGACAGCGCGGCGATGCTGGACATCCTCAGCGGTCCGGCCTCCGGCGACCCCTTCGCCATTCCCGCGCCGCCGGCGCCTTTTTCCCAGTTGAGCCAGCAATCGCCGGGTACCCTGAAAATCGGTGTGTTCACCTCCTCGCCCTACGATACCGAGGTTGCGCCAGACTGTGTGGCCGCAGTGGAGGCGACGGCCCGGGTGCTGGAAAACCTGGGTCACAAGGTGGAATACGCCCGGCCGGAATTCGATGGTATGGCGCTGGCCCGCTGTTACCTGGGGTTGTATTTCGGTGAAGTATCGGCGCTGATGGCGCAGGCCCGGGAACGCTTCGGGGCCCGGGACGAAGACTTCGAGCTGGATACCCGACTGATCGGCATGCTGGGCAATTCCATGCCCCTGTCCGATTACGTTCGGCGCCGGCAGCAGTGGAACGACTTTGCCCGTGCGCTCGGCGCGTTTTTCGGCAGCTACGATCTGTATCTGTGCCCCACCACCGGCCAGCTTCCGGCTCGCATCGGGGAGCTGGAGACCCCGGCCCACCTGAAGATTGCCGCCCGACTGATGCTGGCGCTGAAAGCGGGCAAGCTGGTGCACCGTACCGGCCAGGTTGATCAGATGGCGCTGGAAAGCCTGGCCCGTACGCCCTTTACCCAACTGGCGAACCTGACCGGGACTCCCGCCATGTCGGTCCCGATGCACTGGACGGCGTCCGGCCTGCCCGTGGGCGTTCAGTTCGGTGGGCGTCATGGGGACGAAGTCCGGCTGCTGCAACTGGCGGCCCAGTTGGAGGAAGCGAACCCCTGGTTCGGTCAGTATGAGCGCCTGGAGAACGCCTTCGATGGGTAGGGCTTGTGATCCGCTTGCCAAAACTCCACGTTTATCTTTGTGTGCGGAACAGGCTATGCTGTTTGTCAGGGAGACCCATTCTTCCTGACAGACCCTGATGGCATCGAGGAGGCGAGCGTATTATGAACCAACCGATGGCAATCGATGATCTGGTATCAGTAGCACAGGCCGAGGCCATGGGGGAGCTGGATGCCCCGATGATGGCAATCGTCCTGTCCAGCGAACAAAGCTACGACTTGCCCATTAATTCCCTTGAAACCGATGCCGACAAGGCCCGCTGGGGGTTGATCCTCCGCGCTGCCCGCGAGCATGTGGAAGCGGATGCGGTGGCGGTGCTGTACCCGGCCTGGACCACCATCCGTCAGAAGAAACCCGAACCGGAGGCGGAACAACGCTCGGAGGATGCGGCGGAGAGCCCTGGAGAGGGCGAGAGCAGCCCGATCGACACCCTGTTTGTCCAGTTGCACACCCGTGATCACGTGTACTGGCGAGGGTTCGAGCAGATTCGGGATCCAAAACACCAGCGCATCATCGGCTTCCGCCGGATCAAGGCGCTGTCCACCGACTACAAACGGGACGAAGCGCCGTCCGTCACGGCCTGGCTCAGCACCTTGTTTGAGCCATTACCGGATGAAGGCGAGGAAACCGCGGTCGACCGGGAACTGGCCGACCTGTTGGAAGAGCCGGAAGTGACCGCCGCACTCTACCCGCGTCAGATGCGCGCCCTGCACTGATCCTCCTACAGCCGCCGGGGCTCCGTGCGCCGGCGGCGTTGACGATCCACCTCGGGTCCTCAGATGGAGGCCGCCCGTTCGATCACCCACATCAGACTGATCCCCCCGACGCCAGCCAGCATGGCGGGCACCAGGGCGCGCTGGTAGACCCGGAATCGCGCCAATAGGTAAAGCACCGGGAAGCCCAGGATCAGCAGGCCCAGCTGCCCTGCCTCGACGCCCAGGTTGAAACCGGCCAGGGCAATGGCCAGATTGGCCTCGCCGCCGGTCAGGTCGCCGAGGACGCTGGCAAAGCCGAAACCATGCACAAGCCCGAAGCCGAACGCCAGTTTCCAGGTCTTCCGGCCCAGGACCGGCCAGAGCACGTTCAGAGCAGCCAGGGCAATGGACAGGGCAATCACGGTTTCCACCCAGGCAATGGGCAGGCGGACAATCTCCAGGGCGGCCAGGGCCAGGGTGACCGAGTGGGCCAGGGTAAACGCCGTGACAATGCCGGCGAGTTGGATCAGCCGTGGCCGCAGGCCGGGCGACTCACTCCTGCCCGGTGAAGCGGTCATCAGGCTGGCGGGCAAGACCAGCACCAGAAGGAACAGGATGTGGTCCAGGCCGATCAGGAGGTGGATGACCCCTTCGCGGAGAAAGGTCGTGAAGGTGCGCCAGCGCCCGGGTGCCGACCCGGGCAGGAGATCGACTTGGCGCTGGTCCGGCGACAGTACTGCCAGGGTTTCTCGATCGCCCGAGTCGATGCGGACAAGGCCACGGTGCAGGCTATCGCGGTCGAACAGCAGCTGGTAACTCAAGGTTGCCGGCGGTTCGCCGTTCGGACAGTCCAGTCGGTACCTGGCGGCACCGTAGTGACCGTCGCTGTGGGTGCTGATGCCCCAGTCCGCTCCGGCCAGGGCACAGGTCCCGGAGGCGCTGGCCACCGTGACGCCCGATTCCAGGATTCGGGTCATGCCGGCTCGCTGGGCCCGAATCTCGCGGCCCGACACCTGTTGATCGCCGTTCTGGTCCAGCGGAAGAAGCAGGGCAAGGTCGCGAAGGGCCACGTCAATCCTGAGCTCCGACCGGCCGGTGTCGACGTACAGGAAGCTGTCGCTGGCCTTGTGGGCGTGGGCCTGGCTGGCCAGAACCATCATCAGACACAGGGTCAGGGTCAGCCGCAGGCAGGGTTCGGGCCGTCTCATGGCACCTCCGGATAGCGTGCGTCGGACTGATTGGTGGTCGTCAGCCAGCGTTGTAGCGTGCTGAGGGCGGCTCGGTCGCCAGCGGCAAGCGCCGCCCGGATCGCCAGCGCCGTGTCGAGAGGTTCACGCTGTGTCTGCCAGTTCGCCATGGCGTATCGGAGCGCGATGTCCGGTTGCGCCTCAATGGCCAGCTGGAACCGGGCGAAGTCCCGCTTATGCAGCAACGCGCCGCGCCACTGGGCTTCCTCGAATCGCTCCCGCAGCCGGTCGGCGAGCGCCTCCTTACCGGGATGCCCGGCCTCGTGCATGGCAATCGCCCGCAACACGGCAAGGGCGTCGACCTGCTCGTAACCACGGGTCAGTGCCAGGACCGATTCGAGCTGTTGGTCCCTCAGGTACCAATCGGCCAGTTGTGTGCGCACATAGAGATCCTCCGGGTTGCCGGCGAGAACCGCTTGCCAGTGTCTCTCGGCCGAGGCCAGCCCCAGCTGCGCGGCGATGTCGCCCAGAGTGCCTTGCGCCCAGAGATGGCCAACCGACTCCCTGTTCCCGGAGGCCAGAAGCCGGTCTGCCAGACGCTCATAGGCCGCCCGGGCATCGCCGGAACGGGCATCCACCTGGGCCAGGCAACTGGCGGCTATCAGGCCGGGGTAGGCCATTGACAGGCGCTGGCAATGTGTCCGGGCCGGGTCATAGCGCCCCTGAACAGTCTCCAGGTTGGCCAGGGTCAGCCGGGCCTGGAGGCGTTGCCGGCGATCGGTGCTCTGGTCGATCACGGTGGTCAGATCCTGTCGGGCCTCGTCGAAGCGGTGGAGGCTCTGGGCCAGGGTGGCCCGCAAAACCCGCAGACGATCGGTCATGGCCTCGTCCGGCCATTGCTGGAGGCGACGTTCGGCGTAGCCGAGGAAGCGCGGGTCGCCGGTTCCCCGCGCCTGGTCGATGAGGGTCTGGACCTCGTCGGCCATGGCACCTGCGTTCGATGGCACCTGAGTGGCGCGGGGGACGGCGTCGGGCAGACGGGCGAGAATCGCGTCGTCTGCGAAATCGGTACGGATCGGGGCTGGCGCCGAAACGGCCGGGAACGGCCAGGCCATCAGGCTGGCCAGCCCGATCCAGAAACAAAAAGCCCTGCCCCGGAGGGCAGGGAGCGTCGACGCCGGAGACAGGCCCGTGTGGGTCCGGCGACGCGGTGGGTTACCGCAGCAGCTCATCGAACGCCTGCGGGTTGTTCTGGTCGTTAAAGCTGAACTCGATTCGATCAAGACGCTCGGGAGCCGTCGTGTCCGCCGTGGCCTTGACCTGCGCCGTGACGAACGAGGTGAAATCGAGAGTCAGGACCGGGCCCTGTCCGGAATTGCCGGAATCGCTGAAACAGCCTGACAGGGCAACCGCCGTGAGGAACGCCAGTCCGATTTTACCGATGGAAAGCATACACAGTCCCCCTTACAGACCGTTCGGTGAACCCGGGATCGGGGTCGCCAGGTACGGGAAGGTGGTTCTGAGCTCAGCGGGATCCAGCTGAACGCCATCGGTGAACGGAACATCTCGGTTCGGTGCGTCTTCGGTGAGCGCGCCCATCGCGACTCGCAGCGCCGCATCGACAACGTCATCGACCGGGCGCCGGCCATTCGGGAAGCCGGCGTTGTCGCCGCCGAGGACACCCAGGTCATTCTGGGAACCTGCCGGGGTTGCCGCGATGGTCGGATTGAGTCGCAGCATTTCCGAGGTGGTAACGCCCACCGGCATGTTGACGCCGGGCACACCGGTCAGGAAGGCGGTGACGAGATCGGTCCGCGGGAAGTTGTTGGGCGCGACAGCGCCGGCATCCCCGAACAGGATTTCCAGCAGTTCCGGCAGGGTCGGATGGGTCACGTAGGTCGCGAACTGGCCGTCGTCCTTCGGCTCGCTGGCGTTAAACTGGTCCTTGTCCTTCAGGCCGATCACCACCTCGTTGACCAGTGGCATGCCGAGTCGGGAAACCTGGGTGTAGGCACCGCCCTCCACGGTGGCGCCCTTGCCATTGGAGGACGGGCCGGGGTTGATGATCCGGGCCTGGCGAACGCTGGCCGTCGTCCAGGCGCCAATGACCGGCTGGCCGTTGGAGTTGGCGGCCGTGCCAGTCAGGCAGTCGGTGGGGATTTCGAGGGCGAACGAGGTCACGTTCTTGTTGGCCAGGTCACCCGGGCCTTCGCCATCGCGCGGGCCCAGCGGGTTGGTGTTGACCAGGTCGAAGATCTCACCCAGGTTGACCGCGAACGCTTCCTTGCGCTGGCCGACGAAGACCCGGCCGTCGGTGCTGCAGCCCGGAATGGTCAGGCCGAAGATATGCTGGTCGGCGTAGCTGGCGTAGTCCGCGAAGGACTTGTCGCCGATGTTGTCCAGGGGCTTGCTGAAGCTGCCCGTTCCGGTGGTGACGTTGGTGGAGGCAAAGGACCGTCCGTTCCGGCGGTCGCCCCGGATCACTGACACGGTGTACTGCTGCTGCAACTGCACGTTGCCAGCCACCGTGGCGTCGCCGATGTTTTTCAGCGGCACGGAGACCATTTCCTGGCTGCCTTCGTCACCCACCGGTAACTGGATGTCATTGAGCTGGTCTTCAAAGCTGAACTGGAAGGTGATGTCTTCCTGGGCATCGCCATTGTTGTCCACGTGGATCTCGTAGACCGCGTCGTCGTCCAGATCGAAGTAGTTGGGGCCGCCGTAGGCGTCCTGCAGGGGCAGATAATTGGCAATAAGGGTCACATAATCCGCACGACCGGACTCGTAGCTGCGGAACATGTAAAAATCGGTGCCATCAACCTTCGGGATTTCGGTGATGAAAGGTGCTTCCCGGTGACTCGATGCGTGGCCGCTGCTGGCACTCAGACAGAAGCCTGCGACAGCAATGGCCAGGCCGGAGCGTTTCAGAATCGTGTTCATTCCGTTGTCCTTTTCTTGTGTGGTTGGTTCACAGGAGGAAACGGAAGCCTTCGAAGGAAAGATGCAGGTCGGTGAAAAAATAATCTTTGCCGCGTCTGGCATCCCGAGATCGATTCGGGGCGTATCAGAACCAGAGCCAATAAAAAACGGAGATGTTATGAACCCTGGCCAGACCGATCAGGAGGATCTGATGCGTTTACTGTTTCAGGTAGCGCACCAGGACCGCAAAGCCTTCGAACAGCTGTACCAAGCGATCGCAGCGCGGATGTTCGGATTGTGTATGAAACTGGCGGGCCAGCGGGAGCTGGCGGAGGAAGCCCTGCAGGAAGCGTTCATTCAAATCTGGCATCACGCCGGCGAATACCATGACGGTCGGGGCACGCCGATGGGCTGGATGATGACCATCGCCCGATATCGGACGCTGGACCTGATCCGGTCCCGGAAAGTCAGGCAGACCTCCGGTGATGATCACCTCGAACACGTGGAAGACCAGCGAGCTGGCCCCCTGGATGACTCCTTGCGCCACGCGGGCTCAGCCCAGTTGAACGGTTGCCTGGAAGAACTCACGGAGGTTCAGCGGGACAGCATTCTGCTGTCATACTATCGGGGATTCACCCACGAGGAGCTGGCGCAGGCGCTGAGTTCGCCGATCGGAACGGTCAAAAGCTGGATCCGGCGTGGTTTGCTGGCGCTGAAGAGGTGCCTGGAACAATGAAAAAGACACCGGAACGTATCGAAAGCCTGGCTGCGGAGTATGTGCTGGGCTCATTGAAGGGGCAGGCTCGGGCGCGGTTTGAGCGCTGGATGATGGAGTCATCCCGGGTTCGACAGGAGGTCTGGTTCTGGGAAGAGAAGCTGGGCCAGCTGTCCTCGGAAGTGCCGCCAGTGACGCCTCCCCGCTCTGCCTGGCAAGCCATTGAGCGCCGACTCTGGCCGAAGGCCGACCCGGCCAGCGCGAGCGCCGGCCAGGGCGTGCGCTGGTTGTGGCCGGGTTGGAGCCTGGCGGCGACGGCCGCCGCCGTGGTGTTGGCGGTGTTGCTGGTTCAGCAGCCAGTGCAGACGCCCACGCCACAGTTGTCCGGTGCGATTGTGCAGGCGGACATCAGTGATCCGCTCTGGCTGGTCAGTGAGTCCGGGCGGGACAATCTGCTGAAATTGCGATCGGTCGCCGCGAGCGCTGCCGACGCCGGCAAGGACTACGAACTGTGGATTGTGCCGGAGGACGGCCAGCCGTTGTCCCTGGGGGTCATCCCCGCCGGTGGCGTGCACCAGGTGACGCTGAGCGATGAGGCCCGGACGGCACTGTCGCAAAGCCGAACCCTGGCAATCAGCCTCGAGCCGAGGGGCGGGTCGCCGACCGGCGCGCCCACCGGCCCTATTCTGCACGTGACCAAACTCTACGAGCTCTGAGGCGGCCCTATTTGGCGGCGATCAGGGTCAGGCACAGCTGGGCGTTCTGGATGAAGTGTCCGAACGCCGACAGCTGCTGGTCCGATGGGGTGTAGTCGCCGGCCGCGTTGTCGGCGTAGAACAGCCCGACCAGCCGTCCATTGGCCCGGAGGGGGCCCACCAGGGCCGGTACCCGGCCGAGCCAGCGGTCGTAACCGGTCGGGCTGGCGTCGGCATCGGGCCGGTAGATAAAGCAGCCGGCCTCGGGCAACAGCTTGGCCAGCGGGCCGGACCCGTCCCTCGGGATGGTGAGCTGGTCCCGCCAGTCCTCCGTGCCGCGTCCGCTCAGTTTCCTTGGCACCAGTTCCCGGCCGCTGCGATCGCCCATCAGCAGGGCGACCCGCTGCATGCCGATGGCCCGGTGGATGCCCTCGATCACCAGTTGACAGACTTCGTTGATGTCCGGTTTTTCCGCCAGGCTTTCGGTCAGATCGCGAAGGATCTGAAGTTGCAGGTTCGGGTCCATGTCCGGTGCCTTCGCCGCCGCCTTATCGCCGTCCTGCTGGTTGCCGGGCATCAGCGCGGTGACTTGCGGAATGCCCAGAGAAACGGCAACGCGGGCGGCCTCGGCGGCATTGACCTTGATCCGGTCACGAACCGTGGCCGGGTTTTCATCGATATCCTTGCCCAGTTGCTCGAGCAATTTGTCCATCTCGGTGCCGCGCCAGCCGAGCTCGGACAGCCGCGCCATTTCCACCGAATGCCGCACCAGGCTGGCGTTGGGTGAGTTGGGCTGGCCGGGTGCGACCACGTCCTTGATAAACGGCCCCAGTGACCAGGCGTCTACCAGGCCCCGGGTGATTTCCGTAAAGGTGGTGTGCAGAACCGCTTTCTGGGCCTCCACCGGCGGTTCTTCCAGGCGCAACCGCTGCTCGAGTTCGGTGGCCTGCTCGGTTTCGCAGGACCAGAACGCCAGCTCCCCGATGTTCATCAGCAGGGCCCCGATAAACACCTCTTCCAGTGCGGTTTCGTTGCGCTTGGGCATCAGACACCGGGCCTGGACCGCGGCATGGATGGCCCTCGCCAGGCACCGCAGCAGGTGGGGACGGTCGTTGCGTTGCAGCAACGAGTCGACGATCAGCGAGGAGATGGCCATGGATTTCACGGCATCGAACCCGATCAGGGTAATGGCTCGGCTGACCGTGCTGACCTGGGTCCGGGTCTGGTTATAGAACACCGTATTGGACAGCCGCAGGACCTGCGACGTGAGCTGGGCATCGTTGAGAATCACGTTGGCCAGTTCGTTAACCGTGCTGTTGCGGCTGTCGGTCAGCTCATTGATCCGCCGGAGGGTGTTGGCCAGGACCGGCAGTTCCACTTTGCTCAGGTAGGTGACCCATGCCTGGGTCGTGGTCATCCGCACGGGCGTCGTATCGTTCTCGGTGGTCACTTGGGTAGCCTCGGGCAGCGGGCTTCGGGAAGCATGGAGGTTATTGTTTAGCGTCCAGTTTAGTCCACGGCCCGATGCCATGTCAGGTAACCGTTTGTGTAAGGGCATTTACCCACGGTGATCCGCGCCTGCGGATTCGGGTTTGGCGAGGGAATGGGCTATAATCGCCGGTTTTAACGCTGCACCCACAAGGCGCTACCGTGATTGTATTTGACCAGGTACAGAAGTCGTATCAGGTGGACGGCCGGGCGATCCCCGCACTGCACCCCACCGATATGACCATTGAAACCGGCGAGGTGTTTGGCATCGTCGGTCACTCCGGCGCGGGTAAATCCACGCTGGTGCGTCTGATCAACCTGCTCGAGCCACCCACCGGCGGCCGGATTCTGATCGACGACGAAAACATCACCCATTACAACGCTGCGGAGTTGCGGGCTTTCCGGCGCAAGGTCGGGATGATTTTCCAGCACTTCAATCTGCTGTCGTCCAAGACCGTGGCGGACAACATTGCCTTTCCCATGAAGCTGGCGGGCATCTACTCGAAAACCGAGATCCGTGACCGGGTGCAGGAACTGCTGGCCCGGGTCAGCCTGACCGATCACGCCAACAAGTACCCGTCCCAGTTGTCCGGTGGGCAGAAGCAGCGGGTCGGAATCGCCCGCGCCCTGGCCTGCCGGCCGACCATTCTGCTGTGCGACGAGGCCACCAGTGCGCTGGATCCGCAAACCACCCAATCCGTGCTGAAACTGCTGGCGGACATCAACCGTGAGCTGGGCCTGACCATTGTCCTGATTACCCATGAAATGGATGTGGTGCGCCGGGTCTGCGACCGGGTGGCGGTGATGGACGCCGGTCGTGTGGTGGAAATGGGGCCGGTCAGTGAGGTGTTTCTGCATCCCCAGCATCCGACCACCCGGGATTTCGTGTTCGAAAGCGAAAGCATCGACAGTGAGGAGCTTCAGGAAGATCTGCAGAAGGCCGATGGCCGTATCATGCGCCTCACCTTCAAGGGTGACGCCACTTACAAGCCGCTGCTGGGCAGCGTGGCCCGGGAGTCCGGCGTGGATTTCAGCATCCTGTCGGGCCGCATCGACCACATCAAGGACACGCCCTACGGGCAGCTGACCCTGTCGCTGGTCGGTGGCGATCTGGAGGTGGCCATGAACGCCCTTAAGGCTGCCGACGTTCACGTGGAGGTGCTGCGCTGATGGACGCCCTGTTGAGCAATGTAGACTGGAGCGAAATCGGCTGGGCCAGCTGGGACACCCTGGTCATGGTGGGTATGTCCCTGCTGTTCAGTGTGTTGATCGGCCTGCCCGTCGGCGTGTTGCTGTTCCTTTTCGGCAAGCGCCAGCTGCTGGAGCAGCCGGTGGCCTACGCCGTGTTGTCGTTTGTGGTGAACGTGTTGCGGTCGGTGCCCTTTATCATCCTGCTGATCGTGATGATTCCGTTCACGGTGCTGCTGATCGGTACCTCCCTGGGGGTGGCCGGCGCGATTCCGCCCCTGGTGGCGGGCGGCGCGCCGTTCTTTGCCCGGCTGGTGGAAACCTCGTTGCGGGAAGTGGACCGTGGCATCATCGAGGCAACGCAGGCGATGGGCGCGAGCGTCAAACAGATCATCTTCGGCGCCCTGCTGCCTGAGGCACTCCCCGGCATCATTGCCGGTATCACCGTTACTGCGATCACCCTGGTTTCCTACGCCGCCATGTCCGGTGTCATCGGTGGTGGCGGCCTTGGCGATCTGGCCATCCGCTTCGGATATCAACGATTCCAGACCGATGTCATGGTCATTACCGTGGCGTTGCTGGTGATTTTCGTTCAGGTGCTGCAGATGGTTGGTGACCGTCTGGTGCTCTATTTCAGCCGTAAATAATTCAAACAGGAGAACGTAGAATGAATCTCAAGAAATCCCTGGTGGCGCTGGCTGCCGCTGTAACTGTTTCTGCCGCTGCCTCCGCCGAGGAGCTCTCGGTGGCGGCAACGCCGGTTCCCCACGCGGAAATCCTGGAATTTGTGAAGCCGACCCTGGCGGAACAGGGCGTGGAACTGGATGTGAAGGTATTCACCGACTACATCCAGCCGAACATCCAGGTGGACCAGAAGCGGATGGACGCCAACTTCTTCCAGCACAAGCCGTACCTCGATGAGTTCAATGCCGGCCGCGGCACCAACCTGGTGACGGTCACCGGCGTCCACGTGGAACCGTTTGGCGCCTACTCCAGCAAGATCGATTCCCTGGAGGCACTGGAAGACGGCGCGGTCGTGGCCATTCCCAACGACCCCACCAATGGCGGACGTGCCCTGCTGCTGCTCCAGAAAGCCGGGCTGATCACGCTCAAGGATGCCAGCAAGATCACGGCGACGCCCCGTGACATCGCCGAAAACCCGAAGAATCTGGACTTCAAGGAACTGGAAGCGGCGACCCTGCCGCGGATCCTGAACCAGGTCGATATCGCGCTGATCAACACCAACTACGCCCTGGAAGCGGGACTGAACCCCACCGAAGACGCGCTGGTGATCGAAGGTTCCGATTCACCCTACGTGAACATCCTGGTGGCCCGTCCGGACAACAAGGACAGCGAAGCCATGAAGAAGCTGTCTGCGGCCCTGACCTCCGACGCGGTCAAGGCGTTCATCAAGGAGAACTACGAGGGCGCCGTGGTTCCTGCATTCTGAGGTAAACCGGCCCGCGGGCCGGAACACGGGATAAAAAAAGGCCGGGCAGATCAGCTGCCCGGCCTTTTTTGTGGGTCGCCTCGGGGGCGATCAATCGCCGCTCCAGTTGGCCTTGGGGTCCGGTGTCATCCGGAGGTAGGACTTCACCGCCTTGTAGCCCTGGGGGAAGCGCTGCTTGATTTCATCCTCGTCCTGCAACGATGGCACAATCACCACATCGCCGCCGCGCTCCCAGTTTCCGGGGGTGGCGACCTTGTGATCGTCGGTGAGTTGCAGGGAGTCCACCACCCGCAGCACTTCGTTGAAGTTGCGACCGGTGCTGGCCGGGTAGGTGATGATCAGGCGCACCTTCTTGTTCGGATCGATCACGAACAGGGAGCGAACCGTCAGACTGCTGTCGGCATTGGGATGGATCATGTCGTACAGTTCGGACACTTTCCGGTCCTGGTCTGCGATGATCGGAAAGTTGACCGAGCAGCCCTGGGTTTCATTGATATCCTGGATCCACTCCTTGTGGGATTCGACCGGGTCCACGCTCAGGGCAATGGCCTTGACGTTGCGCTTGGCGAATTCGTCCTTGAGCTTCGCAGTCAAGCCCAGCTCGGTCGTGCATACCGGAGTAAAGTCGGCCGGGTGCGAGAACAGGATGCCCCAGCTATCGCCAAGCCAGTCGTAGAACGAGATTCTCCCTTCACTTGAATCCTGCTCGAAATCCGGTGCGGTATCTCCAAGACGTAAACTCATAAGCTACTCTCCTTTTCCTGCAAGGTTCGGCAGTTTTCGTTGACCGGCCGCGTATCCGCCGGAATGTTTACTCAGTCTATACAACAAACGTGGGTCGTGTTGGGGCGGAAAACAAGGCCCTAGGCGTTGCCCACGGTTTTCTGCTGGTCAAAGTGCTCCCGGGTCAGCCTGAACACCACCGGGCTGAGCAACAGCAGCGCGATCAGGTTGGGCAGGGCCATCATGGCATTCAGGGTGTCCGCCACCAGCCACACGAATCCCAGGTTCAGGGTCGCGCCGACCGGGATGGCCACGATCCAGGCGATTCGATAGGGCACAATCGCCTTCACACCGAACAGAAACTCGATGCAGCGTTCACCATAGAAGGACCAGCCGAGAATGGTGGTGAACGCGAAGACCGCCAGGGCGATGGCCACCACGTAATTGCCGACGCCGGGCAGGGCCTCGGCAAAGGCCATGGAGGTCAGTTCAGCGCCGGAAACACCGGCGGTCCAGGTACCGGAGGTAATGATGACCAGCCCGGTGATGCTGCAGATGATGATGGTATCGATGAAGGTGCCCAGCATCGCAACCATGCCCTGGTTGATGGGGTTCTTGGTCTGGGCGGCGGCGTGGGCGATGGGCGCCGATCCGAGGCCGGCTTCGTTGGAGAAAATGCCTCGCGCTACCCCGAAGCGAATCGCGGCCCATACGGCGGCGCCGGCAAAGCCACCCTGGGCGGCGATCGGGCTGAAGGCGTGTTCGAACACCAGCGCCAGGGCCGCCGGGATTTCGGCGGCGTTGATGGCCAGCACCAGCAGCCCGGCGGTCAGGTAGGACAGCGCCATCAGCGGCACCAGGGCACTGGCAACGTGCCCGATCCGGCGGATGCCGCCGATCAGCACCGCACCGACCAGCACCATCAGAATCAGGCCGGTCACCCAGTGGGGTATATCAAAGCTGGCTTCCATCACGTCGGCCACCGAGTTCGCCTGCACCGTGTTGCCGATGCCAAAGGCCGCGATGGCCGCGAACACGGCGAACAACACACCCAGCCAGGCCCACTTGGCGCCCAGGCCGTTGCGAATGTAGTACATCGGGCCACCGACGTGGGCACCCCGTTCATCCACTTCGCGGAATCGCACCGCCAACACCGCTTCCGAGTACTTGGTTGCCATCCCCACCAGGGCGGTCAGCCACATCCACAGCAAGGCCCCGGGACCGCCCAGGAATACGGCAGTGGCCACGCCGGCGATGTTGCCGGTGCCCACCGTGGCCGAGAGTGCGGTCATCAATGCCTGAAACGGCGGTATCTCGCCCTCGGTCTCGGCACCGGTGGCCTTGCGGCCCTGCCACATCAGCCGGAACCCGGCACCCAGTTTCAGGATGGGCATCAACTTCAGGCCGAGACTCAGAAACAGTCCGACCCCGAGAATGAGAACCAGCATGGGTGGACCCCACACCAGTGAATTGATTTGTCCGACGAACGAGGATATGGCTTCCATGGGGATCTCCCGTAGTTAGCAGTGGGTGCCCTTTTGAGGCTTAACCGTATGAGTTTAAGTGATAAATTTGATCTGTAAACGGTTGAGGCCTTTTTCGGTTTTCCTTTCTGTGTTGCATTGCCTATGGTTATAGAAAGGGGCTCCATCTGGGAGCCACTGCAATCAGATTCAGCGGGAGGAGACCTGTCCATGCGCTCACTGAAAGTCTCTGATGTCATGTGGAATCACATTGAACCCGTTCGGTGTGGCACGCCGTTGACTCGAGTGGTGAAAACCCTTCTCCAGAACCATGTGACGGGATTGCCCGTCGTCGACGATCAGCGGCACGTACTGGGCTTTGTGTCGGAACAGGACTGCATCCATTCCCTGTTGGTCAGCAGTTACCACTGTGAGGGGGATCCCATTGTTGACGACGTGATGTTCCGCGAGCCGGTCACGATCTCGCCGGAGATGGCCGTTGTGGATCTCGCTCAGAACCTCGGGGCCGGCAAGCCCAAAGTTTTCCCGGTTGTGGATCATGGCAAACTGATTGGTATTGTGACGCGTACGGCTATCCTGGCGGAACTGGCGCGGGCAGGTTGCGGAATCGAGCTGCCCAAGTTCGTCAGTGCTGACGACTGATACCAACTTTCTCCAAGCCGAGGACGCTATGGAACTCCTATCCACCAATCTCTGTTTCGACGGCGAGCACCGTCGTTACCGGCACCACTCAGCCACGCTCGAATGCGATATGGAGTTTGCGGTGTTCCTGCCGCCGCGGGCCGTGGCTCGGGAACCGCGCAAAGTACCGGTGATGTACTGGCTGTCGGGGCTGACCTGCACCGACCAGAACTTCATGCAGAAGGCCGGGGCCATGAAACGGGCGGCCGAGCTGGGCCTTGCCATCGTCTGCCCGGACACCAGCCCTCGCGGCCTCAATCTCCCCGGAGAGGACGACGAATACGACTTCGGCACCGGCGCCGGGTTTTACATCAATGCCACGCAACAACCCTGGGCGCCTCATTACCGGATGTACGATTACGTGGTCAAGGAACTGCCACAACTGGTCGAAAATGAACTGCCGGTGACCGATCAGCGGTCCATCAGTGGCCACTCCATGGGTGGCCACGGCGCGCTCATTGCGGCCCTCAAGAACCCGGGGCGCTATGCCTCGGTCTCAGCCTTTGCGCCCATTGCCAATCCGTCCGAGTGCCCCTGGGGCCAGAAAGCCTTCACGGGGTATCTCGGGGACGATGTCTCGGCCTGGGAGGAATGGGATGCCACGCTGCTGATCCCGACGGCGCGGGAACGATTGCCGCTGTTGGTTGACCAGGGCACCGCCGACGATTTCCTGGATACCCAGCTCAATCCGGAGGCGCTTGCGGAGGTCTGTGAAACCTTTCATCACCACATCAACCTGCGCATGCACCGCGGCTACGACCACAGCTATTTCTTCATTGCCTCGTTCATTGACGACCACCTGACCTATCACGCCCAGGCCCTGGGGCTTCGGTGACCGCGGGCCGACGCGGATTCAGGACTGGAAGCCCCAGATCCGGCTGAAATCCATCGACGGCATGATTTCGGGCTCCTCGAGAGCCCGGATATTGAACTCCAGAATGCTGGTGTCCCGTTCGAAGGTGCCGCTGTAGCGGTTGCCCCGGGGACCGAAGATGGCCTTCACGAAGGGGCCGCGGGCCCGGACCGGTCGGCCCGTGACCACCCCGACTTCGTTGTTGTCGAGCCGGACCAGAATGCCGGGCGGGTAGTCCCCCAGTACCTGAAGCAGTGCCCTGGGAATGGCCGGGCGGAACTTGCCGTCTGCAAGCGTGGCGATGAGCCGCCGGGCATTCGCGACGTTCATGCGGGGCCGGTAAGCCCGTTTGGTGATCATCGCCACGTAACGCTCCGACAGTGCCAGGATTTCCGCCTCTGGACGAATATCGGTTCCGCTCAGCCCCAGGGGGTAGCCCGAACCGTCCGCCTGCTCGTGGTGCTGGGCGATGATCGTGTTCATCAGCCGGTTATCGATGCCGGCGGCCTGAAGGGCCTGGACGCTGCGTTCCGGGTGCTTCTGGATCACGGTGCGTTGCTGGTCGCTCAATACCTTGTTGGAGGCATTGAGCTGATCGGCGACCGGCACCAGTGCCAGGTTAGCGGTCAGGGCGGCGGCGGTGAGCACGCTGAGACGTTTCTCTTCCAGCCCGAACTGACGTGCGATGAACTGGCTGAGGATGGCGTAGAACAGGGTCTGTTCCAGGATGGTCGGGCCGATTGAATAGAGGTGAATCAGTGCCAGGCTGGCATCGGGCGCTTCGGTGCAGGTTCGCTCGATCATCCGCGTGAGCCCCATCAACCGTTTCTGGGCCGAGGGGTCGCCTTCGGTGATGGCGTTCAGCGTGGTTTCCAGCGCGTGAAGCAGGTCGGGGTAATCGGCAAACGGATTGCGTTCGCGAGCATCCTCGAAGATCTCCTCGTGGGGACGTTCGATCTTCCTCGGTTTGAACCGGCCTCGTTCGAACAGCTGCTCCAGCTGGGAATTGGTCTGTATCACATAGCCCTGGCGCAGCAGTACGTTGCCGTCGGCGTCATAGACATTCCAGGGCAGGGGGCGTCCCAGCTCAAGGGCGCCGGGTGCGATTCGGACCAGATTGTGCACGATGGTGTGTCCTGCTGGCAGAGTTTACGGAGGTTCAGTTTACCCCTGAATGTGCTCCGGCCTCTATATCTGCTTGATGCGGGAGCTTGTTTTGCCCAATTTGACTGCGCGGGCGTTGGAATTCGATGACGCGACTGGGCGCGGGTTCGCGTTTTGTGACGCTGCGTCACGGATTTGTAAAATCTCGTCCGGGTATAGAGAACCTCCAACCGCCTTGAGCTATGCTACCGGATCAAACAACTACGTCGTCGGTCCACGCCCTAGATGTTCTACCGCCTGAAGACGGATTTCCGTCTGTCGATCATCACCCTGCTCGGTGCCAGTGCCATTCTGGGCATCACGCCGTTCGCGGTGTTCCGGTTCATGCAGGGAAACCATCTGGCCGGCCTGGTCGACGTCACCATACTGGTCGGTATTGTGGCCAGCGTGAGCCACGCCTGGTTGACGGGCCGAACCGAGCGCAGTGGCCTGTTCATGGCAGTCATGACGTCCTCCAGTGCCGTCGTGGTGGGCGCAGTGACCGGCGAGCCGGGGCTGTTCTGGGTATTTCCCTGCCTGGTCACCAGTTTCTTCCTGGCCCGTCCGCGGCTGGCCATCGTGATTAATCTGGGCGCCATCCTTGCCTTGATGGCCCAGGTCGACATTTTCCGGTCACTGGTTCAGATGTGGTCGTTCGCGGCGGGCGCGGTGGTCGTCAGTGCCTGTGCCTACGTGTTCGCCCACCGGAACGAAAGTCAGCGGGAAAGGCTGGAACACCTGGCGACCATTGATCCTCTCACCGGCGTGCGCAACCGGCGGTCCATGGACCAGGAGCTGGCCCTGGCGGTCGCCAATGCCGATCGTACCGGACTGCCCTACTCGGTGGCCTTGCTGGATCTCGATCACTTCAAGAAAATCAACGACGAGTATGGTCACAGCGTGGGTGACGACGTGCTGGTGGACATGGTTGCCCTGACCCAGCAGAACACCCGGCGAACGGATCACCTGTTTCGCTACGGGGGTGAAGAATTCGTGCTGTTGTTACCCGGTACCTACGGCGACGGCCTGAAAACGGTACTGGGCAACCTCCAGCAGATTCTCCGGAAACACCTGAAACATCCGGGTGGTCCGGTCACGGCCTCGTTCGGCGTGGCTCAGCTCGCGCTTGGTGAGAACGTCGACAGTTGGCTGGCGCGCGCCGACGCGGCCCTGTACCAGGCGAAAGCGTCGGGGCGCGATTGCATCATCTATGCAGATCCGGCTCCGGTGCGAAGCGAAACAGCCGCCAGCCGAGAAGAATGCTCGCTGACGTAAGCCCCCCGGTCAGTCCTACCCAGAAGCCGGCTGCCCCCATGGCCGGTCTGATCACGTCGGTGAACGTGAGCAGGTACCCCAGAGGCAGACCCACGCCCCAGAACGAAAACAGCATGATGAACATCGGAATCCGGGTGTCCTTGTAGCCCCGCAAGGCGCTGATGCAGGTCACCTGGATAACGTCCGCAATCTGGAACAGGGCGGCAAACAGCAACAGCCGGATGGTGACCTGTTGCACCTCGGCTTCACTGGTGTAGAGCGCTGCAATGCCCTCGGAAAAGCCCCAGAGCATGACGGCGAAGACCAGCGCGGTGGCTGCCGCCAGGATCAGCGAACTGCGCGAAATCAGCCGGGCGGTGTCCGGTGTTCCCGCCCCCATGAGGAAGCTGACCCGCAGGGTCAGAGCCATGCCAATGCTCAGGGGCAGCATGAACAGCAGCGAGACCACGTTCAGCGCGATCTGGTGGCCGGCCACGACCACCGGCCCGAGGGGTGCCAGGAACAGGGCGATGATCGAGAACATACTGGCTTCCACGAAAATCGTGAAGCCGATGGGTACGCCGATTCTGAGGATGTAGACCAGGCCGGCAAGGTCCGGTTTGGCGCGGTCAGCAAGCAGGTGAAAACGCCGGTAGGCGGCGCTGCGATTGAGGTACACCAGCAGGGCGATGGCCGCGACGCCGTTGGACAGGGAGGTGGCCCAGCCGCAGCCCACGCCACCCATGGCCGGCAGCCCCAGCTTGCCGTAGATGAAGATGTAGTTGAGTGGCAGGTTGATCAGGGTGCTCAGGACCGAAAACGCCATGATCACGCGGGTATGGCCCAGTCCATCGGTGAGTCCACGCAGTGCGGTCATCAGCAGCATGGCCGGAACGCCCCAGGCAAAGGCGTTCAGGTATCCCTGGGTGATCCCGGCGGTGTGGGCTTCCAGGTTCAGCAGATCGAGGACCGGATGCACGTGGGTCAGCAACAGGATCATCACCACCGAGCCGGCGGCGGCCAGGTACAGGCCCTGCCAGGTCGCCGGCATGATCCGGTCCAGCAGCCGGGCACCGTTGTAGCCGGAAATGATCGGTTGCAGGGCACCCAGAAGGCCCATGAAAAACAGGAACAGCGGCATCCACAGGCTGCTGCCGATGCCCACTGCCGCCAGGTCTTCGGCACTGGCGTGGCCGGCCATGACGGTGTCGATCACGCCATTGGCCATCTGGGCGACCTGGGCAATCAGGATGGGGCCGCCGAGGGTCGCCAGGGTTCGCCACTCGCCCAGGGTCTGGCGTACCAGCGGCTGGCGGGTCTCCGGTAGGGGCTGGTGGATTTCATCCATAGTGTGGCGGGTCCGGGTGGTCGTTCCTGATGGTGGCGTTCCCTGCCCTCAGTTGGCAGGGCTGGCATGGTACCGCATTCGTGCCGGCGGCGGGCATCCGGGTTTCTGCGTCTGGACCTCTGTCGGGCCTGAAAATTTCCGACAAAACGGGTAAAGTACGCGCCTTGGTTTTCAGGGGTGCGGTCACAATGGGTTTACTGGTTTTCGTTACGGTTCTTTGGGCATTTTCGTTCAGCCTGATCGGCGAATTCCTGGCCGGTCGGGTCGACAGTGATTTTGCGGTACTCAGCCGGGTCCTGCTGGGGGCGCTGGTGTTCCTGCCGTTTACCCGCTGGCGCGGTGTGCCTTCCGGAATGAAACTGGGCATCCTGGTGACCGGCATGCTGCAGTTCGGGATCACTTACCTGTGCCTGTATCGGTCCTTCAGTTATCTGTCCGTTCCGGAAGTCTTGCTGTTCACCATCTTCACGCCCCTCTACGTGACGCTCATTGACGATGCCCTGTTCCGGCGATTTTCGCCGATGGCGCTGGTGGCGGCTGGCATTGCAACCCTGGGCGCGGGCATCATCCGGTACGATGGCCTGAGCGAGGACTTCATCACAGGCTTCCTGCTGCTGCAGGTGGCAAACTTCACCTTCGCCGCAGGCCAGGTGGGGTACAAACACATCATGCGGCATTTCCCGCTGGAACTGCCCGCGTATCGCACATTTGGCTACTTCTTCTTCGGGGCGCTGCTCATTGCCCTGCCGTCGTTCCTCATTTTCGGCAATGCCGAGCGCCTGCCGACCACGTCCCTGCAATGGGGCATCCTGGCCTGGTTGGGGCTGGCTGCCTCGGGGCTGGGTCTGTTCCTGTGGAATCGCGGTGCCTGCTATGTGGATGCCGGCACCCTGGCGATCATGAACAATGCCCTGGTGCCCGCGGGCTTGTTCGTTAACCTGCTGATCTGGAACCGGGACGCAGACCTCATGCGTCTGGCCATTGGGGGCGGTGTCATCGCGTTTTCCCTGTGGGTCAACGCCCGCTTCCATCCCCGAGCCCGCCTCGTGGCCTCGACGTAAGTATTTCCCTCTACTCAGGATTTTCGCGGCCTGGCCGTTACCGATCGGATTGCAGGATCGTGCCCGACAACTACCCTGAGTAGCGTGGGCGCGGATTTCCCGTGGTCCGCCGTTACGTGTTTCGGCCCGAATCAGAGAGCAGCGAAGGTATGCGACAAAATCTCCCGGTTACCCAGCGTGAAATCAGGATGCGTCAGGGTGGGCGACTGATCACCACCACCGACCTCAAAGGGGTGATTACCTACTGCAACGAGGAATTCGTTGAGATCAGCGGGTTTTCCCGAGAGGAGCTGATCGGACAGGCCCACAACATCATTCGTCACCCGGACATGCCGGGGCCAGTGTTCCAGGGTATGTGGGACTACCTCAAGGCGGGTCAAGCCTGGATGGGCGTCGTCAAGAACCGGGCCAAGAGCGGTGACCATTACTGGGTCAGCGCCTACGTGACGCCGATCCGTGAAAACGGTCGAACGGTGGGTTACGAGTCGGTTCGGGTTGAACCGACCCGGGAACAGGTGGCTCGGGCTGAAGCCCTGTATGCCCGCATCTCCGCCGGCAAATCGGTGCAGAGTGCCGGCAGCAGGGTGGCCGCGGCGCTCAGGTCCGGGTGGCCAATGTTGCTGTCCCTGGTGCTGAGTCTGGTAGCCCTCGGCTTCGACCACACCTGGCTGGCGGCGGCGCTGGTGGTGATTGGCCATGCGCTTGGTGCCGGCCTGATCCTGAAGTCCGTGACCGGACGCCTTAATCGATTGCTTGATCTGCGCCCCGATGCCTTCCGGGATCCGGTGGTTGCGCGCACCTACAGCAATGAAGATGGATTGTTCTCCCAAATGGGCCTGGTGCTGAAGAGCGAGGAGGCCCGAATCCGGACGGCACTGGCCCGCATCGACGACCAGGCCGAGCTGCTGTACGAGCAGGCCCGGGCCTCCTATGGCTACATCAGTGAGGGTGCCTCAGCCATCGCCCGTCAGCGCGCGGAAACCGATCAAACAGCGTCGGCCATCAATGAGATGACGGCCTCGATCCAGGAGGTTACGGAATCGGTTACCAACAACGCCCGGGAGGCGGAGGAAGCCAATCGCCTGGCCGGGGTCGGTAGCCAGCGCAGCTCCGAGGCCCTGGTGGCCATCGAGCAACTGGTTGGCCGGGTAAACGGGATTGGGCAGAGCATCAGCAAGCTGGGGGAATCCACCAACAGCATTGGCGAGGCCGCGAGCCTGATCTCCGAGATTGCCGATCAGACCAACCTGCTGGCGCTGAACGCCGCCATCGAGGCGGCCCGTGCCGGCGAACAGGGTCGGGGCTTTGCCGTGGTGGCGGACGAAGTGCGCTCCCTTGCCCGTCGAACCCGGGAATCCACGGTTCGCATCCAGGACGTGATTGACGATTTTCGCCGACAGGTCGACTCGGCCGTGCAGGCAACACGGGATGGCGAAGCCGTGGCCAGTCAAGGCCTGGAAAAAGTTCGCGGGGCGGAGAGCTCCCTACGGGACATCGTGACTTCGATTGAAACCATCTCGGACAGCTTCATCAGCATGTCGGCGGCGTTCGAAGAGCAAAGTCAGGTGTCCGATGAGATCAATCAGCAGATCACCAACATTGCCGAGTTGGCGGATCACAGCGAGGAGCAGGCCGATGCGGCGAAAAAGAGCAGCGATCACCTCAGCGGCATGTCCCGCGGCCTGAAAGACCTGGTCGCTCGCTTTATTAGCAAAAACGGCTAGTTAGCTTTAACAGCTTTTAGCCGGGTCTCGGGTGGCCCGGCCCGATGCCCGGCCAGCGCTGGCATCATGCCGCCAGTGCTGGCAGAATCGCGCTCCAACAGGCTGGGATAACCCGGCCTTGGTCTTCATCTTCGATTCCTCAGACACACCCACAGGAAGCAATCATGACTCAGTCCAATTCGGCTTCGGGCAATGGCGCAGGGGCTTCTCGCGGTCTCTGGTCATCCCGGTTGGCGTTCATTCTGGCCGCGACCGGTTCCGCGGTTGGTCTCGGCAACATCTGGAAGTTTCCCTACGTCACCGGTGAGAACGGCGGTGGTGCTTTCGTCCTGGTGTACCTGCTGTGCATTGCGGTGATCGGTATTCCGATCATGATGGCGGAAGTCTTCATTGGCCGGAACGGCCGGCACAACCCCATCACCAGTATGCGTCTGGTGGCCGAGCGCAATCTGAAGTCGCCGCTCTGGCGGGCATCGGCCGTCATCGGCATGATCGCCGCGTTTGTCATTCTGTCGTTCTATTCGGTAATCGGCGGCTGGTCAGCGTCTTACATTGAGCACGCCGCCATGGGCGACTTCACCGACGGTACCGCCGAATCCATCGGCGAACTGTTCGGTGGCCTGCTGGCCAGCCCCGGCCAGTTACTGATCTGGCACACCATCTTCATGGCGCTGGTGGTCTTGGTAGTGTCCCGTGGCCTCAAGGGTGGTCTGGAACGGGCGGCCACCATCCTGATGCCGGCGCTGTTCCTTCTGCTGCTGGCGGCGGTGGGCTACGCCACCACCACCGGGCATTTCGGCGAGGCGGTGAGCTTCCTGTTTACCCCGGACTTTGGCGCCTTGTCGATCAGCGGCGTGTTGATTGCCCTCGGCCATGCCTTCTTTACCCTGAGCCTGGGTATGGCCATCATGATGGCGTACGGATCCTACCTGGGCCGGGATGTGTCCATTGCCCGCACGGCGGTCAGTGTTGCGATCATGGACACCGCGGTCGCGCTGCTGGCGGGGCTGGCCATCTTCCCGGTGGTATTTGCCAACGGTCTGGAAGCCGGTGCCGGCCCGGGCCTGATTTTCCAGACCCTGCCCCTGGCGTTCGGCAACATGCCCATGGGCGGCCTGTTCGGCACGCTGTTCTTCGTGTTGCTGCTGTTTGCCGCCTGGACCTCCGGTATTTCCCTGCTGGAGCCCGTGGTTGAATGGGTGGAAGAGCGAACCAGCCTGGGTCGTTCCGGCAGCGCCGTTCTGGTGGGGGTGCTGTGCTGGTCCCTGGGCATTGCCTCGATTCTCTCGCTGAACATCTGGTCGGACGTGGCGCCACTGGGCATGTTCGAGCGGTTTGAGGGCAAGACCATTTTCGACCTGCTCGATTACGTCACCGCCAACATCATGCTGCCGCTGTCCGGCCTGCTCACCGCGGTCTTTGTCGGCTGGTTTGTCGCGAAAGAATCCCTCAAGCTGGATCTGTCGCTGGGGGGCGGTGCGTTTACCCTCTGGTACAACCTGATTCGTTTCGTCACCCCGGTTGCGGTCATCATCGTGTTTGCCTATAACCTGATGGCCTGACCCGGCGGAGGTTGTCGCCAGACACAAACCCGGCTCCTGGTGAGCCGGGTTTTTTTTATGGCGGGCCTACGGTGACTGCGAGAAGGATCTCAGCAAGTCGAGGTGCGGCCGGACGGCCTCGATATCTTCCCTGGGGGCGTCCTTGGCACTCTCCATGGCGCTCATGGCGTTCTCCATCATGGCCCGCATCTGGGCTTTCTGGGCCTCGGTCAGGTGGGGGCTGTTATCGATCTCCTCCAGGGCCGAGGCTATCTCCTGCCGGGCCTGCGGGTTTTGCTGCTCCAGTTCAATCGCCATCCACGCCCGGTAGATCCGATCACCGGTGGTGCCCCATTCCTCGAGGTCGCTGAAGCCGTGCTCCTGGGCGATATCCTCCAGTCGGGTATAGACAGGTTCGCCTTCCATCGACGACAGGGTGTCGGAAAAGATATGGGCGAAATCCGGCATCTCCGACTCCTGGTCGGCGGCCATCTCATCGGTGAGTGCTTCGAACTCGGGTTCCAGGGACTCCGCGGCTTTCATGGTGTCAACGAACGCCTGGATGGTCTGTTCAGACAGATCGCGGGCCTGGGCAGGCAGGGACGCCAGCGTCAGAACAGCAATCAGTAACGGGGTCAGCAGGTGGGCCAGCGGGCTCTGGCGGTCGGGGTAGGGTTGAATCATGGGGACTCTCCTTGTTGGTCGGCCCCGGTTCCTTGAGTCCGGGGCCGTGACCTGAGAGTAATGCGTAGTTCGGAAATCTGCCACCCATAGGGGGACGGGGTGGCAGATTCAGACCGTCAAAAGAACAGATCCGGTAACCAGGTCGCGATTTCCGGGAACACCATGATCAGTCCAAGCCCAACGATTTCCACGATGACGAACGGAATGATCGACTTGTAGATGTCGGTCATGGTGATACCCGGCGGCACGATGCCTTTCAGGTAAAACAGGTTGAAGCCGAAGGGCGGTGTCATGTAGCCGATTTCCATGTTGATCACGAACAGGATGCCGAACCAGATCGGATCGAACCCCAGGTTCTCCACGATGGGCATGAACACCGGCAGGGTGATCAGCATGATGCCGACCGGGTCCAGAACCATGGCCAGCAGGAACACGATCACCATCATCGCGATAATGATGCCCCAGGGTCCGCCCGGGATCAGGTTCATCAGGCTTTCAATCAGTTCCTGCGCGCCCATGCTCTGGTAGGCCGCACTGAACGCATGGGCGGCGAACAGAATCCACATGATCATGCCGGTGAGCTTGAAGGTGCGGATGGCCGCTTCCTGCATCACGCTCCACTTGAACTGGCGATAGACCGCGGCGGAAATGAGCGCCCCGAGTACGCCCATGGCAGCGGCCTCGGTCGGTGTGGTGATGCCGCCGATGATGGAGCCAAGGACCATGATCACCACGCCGATGGGCAACAGAACCGCCCGCAGGGCGCGCAATTTCTCCGGCCAGCTCGCGCGTTCCTCTTCCGGCAGTGCGGGCGCCAGTTCCGGCTGCAGCTGGCAGCGCACCAGGATGTAAATGGCGGTGAGCACCATCAGCAGTATCCCGGGCATGATGCCGGCGGCGAACATCTGGCCGACCGACACACCGGTGATCAGGGCGTACAGGATCATCAGGATGCTGGGCGGGATCAGGATGCCCCAGCCACCGCCGGTGTTGATCACGCCCAGGGCCATGCTGCGGTCATAGCCGCGCTCCAGCATCGATGGCAGGGCGATCGTGCCCATGGCGACCACGGCCGCGCCACTGATGCCCACCATGGCAGCAAACACCGCGCAGATAATCAGGGTACCCAGCGCCAGTCCGCCCCGGAGGCCGCCGCACCAGAGGTGCATCATGCGATACAGGTCCCGGGCTACCCCGGTGCGTTCCAGCACCATGGCCATGAACACGAACAGCGGGATGGCCACCAGCGTAAAGCTGCCCATGGTGCCCCAGATCTGGGAGGCCACCATATAGAAGGAGTCAAAGCCCCAGGTGAAATACAGGAACACCACGGAGACGCCACCCAGCACGAATGCCAGTGGCAGTCCCAGCAGCAGGAAAAACAGCAGGGCGCCAAAGAACAGCAGGGTCAGGACTTCAATGCTCACAGCTGTTCTCCTTCGGACTCACCCGCGTCCGGCGTGTAGTAATCCAGGTCGAACGCCACGGCTATGTCTTCCAGCAGCTTGACCAACCCCTGCAGGACCAGCAGGCCAGTGCCCAGGGGGATGGCGAGCTTCACCGGCCAGATCGGCGGATTCCAGGCCGAGTAGGAGGTTTCCCAGCTGGACATGGATTCCTGGGCCATGTCGATCCCGAACCACAGCAGGGCCAGGGTAAAAATGAAGAACACCAGTGACGTGAACATATCCATGAGCGCCCGCTTGCGCGGCGTCAGGTGGGAATGCAGCAGGTCGACGTTCACGTGCCCGCGATGGGCCATGATGTAACCGCCGGACATCACCGCGTAGATTCCGAACAGCATCTGGGTCAGCTCGTTGGTCCAGACCGTGGGCGAGTTGAGCAGGTAGCGAAAGCCAACCTCCAGCAACAGAAACGCGAACATGGCGAAAATGAGGAGGGCTATCCATCGCCCGACGAAATCATTGAGACGGGTGACCCCTCTCATGAATGCGGTCAACACACCCATGGCTTTCTCCAGAAGGACGGTGATTGTAATCGGAGGCAAAAAAGCCGGAGACGCGATGCTCCGGCCTGTTTTGTGCTCGGTGCGCGGGGCTTACAGGTAGCCCAGCTCGGCCAGGTAGTCTTTCAGCATGGCCAGCGCCTTCTTGGCGTTGTCGCTGCGCTTGGCTTCCTCGTCCCACATTTTCTGGGCGGTCTGCACCAGCTTGTCCTGAACGTCGTCCGGCAGCACATTGACTTCAACGCCTTGCTCGGCAATCGCCTTGGCCAGAGTGATGCGTTCCTTGTACTGGTACTCGTTGGTGCGGATCCAGAACTGCTCCTGCAGAGTGTCCTTGACGATTTTCTGCATGTCTTCCGGCAGCTTGTCGAGCGCTTTCTGGCTGACAATGATCGCGTCGGTGCCGGCGATGTTCAGGGCCGGCTGGACGTGGTACTTGGCGACTTCGTAAAGCCCCATGCTGAACGCGCCCTGTGAGGCTCCCCAGTGGGCGCCGTCGACAATGCCGGAATCCAGCGCGGAGTAGAGCTCACCACCCGGTATGTAGGAGGCGGCCGCACCCGCTTCGGTCAGGAAGGTCTGCAGTGCGCCGGACGAACGGATCTTCAGGCTGGTGAAGTCGTCCCAGCTATTGATCGGCTTCTTCACCACCATCTCGGTCGGGTAGACCTTGTCAGTGGCCCAGTAGACACCATGCTCGGCAGCCTCTTCCCGAAGCATTTGCTCGAAGCCCAGGTTCTGGTGGAAGTAAGCGGCCTCCCAGACATTGCGGAAGGCGAACGGCAGACCGGAGGCAATGCCGGCAAGGGAAACCTTGTCCTGGGCGTAGGCCGGAGAAATGGTGCCCATCTCGAGAATGCCGCGGCTGACGGCGTTAAAGGTTTCCTTGGCCTTGAACAGGGCGCCGGCTTCGTAAAGCTTGAGCTTCAGGCGTCCGTCGGTGCGCTCATCCAGAACCCGCTGAAGCCGTTCGAGGCTGTCGGTGTAGGAGCTGCTGGAGCCCGGCCAGTGGGATTGCACCTTCCAGGTATAGGTGTCCTGGGCAACGGCCGGGCCGGCGCTCAGGGCAGCGGAAAGTCCCAGGGTCAGGGCCGACGCGTAAACGGTCAGGGTTTTGCGGGCATGTGCAAAAAGAGTCATGACGGGCCTCATTCGTTGTTGTAGTGGAGTCTTTTTGAGTTTCACTGTGCAGAATTGATAACTGCATGGTGAATTTATGTTCTCTGAATCTATCACAAGATTGGTCGTTTGCAATAGGATGTTTGGCGGCGACAACCCAAAACTGTGTCAGAAGGATAGCCCAATGATCGATGTCCAGCAGGCCGACGGCGTTCTCCATCTCGTGATCAACCGTCCGGACAAGAAGAACGCGCTGACCCGCAGCATGTATGAGGCTCTGGCCACTGCCGTGAACGGTGCCAACGAGGATTCGCAGGTCAGTGCCATGGTTATTTCGGGGGCCGGAGCCGTGTTCACCGCCGGTAACGATCTGGATGATTTTCGCGCCCGCGCCACGGATGACAACCCCAGGCCGTCGGCGGGACTGGCGTTCATCGAAACCCTCATGAACTGCGATATCCCGGTGATTGCCGCCGTTGAAGGGCTGGCCATTGGTATCGGCACCACCATGCTGCTGCATTGCGATACCGTAATCTCGGCCCGGAGCGCCACCTACAAGACCGCGTTCGTTGATCTCGGGCTGGTGCCGGAAGCGGCGTCGACGGTGACCATGACGCTGCATCTGGGCGCCCGTCGGGCGGCCGACCTGTTATTGCTCGGTGAAGTGCTCAACGGTGACGAGGCCCGGGAGTGCGGGCTGGCCAGCCGGGTGGTGGAGGATGGCACCGCTGTGGCAGAAGCGCTGGCGCTGGCCCAACGGCTCGCCAGCAAGCCGCGGGAGGCCCTGAGGGCCAGCAAACGCCTGATGCGCGCGCCCTGGCGGGAACAGATCAAGGCGGCGCTGGAACGGGAGCGGGCCGTATTCTCCGAGCGACTCCGGTCGGACGACTGCCGGGCCGCACTGGACCGACTGGCCCGACGGTGACCGTCAGTGCGTGTTTCTGTCCCAGTAAGGAGCGCGCAGCTCCCGTTTGAGCACCTTGCCGATGGTTGAGCGCGGCAGCTCCTCCCGGAACTCGAGGCGGGCCAGACGCTGGGACTTGCCCAGCCGTTCATTGGCCCAGTCGAGGATGTCGGCCACGCTCTCGGTGTACCCGGGGCGCCTTACCACCAGTCCCAGCGGGGTTTCGCCCCAGTGCTCACTGGGAATCCCGATGACCGCGGCATCCGCCACGGCCGGATGGGTCAGGAGCACGTTCTCCAGATCCACCGCGTAGATGTTGAACCCCCCGGAAATGATCATGTCCTTGCGACGGTCGAGAATGTAGACGAAGCCGTCCTCGTCTATGCGTCCCATATCGCCGCTGCGGTAGAAAATCTCGCCTTCCGGGCTGGTCCACAGCATCTCCTGCGTCTGTTCGGGCCGGTTGATGTAGCCGCGCATCATCGAGATGGCGCGCCCGACAATCTCGCCAATCTCGCCCTGCCCCAGTTCCCGGCCTGCCTCGTCAATCACTCGTACCTCGGCGCCTTCGGTGGGCGTTCCTACCGACTCCCACTTGTCCGGGTGGGCGGCACAGTCCAGACAGGTGGAAATGCCGCCCTCGGTCAGGCCATAGACTTCCCGGATGTTGCCGGGCCAGCGGGCCATGGCATCGGCGATGATCTCGGCCCGTAAGGGCGCACTGGTGCAGAGTTTCAAGCGGTAGCTGGACAGGTCAAACCGGTCGAAATCCGGTTCGGCCAGGATGCGCTGGTACTGCACCGGGACCAGCATGGCGTGGGTGACCCGGTGCTGCTCCGACAGCTCCAGGAACCGGTGCGCGTTGAATTTCGCCATCAGGACCAGGGTGCCGCCGTAGAAGAGGGTCGGCAACACCGACACCAGGGTGGTGTTGGAGTACAGCGGGGTGGAAACCAGGTTGATGGCATCGCCGTCCAGACCGAACCGGCTCATGCGCCGGATCTGGCGCTGGCGGAACCGGTAGTCGTGCAGGATGCCCTTGGGCGTGCCGGTGGTGCCGGAGCTGTAGATGATATTGAAGGGATCGTCCAGGGTGACGGGCGCCGGCGCAGGGGTTGCAGAGGCGCCGTTCAGCCACTCAGTGAGACCGGGACCGATGCCCTCACCGTTGCCGCAGAGCGCCAGAATGCGACTGTCGTCCAGGCTCGTCAGCTGGGACCGAAAGGCCTGCAACAGCTCGGCATTTTTGGGGGAGACGAACAGGAACCGGGCCTCGCAGTCCGCCAGCATCAGGGTCAGCGAGTCTGAACTCGCCATGCCGGACAGCGGCACCATACACCCGCCCGCCACCAATGTGCCCAGGTACAGCGCGACATAGTCCGCGCTGTTCTCGGACAGGGCCGCGACCGACTGGCCCGGTTCGAGCCCGGCCTCCCGGAGGCGGTTGGCAATCCGGTTGACCCGGTCCATCAGGTCGCGCCAACTGACGGTCTCCCGCTCGTCAATGAGCGCGGGTTGGTCGCCCCGCTGCGTGGCGTGCGTCTGAATCTGGTGTCCGATGGGGGTCAGGGTTTCCCCGGCCTCCGCGGGTGCATAGACGGGCATCGATTGCATGTTGTTTTTCATTTTCTGCCGCTCCGGTGCTATGGTGTTTTATCTAGTGAAATTACCTTTCGAATATATTGACTCAAAACCGGAAGGCGTGACAAATTAATGAGCAAGCTAAAACCGCCAAGACAAAAACAATGCAGACACATGAGGGGTAAGTGGCATGGCGCGTTTTGATAACCGGACGGCCATCGTGACCGGTGCCGGCAGCGGAATTGGTCGGGCAACCGCGCTGCGTCTGGCCCGGGAAGGGGCCCGCGTGGTGATGGCAGATACCTCCGAAGCGGGACTGGTGGAAACCGAAAACAGCCTGCCCGAGGGCTCGGAATGCCTGCGCCGTGTGGTGGACGTAGCCGACGAAGCGCAGGTGGCGGCTCTCGTGGACGAGACCCTGGCCAGCTTCGGCAAGATCGATGTCCTGTGCAACATCGCCGGCATCGCCAGCACCACGGGCAACCACCCGCCGGTGACGGGCAATGAGCGGGAGGAGTGGGACAAGGTCCTGTCGGTAAACCTGGTGGGTACCATGCTCCTGATCAAGCACGTGGCGCCACACATGCAGGCCCGCAAGCTGGGTTCGATCGTCAATACGGCGTCGGTAGCGGGCATTCGCTCCGGCGCCGGCGGTAACGCCTACAGTGCCTCCAAGGCGGGTGTGATCAACCTCACCATGACCGCGGCCTGCGATCTGGGCGCCGACAATGTCCGGGTGAACGCGGTCTGCCCCGGCCTGGTCGAGAGTGGCATGACCCGGGCGGTGTTCGATTACGCCCGCGCCAACGAAAAAGCCCACAAGCTGGGCTCCCGCTGCGAACTGCGGCGCTACGGCGACCCCGAGGAAATTGCGGCGGCCATCCTGTTTCTGGCCAGTGACGACGCCAGTTACATCACCGGCCAGGCCTTGGCGGTGGATGGTGGCAACACCGCGTCACTCAACCTGCCGGGGATGAAAGTCTGATGGGCGATCACGATTCCGAGTTCCTCCATGGCACCGAGCTGCCAGGCTTCCACAGCCTGCTGGGTTATCAACAGGCGGAATGGGGCGAGGGCGAGGCGGTCATTGCGCTGGAACTCCAGCCCCGGCACCTGAACCTCGCCGGCGTGATTCACGGCGGCGTACTGACCTCGCTGCTGGACATCGCCATGGCGCAGGCCGGCACCTATTGCCCCTATCCCGGTCGAATGCGCAAGGCCATCACCCTGTCGCTGACCACCACGTTCACCGGCCAGTGTTCGGGCGGAACCATCCGCGTGACGGGCCGCAAGCGTGCCGGTGGTTCCCGGATTTTCAACAGCACCGGTGAAGTCCACGATGACCAGGGCAACCTGCTGGCCATTGCCGAAGGCACCTTCCGGATCCGGTCTGGCAGCGACAAGCCGGAAGGTGTCCCGATCTGAATTTTTGACAAGACCAACAAGAGGAAGCGGGCATGTTTGACCTGTCTGACAAGGCAAAAACACTGCAGGCGCAGTTGAACGAGTTCATGGATGCGCACATCTATCCGAACGAGCACAAGCACCATGAGCAGGTCGAGCAGGCCGAGAACCGCTGGGCGCCGGTGCCGATCATCGAGGAACTCAAGGTCAAGGCGAAGGCCGCCGGACTGTGGAACCTGTTCCTGCCGGAGAGCGAGTACGGCGCCGGGCTCACCAACTTCGAATACGCCCACCTGTGCGAGATCATGGGCCGGTCAGAAATGGCGCCGGAAGTGTTCAACTGCTCCGCGCCGGACACCGGCAACATGGAAACCATCGCCCGTTACGGAAATCAGGAGCAGCAGGACCAGTGGCTGAAACCCCTGCTGGCCGGTGAGATCCGCTCCTGTTTTTCCATGACCGAGCCGGATGTCGCGTCCTCGGACGCCACCAACATTGCCTGCGAGATTCGTCGCGAGGGTGATGAGTACGTGATCAACGGCAAGAAATGGTGGTCCTCCGGTGCCATGACGACCACGACGAAGATTGCCATCGTCATGGGCAAGACCGACCCGACGGCGGAAAAGCACAAGCAACAGTCGATGATCCTGGTGCCGCTGGACACGCCCGGCGTGAAGATGATCCGCCCGCTGACCGTGTTCGGCTACGACCACGCGCCCCACGGCCACGCCGAGATCCACTACGACAACGTCCGGGTGCCGGCCAGCAACATGTTGCTGGGCGAAGGTCGCGGATTCGAGATCGCCCAGGGCCGTCTCGGGCCGGGCCGCATCCACCACTGCATGCGCACCATCGGCGTGGCCGAGCGGGCGCTGGAGCTGATGTGCAAGCGCGCCAACGAACGCGAAGCTTTCGGCAAGCCGCTGTCGAGCTTTGATTCCATTCGCAAGGACATCGCCCGCAGCCGCATCGAGATCGAACAGGCCCGCCTGATGACCCTGAAGGCGGCCCACATGATGGACACCGTGGGCAACAAGGTGGCCCGCCAGGAGATTGCCATGATCAAGGTGATTGCCCCGAGCATGGCGCTGAAGGTCATCGACCGGGCCATCCAGGTGCACGGCGGCGCCGGGGTCAGTCAGGACACCTTCCTGGCATCGGCCTGGGCCAAGGTGCGTACTCTGCGGCTGGCCGACGGTCCGGATGAGGTGCATCTGGATTCCGTGGCCAAGCTGGAGCTTCGTCAGTATCGCTGAGTCGAGTATGAGGATCGAATGATGAACAACCCGCTTTTTGACATGACCGGCAAGGTGGCCCTGATTACTGGCTCCACCAAGGGTATTGGCCGTTCCATTGCGGAAGAAATGGCGCGCCTGGGCGCGAAAGTCGTCATCTCCAGCCGCAAGGCCGACGCCTGCGAGCAGGTGGCCAACGAGCTGAAGGAGCAGGGCTTCGAGGCCCTCGCCATTCCCTGCCATGTCGGTAAGAAAGAAGACCTGCAGAACCTGGTCGAGAAAACCAACGCAACCTGGGGTGCCATCGATGTCCTGGTGTGCAACGCCGCCACCAACCCGGTCTACGGCCCGACGTCGGAAATGACCGACGAGGCCTGGGACAAGATCATGGACACCAACGTCAAGGGGACCTTCTGGCTCACCAACATGGTGCTGCCGCAGATGGCCGAGAAAGGCGAAGGCGCCGTGGTACTGCTGTCCAGCATCGCCGGTATCCGGGGCAACACCACCATCGGCACCTACGGCGTGTCGAAGGCCGCGGAAGCGGCGCTGGCCCGGAACCTGGCGGTGGAGTGGGGCCCGAAGGGCATCCGCATCAACAGCATCGCCCCCGGCCTGATCAAGACCGACTTCGCCAAGGCGCTGTGGGAAGACCCGGTTCGGGTCAAGCGCGCGGAAGACAAGACGCCGCTTCGGAGAATCGGCGATCCGGTCGACATCGCCGGGCTGGCGGTGTTTTTGTCCACCAAGGCCAGTGCCTATATCACCGGGCAGGTGATTGTCGCTGACGGTGGTGAAACCATTTGTTGAGGCAGGGCCTTTTGATTGGCGGTGGGCCGGCGAGTGGGTTGCCTTTCTTCCGGGAAAAAGAACTCGCTGCGCTCAGACACCTTTGTTCCCTGCAGAAAGGCAACCCACCCGCCGTCCGCTGAATCCGTTGCGGGCTGCGGTACGCAAAGAGTTAAAGAAGGCTGAGACGATGAGTATTGAGCCGGAGTTGGTGGAGGTTCTGCCAGCGCACAAATTTGACGAGTCCGGGCTTTTGGTTTGGCTGCAACAGGAGTTGCCGGAGATTGGTAGCCGCTTGGAGGTCAAACAATTTCAGGGTGGCCAGTCCAATCCCACGTTCCTGCTGGATACCGACAGTGGCCGTTACGTCCTGCGCAAAAAACCGCCTGGAAAGACGCTGCCCTCCGCCCACATGGTGGAGCGCGAATATAAGGTGATGCGCGCCCTGTCCGAGCACACCGACGTGCCGGTTCCCAGGGTTCGGTTGCTGTGCGAGGACAGCGAGGTCATCGGCACGCCGTTTTACGTCATGGACTACCTGGAAGGCCGGATCGTCAGCCATTCGGCCTTGCGGGCGCTGGACCGTCATGAACGACTGCCGGCCCATCACTCTGCCATCGACACCCTGGCGAAACTGCATTCGGTGGACGTCAACGCTGTCGGCCTGGGCGACTTTGGCCGGCCCGAGGGTTACGTGGCCCGTCAGGTGTCGCGCTGGACCAAGCAATATCTGGCCTCCAAGACTGACGATATGCCGGCCATGGACCAGTTGATGGCGTGGCTGCCCGAAAACCTCCCTGCCAATGATGAGTGCGCCATCGCGCACGGGGACTACCGGTTCGGCAACCTGATGCTGGCGCCGGATAAGCCCGAGGTGATCGCGATCCTGGACTGGGAGCTGTCCACCCTTGGGCATCCGCTGGCGGACCTCGCCTATTACTGCCTGCCTTATTACCTGCCCTCGGATATGGAAGGGATGCGGGGGTTGCAGGGGGAGGACCTTGAAGCGCTGGGGATTCCCGACGAGCAGGAAACCATCGCCCGCTACTGCGCCCAGACCGGTCGCGACGGCATTGAGGACTGGCACGTGTACCTGGCGTTCTCGCTGTTCCGTCTCGCGGCAATCCTGCAGGGGGTCTACAAACGGGCCCTGGATGGTAACGCCGCGAACGCCAATGCCCTGGATGTGGGTAAACGGGCCAGTCTGCTTGCCCAGGTGGGCTGGAAGATTGCCAGCGAAGGAGCAAAGCGATGACCGGACCCATTGTTCAACGCATCCTGATCACCAACGACGACGGCATCAACGCACCGGGGTTGGCGGTACTGGAAGCGATTGCCGGGAACCTGGCCGAGGAGGTCTGGGTGGTGGCGCCGGAGCACGATCGCAGTGGCGCCGGGCAGAGCATTTCCATTCACGACCCGCTGCGGGTGTACGAAACCGGCCCGAAACGCTATGCGGTGTCTGGTACGCCGGCGGACTGCGTGCTCTATTCCCTGGCCAAGTGGTTTGAAGAGACCCCGCCGGACCTCGTGTTGTCAGGTGTGAACTGTGGCGCCAACATCAGTGATTCGGTGCAGTACTCCGGCACGGTCGGGGCGGTGCTGAGCGCGGTGCACATGAACATCCCCGCCATTGCCCTCAGCCAGGCGTTCCTGTCCCGCGAGGGGATCCGGTGGGACCCGGTGCAGCGCTTTGGCGAGGCTGTGATTCGCATGCTCTGGCAGCCGGATACGGTTCGGGCCTGGAACGTCAATTTTCCGGCCTGCGAGGCCGGTGCCATTGACCGGGCGCGCTGGTGCCGGCAATCCACCGGTTCGATTCAGCGAGCCCGCCTGATGGCGGGCCGGGATGCCCGGAGTCTTCCTTATTGGTGGCTGGGGTTTGACCGCAACTCCCAACACATCGTTGCCCCGGACGCCGACGTGACCGTGCTGCGGAACCAGGCCATCGCCATCACCCCCCTACGACACGAAGACCCCCTGCCCGGGGGCGTCAACGAATTCGATCTGTCCGCATTGGCGGCTGACTGATTAAAACCTGGAGAACAACAATGATGTTCACGCGCCATTACAAGGTCTGGCCCCACGAACTGCCCAAGACCATGACCCTGCCGAAGACCAGTGTGTTCACCAATCTGGAGATCTCGGCCCAACGGTTTCCGGACCACACGGCGATCATTTTCTACGATGCACCGATCACCTACCGTCGGCTGCTGGATGAGGTCGAGGCCATGGCGGGCTACCTGCAGGCCCAGGGCGTCAAGAAGGGTGACCGGGTGCTGCTGTACATGCAGAACTCGCCCCAGTACGTCATTGCCTACTACGCCATTCTCCGTGCGGATGCCGTGGTGATTCCGGTCAACCCGATGAACCGGGCGGCGGAACTGGAGCATTACATCGCCGATACGGGGGCTTCCGTGTGCCTCGCCGGCCAGGAGCTGGCCGGATTTATTTCGCCGTTGCTGATGGAAACCGATCTTGAACAGGTGGTGGTGGCGTCCTACAGCGCTTACATCAAGCCAGATACCGATCTGGACCTGCCGGCGGAAGTGGCGGCGCCGGTGTGGTCCGAAGAGCGCCCCGGCATGGTGAGCTGGGAAGCGGCCATGGCCGCTCATCACACGCCGGCGCCCCACACCGCGACGCCGGAGGACCTGGCGGTCATTCCCTACAGCTCCGGAACCACCGGTGCGCCCAAGGGCTGCATGCACACCCACCGGTCGGTGATGGCCACGGCCGTCCATCGGGTGTTCTGGAATCTGAGCACCCCGGACAGCGTGCAGCTGGCCACCCTGCCGTTCTTCCACGTGACGGGCATGACCGGCTCCATGAACGGTCCCATTTACAGCGGTTCGACATCCGTGATCATGACCCGCTGGGAGCGCACCACGGCGGCGCGCCTCATTGAGCGCTACAGCGTCACCGGCTGGACCAACATCGTGACCATGGCGGTGGACTTCCTGTCCAATCCGGACATCGGCAAGTACGACCTTTCCAGCCTCAACATGATCGGGGGCGGCGGCGCCGCCATGCCGGTTGCGGTGGCTGAAAAACTGAAAGCGATGACCGGGCTGGACTACATCGAAGGCTATGGCCTGTCCGAGACCATGGCAGCGACCCACATCAATCCGAACGCCAACCCCAAACCCCAGTGCCTGGGCATCCCGGTGTTCGACGTGGACAGCCGCATCATCGATGTGGAAACCCTGGAAGAAAAGGCCCCGGGCGAGACCGGCGAGATTGTCTCCTGTGGCCCCCAGGTCACGATCGGCTACTGGAACCGACCGGCGGAGACCGAGGCGGCCTTTGTGGAAATCGACGGCAAACGCTTCTTCCGCACCGGAGATCTGGGTTACTACGACGAGGATGGCTATTTCTTCATGGTCGATCGGGTCAAGCGCATGATCAACGCCTCGGGCTTCAAGGTCTGGCCGTCCGAGGTGGAAGGTCTCATGTACCGGCACCCGGCCATCCATGAGGTCTGCATCATTTCCTCGCCCGATCCCAAGCGGGGCGAGACCGTGAAGGCCTGCATCGTGCTGACTCCGGAGGCGGACGGCAAGACCACGGTCGAGGACATCACCGGCTGGTGCAAAGAGCAGATGGCTGCCTACAAGGTGCCCACGCTGGTCGAGTTTGTCGACTCGCTACCGAAGTCCCCTACGGGTAAGCTGATGTGGCGAGCTCTGCAGGAAGAGGAATGGCAGAAAGAGGAACGACGGGCATGAGCGAACACCCGAGCATTCTGATTGTCGGCGCCGGTGCTATCGGCGGTTTTTACGGTGCCATTCTCAAGCAGGCCGGCTGTCCGGTCAGCACGGTACTGCGCTCGGAATACGACGTGGTGAAAGCACAGGGTATCCGGATCAGCAGTCCGCTCGGGGATCTGTCCTATCGTCCCGATCATGTCTACCGTGACGGCGACACGCCGGAGGTACCGCCGGATTACCTGATCCTGTGCGTCAAGGTGTTACCCGGTGTCGACCGGGCAGAACTGGTGCGGCCCTGGATGGGACCGCACACCCGCCTGGTGCTGATCGAGAACGGTCTGGACATTGAGCGGGAGCTGGCGGAGGCGTTCCCGGACAACCCCATCATCAGCTGCCTGGCGTTCATTGCCGCCAGCCGCACCGAACCGGGCGTGGTGGAGCACAAGGCCTACGGCAAGCTGGTCATGGGGCGTTACCCCGAGGGCATCGATGAGGATTGTCGGCGACTTTCCGAGCGGTTTGTCGAGGGCGGCATCAAGGTCGACCTGACCGAAGCCGTGGTGGGGGAGCGCTGGCGCAAATGCCTGTGGAATACCCCGTTCAATCCGCTGTCGGTCATCGCCAACGGCGCGGACACCCGAACCATCCTCGACACCGAGGGTGGCGAAGCACTGATCCGGGCGATGATTGCCGAGGTGATGGCGGTGGCTGCAGCGGAGGGCTACCCCATGGACGAGTCGCTGATTGACCAGAACATCGACGGCACCCGCAAGATGCCGCCCTACAAGAACAGCATGGCCCTGGACTACCTGAACGATCGTCCCATTGAGCGCGATGCCGTACTCGGTAACGTGGTCGCCATCGCCGAGCGTCATGGCATCGCCGTTCCCCACCTGAACACCGTGCTGGTTACGCTGAAGATGCGTGCCGCGCTGGAGGGCCGGGCCTGAGGGCCCGGACTGCCAGTCAGATTACGTACATCACCAGGTTTTCCGCGACACAGGCAGGCTTGTCCTCGCCCTTGATCTCCACGGTGGTGTGGTAGCTGGCCAGATACCGGTGCTCGTCCACCTGACTGACGTCCAGCAGTTCGACCCGGGTGCGGATGTCCGAGCCGGCTTTCACGGCCGAGGGAAACCGGAGCTTGTTCATGCCGTAGTTGATGCTGGCGGTGGTGCCGCTTACCTGCAAAACCTGGGTGTTGAGCTGGGGAATCAGCGACACGGTCAGGAAACCGTGGGCCACCGGGCTCTTCCAGGGGGCTTCCCGGCGAGCCCGCTCCACATCCACGTGAATCCACTGGTGATCCCCGGTGGCGTCGGCGAACGCCTGGATCATCGCCTGGGAGATGGTGTGCCAGGGGCTGTGGCCGATGACCTTGCCTGTGTAGCGGTTCAGTTCGTCGAGTGACGGGGTGAGCATGGCATTCTCCTTAAACCGCGTAGCCCGGATTCTTGCTGTCGAGCAGGCGCAACAGTGCCGGCCAGGTGAGTTTGGCCGCCGCGCCCAGGTTCTGTGATTGCTCGGCGGTGGTCTGAACAGCCTGTTCCGACGGCATCCAGGTGGGGCCGCAGCTTTGCGCCTTGACCTGAATTTCGCAGGCCTTCATCAGGAAGTACAGGTAGGTGAAGGTTTCCGGCACGGTCTGGCCGGCGGTCAGTACGCCGTGATTGCGCAACAGCATCATTGACTTGTCGCCCAGGTCCCGGATCAGCCGTTCCCGCTCGTCCAGGTTCAGGGCAACGCCCTCGTAATCGTGGTAGCTGAGGTGGTCCAGGCACAGCATGGCGGTCTGGCTCAGGGGCAGCAGGCCATCCCGGTGCGCCGACACGGCCACGCCGTCGGCAGCGTGCAGGTGCATGACCGCACCGGCATCCTCGCGTCCCATATGGACGGCGCTGTGGATGGTGAACCCGGCCGGATTGACCCGGGCAAGACCGCCGGCCGCCACCACCTCGCCCTCGCGATCCACCTTCACCAGCGACGACGCCGTGATCTCATGGAACAGCAGGCCATAGGGGTTGATCAGGAATTGATGGTCGGGGCCGGGCACCCGCGCCGACAGGTGGGTAAAGACCAGGTCGTCCCAGCCGAACAGCGCCACCAGCCGGTAGGCGGCCGCCAGTTCGGTACGTACCTGCCATTCCGCTTTGTTCAGGGTGTCGGTGTTGGTGCGTTGGGTGTCTGTTGTCATTGTGATCACCTCAGTTGGTCCGGAACCAAAAAAAGGGGGTGGCCTGAAGGGCACCCCCGAACAGGACCTCTGACTGGAAGGAGAGAGGTCCCAGGCTCACTATCGAAGGGGTTAGCTGGCCTGTAACAGACTGGCGTACCGTTCCAGGTGGAAATCATCGTCGCCCAGCTGATGGTTGATCATGATCAGCCGCTTGGCGTAGTGGGCGAAGTTGTATTCCCAGGTCATGCCGATGCCGCCGTGGGACTGGATGCCGTTCTCGGAGATGAACTGGCCACTGCGGCCAATCACGTTCTTCGCGGCCGCCAGAATCCGGCGCCGCTCGTCGCTCTGCTCCGCGTCGGCAACGCTGGCCGCCAGGATGGCCATCGAGCGGGCCTGTTCCAGCTCGGACATCATGTCCACCATGCGGTGCTGGAGGACCTGGAATTTGCCGATGGGCACGCCGAACTGCTTGCGCTGCTTCAGGTAATCCAGGGTCAGCTCGTTGGCCATTTCCATGACGCCCACGGCTTCGGCGCACAGGGCCGCAATGGCGCGGCCACTCTGGTATTCAATCACCTCGCCAGCCTCGCCTGCCGCTCCCAGCAGGGCGTCGGCGCCAACCTTGACGTTGGTCAGGGTGATGTCGCAGCCCCTGGAACCGTCGATCGTTGGGTAGGTCCGGCGCTCGACACCGTCGGTGTCCGGGCTCAGGGCGAACAGGCTGATGCCGTCGGTATCGCGGCTGTCACCGGAGGTGCGGGCGGACACCAAGATCAAGTCGGCACAGTGGCCGCCGATCACCACGGCCTTGCGGCCATTGAGTACGTAGCCGTCACCGGATTTTTCGGCGCGGGTCTCCACATCGTTCAGGTTGTAGAAGCTCTGCGGCTCCTGCAGTGCCACGGCGGCCCTGAGCTCGCCACTGGCAATACCGGCCAGCCATTGTTCTTCCTGGCTGTCGTTGCCGGCGTGGGCAATCAGGCCGCCGCCCAGAATCACGGATTGCAGGTACGGTTCAAGGCACAGGCCACGGCCGAGCTCAGTCATGACCGACTGGACCTCGACGCCGCCTCCGCCGAAGCCGCCCAGTTCCTCGGAGAAGGGAACGGCGGTCAGGCCGAGTTCGCTCAGCTGTTTCCAGAAATCCTCGCTGAACCCGGCCTCGGTTTCGCTGAATTCCAGGCGCTTCTCAAAACTGTATTCACCGCGCACCAGGCGGGCCACGGTGTCCTGCAGCATCTGCTGCTCTTCGTTCAGTCGGAAATCCATGGTCGCCTCCTTAAAGCCCGAGAATCATTTTCGACACGATGTTCTTCTGGATCTCGTTGGACCCGCCGAAAATCGAGAGCTTGCGATTGTTGAAGTACTGGGCGGAAAGCGGTGCTGCGTTCTCGTCCGACAGGAAGTCACCGTCGTAGTCGAGGTTGAGTTCTTCCTCCACGAACGGGATGGCGTAGGGACCAATGGCCCGGCGCGCCAGGTCATTGATCGACTGACGGATTTCCGTGCCCTTCACTTTCAGCATGGAGCTTTCGGCACCGGGTACACCGCCACCCTCGACCGACGCAATGATGCGCAGGTTACTGATGGCGGCGGCCGTCAGGTCGATCTCGACCTTGGCAATGCGCTGGCTGAAGGATGGATCCTCGATAAGCGGGCGACCGTTCTTGATACGGCGCGAGGCCAGCTGCTTCAGGTGCGCCAGCGCCGCCTTGGACATGCCGATCCCGGCCAGCCCGGTCCGCTCGTAGGTGAGCAGGTACTTGGCGTAGGTCCAGCCCTTGTCTTCCTCGCCGACCAGGTTCTCCACCGGGACCTTCACGTCCTCAAAGAAGACCTCGTTCACCTCGTGCTCACCGTCAAGAGTGATGATCGGCCGCACGGTGATGCCCGGCGTATTCATGTCGATCAGCAGGAAGGATATGCCTTCCTGGGCCTTCACCTCGGTGTTGGTGCGAACCAGGCAGAAAATCATGTTGGCGTGCTGGCCCAGGGTGGTCCAGGTCTTCTGGCCATTCACGATGTAATGGTCACCGTCGCGCACGGCGCGGGTTTTCAACGAGGCCAGGTCAGAACCGGCGCCCGGCTCGGAATACCCCTGGCACCACCAGTGTTCGCCACTGAGGATGCGTGGCAGGTAATGCTGCTTCTGTTCATCATTGCCGAACTTGATGATGACCGGCGCCACCATGTTAACCCCGAATGGAATGGAGCGGGGCACCCCGTAGCGGCAGGACTCCTCGTCCCAGATGTGTTTCTGCACCGGGGTCCATTTGACGCCGCCGTATTCTTCCGGCCAGTGGGTGGCATACCAGCCCTGAGTCACGAGAATCTTCTGCCACCGCTGATGGTCCTCTTTGGACAGGCGGCGGAAGCCTTTCACTTTGGCGGCGATGTCTGCCGGCAGCTTCTCATCCAGGAACGCGCGCACTTCATCACGAAAAGCGAGTTCCTCGGCTGTGTAGTTCATGTTCATGGGCAACCTCGTTTTGCATCACAGCGAAAATATATACCGCATAGCAGAATTACCTAATGATCGGTCACCGACAGCGTGTCTGTCAATGTCAATGAAACACAAAACCCGAAACCTGGCCGTACGCATTCCTGAAATTTACTTTGATGGGTTGTGCTGACAAAAACCTTCATTTAACCTTCGGTTCTCGGAAATTAGTACTGCTTAGTGAAACCGAATATGTTCCGTGTACCGCTTGGCGGAATAATATTCGGTAATCGAAGCCACTGCTGCTCCGAAGGTTCCAACAATAATCACCAACCCACGCTGTTAGAGGTTTGAGATGACAACAACAAGACTGCCCTTGAGTAATCGCCGGCCTGCGGCCCTGGCCGCCCTGGCTGCGCTTCCGGTGCTGTGGATGGGCGCCCAGACGGCGTCCGCACAGGACGCCGAGCTACAGGAATTGCGCGATCGGATCGAGATGTTGGAGTCTCGTCTGGGCACCGGCACCGCCCTGGAGCTCCAAACCGAGAACGACTACCTGCTTCGTGATGGCCGCGGCATCCGCATCGGTGACACCACCGTTACCATTGGCGGGTTTATCAAGGCCGACGTGCTCGCCGGTTCCAACGGCAACGGCTGGAAAAATGGCTATTCGGTGGGCTTGCCCCGGACCTTCGCGACCGCTGCGCGGGATGGCGAGAGTGACTGGAAGACCGGCTTCAGTGCCCGCGAAAGTCGCTTTAGCATCGGCACCAAAACCCTGGATGTCGTCGGCCACGACCTGAACACCTACCTCGAGATGGACTTTAACCAGGGCGCAAACGCCGATGGCAACGAGGTGGTGTCCAACAGTTACGCGCCGCGTCTGCGCCAGGCCTACGGCGCCTGGAACGACTGGCTGTTCGGGCAGACTTACACCACCTTTACCGACCTGGCGGCCATGCCGGAAATTCTCGACCAGGGCAAACAGGCCGCGTTTATCTTCCTGCGCCAGCCCATGATCCGGTATACCATGGCCGCCCCGGGCGGTAAGCTGATGCTGGCCCTGGAAAACCCGGAAGACGGCTTTGGCACCACCTCCTATGACGACCAGTCCTACCCGGACCTGGTGGCTCGTTACCAGGTGCGTAGCGACCTGGGCATCTACTCGGTGGCAGGTGTGGTACGTCATCTGGAAGACGACGCCGCCGACGACACCGTCACCACCGGTGCCGTCTCGGTCAGCGCCCGCATTCCCACCATTGGCAAGGACGATCTCCGGCTGCAGTACAGCTACGGCGCGCTGGGCCGCTACATGGGCCTGTTTACTTACCCGGACGTCGATCTCGCTGCGCAGGCCGGAGGCCAGGTCGAGCCGCTGAAGACCTTCGGTGCAACTGCTGCCTACCGGCATTTCTGGAGCCCCAACTGGCGCTCAAACCTGTCGGTCTCCCACGCTGAACTTGCCGACGACCTGACGGCTTCCCCGGCGGGAACCCTGAGCTACTTCGACGCCTCCACGTCGGTACACGCCAACCTGTTGTGGTCCGCCCACCCCAAACTGACCCTGGGCCTGGAATACGCCTATTGGAACTTTGGCGAGATTGCCAGCAGTGGCAGCAAGAAGTACGAGCAGGTGATGGCCTCGGCGAAGTTGAGTTTCTGAGTGCCAGGAGAAGCACCAGAATTGAGTTAACCAGATTTCACTTTGCATCTTCAGCCCCGGTAACGTCCCCCGTGCCGGGGCTTTTTTGTGCCCGGACGGCGGTGCCTGACCGGGGGGGCGGTTGTCGGTTCGAGGGTCAGAAAGTGAGCTATAGTAATGAGTGCCTTGTAACTGCAGGTATGACCAAGGATGGCGGTCTGGTCTAAGCGAGTACCAGAATTCAGGATCAGGAGGTCCCCGATGAACCGAAGAGGTTGGCACTGTTGTTTGTTGGCCCTTGCCCTGGGTTTCATGGCCCAGGGAACACACGGCCAGGATCTGAGCATCAGCGAAGATGAATACGCCGCGCCGGCGACCCCATATTCCCCCTACGTCGACGATCACTTCCCCCAGAATGTCTATTTTGGTGATACCCATCTGCACACCGCCTGGTCCGCCGACGCTGGCATGGGCGGAGCAAAACCGGGGCCGGACGTCGCCTACCGCGCCGCGCGCGGCGAGGTGGTCCAAAGCCAGACTGCGGGCCCGTTCAAGCTGATTCGACCCCTGGATTTCGTGGTCGTCGCCGACCACGCCGAGAATCTGGGGCTATCGGATTACCTGGAACGCGGTGATCCGCTCGTGCGCCGCACCGAAGGTGGCGAGCGTTGGTACCAGATGTTCAAGGCCGGGGATGGTTACGATGCGTTCATCGAATGGATCGCGGCCAACGGGCGTGGTGAGGACATGATCAAGAGTCCGGAGATGGTGGCGGCGGTCTGGCAAAAGGTGATCGACAACGCCGAGAATTATTATGAACCGGGCGTGTTCACCACCTTTATCGGCTACGAATGGACCTCCGGCCCGGACGGCAACAACCTGCACCGGAATGTGATTTTCCGGGACGGCGCCGACCGGACACGCCAGATCGTGCCATTTTCCGCACTGGACAGCGACGACCCCGAAGACCTCTGGGACTACCTCGAGGCCTATGAAAAGGACACGGGCGGCCAGGTGCTGGCCATTCCCCACAACGGCAACCTGTCCAACGGCATGATGTTCATGCTGGAAACCTTCGACGGTGACGCCTTTGACGAGGCCTACGCCCGGCGGCGAGCCAACTTTGAGCCGGTGGTCGAGGTGACCCAGCCGAAGGGCACCGGGGAAACTCACCCGTTCCTCTCACCGGATGATGCTTTTGCCGACCACGAGATTATCGACACCTCCAACCTGGCCGGTTCTGCGGCCAAGGAGCAGGAGATGCTCCGCACCGAATACGCCCGTTCTGCGTTGAAGTTAGGGCTCGCCGAAGCCGAACGGTTGGGTGTGAATCCCTTCAAATTCGGCATGATCGGTGCCACCGATGCCCACAACGCGCTGCCTTCGACCCGGGAGGAGAACTGGTTCGGCAAGGCCTACATCGTCGAACCCTCGCCCCACCGTAAGGAAGGCGTGCTGATCGAAAGCACCGTGGATCCGGAGCTGTCCATTTACGACATTGACCTGGGGGCCTCGGGCCTGGCCGGGGTCTGGGCCACGGAAAACACCCGGGAAGCCATCTGGGATGCTTTCGCCCGGCGCGAGGTGTTCGCCACCTCGGGCAGTCGGTTGCGGGTGCGGGTGTTCGGAGGCTGGGATTTCCAGCCGGAAGAGGTGCTGCGCCCGGACTTTGCCGATGCCGGCTACTCACGGGGTGTGCCCATGGGCGGCGATTTGCGGCCGGCGCCCGAAGGCACGGATGCGCCGACCTTCATGGTCCGCGCCCTGCGGGATCCGGACGGCGCCAACCTGGACCGGATTCAGATCATCAAGGGCTGGGTTGATGGCGACGGCGAGACTCAGGAGACGATCTGGGATGTCGCCTGTGCCGGGCGCGACATCGTGGAGGGGGCTTGCGACGGTGACGTCGGCAATACCGTGAACGTGGCCAACGCCAGCTACACCAACAACATTGGCAGCGCCGCGTTGGCTGGCCACTGGGCCGACCCCGAGTTCAATCCGGACCAGCGGGCCTTCTACTACGTGCGTGTGCTGGAGATCCCGACCCCACGGTGGACGGCCTACGACGCAAAATATTTCCAGATCAAGATGCCGGAAGGGACGCCCATGGAAGTGATCGACCGGGCCTATACCTCACCGATCTGGTACACACCGGAGGGCTGACAGGATGCTGAGTCCATCCATGAAACGACTGGTGCGAGAACCCTTTGTCCACTTCCTGCTGATCGGGGTGGCGCTTTTCGGACTCTATGGCGGGCTGAACGATGCGCCAGACGAGGTCTCGGGCCAGAACCTCGTGATTACCGAAAGTGACGTCGCCCAACTGGCGAGCAGTTTCCGGCAGGTCTGGCAGCGACCGCCAACCCGTGATGAGCTGCAGCGCCTGGTTGACAAGTACGTGCAGGAAGAAATCCTGGTCCGGGAGGCCCTGGCCATGGGGCTCGACACCGGTGATGCGGTGATTCGTCAGCGTCTGAGGCAAAAGATGGAATTTATCCTCGACGGTGCCGTTGCGTCGCTCGAGCCCTCTGACCAGACTCTGCGAGAGTATTACCGGGCCAATGCGGAACGGTTTACCACCTTACCCAAGGTTGGCTTCCGGCACGTTTTCCTGGGCAAGGCCATGGACGAGACCACGGTCGGTTCGGCACTGCGAGCGCTCAAGTCCGGTGCGGCTCTGGAGGAGGTTGGGCAGCCAACCCTCCTGCCGCCGGAACTCGGGGCCAGTGTGCGGACCACGGTGGATTCGAACTTCGGTGCGGGTTTTTTTGACCAGCTTGTTGCCCTGCCACCGGGTGACTGGGCCGGGCCGGTTGAGTCGGCATTCGGATGGCATCTGGTCAATGTGACCGGGAAAACCGGAGGCACGCTCCCCGAGTTCGAGCTCATTCGGGACCGGGTGGAAGACGCCTGGCGTCGTGACGCCTCCGAACGGCTGGGTGAGGAACAGCTTCTGGCCCTGAAGTCTGATTACCGGATCTCGGTGCCGGATGTGGACGGGATATCGCGATGAACACAGTGGTATCGGCGCTTCTTCTGACCATCCTCATGGGCATGCCTGCCCTGCTGAAGGCGCACGCGCTGGAACCCGGCTTTCTGAGCCTGGCGCCGGCCGGAAACGACAGCTGGCAGGTGGTCTGGCGGGTGCCCCAGGTCGGTGGGCAGCCCATGCAGATTGACGCGGTGCTGCCCGAAACCTGCACACCCCGGGTGGCGCCCGGCCCGATGAAGTTTGACGGGCGTGCCTTTGTCAGCCGCTGGCTGGCCTCCTGCACTGAGGGCCTGGACGGCGGAGTAGTGGCGGTTCGAGGTCTTGACGCCACACGAACGGATGTCCTGGTTCGTTACAGCCCGGAGCCGGACGCGGAACCCGTGGTTACCCGCCTGACGCCGGACACCATTTCGTTCCAGATTGCCCCGGGTGGCCCGGAGGGATCGGTGCTGTCCAGCTATTTCGTGCTGGGCGTTGAGCACATCCTCGAGGGCTTTGATCACCTGCTGTTCGTCTTTGCCCTGCTGCTCCTGATTCCGAGCTTCAAGATGCTGATTGCCGCCCTGACCTCGTTCACAATCGCCCACAGTCTTACCATGGCCGGGGTGACGCTCGGTATGTTCACGCTCCCGGCGCCACCGGTGGAAGCGGTCATCGCGCTGTCGATTGTGTTCCTTGCCACGGAGCTGGCCCGCCCGGCGGATGACCAGCGCCTGACAGCCCGATATCCCTGGTTGGTGTCGTTTTCGTTTGGTCTCCTGCACGGCTTCGGCTTTGCCGGGGCACTGCGGGAAATCGGTCTCCCTGAGGGCGATGTTCCCATGGCGCTGCTGAGCTTCAATCTGGGGGTCGAGGCCGGGCAGATCGCCTTTGTCTGTGGGGTGCTGCTGTGCGGTTACGTGGCGGGACTTGCCATCCGGCACCGGGAGGGCGTCGTGCAATGGTTTGAGTACACCGGCAGGCGCCTGGCCAGCTACGGCATCGGCGGCCTTGCGTCCTTCTGGCTGGTGGAGCGGGTGGCCGGATTCTGGGTGTAGTACATCGAGAAAAACTGATATTTACACTCAAAAAGACGATCATAGTTGTGAATTTACTTGTGGTAGAACTGAGCGACCTTGGGCGTTAGAGCCCGCCAAAAGGATGTTCATGGCTCAACTGCGAGTGTCGCAAAACCGGAATCGTCTCTGCCTGATAATGTTGATGGCACTGATGGTGGTCTATGGAGCAACGGGTTCAGGCCTGTTAGCAGCTGACCATCCCTTTGATGAACCCGGTTCGTTTCAACCTGCGCTTCTGGATGCCTCCGGGGACTCGCCTTTCGGTGAACCCGGTTCGACCGATCCAGACGCCTCGGGCCGCTTCCTGCTTCCCGGATATTCGGGTCACTCGCCGAACCTGTTTTTCATTGAGCCGCCGGCTCGCCTCTTGAGTTTTCCCACCCTGCCGCAAGGCCCTCCACTCTTCGCCTGAGTGTCCTTCGTCTGAGTGTCGGCTGAAACCAGTCGGTGCACAGCACTGCTAAGACCAATCCGGTCCATCACAACCAACCAAACTTAAGTCTGGAGGTATCATCCATGGCTATAAGGAAGCTGCTGATTGCCAATCGCGGTGAGATTGCAGTCAGAATTGCCCGGGCCTGTAGCGAACTGGGTATACGCTCGGTCGCCATTTATTCGAAGGCGGACGAGTATTCCCTGCATGTCAAAAAGGCCGACGAGTCCTATCAGATCAGTCAGGACCCGCTATCCGGGTACCTGAACCCCCATCACATCGTCAATCTGGCGGTCGAAACCGGCTGCGATGCGCTGCACCCCGGCTACGGATTTCTCTCGGAAAACGCCGAGCTGCCGGCGATCTGCAAACAGCGGGGGATCACCTTTGTCGGTCCGTCTTCCGAGGCGATTGCCTCCATGGGCGACAAAACCCAGGCCCGGCAGACGGCAGAGGCCGCCGGCGTGCCGGTGACGCCCGGGTCCAGGGGTAACCTCAGGGATGTCGAGGATGCGGTCCAGCAGGCCTCGGACATTGGTTATCCGGTCATGCTCAAGGCCACCTCCGGCGGCGGTGGTCGGGGCATCCGCCGGTGTGATAACGAAAAGGAGCTGCGCCAGAATTACGAGCGGGTGATTTCCGAAGCCACCAAGGCCTTCGGCAGTGCCGAGGTCTTTCTGGAGAAGTGCATCATCGAACCCCGCCACATTGAGGTCCAGATCCTGGCGGACAGCTACGGCAACGTGGTGCACCTGTACGAGCGCGATTGCTCGATCCAGCGCCGCAATCAGAAGCTGATTGAGCTGGCGCCATCGCCGCAGCTGGAAGAGAGCCAGCGAGAGTACATCGGCGACCTGGCGCGGCGGGTGGCCAAACAGTGCGGGTACGAGAATGCCGGCACCGTGGAGTTTCTGCTGGATCATGACGGCAGTTTCTATTTCATGGAGATGAACACGCGGGTGCAGGTGGAGCACACCATCACCGAGGAAATCACCGGCGTGGATATCATCAAGGCCCAGATCCGGATCGCCGCCGGCGAGGCGTTGTGGCTCAAGCAGGAGGATATCAGCTACCGGGGCTTTGCCGCCCAGTTCCGGATCAACGCCGAAGACCCCAAGAACGGCTTCCTGCCCAGTTTTGGCCGCATCAGCCGCTACTACTCGGCCGGTGGCCCGGGCGTGCGTACCGACGCCAACATGTACACCGGCTACGAGATCCCGCCCTATTACGATTCCATGTGCGCCAAGCTGATTGTCTGGGCCATGGACTGGCCTGAGCTGATTGCCCGCTCCCGGCGGGCGCTGAACGACATGGGGATCTACGGGGTCAAGACCACCATCCCCTATTACCAGCAGATTCTGAGCCACGACGAATTTCAGGCCGCCAACTTCAACACCGGTTTTGTGGAGCGGAACCCGCAATTGCTGGAGTACAGCACCAAGACCCGTCCTGAAGCCATCGCCACTGCCATCGCCGCGGCCATTGCCGCCCAGGCGGGCCTGTAAACCGAACATCGGAGAGATCCAGAATGACCAAGCGCAAGATTCATATGACCGACGTCATCCTGCGGGATGCCCATCAATCGCTGATCGCCACCCGGATGCGGACCGAAGACATGCTGCCGGCCTGTGCATGGCTGGATCAGGCCGGGTACTGGTCCCTCGAGTGCTGGGGCGGCGCCACCTTCGATGCCTGCGTCCGTTTCCTGAAGGAAGACCCGTGGGAACGGCTGCGCACGCTCCGGAAGGCCCTGCCCAACACTCGCCTGCAGATGCTGCTGCGGGGACAGAATCTGCTGGGGTATCGCCATTACGGCGACGACGTCGTGGAGGCGTTTGTGGCCAAGGCCGCGGAAAACGGCATTGACGTGTTCCGGGTGTTCGACGCCCTGAACGACGTGCGTAACCTGGAAACCAGCATCCGGGCGGTCAAGAAAGCCGGCAAGCACGCCCAGGGTACCCTGTGCTACACCGTCAGCCCGGTGCACGACACCGACGCCTACCTGGCGCAGGCCAACGCCATGGCGGACATGGGCGCGGACAGCATCGCCATCAAGGACATGGCCGGCCTGCTGACCCCGGCGGTCACCGCCGAGCTGGTGGGCAAGCTCAAGAACACCCTCGATCTGCCGGTGTTCCTGCACTCCCACGCCACCTCGGGCATGGCCCCGATGTGCCAGTGGGCCGCCATGGAAGCCGGGGTGGATCACATCGATACCGCGTTGTCGGCCTTTGCCGGCGGCACCAGCCATCCGCCCACGGAATCGCTGGTGGCCGCATTGCACGATGCCGGTCTGGAAACCGGCCTGAACCTCGAACTGCTGGACAAGGCCACCCGGCATTTCCGGGAGGTGCGCAAGAAGTACCACCAGTTCGAGAGCGCCTATAACGGCGTCGATACCTCGGTCCTGCTGTCCCAGGTGCCCGGCGGCATGATGTCCAACCTGGCCAATCAGTTGAAGGAGCAGGGGGCGCTGGACCGGATCCAGGAGGTGTTCGAGGAAATCCCGCGGGTTCGCAAGGACCTCGGTTTCCCACCGCTGGTCACCCCGACATCCCAGATTGTCGGGACCCAGGCGGTCATCAACGTGCTGGGCGGCAAGCGCTACGACACCATCACCAACGAGGTGAAAAAGTACCTCCAGGGCTGGTACGGCAAGGCGCCCGCTGACGTGGACGCTGAACTGCGGCGTCGCGCGGTCGGCAACGAGGACCTGGTCCTGGAGCGCCCGGCGAACCTGATTCCGCGGGAGCTTGAGGACCTGCGCAAACAGGTGGGTGACCTGGCCCAGAGCGATGAGGATGTGCTGACCTACGCCATGTTCCCGGACCAGGCCAAGGCCTATCTTGAGCAGCGCCGGGATGGCACGCTTCAGCCGGAGCCGCTGGAACCCATTCCGGGCGGGCGTTCCGGCGGTGTTTCGTCCAAGTTCAAGATCACCGTGCACGGTGAGAGCTACGACATCGACGTGACCGGGGCCAATCCGGCGGGTGAGCACGAGCGCCGTTTCTACATGACGGTGGACGGGGTGCCCGAGGAAATCCACCTGGAATCCCAGGCCGATGACGGCCGCGACGGCAGCCGCTCCAGCAGTGGCCGGGCCGGTGCCACCAAGGAGGGGCATGTGACCACCAGCATGCCGGGTAACATAGTGGATGTGTTGGTGAAAGAAGGGGACCAGGTCGAGGCCGGCGACCCGGTACTGATCATCGAGGCGATGAAGATGGAAACCGAGGTGAAGGCCACCATCGCCGGTACCGTCAAGGAAGTGTCCATCGCCAAGGGCGACCGAGTGGTGCCGGGCGAGGTGCTGGTGGATATCGAGTAGCCGGCCCGGGCCTAAAGGTGAACGGCGACCCCCACGGTTGCCGTTTTCCGGTCATAATCGTACCGGGCAATGTTGCTGTTGTTCCGAACCTGCTGGAGGTTCAGTAGCAGGGACACGGTTTTGTTGACCCGGTATTCCCCGTCCATCGAAAGGGTCAGCCGCTGATCCTCCCGCCGGATGATCAGCAGCCCTTCTGGCACTTCCAGGCGATGAGGGGTGCGGTAATAGTTGTACCGGTAGCTGGCGGAAGTGCCGATCTCGAGCGCGGGTGTCATGGCGTATCCCAGCCCCAGCGACACGGTCTGGCCCAGCGGCGAGACACTGTAGTACTCGGTGCCGGTATCGAGATTCCGGCGATCGTCGTAATCCACCTGGTACTTGGCACTGGCCCGCCACGCGTTCAATCGTGCCTTGTAGCGGGTGTCGAATCGGTAGTGCTGGCCGTCGTAGGCTTGGTACCGGTCTGCCGCAGTGACCTGCTCGGCATCCACCGAAACGGAGCACACGGCCCTCTCGTCACCCAGGGCGCAATCCGATTTCCTGAGGCCGGCACTGAGGCGGGCCCGGTTCTCCCGGGTATTGCCCCCTTGCCAGATCTGATCCCCGCCCACGCCGAGCGTCAGCCGATAAGGGCCGGGTGCGTGGACGCCCGCTACGTTGAGTCGAACCAGGTGGGTATTGAAGTCTTCTTCGGTGGTGTACTCGCGACCGTACAGTTGCAGGTCGGTTTTGATGGCCTGGTCCCCTGACCGGTAGGGATACCCCGACACCGCGTTTACCGATTCCAGGAAGGCCCCGTCCAGGGAGCTGGCGGCGCTGTCCGGGAACAGTGCAATGTTGTCTTCGTACCCGGCGGACAGGGACAGCAGGGCCTGCCAGCGGTCCGGAGCCGGCGGTTCACCCAGTTTGGCAAGTTGGCCCCGGGCGAGCTTGCTCAGGTTCTCTTCGCTGCTGGCCAGCGCGGCTTCCCGGAACGCCTGCCGGGCCTGTTCGGTCTGATCCTGGGCCAGGGCAATCAGGCCGAGGTTATAGAACGCCAGCGCCCGTTGAGGTGATGGGAGGAGCTGTCGAAACATGGCTTCGGCGTTGGCATAGTCGCCCAGCTTGAAATAGAGCACGCCAAGGTTGTAGGTGAGTGCCCGCGATTCCAGATCCTCGGCCGCGGCTTCAAGCAGCGCTCGGGCACGTTCCAGGTTGTTGTTCTGGAAGGCCTCAATGCCCGCGCGGAATTTCTCCTTCGGTGATAACGACGTGTCGGCCTGCGTTGCGTTCGCAACAGCAACGCCAAGGCAGACCAGCAGCATCATGATCAGTCGGTGGAGCAAAGGCACATCCCTTCGAACCGGCCAGACACCTGGGCGGCTACTGGTTCGTTACGTTATCGAGCGTGGACTGGCCTTCGTTAAGCACATCCAGACCCGGGTCCAACAGGTCCCCGTCCGTGGGCAGTTCTGAGCCCGGCAGATCCAGTTCGGGCACATCCAGGCCTGGATCGGGCAGGTCGCCGCCCGGTCCTTCGGCAATCGGGGCGTCGAGCAGGTCTTCGCCCGGCAACTCGGTGTCAAACGCATCGCGGGTTTCGCGGGCCTGGGAAGACACGCTTTCCTCAAGGCTCCAGGCCTCGCTGGACAGCTCGTTGGCATCCAGCTCGTCCGGTCCCCCGGCCTCACTCAACTCGTTGATCGATTCGGGAATCTGCATTTCCTGAACGAAGGAGTTGTCCAGGGCCTCCTCGTCCGCCACCATTCTCATGGTCACGTTGTAATCGTCCTCAGCCAGGGCCACCGTTGGCGACGCGCAAAGGCCGAACAGCAGGGCCCAGGCAAAGCGAATTGGGCTGGGTAGGTTCAAAGTCATGACGATGGTTCCGTTTCCTTGCCAATATCCGTTCGGAAGGTCTTTCGCTTGGTGCCTTCACCCAGGTGTGCGACCAGTGTGCCTTCGCCCGGGAACAGGATGTTCACCGGCAGGGCCAGCAGGTTGTCGCCTGGCTTCAGGTCGACCTTCCAGCTAACGCGGTGTCGTCCCGGGAAGGGGGTCAGTTCCATGTTGGGCGGCAATTCCAGGGTCAGGGTCACGTCTTCCAGGGCCTCGGTCGACGTGAAGGCCAGCCGGACGGTTTTCTGCGCCGATTCGGCCGCGGGTTTGATGGCCGCGGTTTCGGTGGTACCGGCCAGCTCCATGCCGGGTTGGCGCGGCTGGGTGAACTGGGCGCCCAGGAAGACCCCGACCACCAGCGCCGCCGCCACGGCGCCGCTCCAGACCGGTGTGGTCCAGCGTCGTCGGGCGGGTGAGTCATCGGTTGCCATGGCGCGACCGAGTATCCGGGCCTCGAAGTCGTCGTCCGGTTCGGGCGCGCGGTCCGCCGCAACCTGCTGGGCGATGTAGGTTGCTGTCGCCAGAGCCACGGCACAGGCGTCGCAGGATTTGGCGTGTCCACGCATGGCGGCCTCGGTGGCCGAGGTTACTTCGCCGGCCGCCAGGGCATCCACCTCTTTTCTGAATTCAATGCAATTCATCGCATTCACCTCATTGGCAGCCACGTTGTTGCTCCTCAAAAGGTTCCATCTCCTCCTGCAATTTTGTTCGGAGCAATGCCCGCACCCGATGCAGCCGGGATTTTATGGTACCCAGGGGCACATCCAGGATCTCGGCAATGTCCTCCTGGCGCCAGCCTTCCGAGTCATGCAGCAATAACAACGTCCGCTGATCGGGCTGCAGTTCGCCAACCATTCGGCGAAGCAGCGCGCTGCGACGATCGTTGTCGGTGTGGGTGAGTGGGTCCGGCTCGGTGCCTGAAAGGGTTTCCAGAAACGAAGTTGCCTGGTCTTTGGGGCCCAGCGCGTTTTCACTCACTTCACGCCCGGCCGGCCGTTTGCGCACGTTGTCGACGAACTGGCGGTAGAGAACCCGGTGCAGCCACGGGCGGAGATCGTCGACCCGTTCCAGTTCGTCCACTTTGGGAAACAGTTTGGTCACGACGTCCTGCACCAGGTCCTCGGCATCATGCTGACTGCCGGTTAACCGGTAGGCAAACGTGTGCAGTGGCCGCAGGTGCGGATGGACCAGGCGTTCAAAGCGTTTTGACTTGGACTGGCGAAACGGAAGCAAGGCCAAATGGGTACCCCTGATGATCACCTTGCACTGTCGGAGTGCTGCAGGACGGTCTCTGATTTTTATCGTGCCAACAGTCTATCAGTCTCGGGCGTCTGCGGGTATGTCCGTATTGTAAAAAAAAGAACGACAGAAAAGGTCTGAAAAACATAAAGTTACGAGTAATTGTCCCGATTTTTCAGAAAATCTCCCTGCGGCTTTGGAACCTTTGCAATTAGACCTACGTGGTGGGCACCTAAAGGCGACGGAAGCGCCGAACTACAAGAAACCCACAGGTGACAGAGTATGCTTATCCGCAACGTATTGTTCACAGCCATGTCGGCAGCCGCACTCGGTCTGAGCGGCTGTCTGGACAGCAGCAGCCAGACCCAGAAGAACGCCAATCCCGATTATCGGATCAACAGTGATCTGATTGAGCGCGGCACCCATCCGTTGTTTGATCCACTGGAAACAGAGTTCGTGATACCCAGCGATGCCCTGTTTTTCCTGAGCGAGGTCGATGACGGCACCATGCTCAATGGCACGGATCCGGCTAACCCTGTGACCCAGGGTATTGGATTCCTGGACGGTGCCTCGGTCCTCGCGCCCATCGATGTGAAGATCAGCGCCAGTCTGGACGACCAACAGATCCTGGATGCCCGGGACTTTGTCGAAGTCGACGGAACGGTCGTGCCCAATCCCGACCAGAACGTGTTTCTCGTGCCGGTCGAGTTTGCCGGCGGCGATGCGCTCCAGCCGCTCGACTCGGAAGCGCCGGGGTTGACCCCGGCCGCACGGTATCGCCAGGCCGTGCGTCTGCAGGAACAGGGTGACACCGCCGGTGCCGATGCGATTTTCAGCGATCTGCTGGCGGAGAAGGTTCGGGTTGAGTTGCTGGACATCGACGGTGGCCAGAACAACCTGGTGCGGGTACTGCCCCTGACACCGCTTGAGGCCAAGACCCAGTACGTCCTGGCCCTGACCAACGACATCGTGGACGCCAATGGTGAGCCACTGGTCGGTTCGCCGATTTACCAATCCGTGGCCGATCCGGAGCGCACTTTGTCGAACGCGGCGTTCCAGCCGTTCCGTGATGCCATGCTGCCGGCGCGCAACCTGGCGGCGGATTATTTCGACTTCAAACGTGAATCGACAGCGGCCGCCGGCTTTGCCTCGACCTTCGACGACGTGGTGTATGCCACCTCGATCACCACCACCGCGGTGGAGGATGTCATTCTCGCCAACGCCGCGCCCATCACCTTCTATCGCTCAGTGCTGACCACTGCGCAGCGGCAGGAAGAACTCGGCAAGCTGGTGGACGGTTTTTACAACCTCAGTGACCAGCCACTCGGCGAGGGTGCAACCGGCGAGGAAGCCAACCTGAATTCCGCGCTTTACGCCACCTTGACCGATCCGGCGTTTCGGCTCTATGACGACAACCTGGCGACCATTCTGATGGACGCCAACGCCAATGGCACCGTTGTCCTGTACAGCGACGTTGTTGCCGACGCTGGCGCGGATCGGCGCGTTGCCCACATCGTTCAGGTGGCCGCCGCCCAGGCGACCGACGCCAGTATCGATGTCGAGACCGAGGCGCAGAATCTGGCGACGGCCGCCGAAGCGGTGGTGGATGCGCCCAAGCCCCGTCCGGTTTCCGTGTTCAGCCAGCGGGACGGTGGCGATGTCAATCCGGCCCTGGCCCAGGAAGTTGCCGGCACACCCCTGAACGTTCATGTCTACGAGGGCGAGATCACGCTGCCTTATTTCCAGGCCCTGCCTGCGGAGGGCGATGGTTCGCCGTTGACCACCGAGAGCTGGTTGCCGGCTGACTTTTCCGGCGACGAGTCCCTGAATGCGGCGCCCTCTGACCGGATCAGCTACCGGTTCCCGTTTGCCGGCAAGGTCGCGGACACCACCGTACCCATTGTGGTGGCAGCCCCGGACACCAATAACCTGGTGATTTCCAGTCAGCAGCCCGCTTCCGGCTACCCGGTGATCATCTACCAGCACGCGGTGACCACCGACCGTTCCGCCATCCTGCCCATGGCTACGGCGGCCGGCCTGTTGTGTGCAGACCCCGCGAACAACCACGACTGTTTCGTGACGATCGGTATCGATCAGCCCCTGCATGGCATCTTCGATGAAGGGATCGTGGGACTGAACCCGATCACCACCCAGAGCGGTGCGTCGGCGGACGCCACCGAGCGCCATTTCGGCTTTGCGGCCAATGCCGAGCTCAGCCCGGTCCCGGCCGGAGAGCTGGAAGCGCCGGAATCCGGCAGCCTGTTCCTGAACTTCGCCAACTACGCCAATACCCGGGACAACATGCGTCAGGGTGCGCTGGACCTGCTGAACGTGAGTGCGTCATTGCAGGCCATTGAGGATGCCATCAACGCCTGTGCGGACTGCCCGCAAACCCTGAACCTGGATCCGGATCGGGTGTATTTCCTGAGTCATTCCCTGAGCGGGATGGGTGGGGCCGCGTTTCCCCACGTCAATAACGCCGCAATCGACGCCGGGAACACCAACCTGAGCCCGATCATGGCCTCGAACTTCCTGAACACCGGCGGCGGCTTCACCCGTCTGGTGGAGAATTCCCAATCCATCGCTCCGCGGGTGCTGCCGGGTCTGGACGCGGCATCGGATGGCCTTCTGGCCCAGGGACGCACCGAGCTCAACATCTATTTCAACGTCTTCCAGGGCCTGCTGGACTCCGCGGATCCCACCGCCTTTGCCCCGATGTACCAGGGCGAGCCGGTGCTCCTGACCGAGATTGCCGGGGTGCCTGACGATGTCGACCGGCCCACGGACAACACCGTTCCCAACGCCGCCGATCCTCTGCTGTACCCGCTCGGGCCGCTGGCGACCACAATTCCCGAAACCGGCTTCGTGATTGCGGGCGAGAACATGCCCATGGCGGGCACCGATCCCCTGGCGGCGGCGATGGCCGCGGAGTCGACGCCACTGGGTACCGACCTGCCCTACATCACCCGCTACCTGGAAGGTTCCCACGGCAACCCGATCTCCGCCGGCCAGAAAAGCGCGGACAGCTTCTCCTCCCGTGCCGTGTTCGACGAGATGGTGTTCCAGATGCTGACCCTGTTCACCGGCACGGATCCGGTCACGGTCAACAACCCCTGCGTCGTTCAGGATGCGGACACCACCGGGACTGACTGCACCGCCGATGGCAACAGCGATGCCGGTGACGGCAGCGGTTCCGGCGGCGACGGTGGCGGTAGTGACGGCGGTGACGGCGGCCTGCTGGGTGGCGGCCTGCCGATTTGATCCCGCGACCGGCCCCGGACTGCCGGAGCCGGTCTGAACCTCCTCTGATACACAGTAAATCAAGGCGTTAGCCTCGCCGTACGGGGAGGCTTTGCCCAAAACTTGCGGAGCAAACGCAATGACAACAACAAACTCCACCGTATCCAGAACGACCCGCCTGGCGCTGGCGGTGCCACTGGCCTGCCTGTCCACGTCGGTTGCCGCCTTCGATTTCGACATCTACGAGATCGATGCCTCGTTCAGTACCACCCTGACCGCCGGCCTTGCCTACCGCCTGGAGGATCAGGACAAGGACCTGATTTCCCAGGGTAACCTGGGGCCGGAGTTCGCATTCAGTGACACGGGTGCGTCTTCCAACAACTTCGACGACGGCAACCTGAACTTCGAAAAGGGCGAACCGTACTCGCAGATCCTGCGGGGGCGCAGCGAGCTGTTCCTGGATTACGCGCCGGACAGCGACGTCCTCACCCGGGTGGGTGCGCTGGTGCGCGGCAGCTACTACTACGATTACGAGCTCAAGGATAATCCCCGCGCCGTGGACCCGGTCGGGCAGCGCCGCGAGTTGAATGAGGAAGCCAAGGACAACGCCGCGGGCGTGGACCTGCTCGATGCCTATGTCTTCACCGACTGGTATTTCGGCGATACCCCGGTGTCCATCCGTTACGGCCGTCAGGTCGTCAACTGGGGTGAAAGCACGTTCATTCTTGGCGGCATCAATGCCGTCAATCCGATTGACGTCCCGGCCTTCCGGGCCCCCGGCGCCGAACTGAAGGACGTCCTGTTGCCGGTCGAGATGCTGTATACCTCGGTAGGCATCACGCCGGAGGTCACCGTCGAGGCGTTCGTGCAGACCGATTGGGAGCCGTTCCGGATCGATGACTGCGGCACCTTCTTCTCCACGGCGGACGTCGCGGCCGACGGTTGTGGGCCGGTGCTGCTGGCCGGCCAGGTGCCAGATTCCCAGGCCTTCGAAGAGGGCTTCATCGCGCCTCGCCTTGGTGACAAGGAGCCGGGCGACAAGGACCAGTTCGGGGTCGCCGCCCGTTGGTTCGTGACCGACCTGGATGCCGAACTCGGGCTGTTCTACACCCGTTACCACAGTCGCCTGCCCTACATCAGCGGGGTGGTGAATAACCCGGAGTCGCCGGAGGCGAACCAGTTCAACGATCCGAGCAAACCGTTCTCCCGGTTCCCGAGCTACTTCATTGAGTATCCGAAAGGCATTGACCTGTTCGGTCTGAGCATCAACACCACCCTGCCCACCGGCACCTCCCTCGGCGCGGAATACAGCTTCCGGCCGAACCTGCCCATCCAGTGGAACACCTTCGAGCTGATTTACGGTGGCCTCCAGCAGCGCGGCCCCGACGGTCAGGTCATCAGTAAGCTGGAGCAGCGTGAGCGCGCCAGTGGCGGCAACTACGCGGGTGATGCCGTGGACGGCTATGACCGGTTCAAGGTGTCCCAGGCCCAGGCGACCGCGATTCACTTCATCGATCGGGTGATGGGCGCTGCGCGCTTCATCATCGTTGGTGAGGTGGGGGCCACCTACATCCACGATTTCCCGGGGAAATCCGAGGCCCGCTACGGCCGTTCAGGGATCTACGGGGTCGGGCCGGTGCCGCTGGATGGCCCCAGTTTCTCCGGCGACTTCTGTAGCCAGGGCACAGACAACGATCCACGCCTGAACATCAACGCCAGCAACTGCCGCGGCGACGGTTTCACCACCTCGTTCTCCTGGGGCTACCGGACGCTGTTTGTCTGGGACTACCCGGATGCGCTGGTCGGTGTGAACCTGCGACCGAAACTGTTCTGGACCCACGATGTAAAAGGCTACGCGCCGGATCCGGGTGGCAACTTTAACGAGGGCAACAAATCCATCGGGCTTGGCGTCGAAGCGACCTATCAAAACGCCTACAAGGCGAACCTCAGTTACACCACTTACTTCGGCGGCGATTACAACGTCATCAATGACCGGGATTTTGTCGCCGCCTCCATTTCCTATTCCTTCTAACGAACCTTTGAGCTGACAGGAGTATTGATCATGAAAACGATGAGAACCCTGATGTTTGGCGCGGTTGCGGGCGCCTTCCTGGCCTCCGGACCGGCCCACGCGGCGGTGTCCGAACAGGAGGCCGCCAAACTGGGCGACAGCCTGACCCCGATCGGCGCCGAGAAAGCAGGCAATGGTGATGAAATTCCCGCCTGGACCGGCGGCTTGACCGAGGCACCGGCGGGCTACAAGGGCGACGGCCGCTACGTTGATCCCTTCCCCGGCGACAAGGAGCTGTTCCGGATCAATCAGAGCAACCTGGAGCAGTATGCCGACAACCTGAGTCCGGGCCAGATTGCCATGATCAAGTCCTACGAGGATTATTTCATCCCGGTCTATCAGACCCGCCGGACGGCCACATACCCGGAAGCGGTTCAGCAGCAGACCATGGAAAATGCCACCAAGGTGGAACTGGTGGAAAGCGGCAACGGCCTGAAGAACTATCAGACCGCGACGCCGTTCCCAATTCCCCAGAATGGCCTGGAGGCGATTTTCAACCACATCACCCGGTATCGGGGCGGTTCGTTCACCCGAAACGTCGCCCAGGTGACACCGCAACCCAATGGCGATTTCAGCCCGGTGAAGTTCACCGAATCGTTCACGGAGCGGGTGGCGCTGGAAGACTACGAGCCGTCCGAGGATCCGAACGTGATGTTTTACTTCAAGCAGGCCATCACCGCGCCGTCGCGGCTGGCCGGGAACGTGCTGCTGGTGCACGAGACCATCAACCAGGTGAAGGAGCCTCGCCGGGCCTGGTTGTACAACTCCGGCCAGCGCCGGGTGCGCCGCGCGCCGAATGTGGCCTACGACGGCCCGGGTACCGCGGCTGACGGCCAGCGTACGTCCGATAACCTGGACCTCTACAACGGCGCGCCGGACAAGTACAACTGGGAACTGATCGGCAAGAAGGAGATGTACATCCCGTACAACTCCTACCGCCTGGCCAGTGGGGACCTGAGCTACGAGGACATCATCCAGCCCGGACACATTGACCAGAGTCTGGCCCGTTACGAACTGCATCGGGTATGGCATGTGAAGGCCACCCTGAAAGACGAGGAGCGCCACGTGTACGAAGTGCGGGATTTCTACCTGGACGAAGATACCTGGCAGATCGCGCTGGTTGATCACTACGACGGTCGTGGCAGTCTCTGGCGCGTCGCCGAGGCTCACGCCATGCAGATCTACGACGCCAACATTCCCGCTTATGCCTTTGAGACCCTCTACGACCTGCTCTCAGGCCGGTACCTGGTCATGGGTATGACCAACGAAGAGGACGCGCCGTACGAGTACGGTACCGAACGCAGTTCCCGGGAATACACGCCGGCCGCCCTGCGCCGGGCCGGTGTTCGCTGAGACGACGGTTGATCGGAGTGTGCCCGGGGCCAGCCATGCTGGCTTCCGGGTCAACCGACAGTAAAGGAGGGGAACCATGCTCGAGCTGATGCAGACAACCCTGCTGTTCGACATCGAGCGGCGTTTGCTTTTTCGAGGTGGCCATTGGCTGGTCCGCACCCGGGAGATTCCCGAACTTGGACCTTACCCGTCACGACTGGAGGCCGTGGAGGCGCTCTATCGTCATGTCGCCGTCTGTTCGGGACGGTTAACGCAGGGAGAGCCGACGCTGGCCCGGGATTTCATCCGGCATTCCGTGGCCGAATGTCAGGAGCCGGGCTGCCAGATCTGTGCCGATCTTGAGGCCCTGACCCCCGACCCCCATCAGGCTCAGCTGAACGCGGCGATGCCCGTCTGACCACGGCCCAGGATCAGGGCGTGGACGTCGTGGGTCCCTTCGTAGGTGTTGACCGCTTCCAGGTTCATCACGTGACGGATCACATGGTACTCGTCGGCGATGCCATTGCCCCCGTGCATGTCGCGGGACACCCGGGCGATGTCGAGAGCCTTGCCACAGTTGTTGCGCTTCATCAGGGAGATGGCGTCGGTTGAGTAGTTGCCGGCATCCATCATCCGGCCCAGTTGCAGGGCCCCCTGCAGGCCCAGGGTGATTTCGGTCTGCATATCCACCAGTTTTTTCTGAATCAGCTGGTTGGCCGCCAGGGGCCGGCCGAACTGGGTGCGCTCCAGCGTGTAGCTGCGAGCCGCGTGCCAGCAGAACTCGGCGGCGCCCAGGGAGCCCCAGCTGATGCCGTAACGGGCCTTGTTCAGGCAGCTGAACGGGCCTTTCAGACCTTCCACGTCCAGCTTGTTCTCGTCCGGGACAAACACCTCGTCCATAAAGATGGATCCGGTCTCCGACGCCCGCAGGGAGAACTTGCCTTCAATCTTCGGGGTTTCCAGGCCCTTGGCGCCGCGCTCGATGACAAACCCGGTGATGGTGCCGTCCAGCTTGGCCCAGACCACGCACACGTCGGCAATCGGCGAGTTGGTGATCCAGGTTTTGGAGCCGCTGACCAGATAGCCGCCGTCAACTTTCTTGGCGCGCGTCTCCATGCTGCCCGGGTCGGACCCGTGGTTGGGCTCGGTCAGGCCGAAGCAGCCCACCTTTTCGCCGGAGGCCAGTTGCGGCAGGATGCGCTTTTTCAGGGCTTCCTGACCAAAGGCGTGAATCGGGTGAATGACCAGTGACGACTGGACACTCAGGGCAGAGCGGTAGGCGGAATCGACCCGCTCCACTTCCCGGGCAATCAGGCCGTAGCAAACGTGGTTCAGGCCCGGCCCGCCGTATTCTTCCGGCAGGGTCGCGCCGAGCATGCCCAGTTCGCCCATGTCGTTGAAGATGGTGCGATCGAACTTCTCGTGACGGTTGGCTTCGATGATGCCGGGCATCAGGCGCTGGTCACAGAAAGAACGGATACTGTCGCGAACCTGGCGCTCGGTTTCGTCCAGTTGGGTATCGAGTTGCAGTAGATCATCCCAGGGTGTGGATGCCATGGTGTTTCTCCTCGGTAGAAATCAGTGGTTAACCCGTTCGATGACAGCGGCAATGCCCTGGCCGACGCCAATGCACATGCTGATCAGGGCGTAGCGGCCGCCGCTGCGTTCCAGCTGGCGGGTGGCAGTGAGTGCAATCCGTGCGCCGGAGGCGCCGAGCGGGTGGCCGACTGCAATGGCGCCCCCGTTCGGATTCAGTCGGGAATCGGTCGGGTCAATGCCCAATCGGGTGGTGCAACCGAGAACCTGGGCGGCAAAGGCTTCGTTGATCTCGATAACGTCCATATCCTTGAGGCTCAGGCCGGCGCGGGCCAGCGCCTTTTCGCTGGCGGGAACCGGGCCATAGCCCATGACGTGGGGAGCCACGCCGGCGATGGCGGACGCCACGATCCGGGCCCGGGGCTGAATGCCGGCTTTTTCGCCGGCTTCCCGGGAGCCAATAATCAGGGCGGCGGCGCCGTCGTTGATGCCGGAGGCATTGCCGGCGGTGACCACACCGCCCTCAAACAGTGGCCGCAAACCGGCCAGGGCTTCTGCCGTGGACTGCGGGCGCGGATGCTCGTCCTCGCTGACGGTGACGGGGGGCTTTTTACGCCCCTGCGGCACCTCGATGGGCAGGATCTCGTCGGTGTAGAAGCCGGCGCGGCGGGCGTCCTCGAAGCGGGCCTGGCTCTGGGCGGCAAACCGGTCAACCAGGTCCCGGTCCAGGTTCAGCTCCCGGGCAATGTTGTCGGCGGTTTCCGGCATGGTGTCCGCACCGAAGGCCCGCTCGATGGCCGGGTTCGGGAAGCGCGCGCCAATGGTGCTGTCGAAGGCTCGGAAATCCCGGCTGAACGGGGACTCGCTCTTGGCCATCACGAACGGCGCGCGGCTCATGCTCTCGGCACCGCCGGCAACGAACAGGTCGCCTTCGCCACACCGGACCGCCCGAGCGGAATCAATAATGGCGGCCAGCCCCGAGCCGCACAGGCGGTTGACGGTCAAGCCGCCGGTCTCAACCGGCAGGCCGGCCAGCAGCCCGGCATGGCGCGCCAGGTTACGGGCATCTTCGCCGGCCTGGTTGGTGCAGCCGGCGATCACGTCCTCGTAGGCCTCGGGGGCAAAGGCATTGCGCTCAACCAGGGCGCGAATCACGCTGGCCAGCAGGTCATCGGGGCGAACCGGGGCGAGGGCGCCGGCGTGACGGCCGAAGGGCGTTCTCAGTCCGTCATAGATGTAAGCGCTCATGGCTGCTTCCTCTATATACAGGGGACCAGATGTCATTGTGAGCTGACGAACCCGGCGAAGAAAGCGGTCGGGTCTGTCTGGTCATTTATGCTAATATAGTTTCGTTAAGCGAAACACAGTTTTGTAATCAGTTGACGAAAGACTAATCCGGGTGTGTTTGAAATGCAAGCAGAGACCATCCCTTTCGGGCCGGTTGAATCATGACGACAGTGGAACGCGGGTTATTGCCAGTTGCGGTTGCCCTGGAACTGGTTGCCATGTGCCTGGCCAGCCAGGCGTTGAGTGCGCTGGCCGGCGTGCTCTTCCTGGTGGGCTTTCTGTGGGCCGGTAAGCGCCTGCAAGCCTACTCCCGGGCCCTTCTGGTGGTGGCGCTGGCGGTCACCGCGTGGCTGACTTATAAGGGCCAGTTGACGACGCCCCAGCTCATCAAGGCATCGGCGGATGCCGCGTTCTATGCCGCGTTTCTCGGTAGCCTCGGCATGATGCAGTGCCTGGTCCGGCGGTTCGAAGTGCTTCGGCGCATCCACGACGTGCTGCTGGGCGGTCGCCCGGTCTGGCTGTACCCGAAATACGCCCTTGTCAGCTGTGGCATTGCGTCCGTGCTGAGCTTCGGGATGATGAATCTCTTGTGCGGCACCCTGTCGGAGACGCTGAGCGAACGCGGTATCACCGGTCAGTCCAGGTTGCGTTGGTTGCGCAGTGTGTTGATCAGTGCGCTTCGGGGCTTTGCCCTGGTACCTCTGGTTGCCCCCACGAGCGTGGCGGTGGCGATCCTGACCCGGGAACTGCCGGTCTTGAGCTGGTCCATGCTGCTGCCGTTCGGTGCGACCGCAGCGGTTGCCCTGGTTCTGCTGGGGTGGCTGCTTGAACAGCGCCGCTTCCGGCAGGTCAGCACCGAGCGCGTTGCGCTGGACCAGTGGCCGGCCGGCACGGTCAGGCTGCTGGTTCTGGTCCTCGTGGTCTTCTCCGTGATGGCAACGCTGGTGGCGCTCACCGGTTTGAAGGTGTCGGCGGCGGCCATGCTGGCGGTGCCGGCCATTACCCTGCTCTACATGCTGTGGCAGGACCGCTCCCCGGCGGCCATCACCCGGGAGGCGTCGGCCCAGATATCCGCAATGAGCAACGAGATGGCCATCTTTGCCGCCTCCGCCATTCTCGGTGTGGCCCTGTCCGCCGTTATACCGGGGGATGCCCTGAGCGGCCTGGCCGCCTCGGCCGGCGGTGTGTTCGTGCTGGCCGCCGCCGGCCTGCTCATGCTGCCGCTGCTGTCGGCCATCGGCATCATTCCGATTACCGTGCTCAGTATCCAGGCCGGATTCCTGCCCCAGCTGATTGCCGAAGGCGTGGACCCGCTGCCCATTGCGGTGGCACTGGTCATCGGGTTCTCGCTGGCCATGATGCTGTCGCCGTTTGGCCCGTCGGTGATGCTGCTGTCGCGCTTCGGGCAGATATCCCGCTGGAAGGTGGCATTCCGCTGGAACGGGCTGTTCGTGCTGATCGCGGTGCCGCTGTTGCTGGCGTTCCTGGCGGTCATCCTGCGCTGATCGGGGTCAGTAACCCCTTGCGCGGTCGACCACGCCGCTGATCGGCCTGCCCGCGGCGTGAGCGCGGATTTTCCCGGTGATCTGTTCGATGGTGGATTCCCGAAGCGTGCGCGCCGAGATGTGCGGCGTGACGGTAACGCCCCGATGGCGCCAGAACGGGTGGTCGGCCGGCAGAGGCTCCTCCCGGAACACGTCCAGCGAGGCCCGGGCCACCTGACCCTCGTCCAGCGCGCGCAGCAGGTCTTCCTCGACCAGGGATTCTCCCCGGCCGACATTGATGACCACCGCGTCCGGCAGCAACTGGCTGAGCAGGGGATAGTCGATCAGGTCCCGGGTGGCCTCGGTCAGGGGCAGGGTGTTGACCAGCACCCGGGTTGTGCTGAGGAACGGCCCCAGCTCTCCGGTGCCTGCGTAGGTGTGCACACCGTCCAGGTCGTGTTTGCCCCGGGCCCAGGCATTGACCGGGTAATCGAGGGCGGCCAGCGTGCTGGCGACCCGCTGGCCGATCTGGCCCAGGCCCATGATGCCGACCGGCCAGTCGTTACGTCGGATGGGCCGATGGATCTTCCACGTGCCCTGTCGTTGCTGTTCCCGGTAGGCCTCCATGTCCCGGCTGGCTTCCACCAGCTGGTGCAGGACGTACTCCGCCATCTGCGCGGACATGCCGGCATCCTCGAGGCGCACCACCGTAAGGGTGGGTGGCAGAACCGGAAGGGCCATCAGGCCATCGACGCCGGCGCCCAGGTTGAAGATCGCTTTCAGATTCTTCTCCCGTTCGAACAGCGCCGTCGGGGGCTGCCAGACGATAGCGTAGTCTGCGTCAACAACGGGGCCGTTCGGATCCCAGACGTATACGTCCGCCTCGGGTAACAGTGTTTTGATCGGTTTGGTCCAGCGCTCGGGTTTCGGATCACCTGCAGCGAAAAGTACCTTCATGGCGGCTCCATGTTCGAAAAATAGGGAGTATCTGGTTATGCTATTTTGCTAGGCAGAACAAAATGCCGAAACAAATCGGGAATATCGGGTCCTGACCCGCTATTCGGATTAAATCTGTGAAACATTCGGGAAGAGTGTTTCACATTCGGCACGGATTTTGAAAAGACCTTGTGGTACTTGATTTCGTCAACGATTAAAATACCGCATCTTTTGTATGCATGGGATTTATATCCCGGACACCGGACCAGGCGACGCTGTCGGAGGACGCCTCACTATGTCGAAAGCACAAACCACATCACCGGAACTGATGGTTGCCTCTGGTGATGGCGAACCGGTGAAGCCGGAGAAGGACCGCAAATTCGTCGAGGCGCTTTCCCGAGGGCTTGATGTCCTGCGCGCGTTCAGTCAGGGCTCGGTGATCCTGGGCAACCAGGACATCGCACGGATTACCGGTCTGCCCAAGCCCACGGTGTCGCGCATGACCTACACCCTCACCAAGCTGGGATACCTGAGCTACAACATGCAGCTGGAAAAATACCAGCTCAGTTCTGGTGTTCTGGCGCTGGGTTATGCCTACGTGTCCAACCTCAAGGTTCGCCAGCTCGCCAAGCCCTACATGGACGAGTTCGCCCGTCAGACCAACATGTCGGTTGGCCTGACCTGCCGCGATCGCCTGCACATGATCTATGTGGAGAACCGCCTGCCGCCGGAAGCGTCGCTGCTGCGCATGGACATCGGGCTCAAGCTGCCGATGGCCACCACCTCCGCCGGTCGGGCGTATTACTGTGCCATCAGTGACAAGGCCCGGAAAATGATCGATGACGCCATGGAAGCCAAATATGGCCCCGAAGGCTGGCCGGAAAAGAAGGAAGGGCTGGAGCGCGCCAAGGAAGACTACGAGAAATACGGTTTCTGTCTGTCGCTCGGCGAATGGGATCGCAACATCAACTCCGCCGGCGTCCCGATCCAGCTTCAGGACGGCACCATCATGGCACTGACCTGTGCGGCACCCTCCTACCTGGTGCCGGGTGAAAAGCTGCGCGAGTCCATTGCCCATCAGTTGGCGATGCTGGCCAGCGATATCGAATCCCTGGGCGTCTAAACGTCAGCAGGCACCGCTATGGTGCCGTAGCCACGGGGCTTGCCAGAAAACCGCAGAGGAAACTCTGCGGTTTTTTTGTGCCTGGTCTTTAATTGGTGGTTGAAACGCCCGAAAAACTCCTATTAAATCGTTCCCATGTTTCGCTTGTTAAAACTACATTCCATATTAGGCGAGGAGAGATTATGTCTGAGGTCGTAACTTACAACCGTGAAGGCACCGTTGGCGTGATCACCGTGAACTACCCACCGGTCAATGCCCTCAGTCACGCGGTTCGTTCCGGCCTGCTGGCGGCGCTGGAACAGGGTCAAAACGATGCCGACGCCCAGGTGCTGTTGCTGGTGTGCGAGGGGCGCACCTTTATTGCCGGTGCGGATATTCGCGAATTCGGCAAACCCCTGCAGTCGCCGGGACTGCCGGAGGTCATGGACCGCTACGAAAGCAGTGACAAACCCATTGTCGCCGCCATCCACGGTACGGCTCTGGGGGGGGGTCTGGAAACGGCCCTCGGATGCCACTATCGGATTGCCCTGAGCAGCGCCCGGGTGGGGCTGCCGGAAGTGAAGCTGGGTCTCCTGCCCGGTGCCGGCGGTACCCAGCGTCTGCCGCGCCTGACCGGGGCCAGGAAAGCCCTCGAAATGATCACCACCGGTGAGTTCGTCGATGCCCGCGAGGCCCTCGAATTGGGCATTGTTGATGCGGTGGACGACGGCGACGACATCAAGGCCGCCGGCCTGGCATTCGCGCAGAAAATCGCCGATGAGGGCAAGCCGGCCCGCCGAGTCCGTGACCTGACCGACAAGCTGGCGGCGGACAAGGGCAGCGACGTGTTCGATCAGTTCCGAGCCAGCCTCGAGAAAACGGCCCGCGGCCTGTTCTCGCCGTTCAAGTGTGTCGATGCGGTGCAGGCCGCGTTTGAGCTGCCCTTCGAGGAAGGCATGAAGCGCGAGCGTGAGCTGTTCACCGAATGCATGGAATCGCCCCAGCGGGCGGGCCTGATCCACGCCTTTTTCGCCGAGCGCGAGGTGTCCAAGGTCAAAGGGCTGGCCAAGGATACGCCGGTTCGCGAGATCGGCAGTGTGGGTATCATCGGCGCCGGCACCATGGGTGGCGGTATTGCCATGAATTTCGCCAACGTTGGCATCCCCGTCACCATCGTTGAAGTCAAACAGGAAGCCCTGGACAAGGGACTGGCCATTATCCGAAAGAACTACGAGAACTCGGCCAAGAAGGGGCGCATCAGTCAGCAGCAGGTGGAAGAGCGGATGGCGCTGATCACCGGCAGCCTGACCTACGACGACTTCAAAGAGGTCGACCTGGTCATCGAGGCCGTGTTCGAGAACATGGCGATCAAAAAGGAAATCTTCGCCAAACTGGATGCCGTGTGTAAGCCCGGAGCCATTCTCGCATCCAATACCTCGACCCTGGATATCGATGAGATCGCCTCGGCCACTCAGCGCCCGGAGGACGTGGTCGGCATGCATTTCTTCAGTCCGGCGAACGTCATGAAGCTGCTGGAGAACGTCCGTGGCAGCAAGACCTCCGACGAGGTCAAGGCCACGGTGATGGCGGTGGCCAAGAAGATCAAAAAGGTGGGTGTGCTGGTCGGCAACTGCTACGGCTTTGTCGGCAACCGCATGCTGCACAAGCGCGGTGCCGAGGCCATGTCGCTGGTTAACGAAGGTGCCACACCGCAGCAGGTGGACAAGGTGCTGACCGATCTGGGCTACCCCATGGGGCAGTTTGCGATGTCGGATCTTGCCGGTATTGACGTTGGCTACCGCATTCGCGAAGAGCGCCGCAACGCGGGGGAAGACGTGCCCGCCAGCTGGATGGACAAACTGGTGGAGCAGGATCGTCTCGGCCAGAAGACCATGGCCGGTGTGTACCGTTATGAGGAGGGCAGCCGCAAGCCCATTCCCGATCCGGAGGTGGACGCCATCATCGCCGACTTCCGTAAGGAGCAGGGCATCAAGCCCCGTGACATCTCCGAGCTGGAAATTCTCGAACGCTGCATGTTCGTGATGATCAACGAAGGCGCCAAGATCCTCGAGGAGGGCATTGCCGACCGCGCCCTGGATATTGATGTGGTGTGGATCTACGGCTACGGCTTTCCCGCATACCGGGGTGGCCCCATGTTCTGGGCCGACCAGTTGGGCCTCGACACCATCCTTGAGGCGGTGCAGAAGTATTCCGACGAGCTGGCTGGGGACCAGTGGAAACCGTCTGCCCTGCTGAAGACGCTGGTTGCCGAGCGCAAGTCCTTCGGAGATCTGTAACTCTATTGGGGTAAGTTGTTATGTCTGATGCAGTCATTGTTTCCACCGCGCGTACCGGCCTGGGGAAGTCCTATCGGGGTGCCCTCAATAACACCCACAGTATCGACCTGGCCGGCCACGTGATCCGCCACGCCGTTGAGCGCGCCGGCGTTGACCCGCACGTGGTTGAAGACGTCATCCTGGGCGCGACCTTTCACGAGGGCGCCCAGGGCAAGAACATGGCCCGCCTGGCCGCGATCCGCGGCGGCCTGCCGGTGACGACGGCGGGCCTGTCGATCAACCGGTTCTGCAGTTCCGGGCTCCAGTCCATTGCCATCGCCGCCCAGCGGGTGGTGTCGGAGAAAGTGCCGGCGATGGTGGCCGGCGGTGTGGAATCCATTTCCCTGGTTCAGAACGACAAGCTCAACAGCTTCCACGCCACCAATGACTGGTTGATGAAGCACAAGCCCGAGCTGTACCTGTCGATGATCGAAACCGCGGACATCGTGGCCCAGCGCTACAAGGTCAGCCGGGAATCCCAGGACGAGTACGCCCTGGTGTCCCAGCAACGCACGGCGGCCGCCCAGGAGGCAGGCCGTTTCAATGACGAAATCGTGCCGTTTGAGGCGACCATGCTGGTGAAGGACCGGGAAACCGGTGAGGTCAGCCCGAGAGACGTGACCCTGAACCGGGACGAGTGTAATCGGCCGAACACCACGCTTGACGGTCTTCAGGGCCTGGATCCGGTACGCGGGGAGGGGCAGTTTGTCACCGCCGGCAACGCCAGCCAGCTGTCCGACGGCGCCTCGGTGTGTACGGTGATGAACAGCACTTACGCCGAGAAGAACAACATCGAACCCATGGGCATTTTCCGTGGCTTCGCGGTCGCCGGCTGCGAACCGGATGAAATGGGCATCGGCCCGGTATTCGCGATTCCGCGCCTGCTGCAGCGCAATGGCCTGACCATGGACGACATCGATCTGTGGGAGCTGAACGAGGCTTTCGCGTCCCAGGTGGTGTATTGCCGCGACCGGCTTGGCATTCCCATGGACAAGCTCAACGTCAACGGCGGTTCCATTGCGGTGGGGCACCCCTATGGCGTGACCGGTTCCCGTCTGACCGGCCATGCCCTGATCGAGGGCAAGCGTCGCGGGGCACGGTACGTGGTGGTCACCATGTGCATTGGCGGTGGCCAGGGCGCCGCCGGCCTGTTCGAGGTGGTGTAAGGGGGCTACATGCAGCAGAAGATCATCAACCCCGCCGATCTGGCGTTCCAGCTGTTTGAGCTGCACGACGTCGAACGGGTTCTGGGGTTTGATCGTTATGCCGATCACAGCCGGGAGACCCTGCAGGCCGCCCTCGACCTGGCCCTGACAGTGGCGGCGGAGGAATTTGCGCCCCACGCCCGGCTGGTGGACGAGGAAGAACCCCGGTTCGAGCAGGGCCGGGTGGTGATGCGGCCGGAGGTGAAGCGCGCCCTCGATGTGCTTCGGGACACCGGACTGATGGCCGCCAGTCAGGATTACGAGCGCGGGGGCATGCAGTTGCCGGCGGCCGTCGCCCAGATGTGCGTTGGTCTGCTCAAGGGGGCGAACGTCGGCACCCAGGGCTACGCCGGCCTGACCATCGCCGCCGCCAACCTGATCATGGTGCAGGGCTCGGAGGCCCAGCAGCAACGCTACGCCGAACCGATGATGGCCGGTCGCTTCTTCGGCACCATGTGCCTGACCGAACCCCAGGCTGGCTCCTCCCTGGGGGATCTCCGCACCCGCGCCGAGCCCCAGGCCGACAGCAGCTACCGGTTGTTCGGCAGCAAAATCTACATCTCCGGTGGCGATCACGAACTGAGTGACAACATCATTCACATGGTGCTGGCGCGGTTGCCGGACGCGCCACCCGGCGTGAAGGGTATTTCCCTGTTCCTGGTGCCCAAGTTCCTGGTCAACGAGGATGGCAGCCTCGGGGCACGTAACGACGTGGCCCTGGCGGGTCTGATCCACAAGATGGGCTACCGGGGCACCACCTCGACCATGCTCAACTTTGGCGAACGACACGGTGCCGTCGGCTACCTGGTGGGCGAGCCTCACCAGGGTCTGGCCGCCATGTTCCACATGATGAACGAGGCCCGCATCGGGGTCGGGCTTGGCTCGGTCATGCTCGGGTACACCGGTTACCTTCACGCCCTGGACTACGCCCGGGAGCGGCGCCAGGGCCGGCCCGTCGGTGAGAAAGATCCGGCCACCGAGCAGGTGCCGCTGATTCGTCACGCCGATATCCGTCGAATGCTGCTGGCCCAGAAGGCCTACGTGGAAGGAGGTCTTGCCCTGTGCCTTCAGGGGGCCATGCTGGTGGACGAGAAGAAGTACGCGGCCACCGAGGCTGAACGCCAGCGGGCCGCCGGCCTGCTGGACCTGTTGACGCCGGTGATCAAGTCCTGGCCGTCCCGCTACTGCCTGGAGGCCAACAGCCTTGCCATCCAGGTTCATGGCGGCTATGGCTATACCCGGGAATACCCGGTGGAGCAGTTCTACCGGGACAACCGGCTGAACCCGATTCACGAGGGCACGCACGGCATCCAGGGGCTGGACCTGTTGGGGCGCAAAGTCTCCATGGCTGGCGGTGAGCACTACCACGAACTCATGCGTCGCATGGAGGCGAGCCTGGCTGAGGCCCGGCAACACGCCCGGCTGACGGAATCGGCGGATCGGCTCGACGTGGCGATGCGTGCCATGGCGGCGGCAACCGACGCCATCAACGGCGAAAAACAACGCGGTAACCCCGAGAAGGCGCTGGCCAACGCCACCCTGTACCTCGACGCCTTTGGCCATGTGGTCGTGGGCTGGCTCTGGCTGCGCCAGGCTCTCCGGGCCCTGTCCGGTCTGGCCGGTAAAGGTGAGCAGACGCCGGAATTCTATGAGGGTAAAGTGAGGGTTTGCGACTACTTTACCCGGTACGAATTGCCCAGCGTGATCAGCACGGCGGAGTTGCTGCGGGCCGTGGATACCACTGCGCTGGATATGGTGGACGAACAGTTCTGACACGCACTAGCACGGGAGTTTGAAGCGAATGGACAGACAAGCGAAGGCCGTGGTCTGCCGGGAATGGGGGCAGCCCGTTCAGGTCGAGACCATCACCGTCGAAGGGCCGAAGCGGGGTGAAATCACCATCAAGATCGCCGCCTGCGGGGTTTGCCACAGCGATCTCTCCGCGACCACCGGCAAGATCCCGTATCCGCCACCCCTGGTCCTCGGTCACGAAGCCGCCGGCGTGGTGGTCGAAGTGGGCGAAGGTGTCACCGATTTCCAGGAAGGCGACCACGTGGTCAGCTCCTTCATCTCCATGTGCGGCAAATGTCGCCAGTGTGTCCGGGGCCGTCCGGTCCTATGCGAACACGCCCGCAAGGCCATGTTTACCCTGCCCGACGGGACGGTCCGCACCAAAGGCAGCCAGGGCGAACCACTCAACGTGTTCGGGGCCTGCGGCGTGATGGCGGAATACGCCACCATGCACGTCGATAACTGCGTCAAAGTGGACGACAAGGTGCCGATGCAGAACGCCGCCCTGGTGGGGTGTGCGGTCATGACCGGGGTGGGTGCGGTGTTCAACACCGCCAAGCTGGAGCCGGGTTCCCGGGCGGCCGTGTTCGGGATCGGAGGTGTTGGACTGAACGCCGTCCAGGGTTGCGCCACGGCCGGCGCCGAGATGATCGTGGCGGTGGACAGCAACGACCGGAAACTGGCAATGGCAAAGGAGTTCGGTGCCACCCACACCGTGAACATCAACGAGGTGGATGATCCCGCCCGCGCGGTCAAGAAACTGACCGGCGGTGTCGATTACGCCTTCGAGTGCGTCGGTGCCGGTCCCGTGGTGGAACAGGCGTACAAGAGTCTCGGCCGCGGCGGTACCGCGGTGGTCGTGGGCGTTGCCGATCCCAAGGACAAGACCTCCGTGACCACGCTGACCCTGCCCGCCGACGAACGGACCCTGAAGGGCAGCTGGCTGGGTTCGGCACGGCCGCAGCATGATTTCCCGCGTATTCTGGGTCTCTACCAGGCCGGCAAACTGAAGCTCGACGAACTGATCACCCGCACCTACCCGATCGAGGATGCCGCCCAGGCGTTCGATGATATGGTGGCCGGCAAGAACGCCCGCGGCGTGATTGTCTTTGACTGAGTCAGGAGGAACCGAATGAACGATCTGAGCAGGAACTACATCAACGGGCAATGGGTGGACTGGAGCGGCGACACCCTGGACGTCCACGAAGCCGGGACCGGCGAGGTCATTGCCCGGGTGCCCTCCTCTGGCCGGGAAGAAATGGAACAGGCCATCGCCGCCGCCGATCGCGCCTTTGAATCCTGGTCGGAAAGCACCCTGGAGCAGCGCATCAAGGTGCTCGAACAGCTTCATGCCGGGTTGAAAGAGCGCAGTGGCGAAATCGCCGAAACCATCTGCCGGGAAGTGGGGATGCCGATCAAGCTGGCCACCGCGATCCAGGCCGGTCTGCCCGCAACCATCACCAAAAGCTACCTGAAGCTGTTGCCGGACTTCGCCTTCAGTGAGCAGTCCGGTACCTCGGAAGTGCAGTACGCCCCGGTGGGCGTGGTGGGTTGCATCACCCCGTGGAATTATCCCCTGCACCAGGTCATCCTGAAAATCGTCCCGGCCATCGCCGCCGGCTGCACCGTGGTCCTGAAGCCCTCGGAAATCGCGCCACAGAGCGCGTACATTCTGGCCGAAATCCTGGATGGTACGGATCTGCCGAAAGGCGTCTTCAATCTGGTCTGTGGTCTGGGCCAGACCGTGGGCGACACCCTGATCAAGCATCCGGACGTGCGCATGGTGTCGTTCACCGGCTCCACCCGCACCGGCAACCTCATTGCCCACGCCGCCGCCGACGATTTCAAGCGCATTGCCCTGGAGATGGGCGGCAAATCGGCCTCGGTGGTGCTGCCCGACGCCGATCTCGGTGCCGCGGTGAAAGGCACGGTGAACAACTGCCTGCTGAACTCCGGCCAGACCTGTACGGCCCTGACCCGGTTGCTGGTCCCGGCCGATCAGCACGATGAGGCCTGTGAACTGGCGGCGGCCGCGGTGGCAAAGATGACCCCGGGTAACCCCCTGGAAGAAACCACCCGCCTCGGCCCGCTGGCCTCTGCCCAGCAGCGCGACCGGGTGTTCGATTACATCCGTCTCGGCATCGAGGAAGGCGCCACCCTGGTGGCCGGCGGCCCCGAGGCCCCGGAAGGTTGTGATCAGGGCTACTTCGTGAAAGCTACGGTGTTCGGCAACGTTAAACCGGACAGCCGCATCGCCCAGGAAGAGATCTTCGGCCCGGTGCTGAGCATCATTCCCTACCAGGATGAAGCCGACGCCATTCGCATCGCCAACGGCACCGAATACGGGCTGTCGGGTGCGGTCTGGTCGGCGGATCAGGACAAGGCGAAGAAGGTCGCGAGCAAGCTGCGCACGGGGCAGGTCACCGTCAACGGCGGTGCCTTCAACCCGCAGGCACCGTTCGGCGGCTTCGGCCACTCCGGCATTGGCCGCGAATTCGGCAAATGGGGCCTGGAGGAATTCCTGGAAGTGCGCTCACTCCAGCTTTAACGCCCGAAGTCCGCTCGGCCCCTGGGGTGGGGTACCTTTTCTGTCGGGAAAAAGATGTCTGAGCGCAGCGAGTTGTTTTTCCCAAAAGAAAAGGTACCGCGCCGCGGGGGCCAAGCTCCGGAATCAGGCTTTACCGCCAAGCAGGATCCGAACAGCCGTGCAGGCGTCTTCCAGCTCTTCGTCCCGGGGCTCGCGCCCGCCGATGATGTCGCTGTACAGGCAGGATTCGGCCAGCCGCACCATGAAGTAGGACAGGCTCTCGATGTTCATCGGCGGGCTGATGTAACCGGAGGCGACCTGGTCCTTCAGAATCCGGGTGTTGGCCTCCACGGTCCGGCTGTGCAACGTGGATTGTGAGGACGTCAGGATCTTCAGGGCGTATTCCGGATCCTGGTTGATAAACCGGCGCAGGGGCTCGAAGTGCAGGATGGTGGAATTGATCCGCCGGTATACGCCGACGACGAAGTCGACGCCTTGCCCGGGCGTGGATGAGAGCGCCTCCAACCGCAAGGGCTCGTAAAGCGACCAGAGCACTTCCCCGATCAGGAGATCCTTGTTTCCGACCCAGCGAAACAGTGTGGCACGACCAATATTGAGCTCGTCAGACAAGGATGCAAGGTGAATGCGCTCACCCTTGAGCCACATGCGCCGGGCCCGTTTGAAGGCGTCGGCCGGTGTCGCTCTGGTTGTTGTTTTCTCTGTCACTGAAACCTCGTGCCGGAGTTTGGATTCATTCTAACGACAAAACAGGAAACCCGCTATGAACACCCGAATCACCGAACTGTTCGGTATCCGTTATCCGATTATCCAGGGCGGTATGCACCACGTCGGCTATGCGGAACTGGCGTCGGCGGTGTCAAACGCCGGCGGGCTCGGCATGATCACCGGGCTCACCCAACCGACGCCGGAGGACCTGGCCCGGGAAATTGCCCGCTGCCGGCAGATGACGGACCAGCCGTTCGGCGTGAACCTGACCTTCCTGCCCTCTTTCAAGGCGCCTCCCTATCCCGAGTATATCGACGCCATCATCGACGGTGGGGTCAAGGCGGTGGAAACCGCCGGTCGCAGCCCCGAACAGTACATGCCCCAGCTCAAGGCGGCGGGCATCAAGGTGATCCACAAGTGCACCTCGGTGCGTCACGCCCTGAAAGCCGAGTCCATCGGGTGCGACGCCGCCAGTGTTGACGGCTTTGAGTGCGGTGGCCACCCGGGTGAGGACGATATCCCCAACTTCATTCTGCTGCCCCGGGCGGCCGAGGAGTTGAGCATTCCGTTTGTGGCCTCCGGGGGCATGGCCGACGGCCGCAGCCTGGTGGCGGCCATGGCCCTGGGTGCCGAGGGCATGAACATGGGCACGCGCTTCCTGGCAACCAGGGACGCGCCGATCCACGACAACGTCAAGCAGGCCATCCTTGAGGCCGATGAACTCCAGACCCGGCTGATCATGCGCAACCTGCGCAACACCGAGCGGGTGATGAACAACGCGGCGGTGGAGGAGATCATCCGCATCGAGCGGGAGAAGGGCGAAGCCGAGACCATTGACGACATCCGGCATCTGGTGACCGGCGTCAAGGGCCGGCTGGTGCTGCAGGAAGGCAAGATGAACGAGGCCGCCTGGAGCTGTGGCATGGTGGCGGGCCTGATCCATGACATCCCCACCTGCGAAGACCTGATCAACCGCATCATGGCCGATGCTGAGGCCATCGTCCGGGAGCGGCTCACCGGCTTCCTGGCCCAGTCCTGATTGGCCGCCCGCCCGATCACGCCCGTGGCTTCCCGCTCGGGCGTGATGGTTTTGTGATATTTCCGCTATACACTCTTTACCGGGTCGTGATCCGACCGTGAGCCGGTCTTGCCATCCTGTCCGTGTTGCCGGTACGAAGCCGGCACTAACTTGATGAACAACACGGAGAGATCACGATGAAACACCTGACCCGAATGCTTGCCATTGCCAGTCTGAGCCTGGCGCCGTTGTTGGCCGTCGCCGAGGAGATGAAGGACGAGGAGGGCATGATGAAGGACGACACCATGGAACAGGGCATGTCCGAGCAAGGCATGTCCGGCGAGAGCATGGAAAAGGATGACATGGCTGATGACATGGGGCACGGTATGAAAGAGGACACCATGGAGTCCGGGAGCATGGACACCATGAAGAGCGACGACATGTCCATGGACAAAGACACCATGGACGATCAGGACACCATGGAGTAACTGGTGCGTTTGTACCGGATCAGAGCCAGGAGACCATGACACGAACCGTACTGATCATTGAGGACAACCCGGGCATCGGTGAGCTTGTGCGCATGCAGGTGACCGACCTGGGTATGCAGGCGATTCTCGTCGATCGCGGTGACGATGGCCTTGAGCGGTTTCGTCAGGGCGGCGTGGACCTTGTGATCCTGGACCTGATGCTGCCGGGCATGGACGGGCTCGCGGTGTGCCGTGAGATCCGCTCCAGCCCGGGCTATGTTCCGGTGCTGATGCTGACCGCCAAGAGCACCGAGCTGGACCGGGTTCTGGGGCTGGAAATGGGGGCCGACGATTACCTGACCAAGCCGTTCAGCGTGGCGGAACTGGCGGCGCGCATCAAGGCCCTGTTCCGCCGGGTCGATGCCCTGTCTGCGCGCGAGGAAACCCGCGCAGAGGCGGAACTGCTGGAGGTGGACGGCCTGCGGATAGACCCGATTCGCCGGCGGGTGTATGTCCAGGATCAGGAAGTGGAACTCACCGCCCGGGAATTTGACCTGCTCTGGCATTTCGCCAGTCATCGCGGGCGGGTCTTCAGCCGGGCCCAACTGCTGGATTCGGTCTGGGGCTACAACCACGAGGGCTACGAGCACACCGTGAACACCCACATCAACCGGCTCCGCAACAAAATCGAGGCCGATCCGGCCGAACCCCGCTACGTCCAGACCGTCTGGGGCGTCGGTTACCGGTTCATGGACTGACCCATGGCGCTGTCGGTGTTCCGAACCCTCTATGCCCGGCTGGCCCTGGGCCTGTTCCTGCTGCTGGTGATCGTCGGCGGGCTGTTTACCGTGCTGAGCCTGTACTCGGTGCGGGAGTACACCGCGGCGGTCAATCAGGAACTCAACCGGGATCTGGCCAGCAACCTGGTCTCTGACCGTAACCTGGTGACCGATGGCAAGCTCAATCGCAATGCCCTCAAAGAGCTCTTCGATCTCTACATGACCATCAACCCCAGCATTGAGATTTACCTGCTCGATCGCGAGGGGCAGATCCTCTCCTACTCCGCGGATCCGGACAAAATCAAACGCAACCGGGTATCCCTGGCGCCGATCCGGACCCTGCTCTCCGACCCGACGGCCTACCCGCTGCCGGGGGACGATCCGCGCAGCCACGACCGGCGCAAGGTCTTCTCGGTGACGCCGGTGCCGTCCGACGTGAATCCCTCTGGCTATCTCTATGTGGTGCTGCGCGGCGAGGAATACGACACCGCCGAGAGCATGGTGCACAGTGACCGGCTGCTGCAGATGGGTGCCGGTGCCCTGGCGGTAAGTCTGTTTGTCGGGCTGCTGGCGGGGCTGGTGTTTTTCCGGCTGCTTACACGCCGGCTGTCGCGACTGACCGAGCGGGTGGAGAGTTTCGAGGCCGGCGATGCGGGTGCGGTCGTGGCCGAGACGCTCGATCGGGTTCCGGCCCGGGGTGACGACATTGATTACCTGACCGAGCGCTTTGACCAGATGGCCCGTCGCATTGCCGCCCAGCTGGATTTGCTCAAGGACAAGGACCATCAGCGGCGCCAGCTGGTGGCCCAGGTCTCCCACGACCTGCGCACGCCGCTGGCGTCGATTCAGGGGTACCTCGAGGCCCTGCAGTTGAAGCAGGCGGACCTGAGCCCCACAGAACGGGGGCGTTTCCTGAAGGTGGCGCTGGCGGAAACCCATCGGCTGGGCCGGCTGGTGGACGAGCTGTTCGAGCTGGCGGCGCTGGAGGCCCGGGAAAAGCAGCCCGCTCCGGAACCCTGCATGATTGCCGAACTGGTCCATGACGTGGTCCAGAAACACCAGCCCGAGGCGGAGCGCGCGGCGGTATCCCTCGAGATCGTCGGCGCCGACGCGGTGATGGTGAACGCAGACATTGCCATGACCGAACGCATCCTCGACAACCTGATCAGCAACGCCATCGGTCACGCCCCGGCGGACAGCCGCGTCACCCTGGCGGTGGAGCGCAGCGACGGGGGGGCCTGCATCGCCGTCACCGACGCCGGCCCCGGCATCGACGCCGCTGACCTGGAGCACCTGTTTGAACCCTTCTACCAGGCCTCCGGCGCCGCCCGCACGGGCCATGCCGGTCTGGGGCTGGCCATTGCCCAACGCATGGCGGAACTCCAGAAAGGCCGCATCTCGGTGCAGAACGGCGCCTCGGCCGGTGCCGAATTCCGGGTCTGGCTGCCCGGGCAATGAATAAATCCGCGCCGTTATAGATTCGTAATAGTCTTTGAACGTTTTCGTGAAGCCACGGCGATACGCTGGCAGCATGGAATCATTCACAGGAGACTTCCAATGAAACGCAAGATGATAGGAATTGCCACCGCTCTGGTGATCGGCTCTGCAGGCGCCCTGTTCGCGGCCTACGCCACGGCGGACAAGCACGCCGCGCAAACCAGCGAATACGCACCGGATAATCCGGATCTGGCCGTCGCGACCTTCGCCGGTGGCTGCTTCTGGTGTGTGGAGGCCGGCTACGAAAAAATCCCGGGGGTGGTGGAAGCCGTCTCCGGCTACGCCGGGGGTGACGAGGCGAATCCGACGTACAAGCAGGTGTCGTCCGGTTCCACCGGCCATACCGAGGCCGTACAGGTGTATTACGATCCGGATCAGATGACCTACGAAGGGTTGCTGCAGGGACTCTGGCGCATCATGGATCCGACCGATGCCAATGGCCAGTTCGTGGACCGGGGCAAACAGTACCGTCCGGCCATCTTCTACCACGATGCGGAGCAGAAGCGTCTGGCGGAGGCCGCCAAGGCCGAGCTTCAGGCGTCCGGTGTCTATGACAAACCGGTCGTGATCGAGATCGTGCCGCTGGATGCCTTTTACCCGGCGGAGAAGTATCACCAGGACTACTACAAGAAGAATCCCCTGCGCTACAACTTCTACACGTTCAATTCCGGCCGCTACCAGTTCATTGAGAAGGTGTATGGCGAGGACTACGAGCTGGATTTCTCCCGGTTTCAGCCGGGCGCGATGAAAGCCGGCAAGGCGGGCAATGGCTTTGATCCGGAACGCTTTGTGAAGCCGGACCAGGCGGCGCTCAAGCAACGTCTCACGGATATCCAGTACGAGGTTACCCAGGAGGACGGCACCGAGCGCGCGTTCCACAACCGCTACTGGGATAACAAGCAACCGGGGCTGTATGTGGACATTGTCTCCGGTGAGCCGCTGTTTTCCTCCCGGGACAAGTACAAGTCGGGCACTGGCTGGCCCAGCTTCACCCGGCCAATCAGCAACGATGCGGTGGTCGAGCGGGAGGACAAATCCTTCTTCAGCACCCGCACCGAGATTCGCAGCCGCTATGCCGATTCGCACCTGGGGCATGTGTTCGATGACGGCCCGGCACCGACCGGTCTGCGCTATTGCATGAACTCGGCGGCCCTGGAATTCATCCCGCTGGACGAGATGGAGGCCCGTGGCTACGGCGAGTACATCGACGAGGTGACCGGCGGTCAGAACATCTAGAGCCAGAGTTCCCTGATCGGCGTTTGCGGGCTGAAGTGGTGGTGAATCTGCGCCTGTAGCAGCTCCGCCGTCGCAATGGCGTCGATCAGGGCGTTGTGGGCCGCGTAGTGCGGCAGCCCGTACCGGGCGCGGCTGTCACTGAGCCGGATCGAGATGGGCTGCTTGCCCAGCCACCGCTGCCATCGGGATGGGTGGCGGTCCGGATGCAGGTGGGCTTCAATGGCCATGGTGTCCAGCACCGGAAAACGGATGCCCTCACCCAATCGCCACTTCAGGGCAACGTCCATAAACTGGCGTTCAATGTTGCGGTAGTGCACCACCGGAACCCGCCCCTTCAGCAAGCCGAAAATCCATTCCAGAATTTCCGAGAGGTCCGGCGCGTGAGCGATGTCGGCGTGGGTAATGCCATGAATCTCCACCGAGGCCTGATGCAGGGGGAGTTTCGGGCGCACCACCCAGTGCCGGGCGGCGCCCAGCTGAATCCCGTTCAGGCTGAAGGGCACCATGCCCACGCTGACGATCGAGTGCTGACTCGGATCCAGGCCGGTGGTTTCAAAATCCAGGGCCACCATCGGCACCTCTGCCAGGGGGGTATCCGGCGCCACGCACCCGGCCTCATAGAATTCCTTGAGCAGTGGGCTGCGCGCGTCCTGTGCCAGCGCCCGGTACCGCTCGGGCCAGTTGCCGGGGTCCGTTGCTTCGCTGACGGGCTTACTGGACATTCCGGCCCACCCCCGCGTTGTAGCGGAACCGGAGGAATTTCTGGGCGTTGCTTACCACCTGGAAGGCATCTTTCAGGTGGCTGCGCTCGAACGGCGACAGGTCCTCCGGTCGCACGTTGTTGTCCGGTTCACGGCCCTCCTCGATGGCGATTGCCTGGTGGCGGATGCGGACGATGGCGATGAACTCCAGGGCGTCGCGCAGGTTGCCCAGGTCGTCATCCATGATCAGCTTGGTCTTGCCGATGGCCCTGAGGCGCTCGAAGGAGTTCTGGGCCCTGGATCCGCAGGCCAGGGCGTGAACGCGAATGAGATCGGACAGCGGAGCGGTACCCCGGCGTTTAAGGTTGAACGTCTTGCGTTGTTGGCCATCTTCCTCGAGCACAAAGCTCCGGAAGAAGCCGATCGGTGGCGTCCGGTTCAGGGCATTGCGGGCCAAAAGGGTCAGGAAGCGCTGACTGTTGCTGGCCCTCTCCGCCACCAGTGCCTTGAGTTCCTCGGCAAAGGCGGTCTTGCCATGGATGCCGTCGAGATCGAAGAAGATGTTGCTGTTCAGCAGGGCTTCGGCCTTGGGGTTTTCGATCCAGTCGATGAAGTAGTCTTTCCACACGCTCAGCGGCTGGCGCCACTTCTGGTTGGTGGCCATGATGTCGCCGGTGCAGTAGGAATAGCCGCATTCCGCCAGGCCATCACTGACGAACTTGGCGAGGGCGAGAAAGTAGGCGTCATGCTCCTTGGGCACGAAGCTGTCGTCCAGGATCATGGCGTTGTCCTGGTCCGTAACCACCAGCTGTTCGTCCCGGGCCATGGAACCGAGCGCCATGAAGCAGTAGGGCACCGGGGGCGGCCCGAGCTGTTCCTCGCCGAGCTCCAGCAGGCGCTGGGTAAAGCTGCGTCCGATACCGGCCATGGCGCTGCCGATCATGTGTGAGTTGGCGTCTTCGTTGACCATGCGGACGAAGCTGTCGCGCACATCCCGGCTGACCTTTTTCAGGCCGGCCACGTCCTGCTGGTGGTAGATGTTGCTCACCAGGTACAGGCTACTCTGGCTCTCGTACTTGACGATGTCCGCCAGGGCGATGACCCCGCGAACCTCGTTCTTCTCCATCACCGGCAGGTGGTGCACATTGTTGTGCAACATGGTGAGCATGGCCTCGAAGATGAAGGCGCTGGCGCGGATGGTAATCAGGTCTTCGGACATGATGTCGCACACCGGGGTTTCCGAGGGCAGGGCTTCGGTCACGGCTCGGGTCCGAAGGTCCCGGTCGGTGATGATGCCCTTGAGCCGGGGGTGATCGCCGTGATCCTCCATCAGCAGCAGGGCCGAGACCCCCTGGTCGGTCATGATCCGGGCCGCTTCCTGCAGCCGCACGGTGCACGGCGCCGACACCGGCTCCCGTGAGATCAGCCGGGTCACCCGGGAGGTCATCAGTTCGTTCGACTTTTCTCGCCGGGACAGCGCCGAGCGCAGGCGCGATTTGTCCTCAACTTCCACAAAATCGGCGAAGTTGTCGTCATTTTCGAAGAGGTACTTGAAGGTTTCCTCGGGTATCCGATACACCAGGGTATCTTCCAGGGCCTTGGCCGGAAAGCGGACCTTCTGATGCATCAACAGCCCAAACTGGCCAAAGATGTCGCCTTCGGTGATGCGATTGTAGAGTTCGCCGGAACGCCGGAAAATCTCCACGGCACCACTGCGAATGTAGTACAGCCAGTGATTGGGGCTGCCGAACTCGAGAATGGGGCTCCCGGCACGAAAGTATTCCACCTCAATGCTGGCCACAACCCGATCCAGCAGCTCCTCGGGCATCTCGTCAAAGGGCGGAAAATTGGCCAGGTGATTGCGGATGTCGATGAGCTCGGCCTGCATAACGCTCCCTGGTAATTGGCTAAGGCAATGGTTTGGTTATCGAATATAGCAGGGGGGACAGGCAGTAACCATCCGGCAAAACGTCTGGTTTCGAAACCGCGCTCCGTGACATGATTTCGTCATCCATCACGGACGCTTCAAAGGAATCCGCAGTATGAACACAGGCACGCAGGCAACCGCTCACACCCTGGTCTTGGGCGGTATCCGATCCGGCAAGACCGCCCTGGCGGAGTCCGTGGCAACCACCTGGGACAGGGCCACCTACGTCGCGACGGCGACCGCCGGCGACGATGAAATGGCCCTGCGGATCGCCCGTCATCGAGAGGGCCGACCCGAACATTGGGGGGTGGTGGAGGAACCGTTGCACCTGGCCGGGGTGCTGGAGACCCAGGCGGGGTCGGACCATCCGCCCGGCTTGCTGATTGATTGCATGAGCCTGTGGGTCAGCAACCTGCTGTTTGCCGGCGAGGGGGTGCTTGAGTTCGAACGCAACCGGTTTCTCGAGACGTTGACGGACTACCCGGCGCCGGTGGCGATCGTCAGCAATGAAGTGGGGCTGGGCACCATTGGCATGGACCCGTTAACCCGTCGCTTTGCCGACGAACTGGGTTGGCTGAACCAGGCGCTGGCAGCCCGGTGTCACCGCGTGGTGCTGTCGGTGGCTGGTTTGCCCCAGGTGCTCAAATGGCCCGCTCTCTAGCTGCCGTGACGGAGCAGGCTGCGCAACAGCCCGTGCTCGCTCTGGTCGAGACGGATCAGGCTGCGACAGGCGTACGGAACCGCAAAGCCTGCGAACGAGCGTGATAACGGAATGTGAAGGACATCCGACAGCAGCATCCGGATCACACCGCCGTGGCACACCACCAGCACCCGCTGGCCGGCCAGCCGGCGCTGCCAGAGCTCCGCTGCACGGGTCACCCGATCATAGAACGTCGCAATCGGCTCGCCATCGGGCGGGGTGGTGGAGGTGGGATCGTTCCAGAACGCGTTCAACTGGTCGCCGAAGTCGGTCAGGATCTGTTGGGACGTCCGGCCCTCCCAGGCGCCAAAGCTTACTTCCCGCAGATCCGGCTCGACATACAGTGGCAGACCGCGCTGGCCGGCGACCTCCTCGGCAAACTGGCGGCAGCGTTGCAGCGGTGAGGTCAACACCGCGTCCCAGTCATCGCTGTCGGAGATGGCGGCGCGCATCTGTCGCCAGCCGGTCTCGCTCAAGGGATCGTCCTGACTGCCCCGGAACATCGGGCCCCCTTCGGGCTCACCGTGACGGATCAGGTCCAGGAATGAGGTCTCGGCGGTCGGCTGCTGGCTGTCCCGGGTCATGGCCTAACTCCTGTCGCTGACGCCGGCGTCGGCAAAACTGGCCATGCCGTTGTGGAGGGCGCAGGCCGAACGCATCAGGGGCACGGCCACGGCTGCGCCGCTGCCCTCACCCAGGCGCATGCCCAGTGACAACAGGGGCGTGGCCTCGAGCGCATCCAGCACCCGCCGGTGGCCGGGCTCGGCGGACTGGTGCCCGAAATGCAGCCACTGGCGCAGTTCCGGTTGCTGGCGGATCGCCACCAGCGCGGCCACCGACACAATGTAACCGTCAATCAGCACGGGAATCCGTCGGGCCGCAGCCCCCAGAATCGCGCCGGCGATGGCGGCAATTTCCAGGCCGCCGAGGGAGGCGAGGGCATGCATGGGGGTACGGTCCGCGCCATGGCGGCCCAGGGCCCGTTTGATGACCTCGGCTTTGTGGCAGACGCCCCGGGCGTCGAGCCCGGTGCCGGGCCCGGACAGGGCATCGGGATTCTGGTTCAGCAGGCAGCAGGCCAACGCCGTGGCCGCCGTGGTGTTGCCGATGCCCATGTCGCCGGCGATGAAGAGCTGGGTCCCGGCACTTGCCGCCCGCTGGGCAGCGAGGTCGCCGGCCGTCAGGGCCGCTCCGACCTCGGTGTCTGTCATGGCCGGTTCCAGGGCCAGGTTACGGGTCTGGGGCAGGATGGTGGCGTCCACCACCCCGTTGAGTCCCGCCGGCACGTCGCCCACGGTTCCGAGGTTGATCACTTCCAGCGATGCGCCCAGGGTCTTCGCCAGGACGCTGATGGCAGCGCCGCCGTGGGCAAAGTTGGCAATCATCTGGGCCGTCACCGCCTGCGGGAAGGCGGAAACCCCTTCCTCGCAGACCCCGTGATCACCGGCAAAGACGGCGATGTGGACGCGGTCCACTGCGGGTGTTGCCGTCGCTTGCTGGCCGCTCAGGGTGATGGCGAGCTGCTCCAGAGTGCCCAGCGACCCGGGTGGTTTGGTCAGCACAGACTGTCGCATGCGGGCCTGTTCGCGGTAATGGGCGTCGGTGGCGGGCAGGGGCGCGGTCCAGCAGTCGGGCAGGGGCATGGCGTCATTCCAATCGGGTTGAACAGGCGCCCGATACTCCAACGGGGCCGAAACGGTGTCAAGGTTGGCGTTGGGTCGAGTAGACTGACGCTCCCGACGGAATCTGAGACTTAGGGAGCCTGTGTTGAACGGAGTGGTGGAATCGGTGGCGGTGTGTGCCGCCGCGCTGGTGCTGGATCGCTGCCTGGGTGAGCCCCGGCGCTGGCATCCCGTGGTCGGCTTTGGCCGATTGGCCGGCGGGATCGAGCGTCGGGCCAACCGGTCCGGGCAGGCGGGGGTTGCCCGGGGCGCCGCAGCCACGCTGGCGCTGGTGATTCCCATCACCCTGCTGCTCTGGGTCGTTGCCCGAACGCTGGCGCCGGCGCTGTTGCTGGTGGTGGAAACCGGTGCACTCTGGTTGGCGTTGTCGTTGCGGGGGCTTGCCGAGCACGGCCTCGCCGTGGCTCACCCGCTCAAGGAACACCGGCTCGATGATGCCCGGGCGCAGGTCGCCCGGATTGTCAGTCGCGACGCCGCCGCCCTCGATGAACCCGGGGTGGCCGCGGCTGCCACCGAGTCGATGCTGGAGAACGGGGCCGACGCGGTATTCGCCAGTCTGTTCTGGTTTCTGGTGGCGGGGTTGCCCGGGGTGGTCCTGCATCGGATGGTCAACACCCTGGACGCCATGTGGGGTTACCGGACGCCGCGGTTTGACCGGTTTGGCCGTTGCGCCGCCCGACTGGACGATGCCATGAACTGGGTCCCCGCCCGGTTGACGGCCCTGACCTACAGCGTTCTCGGCAATACCCGCAACGCCTGGCGTTGCTGGCGCACGCAGGCACCGCTATGGGACAGCCCGAACGCCGGCCCCGTCATGGCCGCCGGTGCCGGCGCCCTGGCCGTCCGCCTCGGTGGCCCGGCGTCCTACGCCACCGGAATCAAGGACCGGCCCTGGCTCGGCAACGGGGCCGAGCCCTCCGCGGGTTCCATCCGGGACGCCATCCGGATGGTCCGGCGTGGTGTCGGCCTCTGGCTCGTTGTCCTGCTTCTGATGGTCGGCGTTTGGGAGCTGGTGTGGTGAACGGTCCGACCCGATTACACCATGGCGGCCGGCTGATCGAGGCAGCCCGGCGCTGGAACCGTCCACCGGAGCAGTGGCTGGACCTGTCCACCGGGATCAATCCGCTGGGCTGGCCGGTGCCGGTCATTCCCCCGTCAGTCTGGCAGCGTCTGCCCGACGATGATGACGGCCTGGAGGACGTGGTGCGGGACTGGTGCGGCGCTCCGACAACGTCGGTCTGCGTTCCGGTACCCGGCAGCCAGGCGGCGATACAGACACTGCCCCGCCTGCGCCGCCGTTGTCGCGTTGGCGTACCCGAGCCCGGTTACGCCGAACACGCCCACGGCTGGGTCAGTGCCGGCCACGAGGTTCGGGCGATCACCGACACCGATCTGGCGGCCGGCGATGACTGGCTGGAGGGGCTTGATGTGGTGGTGTGGATCAACCCCAATAACCCGACCGGGCTTCGGCTCGAACGCGACCGGATGCTGGGCTGGCTGGCGCGCCTGCAGTCGCGCGGAGGCTGGTTGGTCGTTGACGAGGCCTTCCTGACCGCCCGGGATAGCGCCAGCCTTGCGCCTGTGTCGGGCCAACCCGGGCTGGTGGTGCTCAAGTCCCTTGGAAAGTTTTTCGGGCTGGCGGGGGTTCGAGCCGGTGCGGTCCTGACCGACGGGGTTATCGGTGAAGCCCTCAGTGCCTTGCTCGGTCCCTGGTCGCTCAGCGGTCCCGCCCGCTTCGTGATGGCGCGGGCGCTGCGGGATACCCGTTGGCAGAACGACGCCGAAACGTTCCTGCAGGGGGCGTCGCAGCGCCTGGGCGGACTGCTCGCCGAGGTCGGCTTGCCCGGCACCCAGGGCACGCTGCTGTTCCGCTACCTCCGGCATTCGAACGCGGACCGCCTGCAGGTAGCACTGGCGGAGCAGGGCGTGCTGGTACGCCACTTTGACCGGCCGGGTGCGCTGAGGCTGGGGCTGCCGGGCACCGAATCGGATTGGCAAAAACTTGCCCGAAGTCTCCGGGGGGTGTCTTTTGTCATTGACCACTGAGTAACCGATTGCTAGCCTTGCCGCTCGTTTTCAGGTGCCCCGAGGCGATGTTCTGCCGACATTGCCGGGGTGAAACGGGAAGCCGGTGAGAGTCCGGCGCTGCCCCCGCAACGGTATGTGAGTTAACGGTGATCGAGTGCGCCACTGTGCCCAGGCATGGGAAGGCGATCACCGCAGTGCGCTTGGCCGCACCGCTCATAAGCCCGGAGACCGGCCTGTTTACACACCAGACGTTGCGGAGGGCGACGGCGGTGGGTGACAGCCTCTCTGGCCCATGACAACCCTTACCCACCTGCCGACCAGACTCGCCCCACGCGATTTGACAAGAATCCCCGCACGGGTGCGTGCGGCGTGTGAGTGAGTATGATTATGGTTTTCCTGAAAGACAGTCAGTCCGCATTCGGGGCTGGCCTGGTCCTGTGTTCCCTGCCCCTGTTTTCCGCCCCTGTGATCGCCCAGCAGGCGTCCGCCTCCGGTGAGGCCAGCGAGCTTGATCCCATTGTTGTGACGGCCACGCTCGGCCCGCGGACGGTAGGCGAGAGCCTCTCCTCGGTGACCGTGCTGGACGAGGAAACCGTCGAGAAACAGGCACCCAACGAGTTCGCGGACCTGCTCCGGGGCCAACCGGGTGTGACGGTTGTTTCCAACGGGGCGTTTGGCAAAAATACCAGTGTGTTCACCCGTGGCACCTCCAACGACTCGACCGTGCTGCTGCTTGACGGTATCCGGATCCGGTCGGCCACCAGTGGCGGCGCGCCCTGGCAGTACGTGCCCAAGGAACTGATCGAGCGGGTTGAGATTGTGCGGGGGCCCCGCAGCAGTCTTTACGGTGCCGATGCGGTCGGTGGTGTGATTCAGGCGTTTACCCTCAGACCCGATGCAGGCCAGACCGGCTGGGTTGAAGCCGGCGGTGGCAGTTTCGATACCCGCAAAGGTGCGGCGGGCGTGAGCCTGGGTGACGGCGTCACCAATCTGAGCGTGAGTGGCGTGCATAAAACCACGGACGGTACCGAGCTGATCGAGGGGGGAGAGGACCGCGGATTCCGGAACAATGCGGGGGTCGCCCGCCTCAGTCATACGCTGCCCAATGGCGGTAAGGCCGGGTTATCGGTGTTCGAGTCCCAGGGCAACACCGAATTCGAGGGCGGCAACACCGACTTCACACTTCGGGCGGTCGGCTTCTCCCTGGACACGCCACTGAGCGACTACTGGCGCACCCGCATTGATCTGAACGAGGCGCGGGACGAGCAGGAAACCGCGAACGATGCCTTTGCCGATTCGGTCTTCAACACCCGCACCCGCACCGCGCGCTGGGAAAATACCTTTACCCGCGACGTGCACGAGCTGGTGCTGGGCACGGAACTGTCCTCGGATGAAGTCAAATCGAGCACCAGCTTCGACGAGACCAGTCGCACCAACGCGGCACTGTTTGGCCAGTTGCGCCTGAATTTCGGGCCGACCGATGTCCAGGTCAGTCTGCGCGGTGACGACAACGAAGCCTATGGGCGCGAGGAAACCGGCGGTGTGGCCCTCGGCCATGCCTTTGACCGTTCGCACCGGGTTCGCGTCAGTTACGGCACCGCATTTCGCGCGCCCACGTTCAACGATCTCTACTACCCCCTGGAAACCTATTCCTTCGGTGGCTCCTACGCCGGTAATCCCGACCTGAAACCCGAGGAAAGCAGCACCGTGGAGCTGGGCTTCAGCGGGCGCTACCCGGACTGGTTCTGGGACGTGGCGGCGTATCAGCTGGACATCGATAATCTGATTGCGCTCTCCGATGATGGCGCCGGCAACCTGCGTCCGGAAAATGTCAACGAGGCGGAAATTCGCGGCCTGGAGCTGGGCGCCGGTTTCGAACGGGACGGCTGGCGGACCTATCTGGCGCTGACACTGACTGATGCCCGCGATGCCAGCACCGACAATCGCCTGCGTCGTCGCAGTGGGCAGGGCGCGCGACTGGACATCGACCGTGACATCGACACCTGGACCCTGGGTGGCACCCTGGTGGCCGAGGGCTATCGCTATGATGATGCGGCCAACACCAAGCGACTGCCGGGTTATGGCACACTGGACCTTCGCGCGATCTGGCGCTTCGCCCCCGACTGGACGGGCAAGCTGAGTGTGACCGACGTGTTCGATCGGACCTACGCCACCGCTGAGCGATTCGATGGCCGCCGATACCTGTCGGCTGGCCGGACCGCCATGGCGTCGATTCGGTATGAACTCTGATTCGAACGGGATGACAAAATGGCCGCAGGCCAGAACAGGCAGGTGAAACCCTGGATGCTGACCAACAGGTGGTTCCGGTTGACGATGATGGCGCTGCTGCCGTGGCTGATGCCCGGGGTTGCCGGTGCCGAGGTCTGTGCCGTGGATGACACCGACCGCCGGATCTGCCTGCCCGAACCGGCCCGGCGCATTGCCGCGTTGTCTCCGGGCGCGACCGAACTGGTGTGGGCGGCGGGTGCCGGTGACCATGTGGTCGCGGTGGTCGCCTACAGCGACTATCCGGAGGCGGCAAAGGCTGTGCCGTCGGTGGGCAGCCATACCCGGATGGACCTGGAGGCTCTGGTCAGTCTGCGGCCGGACCTGGTGATAGGTTGGGTAACCGGAAACCCTCGGGAACAGCTCGAAGCGCTGGCGGATCTGGGCCTGCCGGTCTTCGCCATCGAACCCCGAACGTTTGAGGGGGTGTCGTCGGCCATCGAGCGGCTGGCCGTCCTGGCCGGTACCGAAACCAGGGGCTTTGCCGAGGCCGAGGCCTTCCGGCAGGGCATGGCCGCTCTGCGCGACCGGTATCAGGACGCGCCGCCCGTGCCGGTGTTCTACCAGGTGTGGGATGAGCCGCTGATGTCCGTCAACGACGAGCACCTGATCGGCAAGGTGATCACGCTGTGTGGCGGCCGCAATGTCTTTGGCGATCTCGACCGACTGGTGCCCCGGATCAGCACCGAAGCGGTGCTGGCAGCGGACCCGGAGGCCATACTGGCGGGCGGTATGGGCGAGGAGAATCGCCACTGGCTGCAGCGCTGGGCCGGTTTTCCCGAGCTCCAGGCCACCCGCCAGGACAACCTGTTTTTCGTGCCGCCTTCCCTGATTCAGCGGCCCACGCCCCGCATGCTGGCGGGCAGCCGCCTGTTCTGCGAAAAACTGGAGACCGCCCGTGCCCGCCGCTAGTCTCCGGGAGCCCCACCGGTGACCCGCGCGGTGGCCCGACCGCTGTGGCTGCTGGCCCTGGCCGGGCTGGCGGCCATTGGCCTGTCGGTCAGCGTCGGCAGTGTCGGCGTTGGGCTGTCGGATCTTCTGGACGTGCTGTCCGGCCAGGGTACCGACCTGCAACAGACGCTGATTCTTGATCTTCGCCTGCCACGTACGCTGGCTGCCTTCGCCACCGGTGGACTACTGGCGGTGGCCGGTGCGCTGATGCAGGTTCTGTTGCGGAATCCGCTGGCGGATCCCTACGTGCTGGGCCTGTCCGGGGGCGCCGCCGTTGGTGCCCTGCTGGCCATGCTGGCGGGCGTGGGCGGGATGCTCGTGTCCGGTTCCGCCTTCGCCGGCGCCCTGCTGGCGACCTTTTTGGTGTTTGGCCTTGCCCACGGGACCGGAAGCTGGACCCCGTCCCGGTTGTTGCTGACGGGCGTGGTGGTCGCGGCGGGCTGGGGCGCCATCATTACCCTGATCCTCGCGGTCAGCCCGGCCCAGCGCTTGCCGGGCATGCTGTACTGGCTGATGGGCGACGTCTCCTACGCCCGTTCGCCCGCGCCGGCTCTTCTGCTGTTGCTGGCTGCCTGCGTCCTGGTGGTGCCGCTGGGGCGGAGCCTGAACGTGCTGGCGCGTGGGCCGCTGCAGGCGGCCGTGCTCGGGGTGTCGGTGCGTCCGCTGGAGTGGCTGGTGTACATTGCCGCGAGCCTGCTGACCGCAACGGCGGTGACCACCGCCGGCAGTATCGGGTTCGTGGGTCTGGTGGTGCCGCACATGCTCCGCCTGGTTCTCGGCAACGATCAGCGGCTGATCCTGCCGGCCTGTGCCCTGGCCGGTGGCACGTTGCTGGTGCTGGCGGATACCCTGGCCCGGGTGGTGATTGCCCCCGAGCAGTTGCCGGTGGGGGTCATCACCGCGCTGCTGGGTGTACCCACGTTCCTGTATCTGCTGTACCGGAGTCGCTGATGAAAGCCCTGTACACCCACGAGCTGGTGATCGATATTCCGGATCGGGCCGATGGCAGTCCGCTCGGATTGACCGTCGCGCCGGGGCAGATGTGGGGTGTGCTGGGGCCGAACGGCGCTGGAAAGACCACGCTGCTTCACACCCTGGCGGGCCTCCGTGCCCCGCGCCATGGGCAGGTGTGCCTGGGCGACCAGCCACTGGCGAGCCTGCGCCGACGCCTGGTGTCGCAACAGCTGGGGCTGGTGTTCCAGGAACGTCAGGACGGTTTCCCGGCGACCGTGCTGGAGACGGCGCTGATCGGTCGGCATCCCTGGTTGTCGCCCTGGCAGATGGAAACCGGAGAGGATCTGGCCACGGCCCGGGCTGCACTGGAACGCCTGGACGTCGGGCACCTGGCCGACCGGCTCGTGAACACCCTGTCCGGGGGCGAGCGTCAGCGCGTCGCCATTGCCACGGTACTGACCCAGGATCCGTCCCTGTGGCTGCTGGATGAGCCCACGAATCATCTTGACCTGCATCACCAGGTGGCGGTGATGCAATTGCTGAAGTCGCTGGCCAGCGCCGGCCGCGCGGTGTTCATGTGCTTGCACGACCTGAACCTGGCAGCCCGCTGGTGTGACCACGTCCTGTTGCTGTACCCCAATGGCGAGGCCTGCTGGGGCCCCGCGGACCGTATGCTGGTGCCCGACGCCCTGGAAAGCCTGTACGGCCAGAAACTGATCACCGTAGAGGCCGATGGCGCCCCGGTATTCGTGCCCGCCCGGTCCGCTATGGACTGAGTCCCCTGTTTCAACCAATCCTCTGGAGGAATTCGATCATGCGTGAACGCGCCAAAGACCCGGAACGTCATGCCCGCCGCATGGCGGCGAAACAGAAAATCATGCAGGAGCGCATCGCCCGGGCCCAGAAGGAGCAGGGTGTGTTGCTGGTCCTGACCGGCCCTGGCAAGGGCAAGAGCAGTTCCGGCTTCGGTATGGTGGCGCGGGCGCTGGGCCATGGCATGAAGGTAGGCATCGTCCAGTTCATCAAGGGCGCGTTCAGCACCGGCGAGGAAGCCTTTTTCCGGGATCTGCCGAACGTGGATTACCACGTCATGGGGCAGGGCTACACCTGGGACACCCAGAACCGTGACCAGGACGTGGCTGCCGCGGCCAGTGCCTGGAACGTCGCCGCCCGGATGCTCGGTGATGACAGCTATGACCTGGTGCTGCTGGACGAGCTGAACATCGCGCTCAAATACGACTACCTGGACCTCGACCGGGTGCTGGATGACCTGCAGGCCCGCCCGGAAATGCAGCATGTGGTGGTGACCGGCCGGTCCGCCCCGCACGAACTGGTGGATCTCGCCGACACCGTCACCGAAATGGGTGTGGTCAAGCATGCGTTCAAGGACCAGGGCGTCAAGGCCCAGAAAGGGGTCGAGCTCTAAAACATGGCGACGCTGATGGTTCAGGGAACCACCTCGGACGCCGGAAAGACCACTTTGGTGGCGGCCCTGTGTCGCTGGCTGGCCCGGCAGGGTGTGTCCGTGGCCCCCTTCAAACCCCAGAACATGGCGCTGAACAGCGCAGTGACCGTGGATGGCGGCGAAATTGGGCGGTCCACGGCGCTGCAGGCACTGGCTTGCGGTCTGGCCCCGCACAGCGACATGAATCCGGTCCTGCTGAAGCCGCAGACCGATTGTGGCGCCCAGGTCATCCTTCGGGGCCAGGTGCACGGCAACATGAATGCCCTCGACTACCATGCCTACAAGGCCGAGGCGAAAGCCGCAGTGATGGATGCCTGGCGCAACCTCAGTACCCGGTACGACGTGATCATTGCCGAGGGCGCCGGCAGTCCCGCCGAAATCAACCTGCGGGCCAACGACATTGCCAACATGGGCTTTGCCGAAGCGGCGGACTGCCCGGTGTTGCTGGTCGGCGACATCGATCGTGGCGGCGTGTTCGCCCAGCTGGTCGGCACGCTCGAGCTGATCTCCGGTACCGAGCGTGCCCGCACGGCGGGGTTTGTCATCAACCGGTTTCGGGGCGACATCAGTCTGCTGGAGCCGGGGCTGGACTGGCTGACCGAACGCACCGGCAAGCCGGTCGTCGGCGTGTTGCCCTACCTGCATGGACTGATCGTGGACGCGGAGGACAGCGTCGGGACCAGTGGCACCAGCGAGGCCGGCGCCCTGAAGGTGGTGGTGCCCGTACTGCCGAGAATCAGCAACCACAACGATTTCGATCCCTTGCGGTTGCACCCCGGGGTGGACCTGAGGTTCATCGGTCCGGACGAAGCCATTCCCCCGGCGGACCTCATCGTGTTGCCGGGCAGCAAGAACACCCGTCACGACCTGGACTGGCTGACCGCCCAGGGTTGGGCCACCGAGATCCGGCGTCACCTGCGCTATGGCGGCCGGGTGTTCGGCATCTGCGGTGGTTTTCAGATGCTCGGGGAACGGGTGGGCGACCCCGACGGCCTCGAGAGTGATCCGGGGCACACCCCGGGGCTGGGGCTGTTGGCGATGCGCACCCGAATGGTTGCGGGCAAGCAGTTACGCAATGTCCGAGGCAGGATGCGGGCGCCGGGGGGCAAGGACGCCGGTATCAGCGGCTACGAAATGCACAATGGCGTGACCGAGGGGCCGGCACTGGACCGACCGTTCGCGGACCTTGGCGGAACCGCCGATGGCGCCGTCAGTGCCGACGGCCAGATCATGGGCACCTACGTCCATGGTGTCTTTGACGAACCGGAAGCCTGCCACGCAATACTCGCCTGGGCGGGGCTGCGCGGCAACCAGGCTGCCGTGGACTATCAGCAGCATCGCCTGGAGCAGCTGGACCGTCTGGCGGATCAGGTCGAACTCTGCCTCGATACCGACTGGCTGCGCCAGCTTCTGGGACTGACCAACGGGAACCCCCTATGACCGATCCGAACCGCCCCTTCAGCGACGATGAGCGCCGCGGTCTGTACCGCGCCATTCATGAACGCCGGGATGTTCGCTCCCAGTTCCTGCCGGACCCCGTTCCAACGGACGTCCTGGCCCGTCTTCTCAGGGCCGCGCACCATGCTCCTTCCGTGGGTTTCATGCAGCCCTGGGACTTTCTGGTCATCGACAGCGTCGAGGTCCGGGCCCGGGTGCTGGCGATCTTTGACGCGGAAAATGACAAGGCGGCGCACAACTATCAGGGCGATCGCCAGCAGACCTACCGCAGCCTGAAACTGCAGGGCATTCTGGAGAGTCCGCTGAACCTCTGCATTACCTGCGACCGCAGCCGTGGTGGTGCCCATGTGCTGGGGCGGAACTCGATTGTCGAAACCGACCTGTTCAGCACCTGCCTGGCGGTGCAGAATCTGTGGCTGGCGGCAAGGGCCGAAGGCATTGGGGTTGGCTGGGTCAGTATCCTGGACCAGCACCAGTTGGCAAAAACCCTGGATCTGCCGGAGAATGTCTATCCGCTCGCCTACCTCTGCCTCGGTTACGTCAGTGAGTTTCTGGACCAGCCGGAGCTCCAGGCCAAAGGCTGGCGGTCTCGGTTACCCCTGAATGGCCTGGTGCATGGCAATCTTTGGGGGCAGGCGCTGGAGGACGAGTCACTCCTGGCAGAACTGAAACAGTAACCCGTGAGGCCTTATGCGTTTTTCAGAGATCTATGAGCGGGCCCTGAACCTGAAGGGTGGCGAGCCGGCCATGCGGGCGCTGCTGCCGCGTGTTCCGGAGGCTGGTGAATTGGCGGCCAGACCCGACGACCGATACCTGTCCGAACTCACACGGTGTGTGTTCAAGGCCGGCTTTGTCTGGCGCGTTATCGAGAACAAGTGGCCGGATTTCGAGGCCGCGTTCGACGGTTTTGTGCCTCTGTACTGGCAACAGGTGTCGCCCGATGTGCTGGAGGATCTGGCCCGGGACGAACGCATTGTTCGGAACATGCAGAAGATCCGGACGGTACCGGAGAACGCCCGGATGATTGTCGATACGGCGCGAGAATACGGCAGTTTCGGGCAGTTTCTCGAGCAGTGGCCGAGAGACGATCAGGCCGGTTTGCTGCTCTGGCTCAAGCGCAATGGTGCCCGGCTGGGGGGCAACAGCGCTCAGTATTTCCTGCGCCGGGTAGGATGGGACGGCTTCATCCTGTCATCGGACGTGGTGACCGCCCTGCGCCGGGCCGACCTGCTGGACGCCTCGCCGGGCAGCAAGAAAGCGCTGATGCAGGCTCAGGCCGCCTTTAACGACTGGCACGAGGAAACCGGACTGCCCTACTGTCATCTGTCCCGGATACTCTCCTTTACCGTCGACAGCTGAGCACCGGTAGCATCTACAGGAACATCAGCAGCACCAGTTCGCACAGCACGACGCTGGCGCCCAGGGTGTCGCCGGTGTAGCCGCCCAGTTGATTGCGGATGTAGTTTCCCCAGCACATCGCCACGAGAATAACCGCGGCAAGGGCGCCGGTGATGGCTGCCGGAACCCAGGTCGCGGCGATCAGGGCAATGCCCAGTGTAAACGCGGCGGCAAGTCCCAGGCGTCGAGGGGAAAAACCGTCGGCCACCGGTTTGCTCCGGCTCTTGTCCCGATCGGTCACGTAGGGCAACTGCCACATGATCAGCAGCGGCGCCAGCCGCGCTATCGCCGGCGCCACCAGAATGGCCAGCCAGATCTCGGACGCGTCCAGCAGCAGAGCCACTTTCAGTCCCAGGGACATGACCAGCGCCACTGTGCCGTAGGTGCCGATACGGCTGTCCTTCATGATGGCGAGGCGCCGCTCCACGGTATACCCGCCCCCCAGGGCATCAACACTGTCGGCCAGACCGTCCTCGTGGAAGGCACCGGTGACGAACAGGTGCAGACTGACCACCAGAATGACCGACACGGTAGGGCTGAACGCCAGCGTGAGGGCACCGTAGGTGGCGGCATAAAGGCAACCCAGCACCAGACCGACCAAGGGGAAATACAGGCTGCTCTGGTTCATCAGCCGCTGGGAATAATCAATGTGGATCATCATGGGAATTCGGGTAAGGAACCCGACGGCAAGCCAGAACGCTTGCCACTCCCGCTGCAAATGCTGTGTCGAAACGGTCACCTGGCACCTCCTGAAATGAGGAGCCATTGTAGTCGGATTGCATGGTTCTTTCCGAGCTGGACTATAATTTCACCAACAGGCGCATGGTAAAGATGCTCCGGTAGTTGGCCGTCCCATCTGAACAGCAGTCACCATTCGATCCGCAGTCAGTCTTGTAAGGGGCCAGGCGGTGGCGCCTGTCTCGTCTCGACCCCGAAACACCATTCCATATCGCGGTTCTGGCTCCTGGAACCGGGAAGAGGGGGGCATCATGAACAGTAAACCAAGTTTGTTAAAGGGAACCATATTGGCGCTGGCTACCATGGTTCTGATGGTCGTCGGGCATCAGGCCCTGGCAGCAACCGCCGAGGATTTGCACCGGGATGCCCGGCAGGCATTGGAAAGGCTCTACGACACCAATGCCGTCGCCAAGTCACTGTCCAAAGACGCCAGGGCAGTCCTGGTGTTCCCGAACATCGTAAAAGCCGGGCTGGTCTTTGGCGGCAGTTATGGTGAGGGCGTGTTGATGAAAGATTCGGAGGTTGTCGATTACTACAACTCCGTGGCTGGAACCTTCGGATTCCAGGCCGGCGCCCAGTCCTATGCCTACGCCATGTTCCTGATGACCGACGAGGCCGTCAGCTACCTGGAAACGTCAGACGGCTGGGAGGTTGGAGTCGGGCCCACGGTCGTGATGGTTGACGAAGGCGTGGCCAAGAACCTGTCGACGTCGTCACTCAAGGACGATGCCTACGCCTTTATTTTCAGCCAGCAGGGCTTGATGGCCGGGGTCAGTATTGAAGGTACGAAGATTTCCCGCATCCAGCGATAGGTCCCCGGGCGTCGGTGAGAGCCGGTTCAATCCAGCCAGGCGCCCGGGCTTGGTGTGGCGAACTGGCGCACTCTCGATGGTGGGGCACAGTCCGGAAGCCGTTGATCCGGGCCCACCAGCAGCCAATGCTCCCGATGGGCGACGCCGAGGTCCCGGGCGCCATCCAGGCTGAAACAGTCCAGGTCGAGCTTGTCTTGTACCAGGATGAAGCGATGTTCTCCCTCGCCCATCCAGCGCCAGGCGTTGCGTTCCTCGTCCCGCAGGCTGGAAAAGAAACTGAAGTGAACGAAATCGAGCTTCGAGAACAGGAGGAACTGCTCGCGAAAGTCGATCATGCCGAGTTGGGCGTCTGCCGGCACGTTCTGTTCAGCGGCTGCGAGAATGTTGCGTGGTGTACGCAGGGGTTCCAGAATCTGGTAGCCCCAGGTAGACAGCAGCAGCCAGCTCAGCATCATGGCCAGGAACAGGCGCCCCAGCGGCCGGGAACGCCACAGGCCGAGCAGGCTCGCCAGCCATACCAGTCCCACCGTTAACACCAGGCTCCCCGCCTCGTTCAACCGCGCGGGATCGCGGCTGTAGTCACTGACCTTTTCAACCAGTTTCGGGTGATCATTCCAGGCCAGGACACCCAGGGTGACCAGCGCCACCGCGATCAGCATATGCAGGCCGGTGAGTATCGGCGGAAACCACCGGGCCGGGCGGTGCGTGCTCAGTACCGGGGCCAGCGCAAGGGCGAACATGGGGAGTGCCGGCAACAGGTAAACGCCGCGCTTGCCCGGACTGATGCTGAAGAACAGGACCACCAGGGCCACCCAGGCCAGCTGCACCAGAATCACCGGACGGTGCCGGATGGCATCGGTCAGCGGCCGGAACAGCGCCAGGAAAACCAGGGGCAGTGGGAACCAGAGGGCGGGAATGACACTGGTGAGGTAGTAGTACCAGGGCTGGAGATGCCCCCAGGAATCGGCGTAGCGTTCGCCGGTCTGTTTGAACAGGATGTTGTTCCTGTAGGCTAGGGCCTCGTCCGTGCCCACGCTGTTCACATACAGCACCATGGGCACCAGCCACGCCGCCACCACGGCGAGCATGGCCAGGGGGCCCAGGGCGCAGCGCCAGGTCATGGCGCCATGGAAACGCGCCCTATCCTGGTAGTTCAGCGCCAGCAGCGGCACCAGCATCAATGCGGGCAAGAAACCCACGCCCTTGGTGATGATCCCCAGCCCCATGAACGCCCAGGCGGCGAAATACCAACCCCAGGCCGGCCCGGTAAAGAAGTGGCGGATCAGGCCATAGCAGGCAACGGTGATCCAGCAGGCCACCATGGCATCAATCTGGGCCTTCTGGGCCTGGGCCAGAAATTGTGGTGCCAGCATCATCAGCAGCACCGCAACGGCGCCGGTGCGCTGGTTCCAGAGCCGGGTTCCGAGGTCGTAGACCAATCCCAGTGTTAACAGGCTGCACAGGGCATTGGGCAGCAGGAAAGCGACTTTCAGGTTACCGGTCAGCCAGTAGAAAAACGCGATGCTCCACATGAACACCGGCGGCTTGTCGGGGTAGAACTCGCCGCCGCGCATGGGGATCAGCCATTGGCCGGACGCCACCATTTCCCGTGCGACCTCGGCAAAGCGCGGCTCATCGGCGGGCCAGGGCGAACGGAGGCCAATGCCGGTGGCAATCATGACGGCAGCAAAGGCCAGCAGCAGGAGCAATAGCCGGTTGCGGGACAGGTGGAGCAACGAGTCCGGGAGGTGTCGGAAATAGGGCGATGCGGGCATGTTCGGGTCTCAGGACTGGCTGGAAACGGGGCTGGCGAGCGCTTTTGCCCTGTGGCTGTGGTACAAAAAGGCGCCAATGGCGGAGGCAATGATAAACAGGGTTATGCTCAGCAGAAGTTCGTAATGATCGGCCTGACCGACGCCGGCGCCCGCGAGGGCAAATACGAGCATTTGGGGCAGGTAACCGAGGGTGCTGCCCGCCAGAAAGTGGGCAAAGCGAATCTCCGAACAGCCGGCGACCAGATTGGTTACCAGATTACTGCCCACCGGCAACAGCCGCACCATGAGGACCTTGAGAAGCGTCTGCTGGCGAAACAGGTCGTCGAACTGGCGCATGCGCTGGCCGAAGCGCTCGGTCAGCGACGTTCGCAGCAGCCACCGGGAAGTAAAGAAGCAGCCGGTGGCACCCAGGGCAGTCGAGAGGGTTGAGAGCAGGGTGCCATTGAGCCCGTCCAGGGCATACCCCAGAACAAACGCCAGTAACTGCCTCGGCGCCCCGACACCGGTGAATACTGCGCCCGTGAGGATGATCTCCATCAGCCCCGCCACGCCATGGCTGTGAATATAGCTGGCGACCAGGTTTTTATCCGACAGAAAGCCCAGCCAGCCCTGTTGAACCGCGACGAAGCCGGCGACGGCCAGCACGCCGAAGACCAGCCAGCGTAACCAGTTTCCCATGTCAGGAGGCCTTTGCAACGGGCGCCCGGCTTTCCGACTCGACGATGTCGGCAATGACCGGGGTCCGGGTTCGATGCAGGAGCCACATCACGCCGAACAGATCGAGAATGCCCGCCCAGGCCCGATTCCAGGCCGTGTACTTGGAGGTACCTCCGCCCCGCGGGCGGTGGTTTACTTCCACCACCGCCACTTCGCCCCCCAGGCCTTTGACCAGGGCCGGAATGAAGCGGTGGCCGTGGTCGAACCAGGGCAGTTTCATGAATGTCGCCTTCGGAAACAGCTTGAGTCCGCAGCCGGTGTCGGGCACACCGTCGTGCAGAAAAGCGTTGCGGACCCGATTGGCCAGGCGTGACTGGAAGCGTTTCCAGGCGGTGTCCTTGCGGTTTTTCCGGTAGCCGGCGATGCAGAAATCGGGAACCGTGATGGCGGAGGTCTTCTGTAGCAGCGTGGGGATGTCGGACGGGTCGTTCTGGCCGTCCCCGTCCATGGTCGCAATGAGGTGGCCGCGGGCCTGCCGAACTCCGGTTGCCAGCGCTGTACTCTGGCCAACGCTCCGGTCGTGACGCACTCCCACCAGGTGGCCGTTCATCAACCGCGCGGTTCGAATGGCGGCCTCGAGGGTTTGGTCGGCACTGCCATCGTCCACCAGCACTACCTCAAAATTCGGATAGTCCCGCATCACAGCGAAGATCTCAGTCACCAGGCTGGCAATGTTTTCTTCTTCGTCCCTGGCTGGGATCACCAGTGACAATGACTTTTCCCGACTCACGGTTCACCTCCCTCGATGTTGCTCGAATCAGTTGGGGCAGGCAGGATCTGCCAGCACTCTGACCGGAATTGTCGGGAAGTAACCTTAAATAAAGCTTAAACCTTACGGCTCCATGCGGCGGGCTGGGCCGGCAGCCAGATGTGTACGCAGAGTCCGGACTGGCCGTCCGGTCGATCATCAAGGGTGAGCTGGCCGCCATGGAGTTCGGCAATGCGTCGGGCGATGGCGAGACCGAGCCCGGCACCCCCGCCCTGGCGTTGATCAAGCCGGACAAAGCGGCTCAGCGCGCGCTCCCGTTCTTCGGGCGCAATGCCCGGGCCCTGGTCGCAGACGACCACATGGTAGCCCTCCCCGGAGGCAACCAGTCGGGTCAGCACGGTTGTGTGCTCCGGGCTGTACTGGATGGCGTTGGCCAGCAGGGAACGCATCAGGGTATTAATCAGGGCACTGTTGCAGTACACCATGGCCTGGCCGTCATCGTCCTCGAGGACCGGCTCAATACCCTTTTTCAGCGCCAGTGGCGCCACATCGGCAATACTCTGTTCCACGATGGCAGACAGGTTATGGTACTGAGGGGAGAAGTCGGTTCCGGCATCCACCCGGTTGAGCAACAGCATCTGTTCGACGAGGTACACCATCCGGTCGACCGATTGGGTCAGGCCTTCAAACTGCCCCGGGGCCTTCTCACAGGCCTTCTCGAGATTCAGGCGTAGGGCCGTCAGCGGGGTGCGCAGCTCATGAGCGGCGTCAGCAGAAAACCGCCGCTCCCGTTCCAGGGCCTGGTTCAGCCGTCTGAGAAGGCCGTTCACTGCATTGACCAGCCCGGCGACTTCTTTGGGAGCCTGCCGTTCGTCAAGCGGGTGAATGCGTTCGGGAGCCATATAACGCACGGGCTGCTCCAGGCGCCGCAATGGGCGGAAGCCGACCTGAACCGCCACAATCACGGCGATCACCAGCAAGGGCAGGGCCAGCAACAGCGGCAGGACGTTACCCAGGGCCAGTTCTTCGCTCAGTTCCTCGCGCACGTCCTCGCGCTGGGCCGTACGAATCCAGAAACCCGTGGCCGGATCCCGGAGGGTGAATGTTCGCCACAGGAAGCCGCTGACCTCGGTCCAGGCGAATCCCGGCTGCAGTTCCAGTTTGTCATCGGCCCGCAGTGTGTTGAGCAGGGGATCCTGCTCCGGCGACCAGACTTCAAAGGCGATTTTTTTCTCATACTTGTGGCCGGAGCCGTCCGGCAGGATTTCATCTTCCTCAGATTCAGAGAGCGCGCTTTCGGGCAGCTTGAGGGTTTTGGACAGTATGGTGGCCAGCTGTTCCCGGGACTGGGTGTCGGACAGATGCTGGACCAGCCCCTGCACGATACGGGTGCTCTGGGCCAGCTCGGCGTCGAACAGTTCTTCCAGCTGATGGTTGCTGACATAGAAGCCCCAGCTTGCGGTAATCAGCGTGATCAGCAGGACCATGGTGGCGACCATAACGGTCAGGGTGCGGGTCAAGCTCATTCCTGGGCTCCGGAAGCGGCGGCCTGACTGTCGAGCAGGTAGCCGACCCCCCTTACGGTTCGGATGGTGGCCTTGCCGACCCGGCGCCGGAGATGGTGGACGTGTACTTCCAGGGCGTTGCTTTCCACCCCATGCTCCCAGCCATAGAGCTGGTCCTCAAGCCGCCGGCGGGTGGCGACCTGATCCGGATGGCGCATCAGGTAATGCAGTATCTGGAACTCACTGCGGGGCAGGCTGAACTGTTCCCCGTCGACCGTCAGCTGGCTGGCGTCTGTATCCAGCATCAGCCGGCCGATCACCAGTCCGTTGTGCGATGTCGTAGCACCGCGCCGGGTCACGGCTCGGATTCGGGCCTTGAGTTCGGCCATGGCAAAGGGTTTGGTGAGATAGTCATCGGCGCCGGAGTCGAGGCCCTGCAGCTTTTCCCCGAGTTCGGTACGGGCGGTCAGTATGATCACGGGGGTCTGAACGCCCTGCTGTCGAACGCGCCGTACGATGTCTAGGCCATCCACCCGGGGCAGGGTCAGATCCAGAATAACCAGGTCAAACTGCTCATTCGAGAGCGCATTCAGCGCCTGTTGGCCGTCGTCGAGCCAGTCCACCGTATTCTGGTCATCCCGCAGCATCTCGAGCATGGTGTTGGCGAGTGGGTGATCGTCTTCGACAAGCAGTATTCGCATGGTGGGTCCCGACCTGGAAAACGATATAAGTCTGGCACAAAAACCTTAAGGCCGGCTTAAGAAAACTCGCGGCAACGGTTAAGCCTGGATTAAGGCTGCCTCCCTAATCTGACCTTCAGTTTGCACTGCCTTTTATCAGGCCTTGCCAGTCACTTACTGGAGACCGCTTATGTCAGATCCACTCATGATGTCCGCCTGTTGCCCACCGGATTCCGATGAGGTGGCACCCGTCATCCGGTGTGCCGGCCGCTGGCTGTGCCGGGTTGACGCAGACACCCGAACGGCGGCGGAGGTCGGCCAGTTTATCCGGCGGCGGTTTCTGCTGGCCTATGGCGCCCAGCCGAGCCTGCGCATTCCCGACCTGTTGGTGTTGACCACCGCCCACGGCTCACTGTTGGCGGCGGTCGGTGTGCGCAACGCCGCCAGTGAATCCCTGTTTCTGGAAGATTACCTCGGTGAACCGGTTGAAAACCGCATGCCGGAGCCCGGCCTTGGTCGCCAGGCGATTGCCGAGATTGCCCATCTTGCCGGCGTTGAAGCCGGTGTCAGCCGTTACCTGTTTGCCAGCCTGGCGGTGTGGCTGGATGGCGCCGGCTATGACTGGGTGGTGTGCACGGGCACCGACCAGTTGCGGAACAGCTTCCGCCGGCTCGGGATCGATACCCACGTGCTGGCCGACGCCGATCCGGCCCGGCTTGCCGACGGTGGTGCCGGTTGGGGCCGTTACTACGACCATCACCCGGTGGTCATGGCGGTGAGCGTCGCCGAAAGTCTGGCGGCGCTGAAGGCCGCCGGTCTGCTCAAGGTCACGTTTCCAGTTAACGGCAATGACGCGGAACGAGGAAACCAGTATGGCTGCATTGCCTGACATGCTGGCGGCCCAGGTGGGCCGTACACCCGAGCGGACCGCCCTGAAATCACCGGCAGGAGACATGACGTTTCGCGATCTGTACGCCGCCGCTGCCGGGCTCGCTGCAAGGCTTGAAGCGCGGGGCGTGGCCTCGGTCGGTCTGACCGGTGACAACACCTCGGCCTGGGTGCTGGCCGATCTGGCCTGCCTGATGGCCGGCGTTGTTTGCGTCCCGGTGCCCGGATTTTTCTCCCGTAGCCAGACCGATCATCTGATCGCTCGGGCCGGCCTTGATGGTCTTTTGTGGGCGGAACCGGGGCCGGGCCGCGACGAGCTGGGGCAGGGGGTCTGGCTGGAAAGCCTGCCGGTGACCGCGGCTGCTGTGCGGGTGCCCGCGGGTACCGCCAAGATCACCTTTACCTCTGGCAGTACCGGTACGCCCAAAGGCGTGTGCCTCTCTGCCGATCAGATGGCGGCTACCGCCGAGGCCCTGCGCGAGCGCCTTGGCGGTCTCGAGCTGCGCCATCACCTGTGTATTTTGCCCCTGGCCACGCTGCTGGAAAACATTGCCGGCGTTTACCTGCCCCTGCTGATGGGCGCCACGGTCGAGCTGGCCCCGCTGGGGACCCTCGGAATGACCGGAAGCAGCGGCGTTGACGGAGCCAGGCTGATGGCGGGCCTGAACCGGATCCGACCGCATTCGGTCATCCTCGTACCGGAGCTGGCGAGCCTGCTCGTCGACGCTGCCGAGCGGGGGCATCTTGAACCTGGCCGATTCCGTTTTCTTGCGGTGGGCGGTGGCCGGGTGTCTCCGGATCTTCTCGCCCGTGGCCGCCGTGCGGGCCTGCCTCTGTTCGAGGGCTATGGCCTGTCGGAGTGCGGCTCGGTGGTGGCCCTGAACGTACCGGGTCAGGATCGGCCGGGCACCGTGGGCCAGCCACTGGCCCACGTTCGGGTTGCGCTGGATGACGATCGGCAAATCCGTGTTCACGGCAACACTCACCTGGGCTATCTCGGGGATCCGCTGCGGGCGGACGAGAGCCTGGGCACCGGCGATCTGGGGCGGCTGGATAGCGACGGCTTTCTCCGGGTCGATGGCCGATCCAAGAACTTATTGATCACCAGCTTCGGACGCAACGTCAGCCCGGAATGGCTGGAAAGCGAATTGGTGCAGGCGGTTGGCGCCCGCCAGGCGGTCGTGTTTGGGGATGGTGAGCCGCATCTGCGTGCCCTGATCACCGTCACCCAGGACCAGTCGCCGGCACGGATCGCCGATGCATTGAGCGCACTGAACGATCGCCTGCCCGATTACGCGCGACTGGCGACTGTTTACGTGCGCGAGCAGTTGCTCTGCCAGGCCGAGGGCCACATTACCGCAAACGGGCGGCCAGTCCGGTCCCGGATTCAAACCGATCTGACGGCGTTGCTGGCCGACGCCACCCACATTGATATGACGTTTTCACTGATGAACCCGCCAGGAGGATTTCACATGGCATTTTTTGACCGACTGCAGCAGGAAACCGAAGACGCCCGCAAACACGTCACCGAGGCCCCGGTGATCCGGGCCATCCAGGAGGACCGCTTCGATCTGGAGAGCTACATCTGGTTCCTGACCCAGGCCTACCACCACGTCAAACACACGGTGCCGCTGATGATGGCCTGCGGCGGGCGCCTGCCGGAACGGCTGGAATTCGTGCGCAAGGCTCTGGTGGAGTACATCGAAGAGGAGTACGGCCATCACGAATGGATCCTGGACGATCTCGAAGCCTGTGGCGCCGACCGGGAAAGCATCCGTCAGGGTAAGCGGGACACCTCGATCGAACTGATGGTGGCCTACCTGTACGACCAGATCGATCGCGGCAACCCGGCGGCCTTCTTCGGCATGGTGCAGGTGCTTGAGGGGACCTCCATTGAGCTGGCGACGCCGCTGGGTGAGCAGATCCAGAAGCAACTGGGCCTGCCGGATGAGGCCTTCAGCTATCTGTATTCCCACGGTGCGCTGGACCAGGAACACTTCGAGTTTTTCCGAAAGCTGATGAACGAGATCACCGATGCCGATGACCAGCAGGCCATTATCGAGTCGGCCCGGATGGTCTATCGGTTATACGGCGACATGCTGCACAGCATCCCCGTGCAGACCGGTCGCAAGGAGTCGCAACATGAGGCTGCATGATCGGGTGTTCCTGTTGCTCGGCGGGACTGGCGGCATTGGCAAGGCCCTGGTTGAGCCCCTGATTCGCGCCGGTGCCAAGGTGATCGTGGCGTCCCGCCAACCGGAGGGACTGGCCAGACTCAGCGGGGTGTCGGCGGTGCACCTGGACCTGGCGGCGCCGGACCTGGAGCATCAGCTTGTTCGGCTGAGCGAGGCCTATCCGGATATCGACGGCGTTATTCACTGCGCAGGCCAGAACTACTTCGCCAGTCTGGGGGAATTGCCGGTCACGGCCATTGACGATCAACTGATGGTCAACCTCCGCAGTGCCATGCTGGTCGCCCGGCACTTTGCCCCGCGTTTCGAGGCCGCCGGTTACGGCGCGCTGGTCTTTGTCGGTTCCACCTTCGGCAGCATCGGCTTTCCCGGATACACCGCCTACTGTGCCACCAAGTTCGGTGTGCGCGGGTTTTCCGAGGCCCTGCGCCGGGAACTCGCGGATACCCCCGTGCAGGTGGTCTACGTGGCGCCAAGGGCCACCGCCACGGCCATGAATCCGGAGGCGGTAAACGAGCTCAATCACGCTCTCGGCAACAAGATGGACGCGCCCGAAGCGGTGGCTGCCCAGATCCTCAAGGCCATGGAAAACGACGACCTTCGCCGCTTTCTGGGCTGGCCGGAAAAGTTGTTCGTCGTGATCAACGGCATCCTGCCGCGCATTGTGGACAAGGCCATGTTGAAACAGTTGCCGGTCATCCGGCGTTTTCTCAATTCGGAGGTGTTGTCATGAGGGCGATCATTTTCCTGTTGGCCGGGCTGCTTGCTGTGCCGGCCCTGGCGGCTGACCTGAACGCGGAGCTCGCCGACATCCAGCAGCGCTGGGCCGAAATCCAGTACCAGGTGCCGGAGGATCGGAAAGAAAAAGCCTTTGAGGCCTTGGCCGCAACCACGGAGGACTTTGTTGCCCGCTATCCGGATCACGCGGAACCGTTGATCTGGCACGGCATTGTCCTGAGCACCTACGCGGGTGCGAAAGGTGGGCTGGGCGCACTCGGGCTGGTCAAGGATGCCAGGAAATCGCTCGAAGCGGCCCTGGCCCTGGATCCGGATGCGCTGGACGGCTCGGCCTACACGTCCCTGGGCAGCCTGTACTACCAGGTGCCGGGCTGGCCACTGGGGTTCGGAGACGATGACAGGGCCCGGCAATACCTCCAGAAGGCGTTGGCGGTCAACCCCGACGGCATCGATGCCAATTTCTTCTACGGGGATTTCCTGAGGGAGCAGGACCAGCCGGAGCAGGCCCGTCGCTATCTGGAAAAAGTGCTGGCAGCCCCGTCCCGGCCCGGGCGTGAACTGGCGGACACCGGCCGCCGGGAACAGGCGAAGCAGCTCCTGAGACGGCTCTGAGCCCGAGGCGGCGTTCGCCGCACCTGTCACCCTGAACTACACTTGGTGCAAGGAGGGCTGGAGGCCCTCATTCAGCAAAAGTGCATGTCATGGTGACCAATAAATCCTCACAGTCGACCCCATCCCGGTCGGCGGATTTCTTTCATCGGCTGGCGTCTGCGGTCCCGGGCATTCTTTTTTCCTACTGGCTGAGTCCCGACAAAACCTCCCATCGATACCCCTACGTCAGCGAGCAGATACGTGACCGATTCGGGATAGACCCTGAAGCCTTGAAGCAGAACGCGGATGCCGTGTTCGCGATCGTTCATCCGGATGATCTTGATGGCCTGCAAGCGAGCATCTTCGAATCGGCCCGCAACCTGGAACCCTGGCAATACCAGGCCCGCCTGCGCTTGTCCGGAGGCGATTACCAGTGGTACGAAGCCCACTCGAGGCCGGAGCGTCAGGAGGATGGCAGTACGCTCTGGTACGGTCAGTTCCACAACATCCAGCATTACAAGGAGTTGGAACAGGAACTCCGGGACAGCGAGGCCGAGTACTCGTTTCAGGCGGGATTCCAGAAACTGGTGGCGCGCCTGTCGGCCAGGTTCATCAACGTCGGCTTTGGCACAATCGACGATTGCATTGCGGAACTGCTCGAAAGCACGGGCCGTTTTTTTGCCACCGACCGGGCCTATCTTTACGCCTTTAACGACGATTACACCGGCGTGACCAAAACCCACCAGTGGTGCCGGCCCGGGGTAACCTCGCTGGTCGATGAGGACCAGTCAGTGCCCTTGGGCGCGACGGATCCCTGGGGTCAGAAACTGCTCGAGATGGTTGATGAGAACGAGGTGGTGTTCATCGAAACCATGGAGGAGGCGGCATCGGTGTTTTGCGTGCCGGTGCGCGTTCAGGGCCAGGTGGTGGGCTTCATGGGGATGGACTCGCTGACCGCCCGGAAGTGGCGGGATGACCAGGCCGACCTGCTGATCATTATTTCCGGTTTGCTGTCCGGTGCCCTGGAGCGGCATCTGCTCGAGGAACAGTTGTTGAACCAGTCCATCCGGGATCCCATGACCGGCCTGCATAACCGCCGATACCTGATGCCGCGGCTCCACGAACTGGTGGAGCGGGCGGAACGCTACGACGAAAACTTTACCGTGGCCATGCTCGACATTGACCATTTCAAGCAGATCAACGACTCCATCGGTCATCTCGGGGGTGACTATACCCTGCGCCGGTTTGCGGACATCCTGGCGGACCTGGTGCGATCGACGGATGTGGTTGCCCGCTTTGGTGGAGAGGAGTTCATGGTGGTGTTTCCCGACACCGAGCAGGTCGATGTACACCAGACGATGGCGCGCATTCTCGACGCTGTCCGGCAGGGCCATTTCAGGTTCGAGGGCCGGGATATTCCGGTGACGGTCAGCGCCGGGTTGGCCTCAGTCCGGGAGCGGGATGACCGCATGATCTCCGTGGATACCGTTATTGGCCGCGCGGATCATCGTTTGTATCTGGCCAAGCAGGCGGGGCGCGATTGCGCCGTGGACATATCAGGAGTCCTGCGTATATAAACAATCGGCATTTCACCCCATATTACTAAATAGTATATCCTTAGAATCAAAATGCGATTCGCTCCGGAGGTGAAACCCATGAGCAACCCCATCGTCCAACCTTTTTTCGACGAACCGACCAACACCTTCAGTTACGTGGTTCGGGACCCGGACAGTCAGTCGTGTGCGATCATCGACTCGGTGCTGGATTTCGACTATGCCGCCGGCCGGACCGCGTTCGACTCGGCGGACACCATCATTGCCTTCATTCGCGATCACGACCTGACCGTGGAATGGATCCTGGAGACCCACGTCCACGCCGACCATCTGTCCGCGGCGCCTTACCTGCATGACACGCTGGGTGGCAGGACCGGTATTGGCGAGCACATTCGCGATGTCCAGGAGATTTTCGGCAAGGCGTTCAATGCCGGCAGCGAGTTTGCCCGGGATGGCAGTCAGTTCGATCGGCTGTTCCGCGAGGGCGACACCTTCAGTATTGGCGGGCTCGAAGGCCGGGTGCTTCACACACCGGGGCACACGCCGGCGTGCCTGACCTACGTGATCGGCGATGCCGCCTTCGTCGGCGATACCCTGTTCATGCCGGATTACGGCACCGCCCGCTGCGATTTCCCGGGCGGCGATGCCCGGACGCTCTATCGTTCGATCCAGAAAGTGCTGGCTCTGCCGCCAGAGACCCGGATCTTCCTGTGCCACGACTACAAGGCGCCCGGCCGGGACCGGTTTGAACCGATGACCACCGTCGCCGAGCAACGCAAAGCCAATGTCCACGTTCACGATGGCGTTTCCGAAGACGAATTCGTGAAGATGCGCACCGAGCGTGATGCGACCCTCGACATGCCACGGCTGATCCTGCCGTCGGTCCAGGTCAACATGCGGGCGGGCCATTTGCCGCCGGAAGAGGACAACGGACAGGTGTACCTGAAAGTGCCGATCAACCGGTTCTGAGGCGGGCATGGACATCAAACGCTACCTGCCGGTGCTGAACTGGTTGCCGTCCTACGGTCGGAGTCAGGCCACCAGTGACCTTGTGGCTGCGGTGATTGTCACCGTGATGCTGATTCCCCAGTCACTGGCCTATGCCCTGCTGGCCGGGTTGCCCGCCCAGGTCGGGTTGTACGCCAGTATCCTGCCGCTGATCGTCTACGCGGTGTTCGGGACCAGCCGTACGCTCTCGGTCGGTCCGGTGGCCGTCGCCTCCCTGATGACGGCGGCGGCGCTGGCGCCCCTGGCCGAAGCCGGTGCCCCGGAGTACATCGCCGGGGCCATCCTGCTGGCGGTGATGTCGGGGCTGATGCTCATGGCGATGGGCCTGATGCGGCTGGGCTTCCTGGCCAACTTCCTGAGCCACCCGGTGATTTCGGGTTTTATTACCGCCTCGGGTCTGGTCATTGCGGCCAGCCAGCTGAAACACCTGTTTGGCATTCCCGCGTCCGGCCACAACCTGGTGGAGATCATCCAGTCGCTGATGCAGTCCCTTGGCCAGACCAACGGGGCGACCCTTGCCATCGGCGTCGGGGCCCTGGTATTCCTGCTGCTGGCGCGTCGGTATCTAAAGCCCGGGCTGGTTGCCGCCGGCGTGCCGTTGAGACTGGCCGATACCCTGACCAAGACGGCACCGATCCTGGCGGTTCTGGTGACCACCCTGGTGGCGTGGCAACTGGACCTGGGGGCCGCCGGTGTCAGGCTCGTGGGCGCCGTGCCGGCCGGGTTGCCCGAGTTAACCCTGCCAAGCCTGGACTGGGCCCTCTGGCAACAGCTGGCGGTCAGTGCCCTGCTGATCAGCGTGGTCGGATTTGTCGAGTCGGTGTCGGTGGGTCAGACGCTTGCGGCCAAGCGACGCCAGCGTATCGATCCTGACCAGGAGCTGGTGGGCCTTGGCGCCGCCAACCTCAGCGCCGGCCTGTCCGGTGGCATGCCGGTGACGGGCGGGTTCTCCCGTTCGGTGGTCAACTACGACGCCGGCGCGGAAACGCCGGCAGCCGGTGCCTACACCGCGGTGGGCATCGCCCTGGCGACTCTGTTCCTGACTCCGGCGATCGCCTATCTGCCCCAGGCCACGCTTGCGGCAACCATCATTGTGGCCGTGTCCACGCTGATCGACCTGCCGGCGCTGGGGCGGACCTGGCGTTATTCCCGACCGGATTTCGGGGCCATGCTGGCGACCATCCTGTTGACCCTCGTGCACAGTGTGGAGGCGGGCATCATCGCGGGTGTGGCGTTGTCCATCGGACTCTTCCTGTACCGCACCAGCCGGCCCCACAGTGCCGTTGTCGGTCGTGTTCCGGGTACCGAGCATTTTCGCAATGTGCTTCGCCATGAGGTGGAACTGTGCCCCAAGGTGACGTTCCTGCGGGTGGACGAAAGCCTGTACTTTGCCAATGCCCGGTTTCTGGAGGAGCGGGTCATGGACCTGGTGGCCGATGAACCCGAACTCAAACATCTGGTGCTGGTGTGTCCGGCGGTGAACCTGGTGGATGCCTCGGCGCTGGAAAGCCTGGAGGCCATCAATGAGCGGCTCAGGGATGCCGGCGTGACCCTGCACCTGTCGGAGGTGAAAGGGCCGGTGATGGACCGGCTCAAGCGAACCGAATTGCTGGCCAAACTCAGTGGCCAGGTGTTTCTGAGTACCTTTGAAGCCTGGCAGCAACTGATCGGTAACAAGGCCGCCGAGCGTATTCCTGTCTGACCGGCGGGCCTTGGCCCTCGCCGGGGTAAGACCGGTATCATGGGGTATTCCACGAGGTTCAGGCGGCACGTTACCTATGGGCATGACAGAGAATCTGCTATCGACCGGCCAGTGGGTTGTCACCCTGGTGCTGTTCCTGCTGATTCTGGTGAGAGCGGTTCGCACCATCGACTGGCAGGCCTTCCGCCGCGACAACGCGCTCCAGCACTCGTTTTTTGGCGCGGCCGTCGTGCTCGGTTTTCTCTGGCAGCTGCGGGCCGGAATCTCGCCCGGCCTGGCCATCCATGTGTTCGGGATCACCGTGATCACCCTGATGTTGGGCTGGGCCCTGGCGGTCCTGTCCGGGCTGCTGGCGCTCGTGATCACCGTCATTACCGGCCGCGAGCCGCTGCTGATGTTTGCGGCCAATGGCCTGGTGACGGTGATGGTGCCGGCGCTGGTCAGTTACGGCATCATGCTGTGGGAGCGCCGATGCAACTTCCGGAATTTCTTCGCCTACATCTTTTTTTGCGGCTTCTTCGGCGCCGGACTGTCGGTGGCGGCCGCCGGCGTGGTGATGTGTCTGATGCTCTGGAGCAGCGGCGTGTACAGCTTCGGGGAACTGGTCCACGAATACATCCGCTACCTGCCGCTGTTCATGATTCCGGAAGGGTTTGTGAATGGCACCTTCGTGACCGGGCTGATGGTGTTCCATCCCGATCGGTTGACCACGCTGGATCAGCGGCGCTATCGCTAGGCCGGGGCCAGCAGGGTTCGTGCCCGGCACCGCGCTTCGCGGGCCCAGGCCGGCACGGCGCTGGCCGGCATCGGACGTTCGATGCCGTAGCCCTGGATAAAATGGCAGCCCATCTCTCTCAGTGCCCGGGCCTGGGCGGGGCTTTCGACGCCTTCCGCGAGGGCTGGCCGGGAAAACCGCTGGGCCAGAAAGATCACACTTTCCACGATGGCGCGGTCGTTGGTATCGGTCAGCATATTGCGGACAAAACTCTGGTCAATCTTGATGATGTCCACCGGCAGGGTGCGCAGGTAGGTCAGTGACGAGAAACCCGTGCCGAAATCATCCAGGGCGACTTTCAGCCCCAGGGCCCGGCACCGGCCCAGGACGTTGCTGGCCCGTTTGGTGTCCTCCAATGCGGTGGTTTCCAGGACTTCGAGGGTAAGCTGGCCGGGATCCAGTTCCGGATGGCTTTTCAGGAAGCTGGCCAGGTAGTCGGCAAATCCGGGGTCCATGAGGTGCCGGGCGCTGATGTTGATACTGACCGTGAAACACTCGCCGGCGGCCTGCCAGGCGTTCAGTTGATGAACCGCCTGCTTGACCACCCACTGGCCGAGCGGTATCTCCAGGTGGCTGTTTTCCAGTGCCGGCAAGAATTCCCCGGGTGCCAGTTGCCCCCGTGTGGGGTGATTCCAGCGAATCAGCGCCTCGAAGCCCTTGAGTGTCGAGTCCGACACCCGGATCTGGGGTTGGTAGTGAAGCTCGAATTCCCCGTTCTCAAGCGCCCGGCTGATCTCCGTGAGCTGGTCCCGGCGTCTGCGACGGTAGGCATCCAGCCCCGGATCAAAGACATGGTATTGGTTACGGCCTTTTTCCTTGGCCGAATACATGGCCTGGTCCGCGTGACGGACCAGGCTTTCGGCATCGGCGTCGTCGTCCGGATAACGGGTGATTCCGATACTGCCGGTTATCTGGATGGTTTCGCCAGACACGGCCAACGGCGTGCTGACACAATCCAGGATGCGTTGATAAACGCCGTCGTGACGGTCGCTCTGGAGCAGCAGGATGAACTCGTCGCCCCCGATCCGGGCAATGGTATCGCCGCTGCGGAGTGTGTGACTCAGCCGCTCGGCAATCAGTTTCAGGGCCCGGTCGCCTTCCGTTCGCCCCAGGCGATGGTTGAGTGCCTTGAAGCCATCGAGATCAAGGCAACAGACCGAGAGGCCGCGCCGGAGCCGGTCCGCGTGCGCGCATGCGGAGCGAAGGCGTTCGATCAGCAGTTGCCGGTTCGGCAGCCCGGTCAGGTCATCGTAGTTGGCGGCCCGGTCCAGCTCCCGGGCGTGATTTTTCAGGGCGGTGATGTCCGAAAATGCTGCGACGTGGTAGAACTTGCCCGGCTGGTCCAGATGAACCCGGCTGATGGCGAGCATCTCGATGTAATCCTCGCCGTTCCTGCGACGGTTCCAGATCTCACCGCGCCAATGGTCGGTTTTCTCCAGGGATTGCCACATTGACCGGTAATACTCCGGGGAATGCCGTCCGGAACTCAGGATGGCCGGCGTCAGCCCCAGAACCTCGTGACGGGCGTAACCGGTGATGCGTGAAAACGCCGGGTTAACATCCAGGATCCGGTTGTTGTGATCACTGATCAGGATGGCATCGTGGCTGCGGTCAAACACGCTGGCGGCAATCCGCAGGTTGCGCTCGCTGGCTTTGCGATCGGAAATGTTGCTCTGGATGACCACGAAACCGTGCCGTCCGCTCCAGTCACCGTCAACGGGGGCGCAATACACCTGAACCCAGAATGGTTGCCCGGCCCGGCTGTAGTTGAGAATGTCCTCCTGCACCGGCTCCCCCTGAAACAGCTTGCGCCGGATTCGCCGGATGGTTTCCGGGTCGGTGTCGGGGCCGAACAGCAGTTCCCCGGGGGTGTGCCCGATCGCGTCCGCCAGACGGTAACCCGTGTGTTCTTCAAAACCGGGATTGACCCACTCGATGACGCCGGCGCTATCCAGCAGCATCACCATGTTCCGGGTGATGGAGGCAACGCTGGCGAGCCTGTGGGTCAGGGTGTTGGATACGGTTGGATGCGGGGCCCGGTCTGCTGGCATGGTGCGGTAACAAGTGCCTCCGAATTGAGGGGTCGGTCAGTGAGCCGTGATGCTACTGCACAAGCGCCGGAAAAAAATGCCCAATTCGTTCGCCGGGTTTGATCGATGTCATTTTCTTGTGCATCTGTCGCCCGGGTGGCGTCAGTTACGCCAGTACGAGTGCTTCTGAAGCTTTCGTTGCAGGGTGCGGCGGTGCATGTTCAGGGCCCGGGCGGTGGCGGATACATTGCCATCGTGTTCATTCAGCACGCGCTGGATGTGTTCCCATTCCATTTCCTCCACCGAGGGCGGTACCGCACGCAGTTCCGGGGCCGTCGCCAGGGGGTCAAACCCCGAGATCAGCTGTTTCACGGTGACCGGTTTGCACAGATAGTTGACCGCGCCACGCCGCATCGCCTCGACGGCCGTGGCGATGCTGCCGTACCCGGTCAGCACCAGGACCTTCAGGTCGGGTTGCCGGCTCAGCAGGTCCGGCAGCAGTTGCAGGCCACTGTCACCGGCAAGGTTCAGGTCCAGGACGCAATGGTGGAAACGTTGCTGCGCCAGCGCCTGTCGGGCCTCGTCAGCGGAATGGGCGACCGCCGCCCCAATGCCTTGCCGGTCCAGTGAGCGGTGCAGGACCTGCAGGAACGTCTCGTCGTCATCAATCAGCAGCCAGGTTGGGGCATCAGTCATGTTCGCCTTCCTCCGGTACCCGGGGTAGTTCGATGATCATCGTGGTTCCCTGTCTGCTGCTGCGGGCCTTCAGCGTACCGCCAAAGCGCTGGATGGTAGCGTTGGACAGGAACAGGCCGACGCCCAGACCGTGTTCGGAATCGACAACGTCCTGGCCCGGGGCGTTCCCGTCCTTCGGGATCAGGCCGTCGCCCTGGTCTTCCACCACGATCTCCACGCCATCGCTTTTAGTGATGCGGGCACTGATGCTCACCCAGGCCGGGCTGGCGCTGAGGGCGTTGGCCAGCAGGTTGAGCACCGCCTGATCCAGGGTGGTGTCCACGGCAATGGCAGCGTCCGGGAACGGGGTTTGCCAGTTCAGGGCGCCTGCCGGCCAGAGCAGGGTGGCGGATTCCCGCAGGCGTTCCAGCCAGGCGCGAACACTGACCGTTTCCGGTTGTGCCGTTTTCGCCTGAACGGCGGCGCTGGTCAGTTGCTGAAGGTGGCTGTTGCAGAGTTGCAATTGCCGGGCCATCAGGTCCAGGTCCTCTCTGGCGGCGGGGCCATGGTCGCCCGAGCGCATCTCTTCAAGCAGCAGGGTCATGGTGTTGAGGGGCGTGCCCAGGCGATGGGCAATGCCTGCCGCCGACAGGCCCAGGGCAATGATCTGTTCGTCCCGCAGGCGGGTTTCGCGGATGTGTGCCAGTTGCGTCTGCTGGCGCTGGACCCGGTGCGCCAGGGTCCCGACCACCAGAAGCAGGATGGCGGCGGTCAGCGCGAAGGTCGCCCACATGCCGAACAGATGCAGTTGCGTCAGGTCGGTGCCATGCTCGCCCAGGGTCACGGGCGTGTGCCAGATCACCAGAACGGTGTAGGTCGCAATCCCCAGCCCGGTCAGCGCGATGCTCTGGCGCAATGGCACGAGGACAATGGCCACGGCGATGGGAAGCAGGAGCAGGGCGGTGAACGGACTGGTATAGCCCCCGGTCAGCAGCAGCCAGACCCCGATCATCACCAGGTCCAGGGCGAGCCCGGCACTCACCGTCAGCGCGGATTTGGGCGGCCGGCGGGTGAACCAGAGCCAGCCGAGGACCGCGAACAGCGCATAGAACAGGCAGATCAGGAGGGCCTCGGCGCGGAACGTCAGCGCGATCAGGGCCTCGGCGATCGCGAGTGCGACCAGTTGGATGGCTGCGATGGACAGGCGCATGCCCAGCAGATAGCGGGCCGCCTGTTGAAAACCGGTTTGCGAGAGGGTGAGCCATTCCATGACGCGCATTTTAACGGGTTTCCCGCCTGACTACCTGCATTCCGCCCAACATGGGGTGCGGCATTCTGTCCCGCCCGGTTTCGCGTACAAAAGTTGCCCTTAATCAACTGCCGGTCCGTCTCCACGATCTATGCTTGTAGAAACCACAGGGCTAGGGAACACCGCAAACTTACACGCGACTTAACGGGCCCAGGGAGGCGGATGGATGTCGCACCAGAATCAGATCCAGCGGGGCGAGGGAACGGTCGTTGCCATTCGTGGCGGCGTGGTCGACATCCGGTTCAGCGACCCGGTGCCGCGAATTCGTGACCTGGTGTACGTGGGCAAGGTCGCATTGGAGGTGTCCGCGCTGTTGGATAACGGCGTAGCCCGCTGTATGGCGCTGGCACCGGTTCGGGGGCTGGGGCTGGGCATGCCGGCAAAAGCCACCGGCGGGCCCATTCGGGTGCCGGTTGGCGATGCCGTGCTCGGGCGCATGCTCGATGTGTTCGGCGCGCCGATCGACCGCAAGCCGCCTCCGGTCAGCGAGACCCTGCGCTCAATTCACCAGCCGGCCCCGCTGCTGGAACATCGCGTGGTCCGGGGCTCGGTCCTGGAGACCGGGATCAAGGCCATCGATCTGCTGTCGCCGCTAGAACGCGGCGGTAAAACCGGCCTGTTCGGCGGGGCCGGGGTGGGCAAAACCGTGTTGATCACCGAGCTGATCAATAACACCGTGCAGTACCACCAGGGAGTCAGCCTGTTTTGCGGCATCGGCGAACGCTCGCGGGAAGCCGAGGAACTGTACCGGGAAATGGGCGAGGCCGGTGTCCGCGACAAAACCGTGATGCTGTTCGGACAAATGAACGAGGCACCCGGCGTGCGCTTCCTGATCGGCAAGACGGCACTGACCATGGCGGAGTACTTCCGGGACGACCAGCACCAGGACGTGCTGCTGCTGATCGATAACGTGTTCCGGTTCGTGCAGGCCGGCTCTGAGCTGTCCGGCCTGATGGGCCGGATGCCCTCACGGGTGGGCTATCAGCCCACCCTGGCCACCGAACTGGCGGAGCTCGAAGAGCGCATCGCGTCCACGCAGAAAGCGGCGATTACCTCGGTACAGGCGGTTTATGTGCCGGCGGACGATTTCACCGATCCGGCGGCTGCGCACATTTTTTCCCACCTGTCGGGGTCGGTGGTGCTGTCCCGCAAGCGCGCCAGTGAAGGGCTGTATCCGGCGATCGATCCGCTGGCGTCGTCATCGGTCATGCTGACGCCGACAGTGGTCGGCATACGCCACTACGACATTGCCCGGGCTGTGCGCCGTACCCTGGCGGAGTACGAGGAGCTGCGAGACATCATCGCCATGCTCGGCATGGAGGAACTGTCGGCCGGGGACCGGCTGACGGTCGCCCGGGCACGGCGGCTCGAGCGCTTCCTGACCCAGCCGTTCTTCACCACCGGCTCGTTCACCGGCACCACCGGCAAACGGGTGGCGATCAAGGACACCCTGGATGGCTGTGAGGCCATTCTGAACCAGACCCGTTTCGATCGGAACGAGGGCGACTATTACATGATTGGCAGTCTGGCCGATCTGGAGGTGGCGGCATGAGCGTGGCGAGCGAGATGCGCGTGACCCTGCGGCTGCCCACCCGAACCCTCTACCAGGGCGATGTCGTCAGTCTGGTCGCCGTTGCCGAGAATGGCGCCTTCGGAATGCAACCGAATCACATCGATTTCGTCACCGCCCTGGTGCCCAGCGTGCTGATGCTGGTGACCGCGGATCGGCAGGAACTGATCTTTGGTATTGACGAGGGCATCCTCGTCAAGAAGGGGCATGAGGTTGAGGTCTCGGTCCGCCGGGGTGTGCGCGGTGAAAACCTCGACACGCTGCGGGAGACGGTCAACCGCAGCTTCGTCGCCATGGATGAGGATGAGCGAGTGGCCCGGGCAGCCCTGTCTCGCCTGGAGGCTGGCATGGTGCGCCGGTTCTCGGAACTCAAGGGGCCGAAGCCATGAATCGGTCACCGGGCTCCCCGGAGGACGACATCGGGCGGCATGCCCGTCGGCTGAAGCGGGCCCGGGCGAATCCGGGCATGAGTCCGCTGCGGGGATTGGGCACGTTTGGCATGATTGGCTGGTCCGTCGCGGTGCCGACGGTTGGTGGCGCCTTCCTCGGGATGTGGCTGGATCGCCGGTTTCCGCAGCCCTTCCCCTGGACCATGGCGCTGATTCTGGGTGGCGTGGTTCTGGGTGCCCTGATTGCCTGGGCCTGGGTCAGCAGGGAGTCCGGTGTTGATGGCGATGAGGGGCGGGACGATGACGGCTGACTGGGGTGCAACACTGATCGGGTTCGGCGTCGGGGTCGCGACCAGCGTCCTGTTTTTTGCCGGCCTGATGCTGGGCATACGGATGGCCTTGCAGATCGGCCGTCCGGCCACGGTACTGCTGCCCAGTGCGGCCCTGAGGATTGCCATTCTGCTCGGCGCCGGCTGGGTGATCACCGGGCAGGGCACCGATGGCTGGGCGCTGGCAGGTTACGTTGCCGGGTTTTTCCTGGTTCGCTTTGTCGCCATCCGGATGGCCCGGGTGCCAGGAGGCAGGGAGGTCTGATGCAACTGACACCGGACGACATCATTGTGTTCTCCATTGCCGGGGTCGGGATCAACCGCACCGTCGTGAACACCTGGATTGTCATGGCGATTCTGGTCGGCGGCTCCCTTGCCATCACCCGAAACCTGAGGCCGGACGTGCCGCCGAGCCGGTGGCGGACGATCCTGGAGCTGATCGTCACCGTGATCAAAAGCCAGATTGAGGAAATCTCCCGGGAGGCGTCCCGTCATGTCCTGTACTTTTCGGGCACGTTGTTCCTGTTCATTGCCGTGTCGAATCTGTTGCTGGTGGTGCCCGGGTTCTATCCGCCGACGGCATCGCTCTCGACCACCGCGGCCCTGGCGCTGTCGGTGCTGATTGCCGTGCCCCTGTTCGGTATCGCCCGCCAGGGCATTGGCGGTTACCTGAAGCATTACGTCCAGCCCTCGGTCGTCATGCTGCCTTTCAACATCATCAGTGAATTCTCGCGGGGGATCTCGCTGTCCATACGGCTCTACGGGAACGTCATGAGTGGAGCGGTCATCGCGGCCATCCTGCTCGGGCTGGCGCCGTTCTTCTTTCCGGTGGTTATGGACATGCTGGGACTGCTCACCGGGCTGATCCAGGCCTACATCTTCGCGGTTCTGGCCACGGTGTACATCTCTTCGGCAACAACCCCATCCGGAACGTCGGTCAACACGGAGAAAAAACCATGAGCGATCTCGCCCTGATTGCCGCTGTATCCATACTGACCGCCGGTCTGACGATCGCCTTCGGATCGATCGGGCCGGCCCTGGGCGAAGGCCGTGCGGCGGCGGCGGCCCTGAATGCGATTGCCCAGCAGCCGGATTCGGCATCCACGCTGTCGCGAACCCTGTTCGTCAGTCTGGCGATGATCGAGTCCACCGCCATCTACTGCTTCGTGGTTGCCATGATCGTGCTGTTTGCCAATCCCTTCTGGGACCGCTTCATTCAGCAAGCGGCAAGCACGGCTGCAGGTTAGATCATGTCGCTGGACTGGATCACCGTGATCGCCCAGATCCTCAATTTCCTGGTTCTGGTGTGGTTACTGAAGCGGTTTCTCTACCGGCCCATTCTCGACGGAATTGACGCCCGTGAAGCCGAAATCGCCGCCCGGATGAGCGAGGCTGACCGTGCCAAGGCCAGGGCGGTGGCCGCCGAGGCGGAATTTGTTGCCCGCAAGGAGAAACTCCTGGAGGAGGACGCTGCCGTGGTCGAGGCGGCCCGAGTGGAGGCGGAACGACAACGCGATGCCCTGCTCGCCGCGGGTCGTGAGACGCTGCGGCAGGAAGAACAGGAATGGCGTGCCCATCTGGCCCACGAACAGAATCAATTCGTTACCGAGCTGTACCGGGCCAGTGCCGATACCCTGTATGAGCTGGTGGGCAAGGCCTTGCACGATCTTGCCGACGCCGATCTGGAGGAGCGGATGGCCCTGCACGTCATCGGCCGGCTGCGAACCCTGGCGGAGGAGCTTGAGACGGCGGCCGGCAACGCGGCAGAGGCCACGGTGACCAGTCATCAGCTCCTGTCAGATACGACCCGCGACCTGCTGACCCGGGAGGTGCAGGCGCTGGTTCCGGATGTCCCGCTGCGCTTCGTGGCCGACCCGCTCCAGTCGCCCGGCCTGGTGCTGCGCCTAGGCAGCGCCCAGTTGGTCTGGACGGTGGACCGTTACACCCAGAATCTTGCCGAGCAGCTGGCGGAACGCATGGCGACCGGGGCGTCCCGACCGGAGGTGGACCATGGGCCGTGAGCCGGTGAAACCGGACCTGCAGGCGTTTACGGCGCAGTTGCGGGCCAACCCGGCTGTCGGCCCGGAGCTGGCCGAAGTGGGCCGGGTTGCCGAGGTGGCCGACGGCGTTGCCGTGGTGGCCGGCCTCGGTCGCGCGCTGGCCGACGAACTGCTGGTGTTTGCGTCGGGGGTCCGGGGCGTGGTGCTGGATCTGGAGCCCGGCCGCCTGGGTGTGGTGTTGCTCGGACCATCGGAGCAGATCACCGTGGGCGAGGACGTCTGGCGCACTCACAGGGTCATCAGCGTGCCTGTGGGGGGTGGTCTGCTGGGCCGGGTCATGGACGCCAGCGGTCAGCCCAGGGATGGCCGGGGTGGGATTGCCGCAGTGGCCGAGCGTCCGCTCGAGGCACCTGCCCCCGGAATCCTGAGCCGTTCGGCGATCACGAGGCCGCTGGCGACCGGCATCACCATCATTGACGCCGCCGTGCCGGTGGGTCTGGGGCAGCGGGAGCTGATCATCGGCGACCGGCAGACCGGCAAGACGTCCATTGCCCTCGACACCATGCTGAATCAGGCCCGCTCGGACGTGATCAGTATCTATTGCGCCATAGGCCAGCGGGGCGATGCGGTGGCGCGGGTCATTGAAACCCTCCGTCGCAGCGGCCAGATGGCCAACGCCATCGTGGTGGTTGCCGGCGACGAGGATCCACCCGGCCTGTCCTACATTGCGCCCTACGCGGCCATGACCATGGCGGAGTATTTCTCCGGCCAGGGCCGCGATGTTCTGGTGGTCTTTGACGACCTCACCCACCACGCCCAGTCCTACCGGGAACTGTCCCTGTTGCTGCGGCGGCCGCCGGGACGGGAGGCCTTCCCCGGGGACATTTTTTACGTCCATGCCCGGTTGCTTGAACGCGCCGGTCAGTTTCTGCCCGAAATTGGCGGCGGATCCATCACCGCGCTGCCCGTCGTGGAAACCCAGGCGGAAAACCTGTCGGCGTACATTCCGACCAACCTGATCTCCATCACGGACGGGCAGATCTACCTGTCACCGCAACTGGTCAGGAAGAACCAGTATCCGGCCGTGGACCTCGGGAAATCCGTGTCCCGGGTCGGAGGTAAGGCCCAGTACCGGGCGTTTCGTGAGGTTGCCGGGAACCTGCGCGTTACCCTGTCCCAGTTCGAGGAGCTGGAGGACTTTGCCCGCTTTGGCACCCGGCTGGACGACAGTACCAAGGCCCGCCTCGTTCGCGGCGCGGCCGTTCGGCGCGCGCTGCGACAGCCAGAGCACGGGCCGATGGCGCCCGCGGCCCAGCTGCTCATTCTGACCGCCGCGATGGCGGGGCTGTTTGACGAATTGACCGAGACGGAGGCCCTAGCGGCAATCGTCCGTATCGCGGGGGAGGATGCCGGCGATCTCGACTCCCCGGGGCAGCGCATTGTGCAGAACCAGTCCCTGGGCGAGGACGATCGCGTGACCATGCTGGCACTGGCCAGGCAGGCGCTGGAACCGGGGGTGGCCGACCATGACGCAGACCTTTGAAGCCCTGTCCCGTCGCCACGGCACCCTGGCCAGCATCCGGAGTATTGTCCATACCATGAAGACCATCTCCGCCATCAATTCGGTGCCGTACGAGCATGCGGCTCGCTCCGTCGCGGCCTACCACGCAACCGTGATCAGCGGCCTCCAGGCGCTGTTGACGGGCTCCGGGCGCGTGACCTTGCCCGCAAGGCAGCCATCGGAAACGGTTGTGGTGGTGTTCGGCTCCGACCAGGGGCTGTGCGGCAACTACAACGAGCTGTTGGCGAACCGGGTCGTGGCCTGGTCCGCCGAGGCCTTCGCCAACCCGGGTCGTTCGCGCATCCTGTGCGTCGGGTCGAGGATGGGCGATGCCCTCCGGGACCGGGGGCTCGCGTCCGACGTCGTGTTGTTGCCGCCGGCCTCGGTGGACGGCATCGGGCGCCTGGCAGGCGACATTGTGACCCGGCTCGATGCATCCGGTCATGGCACCAGCCTGGAACCGATTGCGGTCGCCCTGGCGTTCACCCGCCAGGTCCCTGGCGGCCAGCAGGAGCCAGTGGTCAGCCCGCTGCTTCCCCTGTCGGACACGTTGCTGGCGGATCTCACCCGGCGCCGGTGGGCGTCCCGGTCGCTTCCGGTTCACACCCTGGCCTCAGACAGGCTGTTTGCCTCGCTGGTGCGCAGTCACATTTTTGCCAGCGTCTTCCACGCTTCGGCAGAAGCGATTGTGACCGAAAACGCCGCGCGCCTGGCCCGGATGCAACAGGCCGAAAAGTCGGTGGATGAACGGCTGGAGGAGGTGGCGGGCCAGCTCCGTTCGGTGCGTCAGGAGGACATCACCACCGAGTTGCTGGACGTCATCATTGGTTTTGAAGCACTTCAGAAATCGGAACCAGGGGGAGCTGGCACCGGGCGGCCCGGGTGTTGAAGTTCGAGGGAACGGCGGTTTTAATAGAACCTATGGGAATGTGTTTATATCAAACGGAAATTAAGGTGGAGGTGAACTATGGCCAGGCATTTCCTTAGCATCGCCATCTGCTGGTTGCTGGTGTCAACGACCCTGGCCCAGGGCCCGGCCGAAGACTCTGTGGCGTCGACCCCGGTGCTGCGACAGACGCTGGAGGAGAGAATCCAGCTAGATGGGGTGATCGAAGCGGTGCAGCAAAGCACGGTTTCCGCCCAGACCAGTGGCACCGTCGAGGTGCTGCCGTTTGATGTGGACGACTCGGTCGCAGCGGGTGACCTGATCGTCCAGCTGGAGGACAGCGAACAACAGGCGCGGTTGCGGCAGGCCGAGGCCGCGCAGGATGAAGCCCGGGCCGGGCTGGCGGATGCGCAGCAGACCTTCGACCGGGTGGCCGCCATTCGGGAGCGGGGGTTGGTGTCGCGACAGGAGTTCGATCAGGCCCGAAACAATCTCAATGCCGCCGAGGCTCGCCTGGCGAGGGCAAACGGGATGGTGGCGGAGGCGCGCCAGCGCCTCGACTATACCCGTGTGGTGGCCCCCTACAGCGGCATCCTGACCGAGCGACACGTCGAACTGGGCGAGTCGGTCAGTCCGGGGCAGCCGCTGCTGAGCGGACTCTCCCTGGAAAATCTCAGGGTGGTCGTCGATTTGCCGCAACAGTACGCCGAGCTCGCCCGCAAGGAGCGAAACGCGCAGGTGACGTTGCCCGATGGACGGGTGCTGCATACCGGCGAGATCACCTTCTATCCCTACGCCAACCCCACCACTCATACCTTTCGCCTGCGGATGACCCTGGCCGAACCGGATGGCTCGCTGTTTCCTGGCATGCTGGTGAAAGTGGCCGTGCCGGTGGCCCATCGGACCGCGCTCTGGGTGCCGGCCAGCAGCGTCATCCATCGCAGCGAGCTGCGTGCCGTCTACGTGGTGGACGACGCCGGCCGCGCCAGGCTACGCCCGATTCGTACCGGAATACGGGACGGGGACCGGGTTGAGGTGCTGGCCGGTCTGGACGCGGGCGAACGGGTGGTTATCCAGCCGGTCGAGATGGCCGGCAGTGACCGGCGGGTACAGGATCCGGAGGCGCGCCCGTGAGCCAGGAGTTGCCGCCGGTCGGACCCTCTGGCGCCATTGCCCGGGTATTCCAGAATTCGAAACTGACACCCCTGGCTGTCGTACTCGCCATTCTGGTCGGCGTGTTGATCATTGTCATCACGCCCAAGGAGGAAGAGCCCCAGATCGATGTCACCATGGCGGATATCTTCGTGGCCATGCCCGGGGCCAGCGTGGCCGAGGTGGAGAGCGTCATCGCCGTACCCGCCGAGCAGGTGATGAGTGCCATCAAGGACGTAAAACACGTGTACTCGGTGTCCCGCCAGGGGCAGGCGGTGATCACGGTGGAATTTGAGGTCGGCGTACCCCGGCAGGAGGCCCTGGTCCGGCTCTACAACCAGGTTTACTCGCATCAGGACTGGTTGCCGCCGGCGCTCGGGGCCAGCCAGCCGCTGATCAAACCCCGGGGCGTCGACGACGTGCCCATCATGACCCTGACACTGTTCGACCCGTCCGGCGAGTTGCTGGGCGAAGAGCTGACCCGCCTCGCTCACATGCTGGAGGTGGCGCTGAAACGGGTGCCGGGAACCCGCGACGTCTACACCGTGGGCGGCATTGCGGACCGGGTGGATGTGCGCTTTGATCCGGCCCTGCTCACCGGCTTCAATCTCACCATCGACGACATTGCCCGTGCCCTGGGGGCCGCCAACGCAAGCTCCCAGGAAGCCCGGGTCACCCGGGACGGTGTCTCGATCCCCGTGCAGGCGGGCACCCTGCTGGAGGATGTCGAGGCGGTTCGGCGGCTGGTGGTGGGCATGCAGGACGGCGCCCCGGTGTTTCTGGAGGATGTGGCGGACGTCCGGCGTGGCCGGGCCGTCCCGGATCAGAGTGTCATGACCGGCTTTGGTCCGGCCGCCGGCGCGTCGCAGCGTGGCCGGCCGGGGGACGTTCTGCCTGCCGTCACGCTGGCCATTTCCAAGAAGGCTGGCGAGAACGCGATCGACATCACCACCGCCATCACCGAACGGCTCGCCCAGTTGCGCAATCGGTCCCTGCCAGAGGCGGTCGAGGTGGTGGTCAGCCGGAACTATGGTCAGACCGCCTCGGACAAGGCCCGCAAGCTGATTACCGACCTGGTGTCCGCGACCATCTGCGTGGTTCTGCTGGTGCTGGCGGCCATGGGCTGGCGACAGGCCATGATTGTGGGTCTGGCGGTGCTGATTACGCTGCTGCTGACGCTGGTCTTTTCCTGGGCCTGGGGCTTTACCCTCAACCGGGTGTCACTGTTTGCCCTGATCTTTTCCATCGGGATCCTGGTCGACGACGGCATCGTGATCACTGAAAACATCAACCGTCGCATCCGGAATTCCCGGGCGCCCATCCCGGACCTGATCCCGGTCGCGGTGGATGAGGTTGGCACACCGACCATCATGGCCAGTCTGACGATCATGGCGGCGTTGCTGCCGATGGCCTTTGTCAGCGGCCTGATGGGGCCCTACATGAGCCCGATTCCGATCAATGCGTCCGCCGGTATGGTGCTGTCCCAGGTTGTGGCCTTCGTGGTCGCCCCCTGGCTCGCCATGCGCCTGCTGAGTCACCAGCATGGGGTCGTTGCGGGCAGTGACTCCGACGGCGGGGAGAATTCGGCCCAGGGCGTCAGCCCGGTATCACTGAGACTCTTCCGGGTGCTGCTGTCCCCGTTTCTTGGGCAACACCCCTGGCGGCGCCGGCTGCTGGGGCTGGGAGTGGTCGGGCTGACCCTGGCTGCGGCGTCGTTGCCGGTGTTTCTGGTGGTGATCCTGAAAATGCTGCCGTTTGACAACAAATCCGAGCTCCAGGTCGTACTGGATATGCCGGAAGAGACGCCGATGGAACAGACCCAGCGGGTCCTGTTGGCCATGGCTGAGCACCTGGAGACCGTCGACGAGGTAACCAACTGGCAAAGCTACGCCGGCACCGCGTCTCCGATCAATTTCAACGGCCTGGTCCGGCAGTACTACCTCCGCCGGGCGCCGTATCACGGTGACCTCCAGATCAACCTGGTGGACGACGAGCACCGGCAGCGGCAGTCCCATGAGATTGCCCAGTCATTGCGCGCGCCTCTGCAGGCCATTGCCGAAAGGTTTGGCGGCGTGGTCAAAATCGTGGAAGTGCCGCCGGGACCGCCGGTGCTCTCGCCGGTGGTCGCCGAAGTCTATGCCGCCGATGCCGCTCGCCGGGCGGAACTGGCGGCGGCGGTCGCCAGGGGCATGGCGCAGATTGAAGGCCTTGTGGACATTGATACGTCCGTGGAAGCGCCGACCCGGCAATGGATCGTGGAGGTGGACCGCAGCCGCGCGGCCCGGCTCGGTGTTTCCCAGGCCCAGGCGGTCACCGCGTTGCGCACGGCCCTGGGGGGCGACAGTGTCAGCTTCCTGCACGACGAGCACGCCAAGTACCCGGTGCCGATCCGGATCGTTCTGGCGGAGGGCGACAAGGCACAGCCTCCGGCCCTGATGTCGGTGCCGGTACGGAGCCGCAACGGTGAGTTGGTGCCATTGGCCAGCATCGCGACCGTCACCCAGGCAAACTGGCAGGGCGCTCGCTACCACAAGGACTTACTGCCCGTGACCTACGTGACCGCCGACATGGCCGGCGACGTGGACTCGCCGCTGTACGGCATGTTCCGCATGGTCGGGCAGCTGGAGCAGCAGCCCGACGCCCCGGAACAGTTTTTCATTCGCCAGCCGGATATTCCCGAATCCGGGGCGCTGAAATGGGACGGGGAATGGCAGATTACCTACGATACCTTCCGGGACATGGGGATCGCCTACAGCGTCGGCGTGTTCATGATTTTCGTGCTGCTGGTGGCGCAGTTCCGATCCTACGTCCTGCCACTGGTGATCATGGCGCCCATACCCCTGACCCTGATTGGCATCATGCCGGGGCACGGCTTGCTGGATCGGGAGTTCACCGCCACCAGCATGATTGGCATGATCGCCCTCGCCGGCATCATTGTTCGTAACTCCATTCTTCTGGTGGTGTTCATCCGCCAATTGCTGGACGAGGGAGTGCCGTTGGACGAGGCGGTGGTTCTGGCTGGGGCGGTCCGGATCAAGCCCATCGCGCTGACCGCGGTTTCGGCCATGGTGGGAGCCTACTTCATCCTGCACGACCCGATATTCAACGGGCTCGCCATCTCACTGATTTTCGGCCTGGCGATGTCCACGCTGCTGACTATCCTTGTGGTGCCATTGCTTTATTACACGCTCGCCCGGTGCAAGTGGTTGTGATTCACGTGCGGCACCGGGCCGGCAGGCGAATTCAGCGGGTAGGCCAGTAGCGCTGCATCTCCACGAACAGGAACGAGGCGCTCCAGGTGATCAGTACCAGACCGGTCAGCGCTTCAATGCCGGTGAGGTAGCGCAGGTGGCCCAACGCTTGGATATCGCCGTATCCCAGGGTGGTGAAGGTCGTGAACGAGAAGTAGGCGCAGTCCAGCAGACTGCCGTTGAAGTTGCCGACCAGCTCGCCCCAGCCCTCGACGTGGTGCAGGAAGTAGTAGGCGGCGGCAAAAATCCAGACCTGGACCGTATGGGCCACGAGGATGCCGAGGACGGCAACGATGATCCGGAAATGATGACTCTGCCGCATTCGTGAGAGCAGCCCGCTCAGGCGGATCAGCGATTCGTGGTGGATCAGCACGACCGCAGCCACGATCAGGGCGTTGATGAGGGTGACGTTGATAAGGCCCACATGCTCGTTCACGGTCAACTGTGGTTTACTCCGGTTGTGTAGTAGATTTACGCCCCATACAGGACGGGTTCCATTTACCTTAGCTGGCCATGAAGTAATGTCCAAACGACTCTTTCCTCTGATAATTCTCGCCCTCGGCGTTGTTGGTTTCCTGCTTCTCAAAATGACCCGTCCGGAGCCGCCGGAGGTGAGTGCCACCGAGCGCAGTTGGCGGGTGACGGTCCAGGCCATTGAGCCTGGTACCCATACCCCGCTGCTGCCACTTTATGGCCAGGTGGTGGCGCCGGAGCAGTTGACGGTCACCGCGACGTTGGCCGGCCGCATCGAGGCGCGACCGGTGTCCGAGGGCGAGCGGGTCCGGGCGGGGGAGCTGCTGGTGGCCCTGGACGAGGCCGACATCGGGCCAGTGGTGGATCAGGCCGAGGCCCAGGTGGCGGATCTGCAGGCGCAACTACGGGCCGAGGACGTGCGCTACCGTAACGATCAGGCGGCCATTCGCAGTGAACGGGCTATTCGTGACAACGCCCGCCGCCAGCTTGAGCGTACCGAATCACTGGTGACCCGCAACCTGGCCTCAAGGGAGGATCTCGAAGCCGCTACCGATGCCCTGGCCCGGGCGGAATTGACGGTCAGTACGCGCCAGCGCGCTATTGAAGAGCACCCGGCCAGGTTGCAGAGCCTGGAGGCCAAACTGGCCCAGGCCGAGGCCAACCTGGCCTCAATCCGCCGGGATGCCAGGCGGGCGCGCCTGGAGGCTCCGTTTGATGGCGTGGTCACCGACGTTCAGGTGGCGCCCGGGGATCAGGTTGCGCGTAACGAACCCCTGTTGTCGGTGTATCCGGATCGCGGGCTGGAATTGAGGGCCCGGGTGCCGGCCCAGTTCCGGGCGGAACTGCTGGCGGCCCTGGGCCGGGGCGAGACGCTGGTTGCCCACAGCGAGTCGGGAAACCAGCGTTTCGAACTGGCGCGTTTTGCCGGTACGGCCGATCCGGCCGGGACCGAAGCCATCCTCACCCTGGCCGGTCCCGCGTCCGGCCTGCGGCCGGGGGAGCTGATCCCTGTGCTCCTGGAACGGCCGGCCCGCCCGGAGACCGTGGCCATCCCCTTCAGCGCCCTGTACGGTGCCGATGACGTCTACCTGATGAACGGCGATGACCGGATGCAACGGGTGTCCGTGCAGCGCATCGGCGAAGCGCGGGCCAGCAACGGCGAGCGCCGGCTGGTGGTTGCCGGGGACGCCCTGACGCCCGGCGCGCGCCTGATCACCACCCATCTCCCGAATGCGGTCACGGGCCTGAAAGTGGAGCTGGCGGAGCGTCCGGGGGAGCCCTCGCCATGAGGCGCAGGAAGGGCGTCATCGGTTTTTTTGTTCATCATCGGGTAGCCGCCAACCTGGTGATGCTTGTGATGATTCTCGGTGGCGTCCTGGCGCTGACCCGGATGAACATCCAGTTCTTTCCCACCTTTGCCCTGGACGTGGTCAGCGTTCAGGTGGTCTGGAGCGGGGCCTCGGCCGAGGATGTGGAACAGGGCATCACGGACCCGCTGGAGCAACGGCTGCGCAGCATCGACGGCCTGAAGAAGATGACGTCCACCTCGGCCCAGGGGATTTCCTCCATCACCCTGGAGTTCCACGAAGGCACCAATCCGATCCAGGCCCTGGACGATGTGGGCCAGCAGGTGGACGAATTCACCAACCTGCCGGCCGACGCCGAGGAGCCCCAGGTTACCCGCATTCAGCGCTACGAACCGGTGGCCCGGTTGCTGGTATACGGGGATGTGGACCGGAGTGAACTGCGGACCTTGAGTTACCGGTACGAGGACGAGCTGCTCGAGCGCGGGATTGACCGGGTGGCGATCACCGGTCTGCCGGAGCAACAGATCAGTATCGACGTGCCGGTGGAGCGCCTGGAATCCCTGGGCCTGTCCCTGGAACAGATCGCCGACCGTGTCGCCTCGGTCTCCCGGGATCTGCCGGCGGGCATGATGGCGCAACAGGACGCCACCCGGGAACTGCGAGCGGTGGAGCAGCGCCGGTCGCCCCAGGCGTTCGAGAGTGTGCCGGTGCTCAGTGGCGACCGGATCCAGTTGCGGCTCGGCGACATTGCCATTATCCGGCAGGAGGCGCGGGACAATCAGGTCACCCTGACCCGAAACGGCCATCCGGCGGTGGAACTGCTGTTGCAGCGGGCTGAAAATGGCAACTCCCTGGCCGCGGCCCAGGTGCTTGAGCAGTGGCTGGAAGAGACCCGGCCCACCCTGCCGCCGTCCCTGAAACTGGAAGTGTACGACCAGACCTGGCAACTGCTGAACGACCGTATTTCGTTGCTGGTGACCAATGGCCTTGGCGGCCTGGTTCTGGTGGTGTGCCTGCTGTACCTGTTCTTGCCGGGACGGGTGGCCCTGTGGGTGGCGATTGGCATCCCAACCGCGTTTCTCGCCTCTATGGCGGTGCTCTGGGGCATTGGCGGCTCCATTAACATGATTTCCCTGTTCGCCCTGATCATGGCCCTGGGGGTGATCGTCGACGATGCCATTGTGGTGGGCGAGGACGCGGATGCCCATGCGCGGATGGGCGAGGAATCCATCTATGCCTCCGAAGGCGCTGCCAAGCGCATGGTGTGGCCGGTGCTGGCGTCGTCGCTGACCACAGTGGCGGCGTTCATGCCCCTGCTGGTCGTGGGCGGGGTTATCGGGAATATCCTGGGCGACATCCCCACGGTGATGATCTGCGTCCTCGTGGCGTCCCTGCTGGAGTGCTTTATCGTTCTGCCTGCGCACCTGCGGCATGCCTTTGTCGTGCGGCCGGCAAAATCCGGGGCGGGCGAGGCACGGTCGGCAGGCCCGAACCCGATTGCACGTCTGCGGGTCGGGTTCGAGCGCCGCTTCGATCATTTCCGTCAGGGCACCTTTCGACGGTTTTCGATGGTCAGCCTGCAACACCGCGGCATGACCCTGGCCGGCGCCCTGGCGCTGTCGCTGCTGACGGTGGGACTCCTGGTTGGCGGTCGCCTCGGCTTCAACTTCTTTCCGACGCCGGAGCCCTCGATCTTCTACGCCAACGCGAGCTTTGTCGCCGGTACCGACGAGGGGACCGTTGACCGCTTCCTGGCCGACATGCGCCGGACCCTGAACGACACCGAGAAGGCCCTCGGGGGCGATCTGATCCTGCACGCGGTGACGACCCGGGGTGCCACTCTGGGCGCCGAGGGCCGGTCCCGGAATGGCGATGAACTGGGGGCGATGATGATCGAGCTGGTCCCGTCGGACCAGCGCTCGGTCCGCAATCCGGAGTTCATCAACGAGTGGCGCAGTCGGCTGCGTCTGCCGGCCGGTCTGGATAACCTGAGCATCTCGGAGCGTCAGGCCGGCCCTCCGGGCCGGGACGTCAATGTCCGCCTGACCGGTAACGACGCCGAGAGCCTGAAAGCGGCCGCCGATGAGCTGTCCCAGGCATTGGGAACCCTGCCCGGCGTGCTGGATGTGGAAGATGACATGCCCTGGGGCCGTGAACAGCTGATTTACCAGGTCAGCCCCTATGGCGAGGCGCTCGGGCTGACCACGGCAGACCTGGGCCGGCAGTTGCGGGCCGCCTTCGACGGCCGCATCGCCCAAATCTATCAGGACGGCCGGGACGAGGTGGAAGTCCGGGTGCAATTGCCGCGATACCAGCGGCAGCGCCTGTCCACCCTGTCCCAGATGACGGTCCGGGTGTCCGACGGCCGTTTCGTGCCGTTGTCGCAAGTCATGAACCTGGACCACCGCCAGGGCTTTCAGGCGTTGCGACACGCGGACGGCAAGCTGTCCGTGGAAGTCACCTCCGGGCTCAACACCCGGGTCAGCACCACCGACCAGATCCTGGACAGCCTGCAGGCCGCGGCACTGCCCGACATCGCCAGCCGCTTCAATGTCCGCTACAGCTTTGAGGGCCGGGCCGCCGACCAGCGGGAGACCCTGGCCGACATGCGGACCGGGCTGATGATCGGTCTCGGCTTGATGTACGTGGTACTGGCCTGGGTGTTTGCGTCCTGGAGCCTGCCGCTGATCGTGATGGCCATCATTCCATTCGCCCTCGTGGGCGCCTTGCTGGGCCACTGGCTGATGGGGCTTCAGCTCACCATCCTTTCGCTGTTTGGTCTGTTCGGTCTGTCGGGGATTGTGGTCAATAACGCGATCATTCTCGTAGCCTTCTACAACCAGCAGCGGCAAAAGGGCCTGGGCATAACCGAGGCCCTGAACGAAGCGGCGGTGCAGCGGGTCCGGGCGGTACTGCTGACCTCACTAACCACCATCGGGGGGCTGCTACCCCTGTTGTTCGAAACGTCGTTGCAGGCACAGTTCCTGATCCCCATGGCGACCTCAATTGCCTTCGGGCTGGGTCTGTCGACGTTCCTGGTGCTGCTGGTGATACCGGCGCTGTTGTCCTGGATGGAACAGTTCCGGGAATGGCGGGCGCAGCGTCATGGCGAAACCGTGACGCCGCTTGGGGCGGATGAATAGGAACGGAGCAGGCATGCACGAGGAACTGGTACGGGTTCGTGGTCTGGCCAAGCGCTTCGACAGTGGCACCGAACAGGTGCCGGTGTTGTCGGGCATCGATCTGACGCTGGGCGGCGGCGAGTCCCTGGCCGTCATGGGGCGGTCGGGCTCCGGCAAGAGCACCCTGCTGAACCTGTTGTGTGGACTTGAGTACCCGGACGCCGGCGTGATTTCCATCTGCGGCAACACCTTTGATCGCCGGCACCCCGACGACCGGCATGGAGGGTCCCAGCGCTGGGCGGCCCTTCGGCGGCAACGAATCGGCGTGGTGTTCCAGGAGGCCAACCTGATGCCCGCCCTGTCCCTGCTCGACAATGTTCGCTTGCGGGCCAGACTGGCCGGCCGGGATCGGGACGTTTGCCAGGCCTGGCTCGACCGCCTCGGTATCGGCCAGCTCGCGGAGCGATTCCCGGACCAGGTGTCCGGAGGCCAAAGGCAGCGGGCCGCCCTCGCCATGGTGTTTGCCATGAAGCCGGCCCTGATTCTGGCGGACGAACCCACCGGCAGCCTGGATCGGCACACCGCGGATGAGGTGGCCGATGAACTGTTTCGGCTACGCTCTGACAGCGGCTGCGCCCTGATCCTGGCCACCCACGATGCCGAACTGGCGGCCCGGTGCGACCAGCGGCTCGACCTGGCACACACGGCTCCGGCATAGGGCCATGACACTGCTTCCGGCCCTGTTCAGTCACTATCGGCGCCATCCCCTTCAGCTGCTGGCCCTGGCGCTGATGATTGTCGTGGCCACCGCCCTGTGGACCGGCGTCAGCCACCTGACCAGTCAGGCCCGGACCAGTCTCGGTCAGAGCGAACGGGCCGTGGTTGAACGGGACCAAGTGGAGCGCACGGATGGCCAGCCGATAACCGTGTCGGATTTCGTGTTACTGCGCCGGTCTGGCCACTGTGTCATGCCCTGGCTGGAAGTGGAGCGCCCCGGAGTGGCTGGCCGGGTGGTGGGGATCGATCCGCTGGCGGCCAGTTGCTTTGCCGGACCGGAGGCGCAGGACGGTGCCTGGGACCAACCCCTGGATGGCCGTCCCTTTCTCGACATCGAAGAGGCCGTTGCCCTCGCGGACGAATCCGGGAGCAGTCGGTCAACCCTCTCTCTGCTGGTGGCAGACGCCAGCGCCGACTTGCCGGCGGCCTACCGGGTGACCCCCTTCTCCCTCGGACCCGAGACCGGGGAGCTGGGCGCCAGTTTCCTGCTGAACCTCGATGCCCTTGCCGTCCTGGTGCTCCTGATTACCGCCCTGCTGTTGCGCAGCGTGTATCAGCTCGGCCTGGCCCAGCGCCGGGAAAGTTTTGCCCTGTTGCGCCGGTTCGGGGTGCCCCCGGCGGCCGTCCAGCGGGCGCTGATGCTGGAAATTGTATTGCTGGCGGCGTTGTGTGTGGTTCCGGGTGTGGCGCTGGGCAGGCTGTTGGCGGGCGCCCTGGGCGGTGGCTTTGGCCAGGCCCTGGACAACCTGTTCGATGTGCCGCTCTATGCCGGTCAGGGGGCGGGCTGGTTCAAGCCCGCACTGACCATGGTGGCGGTGGTGGCCGGCGTTTGCCTTGTGGACCAGCTCCGGCCGGCCTGGCGATCGGTGTTCACCGCCGCTGCCGGCCAACGCCCCAAGCTGGCGCTGGTGACCCTGCTGGCCGGACTGGCACTGGCTTTCGTTTCCCCCTGGCTGGGGTTGACCTTCGTCGCCATCGCCCTGGTGTTTGCCGGGACCGGCCTTCTCGCGCCTGGATTGATTGGCGGGCTGGCCCGTCACTGGGCCCGGGGGGCGGAAGACCCGCTCAGCCGCTGGCAGTGGTCAGAGCTCGGGGTGTTGGCCCGGCGGCTGGCCTTGCCACTGGTGGCGTTGCAGTTTGCCCTGGCCATGGTGCTGGCGGTTCAGGCATTGGTGACCGTGTTTGAGGCCACCTTCGACGACTGGCTCTCCCAGCGGCTGGCAGCGGCGTATTTCATCGAGGTGCCGGCCGGGGCGGACACCAAGGCCGCCGCGGACTGGTTGGCGTCGGAATCGCCAATCGCCGGCAGCGGTCAGTGGCACCGGGTGGTTCGCGGTGCTGCCACGCTACCAGCCGCGGCGTCAGCCCCGGAGCAGGCTGTGGATCTGTTCGCCCTGGCCCCGGTCAGCACCATGCTGACGGCCTGGCGCTTTCAGGCGGCAACGGACGAACCCTGGCTGCAGTTCGCCGAGGGCCGGGGGGTGATGGTCAATGAACAGCTGGCCCGGCGCCGACACCTGTCGGTCGGGGACACGCTGACAGTCATCCTGTCTGGCCAGTCGCAGACCTTACCGGTGCTGGCCATTTACCCGGATTACGGGCGTCCCGCCGGGGAGGTTCTGGTGAATGCCGAACATCTGCCGACCTCGTTTACGCCCGAATTCGAAAGCGTTTCCGTGAGTCCGGGGGCGGTCGACCTGGACCGCGTGACCTCCGGGCTGAAACGCCTCTGGCAGGTGGAGGCGCTGACGGTCCGGGATAACGCCCGGGTACGGGCCCTGGCGGATGCCGTGTTCGATCAGACGTTCCTGCTGACCCGGGCCATGACGGTCGTGACCCTGGTCCTGGCCGCCACGTCGCTGCTGATCATGGGGTGGGTGTTTTTTACCACCCGGGTCTGGTACTACCGGTTGCTGGCGGTGTGGGGGATGGGCCAGCGTGAGGTGGCCGGGCAACTGGTTCGGCTTTCCGTCACCCTGACCATGAGCATTGCCGCACTGGCCCTGCCCCTCGGTGTCTGGCTGACCTGGGCCCTGGTGCATCGCATCAATCCGCTGGCGTTTGGCTGGTCCCTGCCCATGGCCGTGTACCCGGAATTCTGGCTTGAGCTGGCCGGGCTCAGCCTGGTGATCGGGCTCAGTATCGCCGTCCTCATGCGTCGTCAGCTTATTCAGCCGGCAGCAGTGCCGGTGTCTGCCAATGCCAGGTCCGGAGGCGAGCGATGAAACCTTTACTTGCCTTTGCGATGTTGCTGCTATCCATGGCGGGCTGTTCCCGCGAGCCGGACGACGCGGGCTTCGCCGGGCTGGCGGAAACCGGCCAGGGCGAGGCGACGGTACCCTTTCTCCAACCCGGTCCGGGAGACCGCCTGTCCTTCCCGGAGGACCTCGGGCCCCACCCACAGCACCGGATCGAATGGTGGTACCTGACGGCCAACGTGGAAACCGACGGGGGTGAGCCCCTGGGCCTCCAGTGGACCCAGTTCCGCCAGGCGCTGATGCCACGGCCATCGACCCAGGACCCGCCGCCCCCGTCCCGCTGGCCGCTGCAGTCGGCCTGGATGGCCCATGGTGCCGTCAGTTGGGCTGGGCAGCACTGGTTTGCCGAGAAGCTGGCCCGGGGCGATATCGGCCATGCCGGGGCCACAGCAAGCCCGTTCGAGGTCTGGCTGGATGACTGGCAATTGACCCGTGAGGACGATCAGGTGTGGCGCCTGCAGGTACCGGCCGCGCAGTGGTCCTACGATCTGACCTTACGGCTGGATGGCGAGCCCGTGGCCCACGGCGAGCAGGGTTTCAGTGCCAAGTCGGCCAGTGGCGAGGGATCGATGTACTTCAGCCTCGTGGATATTGCGATCGAAGGCACGGTGACCATCGATGGCCGGGTTCTGTCGGTCCGTGGCCGGGGCTGGTTCGACCGGGAATGGAGCAGCCAGTTGCTGAAAACCGGGCAGCAGGGTTGGGACTGGTTTGCCCTGCATCTGGATTCCGGCGACAAGCTGATGGCCTTCCGGCTGCGGGAGGAGGATGGCGAGTTTGTCTCCGGCACCTGGATCCCGGCCGACGGGAAACCCGTGGCGCTGGCGGCCGACGATCTGGTCCTGACACCCGACAACCTGAGGGGAGATACGCCCACCCGGTGGCGGCTGCAGGTGCCCGACTACCGGGTGGATCTGGACGTGGCGGCCCCGCCCGGCGATTACCGGAACCGAGGGCAGTATCCCTACTGGGAGAGCCCGGTGAGTGTCACGGGCAGCCACTCCGGCGACGGTTACATGGAACTGACGGGGTACGGTGGGGAGTAATCCGTCTGGCTCAGTGCCGGCGGCTCCAGACTGACGAACAGGTCCTGAATGCCCTGGTGCCATTGCTGCCTGAGGGTGTCGAAGTACTCGCAGTGTTCTTCGACCTGTTCGATCAGGCAGGGCTTGAGAGCGTCCTTTTTATAAATGGCGATATCCAGCGGCATCCCCACCGACAGGTTGCTCTTCATGGTGGAATCAAAGGAGATCAACGCGCACTGGTAGGCCCGGTCCAGGGGGGTGCGGAAATTGATGACCCGATCCAGGATGGGCTTGCCATACTTGGACTCGCCAATCTGGAAGTAGGGCGTCTCTTCGGTCGCCTCGATGAAATTACCTTCCGGGTAGATGTTGAACAGGCGGGGCTCCTCGCCTCGAATCTGGCCGCCCAGGATCAGCGAGCAACTGAAATCCACGTGGCTTTGCTTGCCGTCCGGGTTGTCCCGTCGAATCACTTCGCGCATGGTCTGGCCGACGAGTTCGGCGGACTCGAACATGGAGGCCGTGTTCAGCACGTTCGCCGCATCGGTGCCGGCGCGGCGTTCCAGAAGGCTGATCACGCTCTGGCTGGTGGCGAGGTTGCCGGCGGACAACAGGACCAGTTGGCGTTCACCCGGCTGCTCGAACACGTGCATCTTGCGGAAGGTGGAAATCTGGTCAAAGCCGGCGTTGGTCCGGGAGTCCGATGCGAACACCAGCCCGTCGGCCAGGCGCATCGCTACGCAATAGGTCATGAAGCCCTCCTGATAAGGCCCTTCTTCAGCAGCGTAGTCTAATCTCAACATTCGGCCATGTGTGAGTGCTTTCTTGTCGCATTGTTGAGTTTTTTGTTACTGGCTTCCGGTGGCCTTGGTGACCCAGGCCGTGGTCTGCATGTGCTCGGTTCCGCCGCCGCTGCGAACGCCCCGGACCGGTGCCGCATCGAGGTAGTCCAGCCCCACGGCCAGCTTGATGTGGCTTTCGGCCACGTTCAGGGTGTTGACCACGTCGAAGGTGTGCCAGTTGCTGCCGATCCAGGCTTCGGCCCAGGCATGGGTGGCCACATGATCGTCGTTCGCGGAATGGATGTAACCGCTGACGTACCGGGCCGGGACGCCGATGTGGCGGCAGCACGCCAGGAAAATGTGGGTATGGTCCTGACAGACACCGGCCCCCAGGTTGAAGGCTTCGCTGGCCGAGTGGGTGACCGTGGTGGCACCCGGCATGAAGGTGATGTGTTCACGGAGATGTTTCATGAGCCGCACCAGGCTCCGCTTGTTGGCGGAGTACTGGCTGGCGAAATCCTTCAGGGCTTCGTCGGTCTCGGTCAGCGTGGTATGCCGCAGGAAGACCTGGGGCGGGAAGGGCGAGTCGTCCCGGGTCAGTGGCTTGCCGGTCAGATCGACCACGCCTTCCGCCCTCAGGACAATTTCCGGGACCGCGTCATGGAGCGTCATGATGGTCACCGGATTGCCAAACCCGTCCATCATCTGGCTGGTTTCACCCGGTGTGTGCAGGTGCCAGTCGTGGACCCGTTGCTGGGGCGTATTCCTGGGAATCAGCCGGATGTACTGGATGCTGTTCTGGACCGGGGTTTCGTAGGTGTATCGGGTTTCATGCTGAATCGTGAGTCTCATTGTTTCCACCCCATGAAGTCGTTCCGGATCTGCCCGGCAATGCCCTGGATACGCTCCAGGAAATCCACGAGATACTCATGCAGGCCCCGTTCGGCGATGTACTCCCGGTCGCCGTAGCGAATGTTGGCGTACAGGCTGGAGGCCAGTCGGCGGGAGCGCCGGGCGGTGTCACTCTCGATCTCTTCCAGCAGGCTGGCGATTTCCTGCAGGCAGCCGCGCAGCGAACGGGGAACATCGGGCTCGAGGATCAACAACTCGGCGACGTTCATTGGGTCCAGGTTGTGCCCATAGGTGTTCTGGTAGGCTTCGAACGCGGCCAGTGAGTGCAGCACCGCGGTCCATTCGAAGAACGACTGGGTAGGGTGCTCCTCCATCGCCTTCATGGCCATCACGTAACGGATGTCCAGGACCCGGGCGGTGGTGTCCGCGCGTTCGAGGAACGTGCCCAGGCGCAGGAAGTGGAAGGCATCGTTGCGCAGCAGCGTGCCGTAGGCCGCACCCCGGAACATGTGGGAACGTTCCCGGACCCAGTCGAATACCGTGCTGGCATTGGATTCGCTGACGCCACGCTGGCGCAGCTCCTTCATTTCGAACCAGGCCTGGTTGATGCTTTCCCAGACGTCTGCGGACAGGTTGCCGCGGACGTGCAGTGCGTTGTCACGGGCACTGCGAATCATGGTGTACACGCTGGCGGGGTGGCGATCATCCAGCACCAGGAAATCGATCAGGTTCTGGGGTGTGATTTCGTTGTAGTACTCAAAGAACATCTCCCGGGTGCCCGATACCAGCAGGGGGACCGAGAGCTGTTCGACCCGGTCTTCCGGTACGTCGATCAGGGCCATGGTCAGGCTGACGTCGAGCAGACGGGCCTGGCTTTCGGCCCGTTCCAGGTAACGGGCCATCCAGAACAGGCTGGAGGCGGCGCGGCTCAGCATAGGTCATCCTCCAGTACCCAGGTGTCTTTGGTGCCGCCGCCCTGGGACGAGTTCACCACCAGTGAGCCCTTCTTGAGGGCGACGCGGGTCAGTCCGCCGGGCACCATCTGGATTTTCTTGCCCGACAGTACGAACGGGCGAAGGTCCAGGTGTCGGGGCGCGATGCCCTCGTCGACAAAGGTCGGGCAGGTGGACAGGCTCAGGGTGGGCTGGGCGATGTAATCCTGGGGCCGGGCCTTGAGCAGGTCGCGGAACGTGGCAAGTTCCTTTTTGCTGGCCTTTGGACCGATCAGCATGCCGTAACCACCGGCCCCCTGGGCTTCCTTGACCACCAGCTCCGGCAGGTGGTCGAGTACGTACTGGAGATCCTTCTTCTTGCGGCACTGCCAGGTGGGCACGTTCTTCAGGATCGGTTCCTCGTCCAGGTAGAAGCGAATCATGTCGGGCACGTAGGGGTAGATGGATTTGTCGTCCCCGACGCCGGTGCCCATGGCATTGGTCAGCACCACGTTGCCGGTGCGGTAGGCGGAGTAAAGTCCGGGCACGCCCAGCATGGAGTCGGGATTGCCCGCGAGTGGGTCGAGGAAGTCGTCGTCGATGCGGCGGTAAATGACATCGACCTGCTGGGGCCCGACCGTGGTCTTCATGTACACCTTGTTCTGGTGCACGAACAGGTCGGCGCCTTCCACCAGTTCCACCCCCATTTGCCGGGCGAGGAAGGCGTGTTCGAAATAGGCGCTGTTGAATCGGCCGGGCGTCAGGACCACCACGGTCGGGTTGGGGTTCAGAGAGGCTGCCCGCAGCGTCTCACCCAGCAGATTGGGGTAGTGCTCAACGGGCGCCACCGGTGAGTGGGCGAAAAGCTCCGGGAACAGACGCATCATCATGCGGCGATTTTCGAGCATGTAGGACACGCCGCTGGGGCAGCGCAGGTTGTCCTCGAGGACGTAGAAGTCGCCGTCGTTATTACGAATCAGGTCAATCCCGGCGATGTGGCAATACAGGTTGCGCGGCAGCTTCAGCGCCTGCATGCCGGGCTGGTATTGCGGGTTGGCAAAAACCTGTTCGGCGCTGATCACGCCGGCTTTCACAATGTCGTAGTCGTGGTAGATATCGAACAGGAAGCGGTTCAGGGCCTGCACCCGCTGGCGCAGACCGCTCTGCAATTTGTGCCAGTCGCTGGCAGAGATCACCCGGGGAATGAGATCGAAAGGTATCAGCCGGTCGGCGCCCTGGTCCTCACCGTAAACGTTGAAGGTGATGCCCAGGCGCTGGAACAGCACATCCGCTTCCCGACGTTTTTCAGCAATCAGGGTTTCATCCGAGTTGATCAACCACTGCTCCAGCATTCGGCAGTGTGGTCTTACTTTGTTGTCCTGGTCGAACAGTTCGTCAAACAATCCTTGGTCCGGTGTCTGAATCAGCATGATTCCGTACATCTCCTGGGGCGGTGCCGGCGCGTATGGCACACGGTAAGGTAATCGGCAGCAAAAGGTGGGCCAGTCGTTGTCGTTTTTGGAAAACTGCCTTGAATTAAAGAAAGGAGAAGACCGGGCGTCTGTCAATTCGGGGGGGATAGAAGGACAACAGGCGGCCAGATGGCCGCCTGTTGTTGGAGAGGGGGAGCTTACTCGACGGCCGTCGCGCCAATGCGGTGAATGCTGACGTCCGCGCCGTTGAACTCCTCTTCCTCGGTCAGGCGCAGCCCCGAGATGGCGCCGATCACGCCGTATACGATGAGGCCGCCGACAAAGGCGATGGCCACGCCGGCAACGGAGCCGATGATCTGGGACATCAGGCTGACGCCGCCCAGGCCGCCGAGACTTTCCTGGCCGAAGATGCCGCAGGCAATGGCGCCCCAGACACCACAGACACCGTGCAGGGGCCAGACACCCAGTACGTCGTCCAGACGCTCAATTTTGTCCTGGGCCCATTCGAACAGGTAGACGAAGATGGCGCCGGCAATACCACCGGTTATTAACGCACCAACCGGGTGCATCAGGTCGGAACCTGCACACACAGCAACCAGGCCGGCCAGCGGTCCGTTGTGGATGAAGCCCGGGTCCTTCCGACCCAGCAGCATGGAGACCAGGATACCGCCGACCATGGCCATCAGGCTGTTCACGGCCACCAGGCCGCTGATGCCGTCCAGGGTCTGGGCGGACATGACGTTAAAACCGAACCAGCCCACGGTCAGGATCCAGGCACCCAGCGCCAGGAATGGGATGTTGGAAGGAGCAAACGCCACTACCCGACCGTTGCGGTAGCGACCGTTACGGGCACCGAGCAGGAGAACCGCGGCCAGGGCAATCCAGCCACCGACGGCGTGCACTACAACCGAGCCGGCAAAGTCGTGGAAGGATGCACCAAACTGGCTCTCAAGCCAGCCCTGGAAACCGTAATTACCGTTCCAGATCAGGCCCTCAAAGAAGGGGTAGATGAACGCGACGATCAGGCCGGATGCAATCAGCATCGGATAGAACCTGGCGCGCTCGGCGATGCCGCCGGAGACAATGGCCGGTATGGCCGCGGCGAAGGTCATCAGGAAGAAGAATTTGACCAGTTCATAGCCGTTACCGGCGGTCAGTTCGGCGGCACCGGACATGAAGTGGCTGCCGTAGGCAACGTAGTAGCCGATGAAGAAATACATGACGGCGGAGACGCCGAAGTCGGTCATGATCTTGACCAGGGCATTGACCTGGTTCTTGTGCCGCACGGTGCCCACTTCGAGGAAGGCAAAGCCGGCGTGCATGGCCAGTACCATGATGGCACCGATGAGAATGAACAGCGTGTTGGCGCTCTCGGTCAGGGTATGTACTGCACTCGTGATGTCCACGGGTTTTTCGCTCCTGATGGTGTGTTTCAGCCTCTGTCGGGCTTTGTGTGCATTGTGGGTGTGCACATAAGCAAGAGATGTTCCAAAACAATGCAAAATTAGAAGTGGTAGTCAGTTGTGAGTGCTTGGCTGGCGTTCTGGTGCGGGAAATGAATCGAAATAGCACCATTACAGTGCATAAATGGAAAGTATGCACCGTATTGGTCGGTGTTGGTGGGGTTACCAGGTGATGCTGTCGCCGGTGACCGGGCCAGACTGATCGTTATTGGTCTCTTTGGTCGCGGATTCGAAATCAATCACCGACTCTGAGGTAAGGGCCTCCGATTCGATCAGCTGTCTCAGCTCGATTTCCTGTTCCTGCAAGGGCCCGGACAGATCGATGATGATCTCGACGCGGCGATTCCTGGCCCGGTTTTCCACGGAGGAGTTTGGTACCCGGGGTTCTGTGTCGGCGAGTCCCTTGACGGCCAGTCGCGTCGGGTCGACGTCCTCGGTGGCCAGTAAGGCATTGGCAACGGCGGCGGCCCTGGCGGCTGACAGATCCCAGTTACTGTAAAAACGCGAGGTGCGGATGGGCACGTCGTCGGTGTGCCCTTCTACCGTCAGTTCCCCGGGGATGCCGGCAAGTACGTCCGCCATCTCCAGAAGGAGCCCCTCGAAATCATACGTGAGGTCCGCGGAACCGGAGGGGAATGACCCTTTTTCCTCGACCCGGATGACGATCCGGCGCTGGTCCTGGTCAACGTTGATGCGACCATCTCGGATGGCGTTCTCCAGTACCGACTTGATGCGGTCGGTGTTTTCATCCATCTCTTCCTGCATGGCGGCCTCAACGGCCTGCTCGATGGGGCTTTTGAGGGTCTGTAACTCTGGCCGTTCTTCGGTGGTGGTCTGTCGGACCTCATTGACCACCGTGGGTTCCGGCGGCGCCGGTGAAAACCTGTCGAAGATGGGGCTGGTCCCCTGGGGAATCTCCAGGGTCGGGACGTCCCGTTGCACGCCAAAGGCTTTGGACAGCTCTCCCGCGATCTGCTTGAACTTCTGGGCGTCGATTTCCGAGAACGACAGTAGAAGCACGAAGAAACACATAAGCAGGGACATCAGGTCGGCAAATGTCACCACCCAGGCGGGAATTCCCGGCTTTTCCTCTTCCGGTAACTCGTCCATGGCCTACCCGTTCGCGGTTTCTGGCTCACCGACCTTGCTGCGTTCCTTCGGTGGCAGGTAACTGGACAGCAGTTGCTCGATCACACGCGGGTTGGTCCCCTCCTGAATGGCGACCAGGGCGTCAATGTACAGGGACTGCATGCGGGCCTCTTCAGTCATCCTCAGGGACAGCTTGTCAGCGATGGGTGAGGCCACCATGGTTGCGAGCATGGCGCCATAGAGGGTGGTCAGCAGGGCAACGGCCATGGCCGGGCCGATGGATTTCGGGTCTTCCATATTGGACAGCATCTGAACCAGACCGATCAGTGTGCCGATCATGCCCATGGCCGGGCCGACATCCGCCAGGGCTGTAAACACCTTGGCGCCGGAGCGGTTGTGGTCCAGGGTCATCAGTCGCTCCTTGGTGAGCAACTGCTTGATGGTGTCACCGTTCTGGCCATCCACCAGCATCTGGACGCCCTGGGCCAGAAACGGCGAGCCGACCTCCCGGTCTTCCAGGCCCAGCACACCTTCCTTCCGGGCCACCTGTGCCACCTCCACCAGCTCGTCGATGGCAGCGCGGGTTTCCGGCAGTTTGAACTTGAAGGCCCGGGCGGCCGCACTGAACGCCCCCAGGAACTGGGCAAAGCTGAATTTGGCCAACACCACCAGCAAGCTGCCCCCGAGCACGATGAGCAGTGACGGGCCGTTCACGAACACATCCGGGGATACCCCGAGGATAACCGCAGAGGCAATAAGCACGATGGCGCCGACGAGGCCGATGAGGGTGGCGAAATCCACGTTTACTCCAGGGGCTAATACGCGATGGAAGATCGAAGCGAGAGGCTACCGTTGGTTTATTGTCCAATCAATTTGATTGTGTAAATCCGGGATCTGGTTCCTGCTGTTGGTTTTCCTGTTGTTCCTTCCACGCCGCGTAGCGGTGCAGGTCCGATTCGACCAGTTTCAGACACAGGGCGACGACACCGGCGTCGTCAAGGAAACCAAAGCCAAAGATCAGGTCGGGAATGACATCAAGCGGGTTGAGCACGTACAGCAGGGCGCCGGCGACTGCGGCGATGGTCTTCCAGGGGACACTGCGGTAGTTGCCGTACCAGTAGTCCCGGATCATCGAGAACATCAGTTTGATGTCGGCACTGAAGCGCTTGAGCCGGCCACTGCCTTTCACCTTTTCCTCGATGGCTCGCTGGCGTTCGAGCACCGTTTCCAGGTCGGCACGATGCACCTTGGCGGATTCGGCGTTCAGTTGTTCCTCGGCGTTCTTCTGGCTGAACAGGGCCATAAACGGGTGTCCTATACGCTTGCGGGGTGTCAGGTCTGTCAGGTCGTATGATCGCTCAAGCCTGCGTGTATTGCCAACCGCTCAGGATTCCCGGTGCTACCGGTAGCGTTCCCGAAGTGGTGCCGGGATCTGGGCCAGTTGTCGGGCCACCAGCGCCGCCATGGCGGCGTGGATGGGTCCGGTGTCGAGGCCGGGTTCCAGGTGCTGGAGGAGGTGGCCGGCGGCCTCGGCGGTTGCCAGGTGATGGTCCCCCGGAGCCTTGCGGATAACGTAACGGGAGGGCGGCGGTGCGGCAAAGTGATACCTCGGCAGCTCGCCGATCCGCCGGTTCAGGTGCAGGAGTTTGGCCGCCTTGCGCCAGGTGCCGTCCAGTAAAACCCAGTGATGGATGCCTTGCAGGTCGGCCTCTTCGAGGGCCTGGCTGTCTGCCCCTGGGAACAGTACCGCGGTCCCGGCCAGGGGGAAGTTGTCACCCAATCCGGCCTGGCGAAATTCTGCCGGGGTTTCCCCGACAAAGACCTGGAGCCTTGTCAGGCACTGCTCCAGGATTCTCAGGGTTCCCTTGCTCCGGCCCACTTCCGAGGGGTGCTGCAAGACGGTCAACGGGGTCTGGTTCGGCACGGCGCTGCAGTGGTCACAGACGCAGATGTTGGGGTGCAGGTGGCAGCGGCGGCATAGGTGTCTGGGCACGCGTTGGCTTACCACCAGGCCTTGCCCCACATTTCCGGGTTGGCCCAGTTGTCCGGATTGTTCCAGGCTCGCTTGTGGTTATAGGTGTCCAGATTGTAGGTATACAGGGTGAGCGTGCCGTGGTCGCCCTGCACTTCGGCATGGCGCCGGAAACCCAGGCCAATGAAATCGGTAAATGCCCAGTCCGGGGTATCGCCCACCAGCACCGCAATCTGGTGAGTGCCATAATTGCGCAGCTGGCCCAGAAGAAGGGCGCCCTCGTCGTGAGGCAGGTGTTCCAGGGTATCGGAGATCAGGGCCAGGTCCTGCACGGTGTCCAGTGGCAAGGCGGCATTGGGATCGGTGGTGTCGAGGCTGCGGACCCGGGCATCGCCCTTGTGCTGCTGCCAAATGGCGGCCACTTCGTGGGCAATGCTGCCGCAACACAGAAGTGTGTCCGGCTGGGTCGAGTCGATGATGCGCGCGAGTATTTCCCGGGGGCTGCCAGTCGTCGTCATAAAATGGGCCAGTCCGCTGCGTCCACTGTGTGTAATCCCACGGGCTGGTCGGCGTGTCCACCCCAGCGGTCCACAAAGGTGCCGAGGGGGTCGTACTGTTTCGCCTGTTTCTCCAGGTTGAACTGTCTCAGTCCGCGGGGATCAGCCCCTACGCCAGCCAGGTACTGCCAGTTGCCGTAGTTGCTGGCTACATCATAGTCGATCAGCTGCTGCTCGAACCATGCCGCGCCATAGCGCCAGTCCAGTTCCAGCTCGTTGATGAAACAGCTGGCGACCAGTTGCCGGGCCCGGTTGCTCATGTAGCCGGTCTCCCGCAGCTGATTCATCGCGGCGTTCACCAGCGGGTATTCGGTGTTGCCCTGGCACCAGGCCATGAACCGGTGTCCGTAAAAGGTGGCCGGTCGGCGCTTACGCTGAACGCCGTCGCGGCGAAACAGGTTGGCGCCGTGCTTCAGGGCGTACCAATAGAAATACTCCCGCCACAGCAGTTCAAACCAGAGCCAGTAGGTCGATTCGTTCTTTATATGACTGCGTTCGTACTCGGCAATGGTCTCGGCGACCTCCCGGACCGACAGCGTCCCGTTGGCCAGCCAGGGCGAAAACTTGGAGGACGCGTCCCAGGTGTCGAGGGCATTGCGGGTTTCCTTGTAATGGTCGATGCCATGCCTGACGAACAGGAACTGCCGAAGTTGCGCCAGTCCGGCCTCCTCGCCGCCAATAAACTGGAGTGGATGCTGGGGCTTGGCAATTGGCGGGCATTCGCCCCGGTTATCGTCAGCAAACCCCGGCGGGGGTGGCAGTGCGGTCAGGGTCCGAATCCGCAAACGTTCTGTACAGCGCTCCCCGGCTTTTTCCACCTGCTTGCGGAACTGGGAAAAGGTATCAGGGAGCTCGGGCAACGCCATGGGCAGCGAGCCCTCGGTGAACAGGCTCAGGGTTTCAAACTGCTGGAAGAGGGTGTCGGGCAGTTGTTCCTTGAGAGACTGCCACTGGCCAGCTTCCTGGGTGCCAGGTTGCCGGGAGCGCACGACCCGGGCAATGCCGTGGGCGCGCACCAGCTGAGGGATGACCGTCTCCGGTATTCCATAGGCGATGTGCAGGCGTTGGCCGAGCGGGCGCAGGCTGCGCTCCAACGCCATCAGGCTCTGCCACAGAAAGCGCCAACGGTGTTCACCCATGGCCCGGCTCTGCAGCCGTCCGGGCGAAAACCAGCGGGGATCCACCACATAGACACACAGCAGCATATCCGATCGGGAAGCCGCGAGCAGGGTCGCGTTGTCGTGTAACCGGAGATCCCGGGTGAACCAGTAGAGAGTGTGCAAGGCGTTGCGTTCCTTTTCAGTCAGCCAATGCTGAGGTGTACGTGCTTCTTCCCGCAAGAGATTATTGCCAGAGACCTACCAGACAACATACCAAAACCGATCTGGCGAATCCGCCGGGCAGGTGCTTGACTAGTGTGATCACGCGTTTCGTTTCCAATGATCAGAGCCGTTTTCAAGAGGAGTCTTCCCATGATTAAATCCCGCGCTGCGGTGGCTTTCGAGGCCAACAAACCGCTCGAAATTGTCGAAGTCGATGTGGCGCCGCCGCAGAAAGGCGAGGTTCTGGTGCGCATCGTCGCGACCGGTGTCTGTCACACCGATGCCTATACCCTGTCCGGCGCCGATCCCGAAGGCCTGTTTCCGACCATCCTCGGTCACGAGGGTGGTGGCATCGTTGAAGCGGTGGGCGAGGGGGTAACCGGCCTCGACGTGGGTGACCACGTCATCCCCCTTTACACCGCCGAGTGCGGCACGTGCAAATTCTGCACGTCCGGCAAAACCAACCTGTGTGGCGCGGTACGGGCGACCCAGGGCAAGGGTGTTATGCCCGACGGCACTTCCCGGTTTTCGTACAAGGGCCAGCCGCTGTATCACTACATGGGCTGCTCCACCTTCTCTGAGTATACCGTGCTGCCGGAAATCTCCCTGGCCAAAATCCCCAAGGAAGCCCCGCTGGATAAGGTCTGCCTGCTCGGTTGTGGTGTCACCACCGGCATCGGTGCGGTGTTGAATACTGCCAAGGTGGAGGAAGGTGCGACGGTGGCTATCTTCGGTCTCGGAGGCATTGGTCTGGCGGCCATCATCGGCGCCAGGATGGCCAGGGCGGGTCGCATCATCGGTGTCGACATCAATCCCGGCAAGTTTGACATCGCCAGACAGCTGGGCGCCACCGATGTGGTCAACCCCAACGATTACGACAAGCCAATCCAGGACGTCATCATTGAGATGACCGATGGCGGTGCCGACTACACCTTCGAGTGTGTGGGTAACGTCAAACTGATGCGGGCCGCCCTGGAGGCCTGTCACAAGGGCTGGGGTGAATCCACCATCATCGGCGTGGCCGGTGCCGGCGAGGAGATCAGCACCCGACCGTTCCAGCTGGTCACCGGCCGGGTGTGGCGCGGGTCCGCGTTTGGCGGCGTGAAAGGCCGTACCGAGCTGCCGTCCTACGTGGAAAAAGCCGAGAAGGGGGAGATCCCGCTGGATGTGTTCATCACCCACGAGATGAAGCTGGAAGACATCAACAAGGCGTTTGATCTGATGCACGAGGGGAAGAGCATTCGCTCGGTCATTCATTTCTGAGCCAGGGCCGCTGCAGGCGGGGGGCTCCCCGCCTGCAGCGCGCCTAGCGGTCGGTCAGCTTGAGTTCGATGCGCCGGTTTTTCTGGAGGGCCTCCGGCGACGTGCCCGATGCCACCGGGAAAAATTCCCCGAAACCGGCGGCCACCATGCGATTCTCCGGCACACCCTGATCGGCCAGATAACGGACCACCGCCACGGCCCGGGCGGTCGACAGCTCCCAATTGGACGGGAACTGGGGCGTGTTGATGGGAATCAGGTCGGTGTGGCCATCAATCCGGAGGATCCAGTCGATGTCTTCCGGAATGGACCCCACCACGTCCAGTAGCACCCCGGCGAGTTTGTCGAGCTCGCGTTTGCCATCCTCGCCCAACTGCGCCGAACCCGAGGCAAACAGCAACTCCGAGGGCAACAGGAAACGGTCACCGACCACCCGGATGTTTTCGTTGTCCGCCAGGATGTCCCGCAGCCGTGAGAAGAACTCCGACTGGTACTGTTCCAGCTGGTTGACCCGCTCGGCCAGCAAGGTATTCAGGCGGCGGCTGACCTCCTCCAGCTCGCCTTCTTTCTCTGCGGTTTCCTGCTCCTGAAGCTTCAGGGCGGCAGTGATCTGTTTCAGTTGCGCCTGCAGCGACGCGATCTGGTTGGACAGCCGCATAATCATGGCCTGCTGGCTGGCCGACAGTTCATCCTTCTCCGACACCTCGTCATTGAGGTTCGCCAGTCGCTCCGACTGAGCCTCGGCGGTGGCCGTCTGCTGCATCAGCTGGTTGCGGGTGAGTTCCAGCCGTTGCTGCAGGTCGTCGCTGCGCTCCTGGCTGGCGCTGATCTGCTTTTCCAGGGCTTCGGACCGGCTTTTTTCCAGGCCCAGCAGCTGGGAAATCTCGTTCAGACGCTGGTTCAGACGGGCCAGTTCGGTGTTGCGGTCCGACAGGGTCTGGGACAGGTAGAGCTGGCTGACGACATAGATCAGCAGCATGAAGATGACCAGCATCAGCAGCGCTGACAGGGCATCCACGTAGCCGGGCCACACATTGGTGGTGGTGCGGGCCCTGCGTTTTGATCCGATCATGACTGCAGGTCGTCTTCGCCAGCGATGTCCACCAGAGTGGTGACACCGGTGAGCCACTCCTCGAGTCCGTCATAGAAGCGGTTCTGGGCATGCCCGGCCTGGATGTCCAGGAAGCCGAGAATCAGGGAGCCGCCCAGACCGAGCAGCGACGAGCTGAAGGCCGTGCCCATGCCCTGAAGGGGCGTCAGCAGGCCGGACTGAAGATCGGCAAACACTGTACCGAAATCGCCCTGGCCCATATCGAGATTGGCAATGACATCTCCCACCGCGTTGATGGTGCCGAGCAGCCCCCAGAAGGTGCCCAGCAGCCCGAGGAAAATCAGCAGGCTGATGAAATATCGGGTGATTTCCCGTTGCTCGTCCATTCGCGAGTGAATGCCGTCGAGCACGGTGCGCAGGGCCAGGGTGGAGAGCTTGAACCGGTCGCGCTTCGACTCCTCGCCGAGCTGGCGTGCCAGGGGCTTGAGCAGGCGAGGCTCCTGCAGGACGGAGAGCCCGGAATGCCCGGTGCGGAACTGGGAGATCCAGCGCAACTCCGGGAATAGCACGAAAACCTGGCGGTAGGTCAGGCCGATCCCGACGATCAGCACCCCGACAATCAACAGGTTGAAGACCCAGTTCGCCATGAACGCGGTCGCCAGTGGTTTGTGGATCAGAGCGCCGACGACCACAACCACGGCCAGAAAAAGCGTCATCCAGAAAAGAGTGTGCTTTGGATTGCTCATGAGCATCGCCAGTCTTTGATGGAAGTATCAGGAAAACATAGCACAGCCCGGGCGCAGTGAAATGACGGTGTGGTCAGATCGCGCCCGGCGATTGGTTGTTGATTGATCGATTTAATTTATATAAGGTGAACGCATTAACAATAAAGAAAACAGGTCTTGCTATGTTTGGACAAACGCTCGCCGGCAACACTGTATTCAATGGCGCCCATCCGGAAGAGGTGTCCGGCTTTGTGAATGACCACATCGGGCATCACCGTCTGGAACTGAAAGGCCAAAGCACGGCGGCGGCCAGCCTCAGTTTCCGTGAATTTGCCGGGTTCGGGCTTTCCCGGATCAGTTACGGCAATCCGGTCCGGGTCAAGAGCCCGGAGCTGGATTCGATCTACCATTTTCAGATCGTTACCCGGGGAGAATGCGTGTGGCATCAGTCCGGAGAGCGGCTTCGGCTGCGCGCTGGCGAGGCGATGATGGTCAACCCCTATGAAAAGATTGACCTGGAGTATTCGGCGGATTGCGAAAAGCTGATCATCAAGGTGCCGGAGCCGGTTCTGGAATCGGCCCGGTCCGCACGACCGGTCAGGCATGGGGGAGAGAAAGTCCGCTTTGAGCGGACGCCGGTGGATCTGACGTTGTGTCCCACGTTGGCAAATATCCTGAGTGCGGTCTTCTGTGAGCTGGAGGAGGGTGGGGACGAAGAGGTCGGCCTGGTCTCCCTGCCGTACCGGGAAATCATTCTGAAGAAGCTGTTGAAGGTGTTTCCGAGCAACTGTGCCAGTGATGACAGCCAGCCGGCTTTTTCGCCCGCGGTGTGCCGGATGGTTCGCTACATCGACCAGAACCTGAAGCGCAACATCGATGTTGAGGAATTGTCCGCGATTTCCAACATGAGCGTCCGGTCCATCTACAACGCCTTCTCAAAGGGCTTTGCCACCACCCCGAAATGCTATGTCAAACAGCGGAAACTGCGGCAGTTAAGAGAGGACCTGCTGGCGGGCCAGTGCCGTAACGTAACGGAGGTTGCCCTGGATTACGGTTTCAGCCACCTTGGACGGTTCTCGTCCGATTACCGGAAAATGTTCGGGGAGCTGCCTTCGGAGACCCTGCGCATGGCCGGTTAATTCCCGCCCTGCTCGGTTTTCTGGTGCCCGCAGATCTGCCGGGTGACCTTGCTGGCGCAGTTTCTGACCTGCTCAAACAGTTCCGAGCCTTCGCTGATGTCGGTGTCCCGCTCGAGGCCGAGCAGGGTAATGACGGTGACGATGGAACCGTTGAGGTCGTGAACCGGCATGCTCAGTACGTTGATCTCTGGCAGGTAGTCACTGAAAAACGCACAGTAGCCAGACTTCCTGACGGCTTCGAGGTGGGCCCCCAGCTGTTCCCGCGGGATGTCCTTGCCCTTGTGCTTCGGCAGTGTGGCCGACTGCTTGTAGAACCGGTCGATGATCTGTCGCCGGCGTTCGTCCGGAAGGCTGGCCAGATAGATCCGGCCGGCGGCGGAATTCAGGGTCGACAGTTCTGCGCCCAGACGCACGTTGACCGAGATCGGCTGACTCGAGTCCAGCCACTTGATGACCAGCGGGCCGGATCCATTCCAGACCGTGACCGATACGGTCTTGTCGGTGTCCTCGTTGAGCTGGTCCACGGCCTCGTAGGACAGCTGGATCGGATTGATCCGGCGCAGCGCCGAAATCCCGAGGGTCAGGCTGGAGTTGCCAAGCGTGTACTGGGTCTGGTTGACCTGATTTATGTAGCCTTCGCGCAACAGACTGACCAGGTATTTGTGGGCCCGGCTGGGTGAGAGATCCAGTGCGCCGGACAATTCCTTCAGCGTCGGTGGTCGGGACGCGCTGGCAATGTAATTCAGGATGTGCAGACCAATCTCGAGAGATCCTATTCCCTGCCGCTTGGGGCTTTCATCTGTCATGTAGGCGGTCGCTATGAAGTGTTTGATCGTTCCGGACGCGGATCGGACACAGGTGCCGGGAAGACGGTCGGCGCCTGTGTCCGCGTGCGGTAAGGGTACCAATTCTGAGTGCTCAGTTCAGAACGAGTATTTCGCCATTACCTCAACCTGCTGACCTTCGGGGATCAGTGGGCCGAAAGCCAGATTGTACTTGCGCCACTCTACCCCAACTTCCAGCTCCGGAATAATGTTATGGATCAGGTTGACGCGCGGTGACTCGTAGTCGGTGTCCGCCTGATCATCCACCTCAACCATGGTGTACGCCACATTGGCGCGCCACTGGTCGTTGAGGACGAACCGGAAGCCGGCGTTGAAGCCGGTCTGGCTGACCGCATCACCATTCTCCACATCGGTGGCCAGGGAACCGCCGACACCGACGCCGGTAAAGGCGCCCAGTCCGTCACCATGGTGGGCGTTGAGGGTCAGGCTGTGGCGCCCCAGTTTGATCTCGGAACCGATGGCACCGCCGCCGACAAAATCGCCGTTGGCCACTTCCCGGCCGCTGGCGGTCAGGATCAGCCGGTGGCCGCCGTCGAAGTTCAGGTTGTAGTTGATGGCCAGGTCCGGCACGTCCGCGTCGTTGTTGACGGGGTCCTGGGCCGTGATCCGGAAACCGCTGAACTGGTAGCTGGCCAGGGTGGTGCGGAAGTTAAGACCACCCAGCGTACCGCGAGGCCCGCCCAGGAAATCCAGGTAATCGTTGTAGGCGACGGCCCAGAACTGGCCGGTCCAGGTCTGGCCGACGGTGGCATCGTCCACCTTGATAAAGGCGTGACGCAGTCTGAGGTCGTTGTTCTCGCCCGGATAGAGCCCACCGTAAAAATCGCCCTCCACAAACCCCACGATGGTGTGGCCCTGTTTCTGGGTGACGGTCTTGAGGTTGATGCGGCTCTGGTTGGCGCGACCGAAGAAACGGGATTCACCCTGTTCGGGGTCCTCGTAAATGCCTTCCGCTTTCAGGTAGCCACCGATGCTGACGCTGGTGTCGTTGTAGGTGCCGAGATCAAAGGCGTAGGTTGGCGTTGCGCTGAGGGTTGAGGCAACCGCCAGCGCCATGAGTGATTTCTGATAGTTCATTTGCCTTCTCCTTGTTGTTTGGCAAGTGAACTATCGGCGATTCAGTGAGGCTCAAATATCCCGAAAATGAACATCGTTATCCGTATTTTGTACATTTAGACGCTGAGCGCGGTTTCGACCGCTTCCAGGTTCCGGTCCAGCTCTTCGGAGCTGCCGTCAAAGTGAACCTTTCCTTTCACAACAACGACATGGCGGTCGCAGAGCTTTTTCAGGGCCTTGATGTTCTTGTCCACGATCAGGGTCGAAATGCCGGATTCCCGGATGGTGGCGATGACGTTCCAGATGTCCTGGCGGATCAGTGGGGCCAGGCCCTCGGTGGCCTCGTCCAGAATCATCAGCCGGGGGTTGGTCACCAGGGCGCGACCGATGGCCAGCATCTGTTGCTCGCCCCCCGACAGCTCCGTGCCGAGGTTCGATAACCGTTCCTGGAGGCGGGGAAAGGTCGCCATGACCCGGTCGAAATCCCAGCCGGATTTGCCGTTGCTGTCCGGGCGGGCGGCCATCTGCAGGTGTTCCTTGACCGTCAGGTTATGAAACATGCCCCGGCCTTCCGGGACATAGGCTATGTCCCGGCGCATCCGTTTCCAGGTGGGCAGATGGCTGATGTCCTGGCCGTCGAAACAGACCTGGCCGCTGCGCGGCCCGACGATGCCCAGGATCGATTTCAGGGTCGTGGTCTTGCCCATGCCGTTGCGCCCCATCAGGCTCATGGACTGCCCTTTATCAAGCCGGAACGACAGGTCGTGCAGGATGTGGCTGCGACCGTAGAGCGTGTTGAGGTTCTTCACTTCCAGAAGGCTGTTGCTCATGCCGCTTCCTCCTCCTCTTCCTTCCCGAGATAGGCCTCTTTGACCTGGGGCTCGTTGCGCACCTGGTCCACGGTGCCGGTGATCAGATGGGTGCCGTTATCGAGTACGGTCAGCTGGTCGGACAGCTCGAAAATGGCGTCCATATCGTGTTCAACCAGCACAATGCTGTAGGTCTTCTTGAGTTCGTTCAGCAGCTCGATGATGCGCAGGGATTCCTCGTGGCCCATGCCCGCCATCGGCTCGTCCAGGAGCAGGATGCAGGGATCGGTTGCCAGCACCATCGCGAGTTCGAGTTGTCGCTGTTCTCCGTAGGAGATTTCAGCGGCAATCGTGTGGATGCGGCGATCAAGGCCCACCTGGCAGAGCGCCTTTTCCGCGGCTTCCCGGACCAGTTTGTTGGCATGGCGCGAGGCAAACAGGTTGAAACTGCCGGTGAAACGGCGCTGGGCTGCGACCGCACAGTTTTCCAGACAGGTAACCTCGGCATAGATATTGGTTTTCTGGAAGCTGCGGCCGATGCCCCGACGCACGAACTTCCAGGGTTTCATGCCGTCGATCCGTTCACCTTTGTGGAAAATGCAGCCACTTGTAGGGTTCAGGGTCCCACACAGCATGTTCAGCAAGGTGCTTTTGCCGGCCCCGTTGGGGCCCACCACGCCGTGCAGTTCCCGGTCCCGGAACTGCAACGAGATGTTATCGAGTGCCTTGATGCCGCCCCAGTGTTTGCTGAGGGATTCGGTTTCCAGAATGATGTCGTTGGCCATGATTATTTCTCCAGCAGTTTTTCAAGATAACCGGCCAGGCCTTTGCGCAGGAGCAGGACCATGAGGATGATGGCGCCGCCCATAAGCAGCATCCAGTCCTCGCTCATGTGCTCGAAAAGGTACTGCAGACCCTCGTAGGTGATGGCGCCCAGAATGGCTCCATAGATAGTGCCGAGGCCGCCGAGGATGGACATCACCAGGGCGGTACCGGACATTTCCCAGGTCATGAATTGCGGATTCACGTAGCCGTACTGCAGGGCAAACAGCAGACCGGCGTAAGCCGCGAGAGTGCTGCCGATGACGTAGCTGATCAGGCGGAACGCAAAGATGTTGTAGCCAAGGGCCTCGGTACGCTCCGGGTTCAGTCGGCTGGCTTCCACGATGCGGCCAAAGCGCGAACGCAGGATGATCTTGATGGCCAGCAACGTCACCAGGACGGCCAGCAGCGCCAGGTAATAGAAGTGCGAGGGGTTGTCCAGGTTCAGGAAGCTCAGGCCAAAAATGCTGGTCTCCGGCTTCATGAAAATGAACAGGCCGTCGTTGCCACCGAACTCCAGGGAATCGAAGAAGAAGTAATAGGCCATCTGGGAGATCGCCAGGGTGATCATGATGAAGTAGATACCCGACGTCCGCAGAACCACAACCCCGACGACCAGTGCCGTCAGCGCGCTGACGGCCAGGATGTACAGTGCGTAGATCCAGAAATTTACGGCTTCATACTCCGGCGTGAGGATCACGAACAGGTAGCCGCCCAGGCCATAGAACAGCGCGTGCCCCAGGGTAACCAGGCCAACCCGCCCCACCAGAAAATCCAGTGACATGACGAACACGGCCAGAATCAGAACGGTGGTGGCTTTGCCCACGAAGAAGGAATTGTCCTCCAGGAACAGGGGAAGACACAGGGCGATGACAAAGAAGATCGCCAGGACGATGCGCTCGGTGCGTTTCTCGAAAATCATGTTCGGCTCCCGCTTACTTGGCGAACAGGCCCTGGGGCTTCACCAGCAGCACCAGGATCATGAAGATGTAGATGATCATGTTGGACAGGGTGGGCATCAGTACCGCGGCGAAGGTGCTGATAATGCCGACCATCAGAGCTCCCACGAAGGCGCCCTTGATGGAGCCCATGCCACCGATCACCACCACCACGAAGCAGGTGATCAGCACGCTCTCGCCCATGCCGGGAACGATGGAACGCATGGGGGCGGCAATGATGCCCGACACCGCCGCCAGCATGACGCCGATGGCGAACACGATGGTGTAGAGGCTTTTGATGTTGACGCCCAGGGCCTCGACCATCTCCCGGTTGGACTCACCGGCACGGATCAGCATGCCCAGGCGGGTTTTGCTCACGACGAAATAAAGCGCGGCGGCAATGCCAATGCAGACCAGGGCCGCGAAGATGCGGTACACCGGGTAACTGGAATTGTCGGTGAAGGGCACCGAGCCGCTCAGGGTCTCGGGCACGGCAACGCCGTACGGATCGTTGCCCCAGAGAATGCTCTGCAGGGAGTTGAAGACAAAGATCATGCCGATGGTCAGCAATACCTGGTCCAGGTGATTGCGGTTATAGAGCCGCTGGATCAACACCCTTTCGATCAATATGCCCAGACCGAGCGCGATGGCTGCCGAGAGAAGGGCGGATGCGGTGAAGCTGCCGGTCACGGCAACGAAGTACCACACCAGGTAGGCGCCCACCATGTACATGGAACCATGGGCCAGGTTGAGAATTCCCATCACGCCGAAGACCAGGGTCAGGCCGGAGGCGATCAGAAACAGGAGCAACCCATACTGGATACCATTAATGAGTTGCACGAAGAAAAGTTCGGTAGACATAACGATACCCAACGGTTGTACGGATAAGTCAGTTCAGGGGGGAGGGAAACTCCCGGCGGCTGCCGGGAGTCATCGGAACCCTTGCTCAGATCCTGCAGCCGCGGGCCGGATCTTCCAGCGCCTGGGCGGCAACGGTCTGCACCACGTTCACGCCATCTTTCACTTCCCGGAGGTAGATGTTCTGGATCGGGTTGTGAGCCTTGGAGAAGGTGAATGCACCGCGCGGGCTGTTGATGGTCAGTTTCTCCATGGTGCTGATCACCGCCTGCTTGTCGGAGATGTCGCCGCCCAGCTGGTCGATGGTGTCGGCGATGGCCTGACCGGCGTCGTAGCCCTGCACGGCGTAGATGTCGGGGTAGTGGCCGTATTCGGTGTTGAAGGCTTCACGGAATTCGTGGTTCTCGGGAATGTCGAGCTGCTCCGCGTAGTGCAGGCCCGTCATGATGCCCTCGGCGGCAGGGCCCTGGGCCTCCAGAGTGCCTTCGGTCAGGAAGCCGGAACCCAGCAGCGGGATCTTGCCGCGCAGGCCCATGGCGTCGTAATCCTTGGCGAACTTGATGGCTCCACCGCCGGCGAAGAAGGTGAACACGGCGTCGGGTTGCTCGTCGGCGATGTCACTGACGTGGGACTGGAAGTTGGTGGATGGGAAGGGCAGCAGCACCTTCTCGACAATTTCACCACCACCGGCCTCAAAGGATTCGGCGAAGGCATCCAGGCTCTCGCGGCCCATGCCGTAGTTCCAGCTGATGGCGTAGACCTTTTTATAGCCCTTATCGAGAGCGACCTTGCCCATGGGGTAGGACGGCTGCCAGGACGAGAAGGAGGTCCGGAACACGTTGGGCGAACACAGGGGGCCGGTTGCGGCGGCCGAACCCGCGTTGGGGATGATCATGATGGTGTCCTTGCCGCGCAGCATCTTGATCATGCCCATGGCAACACCGGAGTGAACCGGACCGATCACGAAGTCCGCTTTGTGCTGGTTGAGCAGCGAGGAGGCCAGTTCCGGGGCCCTTGAGGGCTTGGCCTCAGTATCCAGCTCAACGAACTCGATTTCGGCACCGTGCAACTGGTCGACACGTTGTTTCAGGGCCAGCCTGAGGCCGTCCCGACCGGCCTCACCCAGCTGGGCGTAGATGCCGCTGAACGGCAGCATGACACCGATTTTCACCGGGTCGCCGGCAGCCGCCGGGGCAGAGGTAGAAAGCCCGGCGGCCAGGGTGGTTGCCAAGGCAGTGCTGGCAAGGGTTTTAATGGGGTTCATGTGCTCACCTCAATTTTGTTGTTGTGGGTTCTGTCATTAGAGGCGGGAAGGGGCTTAAGAAATATCCGTTTTCTGCACAGGCGTGTCCGGTGGTTGCAGAGCCGGGATGGAAGCGATGGATTTCAGTGGATTGGGGCACAAAAAAGCCCAGGGGCTGAGCCGCTGGGCAAGGGGTCACATGGAGAAGACCCTGGGAAGACAACACACCGCCACCAGGACGGTCTCGCCTGGCCGATGGTCAGACCAGGTTACGAATCAGCATCTGGCTGAATTTTTGCGGGCATTCCACCGAGGGAACATGGCCAATCCCTTCCAGGATGACCGGTTCCTGCGCGCCGCTGCACTGGGCCAGTGCCTGAAGTGTTTCCGGGGGTGTGGCCACGTCGTCAGTGCCGCCGATCAATGCCAGTGCCACCTGGTGGTGCCCGAGTTGCTCACGGAAATCGGCCCGGCCCAGCATCTCGCACAGCAGGGCATAGCTGCGGTTATCACCGCGCCCCATGATCACCCGCCAGCCTTCCACCAGCGCTGGCTGTTGTTCACAGGCGTTGGGTCCGAACCAGCGTGGCACGATGTCCACGGCCATGGTCTGGAGCCCGAGTTCCAGTACGTTGGCCGAACGGGTGTTCCAGGCGTCGGCGGTGCCAATGACCGCTCCGGTATTGGTGAGCGTGGCGGACAGCAGGCGGTCGGCGTGCTGGCTGACCAGTTGCTGGCCAATAACGCCGCCGATTGAGGTGCCGACAAAGTGAAACTGCTCGACCCCTGCGTTGTCTGCCAGCGCCAGGGCTTCCCGGGCCAGGTCGTCCGGGGTGATCCGGCTGGAACCGGCCGGCCAGGCGGCGCTTGCGCCGTGGCCCGGCAAATCCCAGGTCAGCACCCGGAATTTGCCCAGTAAGGACGGCAGCATGTCGTCCCAGACACCCTGGGTCATGCCCAGGGGGTGGGCCATCAGAATCAATGGCTTGGCGCTGTCGCCGAGCAGGCGGTAACAGAGTGTACGGCCGTTGTGTTTGAGAAATGCCATGTTTTGCTCCCCGGCTCAGACCCGTTCGATGAGTGTAGCAATGCCCTGACCTACCCCGACACACATGGTGCACAGGGCATAGCGGCCGTCGGTGCGCTGCAACTGATGAGCGGCGGTCATCAGCAGACGGGCGCCGGACATCCCCAGGGGATGGCCAAGGGCAATGGCGCCGCCGTTCGGGTTAACCCGGGGATCGTCATCGGCAATGCCCAGTTCACGCAGCACGGCCAGGCCCTGGGCGGCAAAGGCTTCGTTCAGCTCGATTACATCAAGCTGGTCGATGCCGATGCCCTGTTTCTCCAGCAGCTTGCGAACCGCCGGTACCGGGCCGATGCCCATGATGCGCGGCTCCACGCCGGCCGTGGCCATGCCGAGGATCTTTGCCATCGGCTTCAGGCCCTGTTTGTTCACGGCAGCTTCACTGGCCACCAGCATGGCGGCGGCGCCGTCGTTGACGCCGGAGGCGTTGCCGGCCGTCACGCTGCCATTGTCACGGAAAGGCGTGGGCAGGGCGGCGAGCTTCTCCGGGGTGCTTTCGCGAGGGTGTTCGTCGGTGTCGAAGACAAGCGGATCCTGTTTCCGGCGCGGAATCGAAACCGGCACGATCTCTTCGGCGAACACACCATCCTGCTGCGCCCGGGCCGTTTTCTGCTGGGAGCGAAACGCAAACAGGTCCTGATCTTCCCGGGAGATATTGAACGTTTCGGCGACGTTCTCCGCAGTTTCTGGCATGGAGTCGATGCCGTACTGCTTTTTCATCAACGGGTTCACGAAGCGCCAGCCGATGGTGGTGTCCTCGATCTTCTGGCCGCGGGAGAAGGCGGTGTCGGCCTTGCCCATCACGTACGGGGCGCGGGACATGGATTCCACGCCGCCGGCCAGTACCAGCTCCATTTCACCCGCGCGGATGGCGCGGAATGCGGTGCCCACGGCGTCCATGCCGGAGCCGCACAGCCGGTTGAGGGTGGTACCGGGTACGGAAGTGGGCAAACCAGCCAACAGCGCGGACATGCGGGCCACGTTTCGGTTATCTTCACCGGCCTGATTGGCGCTGCCCATCATCACTTCGTCGATGGCGGCCGGATCCAGTTCCGGAGCCTGCTCCAGCACGGCCTTGAAAATGTGGGCGGCCAGGTCGTCCGGGCGCACGCTGGCAAGGGTGCCGCCGAAGCGACCGATGGCCGAACGGCGGGGGTGACAGAGAAATACGTCAGTCATAACTTGCCTCACTGTTGGCCAGATTGAGTCGAAGAGTGATGGGCGTTTGTGCGCGCTTTCAGATCCCGCAGCACGTCCAGTTCTCTGGCCGTGGGAGCCGAGGTGGTGTCCAGCTCGTCGGCGAAGCGGATGTTCCAGCCGGTGGCCTCGATCACGTCCTCACGGGTGACGTTCGGGTGCAGGGAGGTGACCACCAGTTCCTTGGTTTCCGGGTCCGGCTTGAGGATACACAGGTCGGTGATCACCACGGTGGGGCCGCGGCCGATGTGAGGGACGTTATCCCGGGCCTTGCCGTCCCGACCGAAGCCGACGGTGGTCACAAAGTCCACGTCCTTAACGAAAGTGCGCTTGGAGTGCTTGACGGTAATGAACACTTCCTTCGCGTTGGTGGCTATTTCCGGTGCACCGCCACCGCCCGGCAGGCGGACCTTGGGCTCCCGGTAATCGCCGATCAGGGTGGTGTTCAGGTTGGCGAAACGGTCGATCTGGGCGGTACCCAGAAAGCCGACACTGATGTGACCGCCCTGCAGCCAATAGCGAAACATCTCCGGGACCGACACCGTGGTCAGCGCGGATTCGCACAGCTCGCCGTCACCGATGGACAGGGGCAGAACGTCCGGCTTGGTCTGCAGAGTGCCGGATTCATAGATCAGGGTGACGTCCGGAGCGTGGGTCAGGCGCGCCAGGTTGGCGGCCTCGCTGGGCAGACCAATGCCTACGAAGCAGGTCATGTCGTTGGTCAGCGCCCGGGCGGCCGTGACGCTCATCATTTCCGAAGAGGTAAATTCGAGGCTCATCACGCAGCTCCTTTTTCAAAAACGTTTTCTTTCAGCCAGGCCTGGAAGGTGTCTCTGTCACGGGCAATGCCATCCCAGTCCTTGTAGAAGGCGTTGTCCCGGTCGTAGTAACCCAGGGCGTAGGAGGGTTTGGCACCTTTCGGGGCTTCGGCAATGGCGGTGATCGCCCAGGACGGCAGCACGCAGGCGTTTACGGAGGCACCGAGGTCGTCGACGACTTCTTCCACGGTGACGATGCTGCGTTTGGCGGCCAGGACCACTTCCTTCTGAATACCGACGATGCCCTCGATCAGCACATTGCCCTTGCGGTCAGCCCGCTGGGCGTGAATCACGGCCACATCCGGGCGAACGGAGGGCACGGCAGCCAGGCGCTCTCCGGTGAACGGGCACTCGATGAATTTGATCTGGTCGTTCACCTTCGGCAGGTCGCTACCGACGTAACCACGCAGAACCGCCAGCGGCAGGCCGGCGGCCCCGGCTTCATAGGCGTTGGCCATGGCGGCGTGGCTGTGCTCAAGGATCTCGATCTGGTGCGGCCAGCCTTTCTCAACCGCGTCTCGCAGCCGGTGCAGGGAGCCCACGCCCGGGTTACCGCCCCAGGAGAAGATCAGTTTCTTCGCGCAGCCGGCACCGATCATCTGGTCGTACACCAGGTCCGGTGTCATACGGATCAGGGTCAGGTCGCGCTTTTCCTGACGGATGATTTCGTGCCCCGCGGCAAACGGAATCAGGTGGGTAAAGCCTTCCATCGCCACGGTGTCACCGTTGTTGATGTGTTTGCTCACCGCTTCCTGGAGGGAGAGGAATTCAGCCATCGCAGTGTCTCCTTCGTGTCTCGGTTGATAAGTTCGATATGCGAACAGAAGTTTAATATGCGAACATAATGGCGCGATTCGATTTGCATCGTCAAGTACAAATTTTCACCAATTTCGAAAAGTGCACGGATGTTCGGACTGCGAACGAGCTGGTACCATGCGCTGACATTGACTGCGCAAGGCATTGAAGGAGCCGGAATGGACGAACAGATTCTCAAGCCCGGGGATCGGGACTATGTGGGGGCGCTGGCCTCGGGGCTGGACGTGCTCCAGGCCTTCGATGCCGAGCACCCGCGCATGACCCTCAGTGAAGTGGCCGCAAGAACGGACATGGACCGGGCCAAGGCGCGGCGTTTTCTGCTCACCCTGCACGCGCTCGGGTTCGTCAAGCGCAGCGGTCGCCAGTTCGAGCTGACGCCCCGGGTGTTGCAGCTGGGCTACGCCTACCAGGCTTCGAACCAGTACCGGGCGGTGATTCAGCAATACCTGGAGGACATTACCGCCGAGCTGGGTGAATCCTCGTCACTGGCGGTGCTGGACGGTGATGAAGTGGTCTATGTCGTGCGTTCGGCCGCGCGCCAGCGGCTGATGGCGATCACGCTCTCCGTGGGGACCCGATTGCCGGCGGCCTATACTTCCATGGGCAGGGTGTTGCTTGGCCAGTTGCCGGAGGATGAGCTGGAGCAATTTCTCCGTCGCGTCGACCTGAAGGCGCTCACGCCATCCTCAATCACCAGCAAGGAGACCTTGCGCGCCGAAATCTACAAGGCCCGGGAGCAGGGGTATTCCATCGTGGACCAGGAGCTGGACCAGGGCTTGCGGTCGGTGGCGGTTCCGGTGTTCGCGGGCAGTGGCGAGCTGCTGGGGGCGATCAATATCAGCACCAATGCGGCCAGGGTGACCCTGGACACCCTCATGGGTGTCTACCTTCCGCGGCTTCAGGCCATTGCCGAGAAGGTCCGGCAGACCACCCGCTGATCAGGGATAGCGTCCAGTCAGCCGGTTCTCCACCAGCTCGGCGAGGATAGTGTTGGCCAGGCGCATGACAGCATTCGGGTTCTCGCCGCGCCGGCGCGAGGCGATGACCGGTGTGGTGATGTTGTTGTCCTCCAGAGGCATGAACTCCACACCCTCGCGGTTCAGTTTCCGGACCTGTTCCGGTACCAGGGTAAAGCCCATGTCGGAGGCGACCAGGGACAGCGCGGTCTGAAGATCATTGACCTGCTGGCTGACGTGGATCTTGAGGCCGCGCCGGTGGAACAGGCCCTGGGTGATGTCGGCGAAGTTCGGACCCGGGCCCGCAGGAAAGGTCACCATGGGCCAGGCCGACAGTTCTTTCATGGACGGCGGGTGTCGGGTCAGCTGGTGGCCGGCCGGAATGGCCGCAATGATCGGCTCGTCGAACAGCAGTTCCTGCTCCACGTCGGGATCTTCGATGCTGATGCGGCCAAAGCCGATATCAATCTTGCCCGTTTTCAGGGCCTCCACCTGCTCCCGGGTTTTCAGCTCGTGCAGCACAATCTCCAGGTTCTTGTTCCGGCGCAGACGCCGGACCATCAGCGGTAGCTGGCCGTAGAACACCGACGGCACGAAGCCGATGGAGAAAATGGTCTTGCGGTGCTGGGCGATGCGTCGGGTGTCTTCGACCGTTGCGGTGACCTTGTCCAGAATCTGTCGCGCCTGCTCCAGGAAGTACTCCCCGCCGTTGGTCAGTTCCAGCCCCCTGGGTTTGCGGACAAACAGCTCGACCCCGATTTCCTCCTCAAGCTGCTTCATGGCCCGGGTCAACGGTGGTTGTGCAATAAACAGCTTTTCGGCGGCCCGGGTCAGGTTGCCTTCCTCTCCCACTGCCACGAAGTACCGCAGGTGTCTCAGCTCCATCCATACCTCCAGGGTATCGGTTATTACTTAATCAATATTGGTTCACATCCGTGAAACTTCGTACTGTTCGAATCACAGGATTTCTAACTTGCGATTCGGAGAGCCCATGTCCGCCACCATTCAATCCATCGAAGCGATACTGGTCGATATCCCGACCATCCGCCCTCACAAGCTTTCCATGACAACCATGGGGGTTCAGAGCATGGTGATCGTGCGGATGAAGGACTCCGATGGCATCGAGGGACTGGGCGAAGCCACGACCATCGGTGGACTGGCCTACGGTCCGGAAAGCCCCGAAAGCGTGAAACTTACCATTGATACCTATTTCAAATCGCAACTGATTGGCCAGCCCGCCGGCAACATCAATACCCTGAGGGTAATGTTAAACCGCTCGACCCGGGGCAACAACCTGGCCAAGTCGGCCATTGAAACCGCGTTGCTGGATCTTCAGGGCAAGCGCCTGAATCGCCCGGTCTCCGATCTGCTTGGCGGTTCCGTCCACCAGCACCTTCCGGTGCTCTGGACCCTGGCGAGTGGCGATACCGGCAAGGACATCGAGGAAGCCCTCGGCCTGATCGAAACCCGTCGTCACTGCGATTTCAAACTGAAGATCGGTTCCCGCGCCCTGATGGACGACGTGCGCCACGTGGCGGCAATCAAGGATGCGGTGGGCGAAAGTGCCAGTGTCCGGGTGGACGTGAATCAGGCTTGGGACGAGGCCACCGCCGCCAGGGGGATGGCGGAACTGCAGGCCGCAGGCATTGATCTGGTGGAGCAGCCGACACCGATGAAAGACTACGCCGCCCTGGCGCGCCTGTCGGACAAATTCCATATCCCCATTCTCGCGGACGAAGCCGTCGCAGATGCCAAGGATTTGTACAACCTGGCCGCAGCCGGCTTTTCCGGCGCCGTCGCCATGAAAATTGCCAAGGCCGGTGGTCCGATTCGCGCCCTGGAGCAGGCAGCGGTCGCCCAGGCCGCCGGTATCGGTCTGTATGGCGGCACCATGCTGGAGGGCACCATCGGTTCCGCCGCGTCGCTGCACGCCTGGTCCACCCTCGAAAACCTGCACTGGGGTACCGAGATGTTTGGTCCTCTGCTGATGAAAGACGACATCGTGGCCACGCCCCTGAATTTCCATGACAACGGGGTCGACCTGCCAAAAGGCCCGGGCCTGGGCATCGCACTCGACGAAGACAAACTGGCCCATTACCGCCGGAAAGCCTGAGGCACCGGAACGCTCTGAAAACGGAGGAAAGTACATGCTGTTCAAAGTTGAGATGAAGGTGAACATCCCCCACGACATGCCCGCCGACGTAGCCGCGGACATCAAGGCCCGGGAGAAAGCCTACGCCCAGGGTCTGCAGGACCAGGGCAAGTGGCGTCACCTCTGGCGGGTGGCCGGCAGCTACGCCAACGTCAGCATCTTTGATGTGGAGGACAACGCCGAATTGCAGGAGTTGATCAGCAACCTGCCGCTGTTCCCCTACATGGATATCACTGTCGCGCCCCTGTGCCGACATCCGTCCTCGATCCATGAGGACGACCGTTAAACCCAACGCACCGTTGCCAACCGAAGAGCTGTTTTGAGCAACAACAACAAGAGTACGAGGAGACCAACAATGACCGTTAAAACCATGCAAACTGCGGAAGTGAAGGACCTGCTGGAGAAAGTTGCCGGCTTCAACACGGACGGTGGGAACGAACGGGTGAAGAAGATTGTTCACCGGGTTATGCACGATGTTTTTCAGATTATCGAAGACTTTGATGTCACTCCGGATGAATTCTGGCAAGCCGTGTACTACGTAAACGAACTGGGCCAGAACGGTGAGGCCGCCCTGTTGGCACCGGGCCTGGGTATGGACAAGTACCTGGACATCCGGCTTGACGCGGAAGATGAGCAGGCAGGCCTGGACGGCGGCACGCCGCGCACCATCGAAGGCCCGCTGTACGTGGCCGGTGCGCCCAAAAGCGACGGTTTCGCCCGCATGGATGATGGCTCCGATGAGAACGCCGAGACCATGATCCTGACCGGTCAGGTGACTGACGAGAACGGTCACCCTGTTACCAACGCCGTGGTTGACGTGTGGCACGCGGACACCAAGGGTGCCTACTCCTACTTCGATCAGTCACAGAGCGAGTACAACCTGCGTCGCCGGATCGTCACCGATGAGAATGGCCGTTACACCGCCCGCTCCATCATCCCGTCCGGTTACGGCTGCCCGCCCGAGGGTTCCACCCAGGCGCTGCTGAACCTGTTGGGCCGTCATGGCAACCGTCCGGCGCACATCCACTTCTTTATCTCCAAGCCGGGCTTCAAACACCTGACCACCCAGATCAACCTGGCTGGTGATGAGTACACCTACGATGACTTTGCCTTCGCGACCCGGGACGAGCTGGTGGTTGACGCCAACCGCATTGAGGACCCCGCCAGGGCCGAGGCATTCGGCCTGAACGCGCCGTTCACCGAGGTGGAGTTCAATATCCAGCTGGTGTCGACCGACAAGCCGGAGCTCCAGACCCGTCACGAGCGCAAGCGCGCACTGGAGGGTGAGGCGGCCTGAACGGCCTCTTCCACCGACACCCAAGGTTCATCGTTTTTGTGATCGGCCACCCCGAAAACGGGGTGGCCCGGGGAGACTCACGCCCGAAACCGGGCATCACAAGAACAAGAGGAGTGAGATGACATGAGCAACAAACTTGAACAACTCGCAGACAAGGTCCGCAATGCGGTGGTCGCGGACCCGGAAACCGGTCGCTACCAGTGCGATCGCGGTATCTTCACCGACCGCGAACTGTTTGACCTGGAAATGAAGTACATCTTCGAAGGCAACTGGGTCTACCTGGCCCACGAGAGTCAGATCCCGAACCCGGGCGACTACTTCACAGTGACCGTCGGGCGTCAGCCGGTGATCATCACCCGGACCAAGGCGGGCGATCTGAAAGCCATCCTGAACACCTGCTCCCACCGTGGCGCCACCCTTTGCCGCAAGAAGCGCGGCAACAAGACCTCGTTCACCTGTCCGTTCCACGGCTGGACCTTCAGCAACGATGGTCGACTGCTGAAAGCGAAGGACCAGAAGAAGGGCGGCTACCCGGAACAGTTCAACACCGACGGTTCCCACGATCTCAAAGAGATGCCCAAGTTCGGCAATTACCGTGGTTTCCTGTTCGGCAGCCTGAATGCCGATGTACTGCCCCTGGAGGAGCACCTGGGCGAGACCACCAAGATCATCGACAACATCGTCGACCAGTCCGAGGACGGTCTGGAGATTCTGCGCGGCAGCTCCACCTACACCTATGAGGGTAACTGGAAACTGACCGCCGAGAATGGCGCCGACGGCTATCACGTCAGCACCGTGCACTGGAACTACCTGTCCACCATGGGCCAGCGCAACTATGAAAAGGGCGGCACCGAGGCCGTGGACGCCAAGAGCTGGTCGGCCGAAGGCGGTTTCTACTCCTTTGAGAACGGCCACATGATGCTCTGGACGCGCCTGCTCAACCCTGAGGTTCGTCCGATCTTCAGCCAGCTGGAGCGACTGGAAAAAACCTACGGTGAGGCCCGTGCCGATTCCATCGTCCGTACCACCAAGAATCTGTGCCTGTATCCGAACGTGTACCTGATGGACCAGTTCTCCACACAGATCCGGGTCACCCGCCCGATCGACGTGAACAAGACCGAGGTCACCATCTACGCGTTCGGTCCGAAGAACGAGCCGGCTGAGCTGCGCACCAAGCGCATTCGACAGTACGAGGACTTCTTCAACGTGTCCGGCATGGGCACACCGGACGACCTGGAGGAATTCCGCGCCTGCCAGAGTGGCTACGAAGCCCGCGACGCGCGCTGGAACGACATGAGCCGGGGCGCCGCTCATTGGATCGACGGGCCGGACGACCATGCCAACCAGCTGGACATGAAGCCGACCATGAGTGGCTCCAAGCCCGAAGACGAAGGCCTGTACGTGAACCATCACAAGCACTGGCAGGACGAGATGATCCGTGCCATTGATGCCGAGCGTGCCCGTTTCATCCCCGTGACCGAAGAGGAGGCGTCCGCATGAGCCTTAGCTACCACGATATCGAGCAGTTCATCCTCCGTGAGGCCCGCTACCTGGACGATCGCGACTGGGACCGCTGGCTGGAGTGTTACCACGAGGACGTCACCTACTGGATGCCGGCCTGGGATGACAATGACGAGCTGACCGAGGATCCGCAAAGCGAGATCTCGCTCATCTATTACCCCAGCAAGGATGGTCTTGAGGATCGGGTCTACCGACTGAAGACGGAGCGCTCCGGCGCCAGTTCCCTGCCGGAACCGCGTACCAATCACTTCATCAGCGGCCTGGAAATTCTGTCCCAGGACGACAACGAAGTGCAGCTCCGGTTCAACTGGCTGACCAAGTCCTACCGGTACCAGAAAACCCAGGAATACTACGGAACGTCTTTCTACACCCTGGATGTGCGTGGCGGCGAGCCACTGATCCGGTTCAAGAAAATCGTTCTGACCAACGATTGCATCAATCAGGTGGTGGACGTTTACCACCTGTAATTGATGGGGAGAGCAGCATCATGAGTTACAACATCGCACTGAACTTTGAAGACGGCGTTACCCGGTTTGTCTCCTGCAACGAGGGCGAGACGGTTCTGGATGCCGCCTACCGTGCGCAGATCAATCTGCCCATGGACTGTTCCGATGGCGTCTGCGGCACCTGCAAGGGTGCCTGCCATCAGGGCAACTTCGACCTGGGGGACGAATACATCGACGAGGCGCTGTCCGACGAGGAACTCGAGCAGGGCATGATCCTGACCTGCCAGATGGTGCCCTCCAGCGATTGCGTGGTCGAAGTCCCGGTGGCGTCCACCCTGTGCAAGACCGGCAATGCCGAAGTCACCGGCACGGTGGCCGAGGTGAACCTGATTTCGCCCACGTCCATCGAGCTGAAAATTACCTCGGACGACGACATCGCGTTCCTGCCCGGGCAGTACGTGAATATCCAGGTGCCGGGTACGGATCAGACCCGCGCCTATTCCTTCAGCTCCAAACCCGGCAGCCGGGATCTGAGCTTCCTGATCCGGAACGTGCCGGGCGGGTTGATGAGCTCCTGGCTGGTGGGCAAGGCCCGCACCGGTGACAAGGTCACCCTGACCGGCCCGATGGGCAGTTTCTACCTGCGCCCCATCGAGCGACCGGTCCTGATGTTGGCAGGCGGTACCGGCCTGGCGCCGTTCCTGGCCAAGCTGGAACACATGAAGGCCAATGGTTGTGACCTGCCAGCGCACCTGGTGTATGGCGTGAGCAACGAGGATGACCTGGTGTGCCTGGATATCCTCGACCGCTTTGCCGGGGAGTTGGACAACTTCAGTTATGTCACCTGTGTCTCCAGCGACGACAGCGATCATCCGCGCAAGGGCTATGTCACCCATCACATGGACCAGGCCCCGCTGAACGACGGCGATGTGGACGTCTATCTGTGCGGGCCGCCACCGATGGTGGATTCGGTGCTTGGATTCTTCCGGGAGAAAGGCATCCAGCCGAACTCGTTCCACTACGAGAAGTTCACCCCGAGTGCGCCGGCCGCCGAGGAGAAGGTCGCATGAAAGCGCGATTCACGGACAAGGTGATGGTGATCACCGGCGCGGCCCAGGGCATTGGCAAGCGCGTTGCCGAGCTGGCCGCCGCCGAGGGCGCGCGGCTGCTGGTGGTGGACATTGCGGACTACGTCCAGGGTGTGGCGGCGGAGCTTCGTGATCAGGGCGCGGACACCGTGGCGGTCCAGGCCAACCTGGAAACCTGGGCCGGCGCCGAAACCGTCATGGCGGAGGCCCACAAGCATTTCGGCCGCATCGACATCCTGATCAATAACGTCGGCGGAACGATCTGGGCCCAGCCTTTCGAGCATTACACGCCGGAGCAGATCGAAAAGGAAATCCAGCGCTCGCTGTTCACCACCCTGTGGAGCTGTCGCGCCGTGCTGCCCTACATGCTGGAGCAGAAAGGCGGGGTAATCGTGAACGTGTCGTCGGTGGCAACCCGGGGGCTGATGCGAGTGCCCTACGGCGCAGCCAAGGGCGGCGTCAATGCCATGACCGTGAACATGGCGTATGAGTATGCCGGCCACAACATCCGGGTGAATGCTGCGGCACCGGGCGGTACCGAGGCGCCACCGCGTCTGACACCGCGCAATGCCAGCGAGCAGAGCGACCAGGAAAAGGCGTGGTACCAGACGCTGGTCGACCAGACCACGGAAAACAGCTTCATGCACCGTTACGGAACCCTGGACGAACAGGCCGAACCGATTCTGTTTCTGGCATCAGACGCCTCGTCCTACATGACCGGGACCGTCCTGCCGGTGGCAGGCGGGGACCTGGGCTAGAACCGCCCGGATCAACCCATTCCATTAACTCCGCACAAGAACAACAGCGGGAGTGAGAGATCATGAGAAACATCGACGTAAACGACGTTATCGATAACGCCGCCTTCAACCGATTCCACTGGAAGGTGCTCTTCTGGTGCACCCTGATCATCATCTTTGATGGCTACGACCTGGTGATCTACGGTGTGGTGTTGCCGCTGCTGATGGAGCAGTGGGGCCTGAACCCCTATGTTGCCGGGCTTCTGGGCAGCAGCGCTCTGTTTGGCATGATGTTCGGGGCCATGGGCTTTGGCATGCTGTCGGACCGGCTGGGCCGAAAGAACGTGATCATTGCCTGTGTGGTGCTGTTCAGCGTTACCACGGTGATCAACGGGTTTGCCACCACGCCCTGGCAGTTCGGTATCCTGCGCTTCATTGCCGGCCTGGGTATCGGCGGTGTGATGCCCAACGTGGTCTCACTGATGAGTGAATACTCACCGGCGCGCAAGCGCAGCACGCTGGTGGCGCTGATGTTCAGTGGCTACGCCGTGGGCGGCATGATGTCGGCCGGCCTGGGTATCTGGATCGTGCCCAACTTCGGGTGGGAGATCATGTTCTACCTGGCCGTCGTGCCCATGCTGATGCTGCCATTCATGCTGAAATTCCTGCCGGAGTCCGTGGCCTTCCTGATGGCGAAAAAGCGGGACGATGAAGCACGGCGTATTCTCCAGCAGGTTGCACCCTTCAGGGACATCAACGAGCTGGACCGGCTGACTTTTCCAGCCACCACCGACAGCAAGGCGCCCGTACTGGAGCTGTTCCGGGGTGGCCGGGCCATGAGCACCCTGATGTTCTGGACCGCGTTCTTCTGCTGCCTGCTGATGGTCTATGCGCTGGGGTCCTGGCTGCCCAAGCTGATGTCCAACGCCGGCTATGCCCTGAGTTCAAGCCTGATGTTCCTGATGGTCCTGAACGTAGGCGCGATCATCGGTGCCGTGGGTGGGGGCTGGCTGGCCGACCGGTTTTCCCTGCGCTCGGTGCTGGTGAGTTTCTTTGTACTCGGGTCGGGCTCGCTGGTCCTGCTCGGCTATGAGAGCCCGATGTGGTTCCTGTACACGCTGATGGGCGTGGCGGGCGCGACCACCATTGGCTCCCAGATCCTGCTGTACGCCTATGTGGCCCAGTATTACCCGACCAGTATCCGTTCCACTGGCCTGGGTTGGGCGTCGGGTATCGGCCGCAACGGTGCGATTGTCGGGCCCATGCTTGGCGGAACCCTGCTGGCTCTGGCGCTGCCGCACCACATGAACTTCCTGGCGCTGGCCATTCCGGGCGTCATCGCAACCGTTGCCGTCGCGCTGGTGGGGCGCAAGGCTTCCCGGTTCAGAACCACAGAGCCTGTGCGGCGTTCGGCCGCGGTTGCGAGTAACTGATTGAGCGTTGTCGTTGTGTCTGGGTAGACAGTCAGTCGTACCCCTCTTTGGCCCGAGAGCGTATGCTTGCCGGGCCTTTTTTTAATTTTTGATTGGCCCTCAGTAAGGATTTTTCATGCCTGATGTTATGAAAGACCTGTCGTTATCTGCGGTGGTGGCCGGGTTCCTCGCGGTGCTGGTGTCCTATTCCGGCCCGCTGGCCATTTTCTTCCAGGCCGGAAGCAGCGCCGGTATCTCGCCGGAAATGATGACGTCCTGGGTCTGGGCGATTTCCATGGGCGCAGCCATCTCCGGCATCGTGCTGAGTCTCTGGCTCAAGGCGCCCATCGTGACCGCCTGGTCCGCGCCCGGTACGGCGTTGCTGGTCACCCTGTTTCCCGAACTTTCCCTGAACGAGGCGGTTGGCGCCTACATCACCGCCGCCGTTATCATTTTCGTCATAGGTGTAACCGGTACCTTCGACGCCTTTGTTCGTGCCATTCCCAAGGGCATCGCCGCGGGCATGATGGCGGGCATCCTGTTTCAGTTCGGAGTCGGGGCGTTTACCTCCATTGAAACCACCCCGGCCCTGGCTCTGGGGATGCTGGTGGCGTATGTGGTGTTCCGGCGCCTGCTACCCAAGTACACGCTGGTTTTGCTGCTGATCACCGGCGTGATCCTGGCGGTGGTGCTGGAAGGCGCCTCGCTCTCCGGTGTGCACTGGAGGATTGCGGTGCCGCAGTTCATCGCGCCGGAATGGAACCTTGGGTCGACCCTGAGCCTGGCCATCCCGCTGGTGCTGGTCAGCCTGACCGGACAGTTCCTGCCGGGCATGGCGATCCTTAACGGGGCCGGCTACCACGTCAAAGCCAAGCCGGTGATCAGTGTCGCCAGCCTGGTGTCGCTGCCCATGGCCCTGTTTGGCGGTATCACCACCGTCGTTGCCGCCATTACGGCGGCCATCTGCACCGGGGAGGATGCCCACAAGGACCCGGGCAAACGCTACATCGCCGGGGTCGCCAACGGCGTGTTCTACCTGGTGGGCGGGTTGTTTGCCGGCACCATCGTCAGCCTGTTCACCTCCCTGCCGGCCGCGTTTGTCGCCGTACTGGCGGGTTTGGCACTGCTGGGTGCCATTGCCGGCAACCTGTTCTCGGCCCTGGAAGACGCCAGCCACCGGGAGGCCTCGCTGATTGCGTTTATCGTCACCGCCTCGGGCATGTCCCTCTTCGGTCTGTCCTCGGCCTTTTGGGGCGTGGTGATCGGGTATGGCTGCTATCTGGTGCTCAATGGCAGGGCTGGCGGAAAATCGTGAACGAATCGGTTACGCTGGCTTCACATTTTCCGTGCCGGGTGAACCATGACCGACCAGCTTGATCTGCCATTCCGCTTCCGTTTCCGCGTGCGCTACGGCGAATGCGACGCCCAGAGCGTTGTCTTCAATGCCCGCTACGGGGACTTTGTGGATATTGCCGTCAACGAATACATCCGGACGTTGTTCGGGGATTACCAGCGTCTGCTGGACCAGGATCTGGACATTCAGGTGGTCAGCCTGACGGTCAACTGGAAGGCACCGGCAAAATTCGATGACGTGCTGGAGGCCCGCATCCGGGCAGGGCGCATCGGCAACACCTCGTTCACCCTGCACCTGGAATTCCATCGCTACGGCGATGGGGTGCTGATTGCGGATGCCGACATCACCTACGTGATGATCCAGCCCTCGCAGATGGCCAAGGTGTCGATTCCGGAGACAATCAGGGCGTTGCTGGAGGCAGGCGCTCCCGGCGTACTCATCAGTCACGCCGGGGAGCAGCGTCAGGAGGGCTGATCAGCTCCCCTGCAGGGCCTGGATCACGGCCTTGGCGGTGCCTTCCGAGGAGGGCGGGTTTTGACCGGTGATCAGTTTTCCGTCCACCACGATGTGGGGCGTGAAATCGTCACCGCAGGTATAGTTCCCGGTTTTCTCCTTGAGCATGTCCTCGACCAGGAAGGGCACCACCTGGGTGAGGCCGACAGTCTCTTCCTCACTGTTACTGAAGCCCGTCACATCGCGGCCGCCAACCAGGTTCTGACCCGGTTTGATTTCCACGTCCCGGAACACGGCGGGGGCGTGGCAGACGGCACCGATGACCTTGTCCTGATCGTAGGCCGTCTTGATCAGTTCAACGGATTTCTTGTCGTTGGCCAGGTCCCACAGCGGGCCATGGCCACCCGGATAGAAAATGGCGTCGTAATCGTTCATGTCGACGTCGCTCAGCTTCTTGGTGCTGGCAAGCGATTCCTTGGCATGGGCATCCTGCTGGAAGCGACGTGTGGTCTCGGTCAGGGCGTCTTCCGCTTCACTGTTCGGATCGACGGGCGGCTGGCCACCTTTCGGGGACGCAAGGGTGATGTCGGCGCCGGCATCTTTAAAGACGTAATAGGGGGCGGTGAATTCTTCCAGCCAGAAGCCGGTTTTGTGGCCTGTGTCGCCCATTTGATCATGGGAAGTCAGAACCATCAGAATTTTCATAGTGAGTCCGTCCTTTGTATTGACGAATGAATGGCAAATCTCAACTGCGCCTGTCACTCAAGGTTGTGCCGGGCTGAGTAATTTCAACCGTTGGTTACGCCGATCGCGGCGCGACAGATCTGTTGGCGGCTATACTGGGTATTGTCTGATAACCTCAGACGGCACGTGCGAGACATTCATGGAAGGACAACAAGCATGCGAGCATTGACATTGATGGTGCTTGCGCTCATGGCTATACCGGGATGGGCGCAGCAGGGCACGGAAACGATCGAGCCCTTGACCGTCACAGTCGGAGTGAATCATGCGCCACCCTATCGAATCATCAGCAATGGCGAGCGTACCGGTCTTTACGTAGATATCTTCGAGGAGATCGCCGCCCGGCTCGGCTGGAACGTGCGCTATCGGGAAGCGCCGTTTCGTCGGGTGCTCCGCCTGGCGGAAGAGGGCCAGGTGGACATTGTGCTGGGTCCGCTGCGAACGGAGGACCGGGAACGCTTCCTGGAGTTCGTGGCTCCGGCCTTTCCACCCGAACGCCGCCTGTTTTTCTACCAGACCGATACCCACCGGATTGACGGCTATTCCGATCTCTACGGTCGGGTGATCGGTGTCCTCGACGGCTCGAGTTACTTTCCCCGTTTCGACGAGGACGACGAGCTGATGAAGGAGCGAGCGCCCCGTTACGAAAACCTGATGTTGATGATGGAGCGGGGGCGGGTAGACGTGGTCATTGCTCCGGAACTGGTGGGCAAGTACACCGTCGCCAAACTCGGCGTGAGTGCCTCCGTGTCGCCCTTTTTTGTGCCGGGTGAGCGATCATTCATCGCCGTAGCGAAGAAATCGAACGTGCTGGCGTACGCCGCCGACATCCGGGCCGCCTTTAAACTGATCGAAATGGAAGGCATCTACGAGGATCTTGTGCTGAAATACCTGGAAATCGAAAGCCAATGACGCCAGATCACAACGACCTCTGGTTCCTGCCGCTCGGTGGAACCGGCGAGATCGGCATGAACCTCAATCTGTATGGGCACGACGGCCAGTGGCTCATGGTGGACTGTGGCGTGACCTTCCCCAGGCCCGGGCGTGTGGCAGCCGACGGCACCGTTCATCACAGTGGCGAGCCGCCGGTCCAGATGGCAGACCCGGCGTTCATCGCGGATCGCCGGGACCGGCTGGCGGGACTGGTCATTACCCATGCCCATGAGGACCACGTGGGCGCCGTGCCCTATCTGTGGCCGTTGCTGCAGTGCCCGATCTACACCAGCCGGTTTACCGCCGAGATACTGCGTCGCAAGCTGGCCGAGTTCGACCTGCTGCACCGGGTGCCGATCATGGTTGTCGAGACCGGGGACAGCCGGCAGATCGGTCCGTTCAACGTGCAGTGGCTGGCGTTGACCCATTCCATTCCCGACCCCAATGCCCTGATGATCCGGACGGGCATTGGCAACATTTTCCACAGCGGCGACTGGAAGCTGGACGATCAACCCCTGGTCGGCCATGGCTATTCCCGAAAGACCTTCACCGATCTGGCTGCCGAAGGGGTGGATGCCATGGTCTGCGATTCCACCAACGCCACGGTGGCTGGCCATTCCGTTTCCGAGGCGGCCCTGCACCAGGGGTTGCTGGACGCCGTCCGGTCCGCCGAGGGACGGGTCGTGGTTACCTGCTTTGGCAGCAACATTGCCCGCCTGCACACCCTCGCGATGATTGCCCGTGAAACCGGGCGCTACATGGGGCTGCTCGGGCGCTCGCTGATCAACATGAGTAGTGCGGCGCGGGCAGCCGGCGTATGGGATGCTGCCGACCGCCTGATTACCCCGTCACATCTGGGCTATTTGCCCCGGGCGGAAGTGCTGGCGGTGGCGACCGGAAGCCAGGGTGAACCGCGCACCGCACTGCGTCGGCTGGCGTCGGGCAACCACCCGGATTTTGAACTGGAAGCCGGGGACACGGTGATCTTCAGTGCCCGGGCCATTCCCGGGAATGAGGAGGCGATTGATGCCCTCGTCCGCCGGCTCAGGGAGCTGGGCGTGACGGTCATTACCGCCGAGGAGTCGGCCGTACCGATCCACGCCTCCGGCCATCCCGCCCGGGAAGAGCTTGAGGCCATGTACCAGTGGGTCCAACCGAAGATTGCCATTCCGGTGCACGGGGAAGCCAAGCACATGGATACCCACGCCGAGATTGCCAAGGGGTGTGGCGTTAACCGGGCGCTGGTTGGCCGCAATGGTGACCTGTTCATGATCCGTCCGGTGCCGGGCATGCGACGGCAGATCGCCGAAACCGGCCGGTTGGGTTGGGACCGGCAGACACTGGTCCGGGTCGACTGATTTCGCCCAATTTCCGATAGTCGTTCGCATCCTATCTGGTTAGACTGGGTCCCTTCTTATGACAACCAGCAATTGATGGAGGCCGTCAAACATGGCGATCTGGACCCGCACCCCGAATCTCGACGCGTTCATGGAATCCAGCAGGAACACGGCGGTGGGCCACATGGGTATCGAGTACCTGGAAGTTGGTGACGATTATGTGAAAGGGCGGATGCCTGTTGATGAGCGCACGGTTCAGCCGTTCGGAATTCTTCACGGCGGGGCCTCGGTGTTGCTGGCGGAAACCCTGGGCAGCATGGCCGCAAACTGTTGCCTGAAGGATCCGGAAACCGTGGCGGTGGGCCTGGATATCAACGCGAATCACCTGCGACCGGTCAGGACGGGGTGGGTTTACGGTACAGCCAGAGCCCTCCACATTGGCAGTGCCACCCAGGTCTGGGAGATCCGGCTTGAAAATGAGCAGGGCAAGACAACCTGTATCTCACGCCTGACCATGGCGGTCACCAAGCTCTCCCAACGCTAGGTGATCGGGGGCTGGCCAGGCTCTTCCGGAACGGGGGCGGCGAGAATCAGGCCGTCATCGACAAAATGCTTCAGCACTATGTCGTGGGTGCCATCCGGTACCTCTCGCGCAATCTGGTAGGGCTGTCCGGCCCCATCCCGTGGGGCCTGCATCAGGTCGAGGTGTCTGAACGGCGTCATCACGGATTTGTCCGCCTCCCGCACCAGCAGCACTTTGGGTTTCAATTTATGCTTGCGGTGGGTCTCGACCACAATGGCCACCTCGCCATTCAGCATTTCCACGATTGAACCGGGCGGGTAGACGCCAATCATCTGGATAAATGCCTCGGCCAGCTCCTTGTCGAACTGGCTGTCGCGATGCTTGTGAATGATTTCCAGCGCCTGCATGGAAGCCCGGCCAGTATCGTAAATACGGTTGCTGGTGATGGCATCGTAGGTGTCCACCAGCCCGACCAGCTTGGCAAAGTAGGGGATCTGCTGCGCTTCCAGGCCTCGTGGATAGCCCTGGCCATCGACCCGTTCGTGGTGGCTGTAGGCGACGTCCACGGCGGTATTCAGGGACTGGCTGGTGCCCATCAGGATGGTGCGGCCGTGGCTGGTGTGCTTGCGCATTATCTGGAATTCGTCGGGTGTCAGCGCGCCCGGTTTGTTCAGGACCTCTTCGGGAATCTTCACCTTGCCCACGTCGTGGAGCAGCCCACACAGCGCCAGGTTACGGATCTCACCCTCCAGCAAGCCGAGATGTTTGCCGAACGCCGCAGACAGTATCGAAACGTTGATGCAGTGCTCGGCGGTATATTCGTCCTGGTTCTTGATCTTGGTAAGCAGCAACAGGGCGTTTTCGTTGCGAAGCACACTGTCGACACAGCTGTTGACCACGGCGCGGGCGTTGTTCAGGTCCAGCGTTCGCCCCAGCCGCAAACCGGCCATGATCGACTTGGCGGTGTTCTGGGCATCTTCGAACCGGATCACGGCGGTTTTCATTTCCGTGCCCATGTCCACCTTGTTGATGTAGGTGACACGACGGCGAGGGGGAACGTTCGGGGTGGTCTCTTTCCGGGGCCGCGCCGTGTGCTTCCCGCGCCTGAAAAAACCGAAAAAGCCACCGGACGGTGGGGCCGGCTCGGCATCCCTGGTGGGTGGCGGCGATTCGGGCCGTTCGACGCGGCCTTCGATATAAACAAACTCGCACTGTGACCGCAGCGCCTCAATCTCGGAAGCGTCGCGAATCACGAAGCCCTGAAGGAGGAAATTGGTTTCCTCCCAGGGCCTGTCCAGACGCACGACGTGCATGCCCACTGCGAGCTCGGCGACGTCAATACAGGTCTCTACGATTTCCTGATGCGGTGTACCCATAACACGTTTCCGGCCATCCCTGACGGCATTTACGTCTGTTTCGAGGGAAATCCGTCCGCAACGAACGACTCAGCCTGTAAAATCTGATCAAATATCACACACCCAAGAGGTTAGTCGGTCTGTCACGGATACGCTAATCGATCGTTTCAAGCGGAAAGGGTGAAGAGCTTTCGTCATGAAAGATCCCAACAGCGTTCGGCTATGGTGGCTGGCACTTGCTGCCGGGCTGATCCCGATGCTGACCATCCATCTGACGTTTGTGGTCTCGGTGCTGGAGGGGCACGTCTCGTTCTGTATCCCCTATTGGGATAGCTGCACCAGCATCAGCAAGACCGGGCGTCAAGGCACGTCCTATTTCATCTTCAAGGGTGCGATGCTGCCGGCGGCCCTGCTTGGCCTGCTGTTCTGGTGGTTCAATGGCCGTTGGCTCAGACAGCTTGGCGTACGGTCGGCAGCCGTTGTCTGGGTACCCTGGCTGGGGCTGATCGCGAGCGCCGCCCTGGCAGCGTACACGGTGGCCCTCGGCCATGAGGGGGAAGGCTTCAATCTGATGCGTCGAATCGGCGTTGTGCTTTACCTTTCCCTGACCTTTCTCTGCGAGCTGTTGATCAGTGCCGCGCTCCGGGAGCACCCGGTCTGGCGGGCAGACAGCAAGTGGTTACTCGGGCTATGCCAGCTGACGTTGGCCATTGGCATTCTTTCGGTGATTCTCAACGGCGTCGCGCCGGTTCTGTACAGCCGGACCGACAATGCCTTTGAGTGGGTGTTTGCCCTGCTGATCAACGTGCACGCGCTGATGCTGGCCCGCCTGTGGCGAAAGAGCCGGTTCCGGATAAGGTTCTGGGTGGAGTGAGCGTTACAGCGACAGCAGACCCCGCACCAGGGCTGCGGCCCCTGCCACGGCGGCAATGGCCAGGATCACCGGCCGAAGCCCATCGAAGGGCATGCGGTTTACCAGGCGTCCGGACAGCCAGAAGCCGATCAATACACCGGGGAAGGTCAGTGCAAACAGTTTCAGCTCCCGGGCGCCGAGAAAACCGGAAAACAGCAGCGCAGACAGGCTCAGGAAGCTGGCCACCAGGAAAAACGCGGACATGTTGGCCCGGACCAGGGGGCCCTTCTCGTTCTGGTAGATCAGTGCAATGGGTGGGCCGCCCACGGCGGTGATGGTGCCCATGTAGGTGGAGGCGGCGCCTGCCATGACGCTGTTGCGAGCGTTCAGTGCCGGCCGCAGTCCGCCGATGCTCAGGGCGACACCGGTCAGGATCAGCACCCCGAAGATCAGCTCGAATCCCTTGGGGGACAGAATGAGCAGGGTCAGGCCGGCCAGCACCGTGCCGATGGCACCGCCCACAATGGCGAAGCGAACCTGGCGAACCTGCAGGGCACCGCGGTTACGAATCAGCATGAACACGGTCAGAACGGTGGCGTTCAGGATCAATGGGCCCGGTAACAGGACCGGGCTGACCAGGAACAACAGCGGTGCCGACAACGTACCGATACCGTAGCCGGCCACACCCTGGAGACAGGCTCCGGCGAGTATCGCGAGGTTGGCAAGCAGGATCTGCAGCAGGCTCAGTTCGTTCAAGATGAGTCACCGGACAATGGCAATCTGCCTTGATAACACAGCGGTTATCGGGTTGGAACTGATAGACTGGGTTTCCTTATCAGACCATAGTGGAACGACGGGCCGACCTGGATGACAACGCAACGCTCCCCCGATCAGACGCCGTGCCCCTGCGGCTCTGGCCAGACCTATGCCACCTGCTGCCAACCTCTGCACCTCGGTAAAACGGCCGAAACCCCGGAAGCGCTGATGCGTTCCCGCTACTGCGCCTTTGTGCTGGGCCTGACCGATTACCTGGTGGCAACCTGGCACCCCCGCACCCGGCCGGGCAACCTTAGCCTGGAACAGTCCCCGGACTGGGCGTCGCTTCAGATTCTTGATAGCGGGCAACACGGTGATGCGGGAACGGTGCACTTCCGGGCGAATTACCGCGCGGGCTCTGGCTGGGGCTATCTTGAAGAACACTCGGATTTCGTACGCGAGCATGGGCAATGGTTCTACCTGTCCGGCGAGACCCGTGAAGGAGCCCTGAAACCCGGTCGCAACGAGCCCTGCCCCTGCGGTAGTGGAAAGAAGTACAAGGCCTGCTGTCTGGGCGTGGGCCCGGTAACGGGGTAGTGGCGGCCATGAAACAACCCATCACCGGCTATCATCGGGACGAGGAGAATCATTGGGTTGCCCAGCTGGCGTGCGGACATAACCAGCACGTACGCCATGACCCTCCCTGGGTCAACCGGCCCTGGGTCCTAACCGATGAGGGCCGGCACTCGATGCTGGGTGTCGAGTTGGAGTGCAAGAAGTGTAACCAGGGTGCGCCGCCCGACCGTCAGCCAGGCCCGGAGTAACGCCAGTGTCAGTGAGTCTGTTCGTTGCGGCCGATGGCACAGGTGTATTTGCGTTGATAGCGTCGATCCGCCCAGATCGCGTACAGGCGTGAGGCCAAAGGGAAGACGACGGGCCAGAGCAAGGGTCTGAACAGGAAACCAAAGCCGGTGTGTGACCAGGCGCGCACGGTGGCCTCCAGACCGGTTACCCACTCGCCAGTCCAGGTCAGCAGGTGCAGCCGGCGTAACAGGTGCTCGTGGCTGGGCACGTCAGGGTTGGCACCGCCTTGCTCGTGAATGTCTGCAAAAATCAGGCTGCCGTCCTGCAACTTGCGCAGGGTGAGGATTTCCCGAGCGCACAGGGGGCAGCGGCTGTCGTAGAAAAGGGTGTCATACCGGAGTGTCATCCAGTCCTCCAAGGGCCAGTATCTGGTTTCGGACCTCCGCTTTCTGCTGCTCCAACCCGGTCTCGAGATTGCGCAGGGCCGCCGGGAGAATATCCGGCGCGTCACTGCGGAACTGCTCCAGCAACTGAATCTGCACGTGCAGGTCCTGGAAATGGCCGTAATGTTTCTGCCGTTCCCGGAGCACTTTCAAGGGGCGCTTCCAATCTCCCCGGTTGAGCTCCATAAGGTAACGGGTCCGCTTCAACAGTTTGCGCAATCGGTGGAAATCCTCGTCCGGCGAGGAAGAGGTCAGCAGTGCAGTCCGCCGATTGATCTCATCAATACGTTGGCGGGCGGTCTTTCGGATGTCTTTGCGGCTCAATGACGCGGCAAGTTTTTCCAGTTTTCCCGATTCTATCCGGTCCTGCCAGTCCGCCAGGCTCTTGCGGTAGCGCTTGCCCGTCAGTTTCTTCACCAGTTGTTGCTGTTCGCTCTCCACGGCCATCTCGAAATAGGTGTGAAGGGCCGTGCGCAGTTCGTCGTTGGCCGCGCACAGCGACGGCAGATGTTGCAGGAAAACGTGCAGGTCCCGGAGCCTGCTGGTGGCATTGGCATACCGTTTCAGCTCTTTGGTCGATTTTGCCAGCAGGGTGTTCCCGGTAACCTCCTGAATCGATTCCGCTAGGGCGCGGCTGCGGCGAATGGCAATGCGGTACTGGTGCAGGAATTCGTCATCCAGGCCGACGATCACCCCGGGTGTCAGTTGGTGCATGAGCCCCAGTTGATGTTGCAACGCTGCAGGAATATCCCGGCCTGGCCGGGCGCCGTCGGTTCTTGCCCGTTTTTTCAGTTTGCGGGCGACATGGCGGTAGCTGAATTCGTTTGGTGTCAACAGGGCCTCCAGCTTGCCCTTGCCTTTGGCCAGCTCACCCCACTGCTGCGAAGGAATGCGAAGATGCACGAAGCTGGCCGTGGGTAACTGCTCCGGCGGGTGCTTGAGCAGCCACTGGGCAAGCTCCAGCAGCGCCGGGTTGTGCCCGATGATTGCGACCGGGCCCGGCTCCTGCCGCTCCTGCAACCACTTCGCCAGGCGCCGGAAATCGAAGGTGTAGAGGTCAGGGCAGACGTGCACCCGGTCCGGCGGGAAGGACGCGGGCAAGACACCTTCGAGGGTCGCCCGTGCCCGGACGGCTGAACTGGCGTACACCTGGCCGGCAAAACCGCCGTGATGGGCCAGGGCCCGGCCCAGCGGCGCCAGTTGGCTCTGGCCCCGGGCATTCAGGGGGCGCGCCTGGTCCCGCAGGCTGTCGTCGGCCCAGCTGGATTTTGCGTGTCGGATCAGGAAAAGGTCCTTCATGCTGCATCCGTTGTCTTAAGACTTTGGTCGATATCGCGTTCAAGATCCGGTCCGAACGGTCGATACCCTAATTATCTGAAAATGCGCGAACAGTACCAGTCTAGCGTCAGCTCGGGCGACCCTCACGGATTTGTGCCCGGGCGTGTTTTAACAAACTGGAACAGTGCCCCACGCATGTCTGTGGATAATTTACAACTCCCAACCCGTTCCCAAGGATCGTTTTGATGAATCTCCTGAACAACCTGCGCGTACGCACCCGACTGTTGCTGGCCGTATTGGTGCCGGTTCTGATTACTGCTGCGACCATCGCCTGGATTACCGTCAGCCAGATCCAGGCCAGCGGCGAGGCTGAGCTCAAGCGTCTTGAAGCCAGCCTGCTGGAGTCCCGGAAGGCCGGACTCAAGAACCTGATCGATGCCGCCCGGGCGGTTGTCCTGGACGCGAAGAACGACCCTGAACTCTCGGAGGAGGAGGCCAAGGCCGAGGCGGCGTCGCGCCTCCGGACCATCCGGTTCGACAAGACCAACTATGTCTTTGCCTATACCCGCGACGTCTACAACCTGGCCTATGCTCCGGATCCTTCCAAGGAAGGCCCCTCGAGCAACCCGACCCTCAGGAAGCTGGTGGGCTCCCTGTTCGATGCGGCTGAAACAGACGGTTACTACGAGTACGAGTGGATGAACCCGGCGTCCGGTAACGAGGAACCGAAGGTGTCCTACTCCACCATCATCCCGGGTTGGGACTGGATGATTGGTGCCGGGGTTTACGTGACCAACATCGAGCGTGAAGTTGCGGCTGCCCGTGCCGACATTGAGGACAACATCGCCTCCACCCTCGGGTTTGTTCTGGCGGTGACGGTGGTCGTCGTCGTCATTTCCCTGCTGGTAGGCCTGTTCGTCGGGCGCACCGTGACCAAGCCGCTCAAGCTCGTGAGCGACATGATGCAGGAGATTGCGGATGGCGAGGGTGATCTTCGCCACCGTCTGCCGGAGGACGGCACGGACGAATTGTCGGAGTTGGGACGCCGGTTCAACGCGTTTGTGATCAAGATCCAGAACACCATTCGTGAGGTGGGGGCAACCACCGACCAGGTCGCGTCGGCGGCCGAGGAACTGAGCCGGGTGGCCAATGAAACCCGCGCGTCGGTGCAGGAACAGGGTTCGGAGACCGACCAGATTGCCTCCGCCATCAATGAAATGGCGGCGACGATCCAGCAGATTTCCGGCAATGCCAACGAGGTCGAAAGTGCGGCTTCCGACGCCGATCGTATGGCCCGGGACGGTGGCGAAACCATTACCAATGCCCAGGGCGCGGTGAACAAGCTGTCCGAGGAGATTCAGGAAAGCGCCCGGACGATCAATGCGCTGGCGGAGAAGTCGGATGACATCCAGCAGGTTCTGGATGTGATTCACGCGGTCACCGAACAGACCAACCTGCTGGCGCTGAATGCTGCCATTGAAGCAGCCCGCGCCGGCGAGCATGGCCGTGGTTTCTCGGTGGTGGCCGATGAAGTCCGTCAGCTGGCCAAGCGCAGTGCCGAGTCTGCCGACCAGATTCGGGAAATGATCGATGGCTTTGTGTCTGAATCCCGTTCGGCGGTTGAGCGCATGAACCGGTCCCGTGACCGGTCCTCGGAGACCGTTGAGCGCATCAATCACGCCACCGGTGCCCTGGGGACCATCGAAAAATCCGTGGGCCAGATTCACGATCAGGTGACCCAGATTGCCACGGCGGCTGAGCAGCAGAGCCAAGTGGCCGAGGAAATCAACCAGAACGTGGTGCGCATTGTCGACGCCGCCCAGCGGAGCGATACCGGCGTCACCCAGACCAACGAAGCCAGCCAGGAGTTGGCGCGGTTGGGCGAGAGTCTGCGAGGATTGGTGAGTCAGTTCAAGGTCTGAGTCAGTCCGACGTTTTCCCGTTAGTCGCCGTCGACCGGGCAGTTTTGCGAGGCCGTTGTCCTCGATCCATTGCGCAGGGTCGGGTCAGGACTTCCCCGAGGCTCTGGCAGGCTTCATCACGTTGGTCCTTCCCACGACGCAGAGCAAGTCTTGGCGCTGGCACTGTTCCCAAGCTAGTATTGATCGGATTCAACAAAAATTTATTACATAATAATAGGATAAAGGGTGCCAACAATGATGACTCACCTTTTCAGAATGGTCGCTTTTGCGCTGACCGTTTCAGTCAGTTCCCTCAGCCTGGCTGAGGACACGTTCACACTGCGCCTGGCGCAGACCTGGGGGCCCAATTCGCCGATCCTCGGTGAGACCGTTGAGCACATGGCGGAAATGGCGGAGACCATGTCCAGTGGTCGCCTGAAGATCCGGATTGATGCCTCCAACAAACACAAGGCACCGTTTGGCATCTTTGACCTTGTCCGCAACGGCCAGTACGACATGGGTCACACCGCGTCCTACTACTACAAGGGCACCATCCCGAACGCCATGTACTTCACCACGGTGCCCTTCGGTATGATCGCGCCGGAACAATACGCCTGGTTCTACCATGGCGAAGGCATGGAACTGATGCAGAAGGTGTATGAACCCTACGGCCTGCTGTCGTTTCCGGGCGGCAACACCGGTAACCAGATGGGTGGCTGGTTCCGGGAAGAGATCAAATCCCTCGACGACCTCAAGGGCATGAAGATGCGCACGCCCGGGTTTGCTGGTGAGGTGATGTCCGAGCTGGGTGTGGCGGTGACCAACATCCCGCCGGGTGAGCTATACAGCGCCCTGGAGCGGGGCACCATCGATGCGGTTGAATGGGTGGGCCCGGCCCTCGATTTCAGCATGGGTTTCCACCAGATTGCCAAGTATTACTATTCCGGCTGGCAGGAGCCGGGCGCCGAGGTCCAGTTCCTGATCAACCAGAAAACCTGGAACAGCCTGCCCGCGGATCTGCAGGAAATCCTGCGCGTCGCCATGCGCACAGCCGCCTACGACATGTACATCCAGAGCACGCACGAAAGTGGTGTGGCCTGGGACCGGATGAAGGAAGACTATCCGGACGTCACTCACAAGACCTTCCCGCCGGAAGTGATCGAAGCCCTGAGAGGCGCGACCAACAAGCTCCTGAAAGAAGCAGCGGAACAGGACGAACTGGCGAAAGAGATCATCAATTCCCAGCGCGAGTACCTGCGCCAGGTTCGCCAATGGACCAACATTTCCGATAAGGCCTACCTGGACAGCGTTGCCGGCGAATAACGCCGCATCAGACCCAGCCGGCCGGTCACGGCCGCACCAACGGGGTGTCGGGATCCGGAAGGATGCCACACCCCGTTTTTGTTATCCCGGTTTCACAAAACTGAAATACATGGTCTATAACTTCCTGATAACAAATGGTTAGCAAACTCCCGACCCAATCATTACCAAGGATGCGTTATGACCAGGCTCCATTGTTTGGCACCCACACGTTCGCTGCTGCTGTCTGCCGCGCTCATTGCCGGTACGTTTTCCAGTGTTGCCCAGGCCGAGGAATTACGACTGATCACCTGGGGCGGTTACGCTCCGGACGATGTGGTGGCACAGTTTGAGGAAGAAACCGGCATCGATGTGCAGGTGACCCTCTCCAACAACGAGGACATGATTTCCAAGCTGCGGGCGACCGGGGGAGCCGGTTTCGACCTGGCCCAGCCCAGCCAGGACCGTATTGTTGGTGTTCAACGCCAGTTCAACATCTACAAACCGATTGATTTTGACCGGGTCGACACCGACAACCTGCAACCGTCCATGCTGAAGGCGACCCGGAACGCCACCCAACTGGATGGCGCGTTCTACGGTGTCCCATCGGTGTGGGGCACCAGCGGGCTGATTGTGCACAACTCGGTGGCTGAGACGGTCACCGATTACACGGATCTGTGCGATCCGGCGGTGGCCGGTGAGGTGAGTTATCGCCTGAAACGCCCGACGCTGATCGGATTTGCCTTCGCCATGGGCATGGATCCGTTTTCCGCCTACAACGACCGGGACCAGTACCAGTCCATCCTGGCGAAGGTGGAAGACAAGCTGATTGACTGCAAGGGCAACGTGAAAACCTACTGGACCGGTGGCGATCAGTTGCTGGCCCTGCTGCGCACCGGTGAGGTGACCGCCGCCATGGCCTGGGATGCCGGCGGCTGGAAACTCAACGCGGAGAATCCGGACATCCGGTTTGTGGCTCCGGAATCCGGCGCTCTTGGCTGGATTGACACGTTCGCGATTCCCCGCCGCAGCGAGAATGAAGAGGCGGCCTATCGGTGGATCAATTTCGTGATGCAGCCGGAGATCGCCGCCCGTATCACCAACGCGTCGGGCAATTTCACGGCCTCCAAGGGGGCGGACGAGTACGTACGTGCCGACCTGCGGGACGCCTATCGAGCCAGTTTTGGCGATCAGGCCATCAACAACATCAAGTGGTATCCGCCGGTACCGCCGGGGCTCGAAACCCTGGAAGGTCAGGTCCTCGATCGGGTTCAGGCAGCGAACTGATTGCATGGGGGTGAATTCGGACCTTTTCTGTACGGACCTGGTTCGCCGTTTCGGGCAGCACGCGGCGGTGGACCATGTCTCTCTGGATGTACCTGCGGGCACATTCTTCTCCATTCTCGGGCCCTCGGGCTGTGGCAAGACCACCCTGCTGCGGCTCCTGGCCGGCTTTGACCGTCCCGACTCCGGCGACATCCATATCCGGGGCCAGCGGATGAACGCCGTGCCGCCGAACCGTCGGCCGGTCAACATGGTGTTCCAGCACCTGGCCCTGTTCCCGACCATGTCGGTGGCCGATAACATTGGCTATGGCCTGAAGCGTCAGAAGGTGCCGGCGGCGGACCGCCGCAAGCGCGTTGCCCGGGTCCTTGAACAGGTGGGGCTGCCCGGCCTGGAATCCCGCAATCCCGGAGAGCTCTCCGGCGGCCAGCGTCAACGGGTGGCCCTGGCGCGTTGCCTGGTGCTGGAGCCGACGTTGCTGTTGCTGGACGAGCCGCTTGGGGCGCTTGATCTGAAGCTTCGGGAGCAGATGAAAGTGGAACTCAAGCATCTGCAGAAAGCTTTTGGCACCACCTTCGTGTACATCACCCACGACCAGTCGGAGGCGATGGTGATGTCCGATCAGGTGGCGGTTATGCGGGACGGCCGGTTTGATCAGGTGGCGCCGCCCGAGCAGCTGTACCGGGAACCCGCGACGCCGTTCGTGGCCGGATTCGTGGGAGACAACAACCGGATTGGCGGTGAACTGGTGGCGGTGCGTGAGGATCTGGCCGACGTCCGTCTGGACGACGGTTCGCTGGTGCAGGGCCGTGTGGCCGCTAACGACCTTGAGCCGGGCCAGCGGGCGGAACTTTTTATCCGCCCGGAATCCCTTCTGTTGACTGGCGAGGCCCACGATTTCGGATTCTCCGCGTTGCAGGCGACCGTTCAGACCACCCTGTTTGACGGTGCCAATAGCCGGGTAGAGGCGGACATGGCGGGCCAGACCCTCTACGCCCGGCTACCCCAGGATGGTTCCGCGCCGAACCTGCATGAGAACGCACCGGTCCGGCTGGCCTGGGATCCGCTGCTTGCACGCGTATTCGGTGTGGAGGCAGGATGAGCCCATCGGCTGGCCGGCTGTCGCTGTGGTTACTGCTGACACCGTTCCTGCTCTGGATCGTGTTGCTGGTGCTGGTGCCGCATTTGCAGATGCTGCGGGTGTCATTTCAGGTTCGGGAAAGTTGGGACACGCTGGCCTGGGGCGTGGAGCAGTACCAGAATTTCTTTACCGAGTCCTACTACTGGCGGACCTTCGTGCGCACCGGGGTCATGTCGCTGTTGACCACCTTCCTGACCCTGATCGTTGCGTTCCCGATCGCCTGGTACATCGCTCGTCTGGCGCGGGGACGCGCCCGGGGGTTCCTTTTCCTGGCCTGCCTGATCCCGTTCTGGGCCAGTGAACTGGTGCGAACCTATGGCTGGATGATCCTGCTGAGGGAAAGCGGGTTGTTCAGCGCCTGGCTACAGGCGCTGGGCTGGGCCGATGGACCGGTCGAGATGCTTTACAACGACGTCGCGGTGATCATCGGCCTGGTCTATAACGGCCTGCTGTTCATGGTGGTGCCATTGGTAACCACCCTGGACGGCATGGATGAGAACCTGGTGGAAGCCGGGTACGATCTCGGCGGAAGCCATGCCACCGTCCTGAGGGAAGTCGTGGTGCCCTGGGCAATGCCGGGCATCGTTTCCGGCTGCATCGTCGTGTTCATGCTGACCCTGGGCAGCTACCTGACCCCCATCCTGATGGGCGGCAAGGACAGCGCCTGGTTCACCCAGCAGATTTTCACCCAGTTCATTACCCGGTTTAACTGGGAGCAGGGTGCGGCCCTGGGTGTCCTGCTGTTGGTGTTGTCGTCGCTTATCGTGTGGCTGGGCCTGAAACTCACGGGCCAGTCCCTGCGCAAGGTCCTGGGGTAGCCATGATTCGATCCGTTCCCCGGTCCCGCTGGTTCGACGGCCTCTACCTGGCCTATCTGGTGGCCTTTTTCGTCTATCTGGCGCTGCCCCTGCTGGTAACGGGGGTCTTTGCCTTCAACGATGCGCCGTTTCCTTCCTTGCCCTGGAAAGGGTTCACCCTGGACTGGTACCTGGCCGATGGTTCGGCCGGCCGCACCGGTCTGTTCCACGACGATGGCCTGTTGGCGGCGCTCTGGACCAGCGTCAGGGTTGCTTTCTGGGTGACCGTCGTCAGCGTGGCGCTGGGGTGTGTGAACGCCGTGCTGTTTGAACGCCTGCAGTTCCGGGGCAAGGAGTTTCTGTACGTGCTGATGCTGCTACCGCTGGTCATTCCCGGCGTCATCCTCGGGGTGTCTATCCTGGTGTTCTACAGCGGCATGGCCAACGACGTTTCCCGAGCCTGGGGTATCGAGCTGGATGTGTTTCGGCCGGGTATGCCGCTGGTCGTCATGGGCCAGGTCACCTTCATCACCACCTTGAGTACCCTGGTGATTGCCGCTCGCTTGCGGAAATTCGACCCTCAACTGGAAGAAGCGGCGCTGAACCTGGGGGCGACGCCGCTCGTGGCCTGGTTTACGGTAACCCTGCCATGGCTGTTGCCATCCGTTTTCGGCGCGGCCGCCATGGCGTTCCTGATGTCCTTCGAGAACTTCAATACCACCGTTATGCTGACCGGTAGCGATACCCCACTGACCGTGGCACTGTTCAACCGGCTGCGAGAAGGTTCCACGCCGGTCCTCAATGCGGTGGCGTTGCTGCTGATGGTCGGTTCAGCCTTGCTGGCGATGGTGGTTATGGGTCGATCGGAGTCCCGACCAAGCTAGGCAATCCTTCGGGGCCCTGGGAACGATGGCATCAGCCGTAGCGGACTGGCTCAGTTTGTGATCTATTAACCTATAATTGGTGCCAGTTCCCCAACAATGCAGGCGCTTCCTCCCGATGCATGTGCTCCGCCCACTGCTGATCATCGCGTTGTCTCTGGCGTTCACCCTGCCGGGCGCGACCCTTGCTGCATCCCAGCCGATCACTGATGGCTGGGAATATCGCTGGGGCGATTCGACCTTCAATGCTGACGGCCAGCCCCACTGGACGCTCGAGACCGACGCCGGCCAGTGGCAAACCATCGGATTCCCGTCCAATCCGCCCGACCGCAACGGTCGGGAACATGTCTGGTACCGGGTAACCCTTCCGAATGGAGAGTGGCAAGAACCCGTTCTCTACATTTTCAGCGTCGACATCATTGTTCAGGTGTACCTGGGTGGCGAGCAGATCTATGAGTACGGGACCTTCGACTCCCAGGGCCGTGGCTCCTTTCAGGGATGGCCCTGGCATGCCATTGCCCTGCCCGCGGGGTATCAGGACAAGCCGATCTATTTCCGGGTGTTCTCCGATTACACCGACATCGGACTGTGGGGCGAAGTGTCGATTATGGACCAGGCCGACCTTGTGCTGTTTATCGTGGAGAACTCGCTGAAAGCCCTGGTGATTGCGGGCTTTTCTGCGCTCATCGCTCTGCTTGCCCTGATTTTCGCTGCCCTGCAGACCGAACGACGGACGTTCCTGGGGCTTGCCGTGTTTGCGTTGTCCGCCGCCGTGATGCTGGTGGCCGAGAGCCAGGCCAGCCTCCTGATCACCTATCGTCCGCTGATGTGGGACTACCTGGCCGCGGGGTCCTATTACATGTTGCCGGTCGCCCTGGCCTTGATGCTCGAGCAATGGCTGGCGGATTACCGTCCCTGGCTGATTGGCCTGATCTGGAAGCTGCATCTTGGCTACCTGGTCGGGGCGATCGGCTTAGCCCTGCTTGGGGTGGTCAATCTTTCGTCCACCTTCCCGGTGTTCGATGCATTGTTTTTGGCGACCATTGCCGCCATCACTGTCGTGGTGGTGCGCCGGTTCCGGCACATGGTGCGCGAGCAACAGGTACTGGTGCTGACCTACGGCATTTTCTGTGGTTTTCTGATCGTGGATATGGCCGTCGCCCACGGCGTGCTTCCGTGGGGCCGGGTGCCCGTGAGCTGGGGTCTGCTGATGTTCACACTGGCCGTGGTGGTGATTTCTCTCTGGCATTACGCGAGCACTCAGAATGGCTTGAAACGGCTGGCGGTTTCCCTGGAGCAGAAGGTGGAGGAACGGACAGCACGGGCCGAATCCCTCGCCCGTCGTGAACAGGCCCGGGTGCGCATGCTGACGTTCGAGAATGAGAAAAACCGGGTGCTCGGTGACATGATTGCGGATCTTCAGGATTGTCTCACCCTCGAGCAGGCGTTTCCCGTACTGGCCAAAGTGGTTCCGGATCTCTGCAGTCCTCTTCCCGGCATACTCTACCAGCGTGGCGATGATGGCCATTATCGGGCAGTCGTGTGCTGGGGTGATGCGGGTGAGCAAAACGCATTGCCGCAGAGCCTGGATGCGTCCAGGGGGCTGCCGCGGCCTTCCCAGGTCCCGGAAGCGTCCGGAAACAATAACCTCGAGGCTGCGGCCAACTGGCCCGCCGACCCACTGTGTTTCTGGATCAATGTGGAGTCCGCCAGTGAGGGAATCGTCACCGAGGGCGTCCTGTTGCTGGAAAGTGTTGGGCTGGTTGGGAACGAAGAGCGGGGGTATGGCCTGGCGCGGCTGTTTACCAGACTGGATCAGGCCATCCAGCGGATCTCGATTACCCTCTCAAGCATTGCCCTGCGGGAAGAACTTCAGAAATTCTCCTACGAGGACGCGTTGACCGGACTCAAGAACCGACGCTATTTCGATCAGCTGTTCGAGCATGAATGCGCCGTTGCTTTGCGTAGCCACCTTCCGTTGTCGCTTCTGGTGATCGACATCGATCACTTCAAGCAATTCAACGACACCCATGGTCACGAGGCTGGCGACCGCGGCTTGCAGTCGGTGGCGCTGACGCTTCAGCGTCAGTTCCGGGACAGCGATATCGTCTGTCGGTACGGTGGCGAAGAGTTTGTGGTCATCATGCCGGGCGCGCTCACCGACGACGCCACCGAGCGCGCTCAGAGCCTGTGCGATTCCGTGAGCGATGCCTCGGTCGTGTTTCAGGGCCAAGACCTGGGGCATCTGACGGTTTCAGTGGGTGTGGCTTGCTGGCCGGAAACCGGCGAGGCGCCCGAGCAGCTACTGAGTCTGGCTGATCAGGCCCTCTACCGGGCCAAGGAAGAGGGGCGTAACCGGGTCGGTATCTCAAGAAGCAAGGCGGCCTGACGTCAGACCACCAGCACCGGACACTTGGCGTGGGACGCCACCCTGTGGGATACACTGCCCAGGAGCATGCCGTCCTTGTCGCTGTGGGTGCCTCGGGTACCCACGACAATCAGGTCCGTTTCTTTGTCCTCGGCAAACTTGACGATCACTTTTGAAGGCCGGCCGCTTTTCACGAAACCCCGAATTTTGATGGCTCCGTGGGACTTGGCCAATTCCTTGGCGTGATTGACCACTTCTTTGGCGTACTCCGAAAGCACCTTGTCCGGGATATCCATACCCGGGGGCCGGCCAATGGACAGCGAGGCCTCGAACAGGCTGTGGTGTTTGTACACACAGATCAGGTAGATCTCGGCCTCGGTCAGCTTCTGCAGTTCAATGGCCTTGTCCAGTGCCTTGAGGGACGCCTTGGAACCGTCAATGGCAACCAGAATCCGTTTGAACATAGCTTTCTCCTTGAGACGGCGGTTCGGTTAGACGTCAATCCCGAAAGGCGACGTCACGCAGGAACAGCGCAATGTCCGGGAACGCGATGATCAGACCAGCTGCGGCAACCAGGATAAAGATAAACGGTGGCGTGCCCCGGATCACTTCCAGGTAAGGTCGTTTGAAGATCGCAATGGCGGTGAAGATATCGCAGCCGAAGGGTGGCGTAGCCGACCCGATCGCCACCTGGAGCGTGATCAGTACCCCCACCAGAACCGGATCCAGTCCGGTGGACTCTATGGCAGGCGCGAAAATCGGCGTCAGCACCAGGATCACCACAATCGGGTCCACAAACATACAGGCGATGAAGAACGCGATACAGATGGCAATCAGGACGCCCACAGGACCGGCTTCGTTGACGCCAACAGCGGCCAGAATAGCCTGGGGAATCTGGGCAAACGAGATGATCCAGGAGAAGCCGTTGCCGACGGCGACCAGGATAAAGACCACGGCAGTAATCAGGCCGGTGGACTTGGCAATCCGGTAGACATCGGCCAGCTTAAGCGACCGGAATACGACGAATTCGAGCAGGAACGCGTACAGCACACAGACGGCCGCGGCCTCGGTCGGGCTGAAAATGCCGCCGTAGATGCCGCCTACGATAATGACTGGGAAGAACAGGGGCCACAGGGCCTCGCGTACCGACACGGCGCGTTGGCCCCACGTTGACTTCTCCTCCGTGGGCACATTGTTCTTGTAGGCGTAGATCAGGCAGTAAATGGAGAACATGAACAGGATCAGGACACCCGGTCCGATGCCAGCGATGAAAAGCTCCGCAATTGAGGTTCCGGAGACCACACCATAGATGATCATGCCAATGCTGGGCGGGATCAAAAACGCAATGTCGCTGGCGTTGATGATCAGTGCCAGCGTGAAGGAATCAGAATAACCAGCTTTCAGCATCTTCGGTCGCAGAGGCGAGCCCACGGCGACCACGGTGGCCTGGGTTGAACCGGATACTGCGCCAAACAGCGTGCAGGAGGTGGCGGTACTGATGGCCAGGCCGCCTTTCACGTGACCGATAAAAGCCATGACCATGTTTATCAGGCGTTCTGCAGACTGCCCTCGGGTCATGATGTCGGCAGCAAGGATAAACATGGGTACCGCAATCAGCGACGCGGGTCGGATGCCCCCCATCATCTGTTGCACAAACGTGCCCATCTGGCCGAAGCCGTCAAACATCATTACGAAGCCAACCACCGAGCCGGCGATCAGCGGGACCATCATCGGGAAGCCGAGCAGCAGCAACCCGATCATGACCAACATCATTATAGTTGCCATGGTGTTCTTTCCTTATCTCGCGTCAGCTGCTGGGTTCATACTTCCGATTCGGTATCCGAGTATCCGTCGACCACACCTGTGGAAAGGTAGACATCCTTGCTGGTGAGGTTTTTGATCGCCGTGAGCAGGTACTGGATGCCGGTGATGGCGAAGCCAATAGGTGCCCAGATGTAAATCCACCAAATTTCAAAACCAAGGGCTGGCAGGATCCGGCCGCGACCGTGAAGCGTCTCGATGTAACCGACCGAGTAATAGCAGAGGAAAAACATCGTTACGGAGGTAACCAGGGCGATAAAGATCATCAGCACCTTGCGGCCTTTTGCGGGTATGGCATCGTAAACCGCAGACATTCGAATGTGGCGACCGTGGCGGGCGGCATAGCCGATGCCGGCAAAGGTAATCAGGATGATCAGAATCCGGTTGATCTCGCCGGAAAAGAAAAGGCCCTCACCAAAGACAAAGCGCGCGATGACGTTCACACAGGTGTTTACGGCCATCAAAATGACACCGACGGCAAGCATCACCGCCTCAACTTTACTGATCCATACATCGATGGTTCCCAGAAACCCGGGCAGGCCAGACTCGTAGGTGCCAGTGTCGTCTTCTAGATCCGGGGAGTTCTCGGACATGGGTTCCGCTCCAGAACTTTCTGCTCCCGGCCGGTAGGAGGTCCCCGGCGGGGCGGGGTTAAGGGGTAGGCCCGCCGGCAGGCGCCGGCGGGCACTGGTCCATCAGATTATTTGCTCTGAACTTCTTTCAGGTCTTCCTTGAACTGGTTGAGCAGTTCCTTGCCGCTCTCGCCAGTCATTTCAATGAACTTGTCCTCAACCTGGGGAGCGCGCTCCTTGAAGGCCTGGATCTGTTCGTCGTTCAGGCGAGTGACGGTGACTTCGTCGGAGGCTTTCTGGATCTTGCCAAGGGCTTCTTCAGCCAGGCCGTCAATGTGAACAATGATTTCCTCGAACGCGAAGTCGGCAGCGTCCTGAACCAGCTTCTGGTCTTCGTCCGACAGGCCGTCATAGAAGTTCTTGTTGGCCATCATCGCAGTGGTGAACCAGCCATGGCTGGTGAAAACGAGGTTCGGAGACACTTCGTACAGACCACCGGACTCGATCCAGAAAATCGGGTTCTCCTGGCCCTGGATCATGTTGGTCTGCAGTGCACCGTAGACTTCACCCCAGGGCAGCGGGGTCGGGGTGGCGCCGAAGGCGGCATAGGTTTCGGACAGCAGTGGGTTGGTCATGACGCGGATCTTCTTGTTGTTGAAGTCCTCCGGCTTGGTAACCGGCTCGTCAACGGTGACCACCATTTCGCCTTCCGGGTACATCTTCAGAAGCTCAAGTCCCTTGTCGGCATACAACTTCGGGAAATCTTCATTGATGGCTTCACTCTCCCGGAAGAACTCGATGACCGTTTCCATGTCGGTGGGCATCAGGTAGGGAATGAAGAAAATCTGGGCTTCCGGAATCAGTGCGCCGGTGAAACCCGGGGACTGGTTAACAAAGTTCAGGATCCCGGCCTGGGTCTGCTCCATGATGTCGTCAGATTCACCCAGCTCGCCGAAACGATAAATCTGCAGGGTGTGATCGGAGTTTTCCTCGACGTATTCCTTGAACTTGTACGCGAACACGTCCTGTACGTCGCCTTCATACTCTTCGTGAGCATAACGCCAGCTAGCGGCGTTCACCGAGTTGGCGACCGTCATGGCCGCAAAAGCGAACGCTGAAATTCCGGCCAGTTTCTTGAATTTACTCATGCTACTCATCGGGTTTTCTCCGTTCGTTTTTCTACTGAGATTTATTGTTACATTATTAAAGACTGGCAAAACAACGGGGTTTTCGCAAGAAAATGGCCAAAACAAAAAAATCCAACCCGGTGCCGAACCCCTGTCGCAAGTTTATGAAATCATGGTTCATTCAGATTCGAGCGACACACCTCGAGGAACCATTGGAACTCGCTGACCACCCGGCCGACGCTGTTCTCAAGGCGATGACCATCCGGTAGAACCAGGGTGGGAAGCCCCTGTTTCCGGGCCAGTTCCAGTACCGGCATCACGGGGACCACGTCGTCCCTCCAGCCGTGGATCACCTGGCTAAACCGGGCCCGAATGTTCGGACTTGACTGGGGATACCCTTCCATCGCCAGCGCGGGCGCCAGCAGGAAACATCCAAGTACCGGGGTTGATTCGCTGGTCTGCGCACAGACCCAGCCACCCATGCTGGAGCCGGCAAGCACCGTACGGCCCGGATCGGCCCCGGCTTCCTCCATGGCGCTGGCCATCTGTGCCAATCGGGTCGCCGGATCCCTGGTGGAGCGATGGTCAATAGCGATGGCTGTCACGCCCGGGAAGGCCTCGGCGGCATCCTTCATTGCCTGGATCTTGGTGCTTCCCGGACCGCTTTCGAGGCCGTGGGAAAGGAAGACGAACAGTGTCGGTGTGGGCATGGTTCGAACCCTGTGAAACGGTGTCTGTGAGGATTGAGCGTCCCGCAAAGGATGGTGGGTCAAACCGGGCATGTCCAGCCGAACCGCTGCCCGGCACTGAAACCATTTGGCGTTGTGTGGCGTAATACTGGTGAACGTAAACGGAGTATCAAACCATGGTCAGACTGCTCTTCGCGGCCCTTTTTTCGCTGTCGGTTGGCGGGGTTCACGCCGATGAGCCGGTGTCGTCGTCCTGCCCGGCGTTTCTCGATCACGAGCTCCGCAAGCTTCATTCCCGGGACAACGTCAACCTGTGCAACATGGCCGCGGGCAAACCCATGCTGGTGGTGAACACCGCCAGTCGATGCGGGTACACCGGACAGTTCGAAGGGCTGGAAGCGTTGCACCGGAAATACCAGGACCGGGGGCTGGTCGTGGTTGGCTTTGCCAGCGATGATTTCCGCCAGGAGGCAGACACCGAAGCGGAAGCTGCCCGGGTCTGTTACAAGAATTTCGGAGTGACCTTCACCATGATTGCCCCGGGCCCGGTGACGGGGTCGGACGCCAATCCGGTGTTCCAGCACGTCAGTGGCCAGAGCCAGCCGCCGCGCTGGAATTTCTTCAAGTATGTGCTGGATCGGGATGGCCGAGTGGTGGAGGCCTTTCCCAGTCGGGTAGAGCCGGACGACCCGACACTGGTCCGGGCCGTCGAATCGGTGCTCTAGGCACGGCGTGTTGCGGCCAGAACCTCCAGGGCGTGACGGCGCTTGGCGGGGTCGTAGATGTCGATCGTGAACATCAGTTCGTCGACGTCGACCGTCGCCAGTAGCTCGTCCAGTTGCCGGTTCAGGTCGTTGGCATCACCCAGGATCTGGAGCGCGAGGAAGTCCTGAACGCTGGCCTTTTCGCCGGCATTCCACAGTCCTTCCATGGAGTCGACCGGTGGGCGCATCCACAGCGGCTGGCCGCGGAACAGCGCGAGAATCCGCTGGTAGCTGGTGGTGGCCAACCGTCTGGCCTCGTCCATCGAGTCCGCCGGGATCGCCGGAACGGCCAGCATCGAGTAGGGGGCAGCCAGCTGGTCAGAGGGCTGGAAATTGTCCCGGTAGACCCGCAGCGCCTCCCGGTAAAGCCGCGGCGCAAAGTGCCCGGCAAAGGCGTATGGTAGGCCCCGTATGGCCGCAAGTTGGGCACTGTACAGGCTGGACCCCAGCAACCAGATCGGGACATTGGAGCCGGCTCCGGGGATGGCCTTGACCGGCTGGCCAGGTTGCAATGGCCCCAGCAGCTGTTGCAGCCGGGCCACGTCCTCGGGGAACTGTTCGGCACCCAGGCCCTCCCGGCGAAGCGCCCGGGCGGTGACCGGGTCAGTCCCGGGCGCACGACCCAGGCCCAGGTCGATGCGGCCGGGGTAGAGGCTCTCCAGGGTTCCGAACTGTTCGGCGATCACCAGCGGTGGATGGTTAGGCAGCATGACCCCGCCGGAACCCACCCGTATCCGGTCGGTTTTGCCGGCGATGTGACCGATCAGGACCGAGGTTGCGGAGCTGCTGATGCCTTCCATGTTGTGGTGCTCGGCCAGCCAGAAACGGCTAAAGCCCAGTTGTTCGGCGCGCTGGGCGTAGGCCACGCTGTTGGCCAGCGTGGTGCCGACGGAATCGCCTTCACGAACGGAGGCAAGCTCAAGCAGGGAATAGTCGGGTCGGTTGGACATGGGGCTCCGGATTGGTGTGCATGTTGGTGAGTCAGAGATCCACGACAACCGGCAGGTTCAACGGCTTGTAGCTGCCGGTACAGGTGCTGGCGTTGACATACAGGCAGTCGCCAATCTGTTGCTGGCCGTGGTCTTCGTGAATATGTCCAAAAACATGGAGCCGAAGGGACAGGGTTTCAACCTTTCGGGCCAGGTCCTCGCACCCGGGGCGGACGGTTCCCGTGGGCAGAATGATCCGGTCCAGTATGCCGGCGGGCGGGCCATGGGTTATCAACACGTCGGTGTCCCCGGGAATTCGGGCCCAGCGCTCGGCAATCGCCGGGCCCCGTTCGAGATTGAACGCCCAGTTGAAAAACACCGGTGTCCAGGGGCTGCCCCAGAATTTCAGGCCCTCCAGTTCCAGTGCGCTGTCCTGCAGGTAATGGGCATGCTGGACCAATGCCCTGGCGTCGGCGGGTTCATCCTGAAAACACCAGTCATGGTTGCCGGCGATCAGAATCTTGTGGCGATGGGGCTGCTCCGAGAACCACCGATCCAGGTCCTCCAGCTCTTCCAGGGTGCCGACCCCGAGACAGTCCCCGGCGTGAATCAACAGATCGCCGTCTGGCACCTCGATCTGTCGGTGCATGCTGTGGGTGTCGGAGATACAGACAATTCTCATGGTTCGGCGTGTCCTGGATGACAATGGCGATTCGGTCGGGAAATCCGTCGTATTCTACGATAGCATCTGGCGCCCCAGACCCGTCCACGCATTTATGGTGACCCCCATGCGCCTGATACTGAGTCGCAAAGGCTTCGATTCCTCCGCTGGTGGCTGCCCCAGCCCGCTGCTCCCGGATGGTTCGCTGTGCGTGCTGCCGATTCCCGATGGCCAGTCTCAAATCCGTTACGATGATGTGCGCTTTGGCGAACGTCGGTTGGGCAAGCTGGCGCGGGACCTGAGCGGCGGCCGCGTTCGGGGTGGTGACGGCGCTCACCTGGATCCGGATCTGATGGCCGGGGCTTATCCCCGTCTGGACGGGTGGCGGCCAGTTCTGGGGCAGACAGGATCCGCCCAGGGGCACCTGCGCAATCAGGGGGTCGCTGAGGGCGACCTGTTCCTGTTTTTCGGGGTCTTCCGTCGGGCCGAACTCTGGCGCCGACGCTGGCGATTCGTGCCGGGTTCACGGCCCTTCCATGCCATCTGGGGCTGGCTACACATTGCCGAGACCCACTCCATTGATGCGCTCCCGGAGAGCGCCTTGCCCTGGGCCCGGTACCACCCACATTTCCACGGCCAGCCGGATGCGGGCAATACTCTGTATGTGGCCAGCCCTGATTTCCGGTTGCCGGAACAGCGGCAGATTCTTCCCGGCAGCGGCGTCTTCCCATCGTTTGACGAGGGGCTGATGCTGAGTGACCCGGAGGCTCGCCTGCCGACCCAGTGGCGTTTGCCGGCGGGCTTTTATCCAGGCGATGCCCGTGCACCGCTGAGTTACCATGCCAGGCCAGATCGTTGGCGACTGGCCCCGCCCTGGTGTTACCTGAAAGGGGCGGCCAGGGGCCAGGAGTTTGTCCTGGATCTGGCGGCGTATCCGGAGCTGGAACCCTGGTTGTCGGCGCTGCTCAGAACTGGCCGTGCCGCCCCGCCCCTTCCCTGAATTTCCGGGCGCCGTCGATGGCCTCTTCAAAAACCACCGGATAGCCGGCTGCGCCTTCCGTGGCCAGGGCGTCGTGGGTGCTCAGGTCCCACTGGCGGATGGCCGAGGCGCGGTCAGCGAGCAGGCACCGTTGGGGAAAACCGGCGATGGTGCGGGCAAGCGTCTGGGCTGCGTCGAGCGCGGTGCCGTCCGGCACGACCCGGTTAGCCAGGCCCATCGAGAGGGCCTCGTCGGCCGTCACCGGGCGACCTGTGAGGATCATGTCCATGGCATGGCCGTGACCAACGATCCGGGGCAGGCGCACGGTGCCGCCATCAATCAGGGGGACGCCCCAGCGCCGACAGAAAACACCAAAGACCGCCGAACTGTCCGCCACGCGCAGGTCGCACATCAGCGCCAGTTCCAGTCCGCCGGCGACGGCATAACCCGAGACCGCAGCAATCACGGGTTTCGACAGCTGCATCCGGGTGGGACCCATGGGGCCGTGTCCAGTGCCGTGGGGGTCAATCTCGTTGCGTCGGTCCGGGTCGTCGAGGGCAGTGAGGTCGGCGCCGGCGCAGAAGTTGCCGCCGGCACCCGTCAGGACCGCAACCTTGACGGCTTCATTCTCCTCGCATTCCGTGAAAGCGCGGCGCAGGGCGTTCGCGGTTGGCCGATCCACCGCATTGCGTTGACTCGGTCGGTTCAGGGTGATGGTGAGGATACCTTCGGTCAGTGACGTGAGAACGGGTTGCTCGGTCATAGTGGGTGTCCTGTGCGTCTTTTGCGGGGAACCGCCGAATTCATTGTAAGATGGGTGAACACGTCTCACCCATAACGTGAGCATAACCCATTTCACAAACAGGGTCGGAGGCCGGGGAAATGCAGCCCAGCGGGTTTTACGAGAACGACACCACACTTGCCCAGTACTCGGAGTTCCATTTTGGCGAGCGGTGGCACGGCGAGCCCAATTTCCCGAAAGAACTGGCCGACGTCGCCATCGATGCCATGGACGGTCGGAATTTCGGGCGGGCCCTGGACATTGGCTGTGCCTGTGGCCGGACCAGTTTCGAACTGGCGCGACGGTTTGACCACGTTGATGGCATCGATTTTTCGGCCACGTTTATTCGAAAGTGCGAGGAAATGGCGCAACACAAACGGGTTCGCTACGCCCGCCCGGAAGAGGGCGAGCTGGTGAGCTATCACGAGCGAACACTGGCTGCGTTGGACCTGGAGCAGACAGCCGGCAAGGTGGCGTTCCATCAGGGCGATGCCTGTGACCTCGACCCCCGATTTACCGGTTACGATCTGGTCCTGGCGGGCAACCTGATTGACCGTCTGTATCAACCGTCTAAATTTCTCACCACCATCCATGAGCGCATCAACGACGACGGTCTGCTGGTCATTGCCTCACCCTACACCTGGCTGGAGGAGTACACGCCCCGCGCCGAGTGGGTCGGCGGCTTCCTGAAGGATGGTGAAGAGTACACCACCCTGGACGGTTTGAGGGAGGTACTGGGGCCGCATTTTCGCCAGATGGGTGAGCCCCGGAGCCTGCCATTCGTGATCCGCGAGACCCGCAACAAGTTCCAGCACAGTTTTTCCGAGCTCACGGTCTGGCAGAAAATCTCCGTGTGAAGGCCGGCGGTGCCGGTCACTTCATTCTGAAGCCCCTGGCCTCCAAGAATGCCTTCATGTGCGGGCGTAACTTGGTGGTGAACAGCGGCTTGAGCTGCTCCGACCAGGTGGTGTCCTTGTTGCCACCGGTGCGTTCCCGGTAATAGCTGTTCATGGTGGCGTCGAAGGACTCGACCTGTTCCTGGTCCTGTGCGTCCTGGTAGTAGTCTTCCTTGAGAATGAGGTCCACCGGAAGGCGGGGCTTAACCTCCGGCGACTGGTCCGGGTACCCCAGACACAGGCCGAAGACCGGATAAACGTGTTCGGGCAGACGCAAAAGGCTGCTGATCTCAGCGGGATTGTTCCGAATACCCCCGATGTAACACAGGCCGAGGCCCTCAGATTCCGCGGCAATGGCAACGTTCTGGGCCATCAGGGCGGTGTCGACGCTGGCAACCACCAGTTGTTCGGTAGTGCCGCGAACGACGTCCGCACCGGCTCTTTCCGCGGCTTCCGTCGAGCGTTTCATGTCGGCACAGAACACCAGGAAATCGGAGCTGTCGGCGATGTAGGGCTGGCCACCGGCCAGCTCGGCGATCTTCAATCGGTTTTCCGGATTGACCACGTGAATCACGGAGTAGGCTTGCACGTGGTTGGAGGTCGCCGCACTCTGGCCCGCCCGAATCAGCTCGCGCAACAATTCGCGGGGAATTTTCCGATCGGTGAACTTTCGGATGGAGCGGTGGGATTTCAGGAGGTCAATCGTGGCGTTCATGGCATCTCGCTGTCGGTGAATGTCGTATAGCATACGATCGTTAATCGAATCCGAGGTTACCCGTCCTGGTTTGTGGGTAAAAGTGATGACACTAATAATACCAATTCCTACAAAGCAGATACGTTCAGGAGGCGGGAGTGCTGGTATCGTGAAGCTGGAGGGAGTTCGCCTCCAGATTCATTCTCAAGGACCAGAGGACCAATGGAACTGAACGTGCACCTGCCGACCCTGGTGATGCTGTCGATAGCCGTGAACCTGCTGATCGGGGCTCTGCTTTGGGCCGTGTACCGTCTCCGGGACAATCAGCCCTGTTTTCTGGTGTGGACCGGCGCCTGTGCCAGCTTTGTCCTTGGTAGCCTGTTGGCCTCGGCTGGTGCGTTCATTGAGGCTCCCCTTCTGACCGTCCTGGTGGGACATTTGAGTCTTGGCGTGTCACCGCTGCTGTTGCTTGCAGGCATTCACCGCCTGATGGAACTGCCGTTTTTCGGCTCGCGCCACTCGGCCCGTATTCTGAAGTTTGCCAGTGGAATCTACGTCTTTGGCCTGGTGGTGTCGTTCGAGGGTGATCCGGTCGCAGCCCGCTTCCTGACCGCCCTGTATTCCGCACTCTTGTTCAGTCTGGCGGTTTACCGTCTGTCGAGGATCAAACGGAAACCCAGGTTGCCCTTTCGGGTACTCCAGAGCCTGTTTGCCATTCACGGCATCCTGATGATGATCCAGGTGCTGACGATCGCTTGCGGGCGGTCTGGTCTGGTGACCGTGGATATCGATGCCATGCTCTCCCTGATTCTCTTCAACCATCTGCTCTTGGCCACGGCAACCGTCCTCGCGCTGCCCCTGCTCGCGTTTACCCAGGCGGAGCAGGATTTGCGGGAGCTTGCCGAGCGGGACGAACTGACCCGGCTTCTCAATAGAAGGGCGTTCTACCGGGAGGGCCTGGCGGCGTTTGAGCAGGCACGGCAGCGTGGCCAGTTGCTCACGGTGCTGATGATTGACCTTGATTACTTCAAGCAGATCAATGATCGTTGGGGGCACGCGGTTGGTGATGATGCCCTGCGGTTTGTCGCGACATTGCTGGCGGAAGAACTGCGGGATGTCGACACGGTCGGGCGCATTGGTGGCGAAGAGTTTGCCGCGGTGCTCAATACCGGTAATCGGGCCGAGGTTGAGGCCATCACCGGTCGTCTGTTGGCGCGTTTGGCGGAACGCGGTCGAGTGGTGGCGGGCAGGCCGCTGTATCTTTCCGCCAGTATCGGTGGCGTCGCCATGACACCGGAAACAGGCAGTTTTGCTGAGATGATGCAACTGGCGGATGCGGCCATGTACCGGGCAAAAACCAAGGGCCGTAACCGGGTGGAGTTTGCCCCACGGGTGGACCCCGCCGTCTAGGTTTCCTCGTTGCCCTGTCCCTGTTGCGTTTGGCCCGACGGCAGTCGGTAAACGGTTGGTGGAGGAAAACGATGCGACACCCGTATTCGTTCATGCTCGGGACCCGGACGTGGCAGTTCCGTAACCTTTCTGAACTGATGGCCAAGGCAACGCCGGCCCGCTCGGGAGATCGTCTGGCGGGCGTTATTGCCGGATCGGACGAGGAACGGATCGTGGCCCAGATGAAATTGGCCGAATTGCCGCTGAAAACATTTCTTTCCGAGGCCCTGATTCCCTACGAGACCGATGAGGTCACCCGCCTGATCCTGGACGATCACGATGCCAGCGCGTTTCGCCGTGTCTCCCACCTCACCGTCGGCGATTTCCGGAACTGGTTGCTGGGCGATCAGGCCACACCGGAGGTCCTGGCGGCGCTCAGGCCCGGCCTGACCCCGGAAATGGTGGCCGCGGTGAGCAAGCTGATGCGCAACCAGGACCTGATTCTGGTGGCCCGAAAATGCCGCGTTACAACGGCGTTCCGAAACACCATTGGCCTGGCCGGGCGACTGTCCACCCGTCTGCAGCCCAACCATCCCACCGACGATATCACCGGCATTGCAGCCAGTATCCTTGATGGCCTGCTGTATGGCAGTGGTGATGCGGTGATTGGTATCAACCCCGCCACCGACAACGTTGCCCAGGCCACCCGCCTGATGCGGCTGGTGGACGAGGTGATCGGCAAATACGACATTCCCACCCAGTCCTGTGTCCTTACCCATGTGACCAACACCCTCGAAGCCATCGAACAGGGTGCGCCGGTTGATCTGGTATTCCAGTCGATTGGCGGCACCGAGGCGACCAACCACAGCTTCGGCTTCAGCCTCGCCACCCTGAAGGAAGCCCGTGAGGCCGCGCTCTCCCTGAACCGGGGCACGGTGGGCAGAAACGTCATGTATTTTGAAACCGGGCAGGGCAGCGCTCTGTCCGCGGACGCCCATCACGGGCTGGATCAGCAGACCTGCGAGGCCCGGGCCTATGCGGTGGCCCGGAAATTCGACCCGCTGCTCGTCAATACCGTGGTCGGATTCATCGGGCCGGAATACCTGTACGACGGCAAGGAAATAATCCGGGCCGGGCTGGAAGATCACTTCTGCGGCAAGCTCCTGGGCCTGCCCATGGGCTGTGACATCTGCTACACCAACCACGCCGAGGCGGACCAGAACGACATGGACAACCTGTTGACCCTCCTGGGGGTGGCAGGCTGCAGCTTTATCATGGGCATTCCGGGCTCCGACGACATCATGCTGAATTACCAGACTACCTCGTTTCACGACGCGCTCTACGTCCGTCGGGTACTGGATCTGAAGCCGGCTCCGGAATTCGAGGCCTGGCTGGCGCGCATGAAGATCTTCACGGATATCTCCCGCCACGAGCCCAGTCAGGCGTTGCCGGAGGTGTTCCGGAGCAGCTTGAGGGCGTTGCCCGGGGAGACCGGCGATGAGTGACCTGGTTACCGACAATGTCTGGCGACGCCTGCGGCGCTATACCGATGCCCGCATTGGCCTTGGGCGGGCGGGGATCAGTCTGCCCACGTCCGAATTGCTGGCGTTCCAGCTGGCCCACGCCCAGGCGCGGGACGCCGTGCACTTGCCCCTGGACGTTCCGAAGCTGATGGCCGACCTGGATGAGGCGAATTCGGGCGGTACGATGGGCAAGACCGTGGAATTGCACAGCGAAGCGGTGGATCGCATCACCTATCTGCAGCGGCCGGATCTGGGCCGGCAGTTATCGGCGGAGGGACGTGCTCGCCTGCAGACGCTGGCGACGACCGAGCCCTGCGACCTGGCGGTGGTGATTGTCGACGGCCTGTCCTCGTTTGGGGTGCAGAACAACGCGGCAGCCCTGGTGAAGCACCTGGTTGCCGAGCTGGATCAGGACGGCCGCAACTGGCGGCTGGCCCCCCTGACCGTGGTGCAGCAGGGCCGTGTCGCCATTGGTGACGAGATCGGCTTGCTGCTCAACGCCCGCATGGTGGTTGTGCTGATCGGTGAACGTCCGGGTCTCAGTTCGCCGGACAGCCTGGGCGTGTACCTGACTTTCGGCCCGGAGCCGGGCCTGAACGACGCCCGTCGGAACTGTATCTCCAATATCCGGCCGGCCGGCCTGAGCGTGGAAGAGGCGAGCCGGCGGCTGCTGTACCTGATTCGGGAGGCTGACCGGCTCAAGCTTTCCGGCATTGGTCTGAAGGACCGGACGGATGACACCGTGATTGACGCGCCCGGCGGTGATCGAAACTTCCTCACCGACTGACTGCCGAAAGTCGAATGCCCTAGAAACGGAGGCCTTCGACCTCGCGACGCTGACGGAAATGGGTCAGGGCGACGTTGGTGGCGGCCAGCACAACGAACAGCGCGATGCCTTTTGGCACCATGGCATGAATGTCCGGATTGGGCGCCGTCGCTGCGGTAACCAGGATCAGGCCGAGGGTATTTCTGGCCAGTCGAACCGCGAGCATGGCGCAGAGGAAACCCGACTGGATCGCGGTATCGGCGGACCGTAGGCACCGACCGAAGGCGGGCATGAGGTGAACGGTGTTTACAAGCAGCAAGATGAAAATGACGATCTGGGCAATACTGAAAAATGTCATGACAAGTAAGAGACCAATAACAGAAACAGAAAACCGGTAAAAAATCGGTCGGCATTATCCCCGATTGGTCACTTTTAATCCAGTTTCCCTGGGGCGTCCCTGCCCCGTACCTCTCAATAGCTGTGGCTCAACAGGTAGTGGTAATCGGCCTTGTATCGCTGCCAGGTCAGCGCCTGATTGCGGTGGTCAACCAGCGCGGCTGCGTTGAATGCTTCCACGAATGCCCAGGTTTCGCCACTGTCGGTGTACCCCCCGAAACCACCTTCCCAATCGATCAACTGGATCAGGTCGAACAGTAGGTTCATGGCCAGGACGCCGTTGGCGTCTTCCAGGTAGCGATAGGCGAGGGCGTAGTGCTCGAACCGGTAGTCGGCTGCGCCGGCGTCGAGCAGAGTGGCATCCTCGAGGGGGTCGTAATTGTAGTGCTGGTACGGCGATGCAATGGGTTCGCCGGCCACCACAGAAGCCTGGCCTTCGGCAAACCAATAGGGCAGTAGGGTGGAGCGGGCGCTGTACCGACTCAGGTTTTCCTGAACGAAGTGGGCAAGTTGGTGTCTGAAGATGGTATCGGTTTCATAGGGCCAGTGGCGGTAATGGGGGCTGATGCTGACGGCTGACATCGATGCCTCGGCGAGCTGGTCCGGGGAAATGGAATCGGTCAGGCAGGCGAGGATCTGACCGGGATAGGGTGCCGCCGCACTGCGATCCTCCACAAACTCGGGCCAACGCAACTGGAAACGGCCCAGCACCCCGTCTATGTGGTGTTCCAGTTCCGTCGCTGCCGCCCGGAAATCGGTTTCGCTGTACGCTGGGGAGCCGTAGACGCGGACCCTGCCACTGTCGGTCTCAAAGTACAGCGGTTCACTGATGCAGGCCTGGGCATGGGGGTCCAGAGTCCAGTCCGAGTTGGGAAAGTGGTCCCCGGTATCCCGGGCGTCGAAGAAAAATCCGGGCGTGAAGGAGGAGTGATCGTCCGACCGATCGTGGTCAGAAGAGACGGTGACCTTGCACCCCGTCAGCAGGAGAGGAACCAATGCCAGTAGTACGCTTTTCCATACAGTCATAAGTCACCTTTCATAGGTTGTTGGTGTTTATGGTTGCAGAGCGTTCTACAAAACACTGTCAACACGATGTAAAGGTTCGGTAAATCCTGTCCGGGCCATCTCCCCGGTCCGGGCGAGACGTCTCCTATCACTGCCAGCCTGGTCGAAAACCAAAAACTATTGCTTCGGTTAGAAAAAGCAAATAGTGGCCATCCGGTACGGCTGCTACAACTAAGTATACATAGCCGGGCACAGCCCCTGTGTTTGGATGCTCCCAACCACGAAAAAAGGTGAGTTGGCCTTCTGGATCGTGAACTTGGTCTATCTTGGATAGATCACTAAACAACACTGCACAACCGGAGAGAATTATGAGCTCAACAACGAATCAACCGGGCGCCGGAAAATGCCCGGTTATGCACGGCGCAATGACCAAGATGGACAGCGCAGGAACGTCCGTTCGCGACTGGTGGCCAAACCAGCTCAACCTCAACATTCTTCACCAGCACGCGCCCAAGTCGAACCCGCTGGGTGAAGACTTCAATTACGCCGAAGAATTCAAGAAGCTGGACCTCGCTGCCGTCAAGAAAGACCTGGCAGCCCTGATGACCGATTCCCAGGACTGGTGGCCGGCCGACTATGGCCATTACGGCGCCTTCTTCATCCGGATGACCTGGCACAGTGCGGGCACCTACCGGATGGGTGACGGTCGGGGCGGTGCCGGCACCGGCAACCAGCGTTTTGCGCCGATCAATAGCTGGCCGGATAACGGCAACCTGGACAAGGCCCGACGCCTGTTGTGGCCGATCAAGCGGAAATACGGCAACAAACTGTCCTGGGCCGATCTGTTCATTCTCACCGGCAACGTCGCCATGGAAACCATGGGCTTCAAGACCTTTGGTTTCGGCGGCGGCCGGGAAGACATCTACCAGCCGGAAGAAGACATCTACTGGGGTGCCGAGGAGGAGTGGCTGGCAACCAGCGACAAGCCTCACAGCCGGTACTCGGGTGACCGGGAACTGGAGAACCCACTGGCGGCGGTCCAGATGGGCCTGATTTACGTGAACCCGGAAGGCCCGGACGGCAACCCGGATCCGCTGGCGTCGGCCAAGGATATCCGTGAAACCTTTGCCCGCATGGCGATGAACGATTACGAAACCGTTGCCCTGACCGCCGGTGGTCACACCTTTGGTAAGACCCACGGTGCCGGTGACCCGGACAAGGTAGGGCCCGAGCCCGAAGCCGCGCCAATCGAGGAAATGGGCCTTGGCTGGAAGAGTAGCCACGGCAGCGGGAAGGGCCGCGATGCCATTACCAGTGGCCTGGAAGGTGCCTGGACCGCCAACCCGACCACCTGGGACATGGGTTACTTTGACGTCCTGTTCAAGTACGACTGGGAACTGACCAAGAGCCCGGCCGGTGCCAACCAGTGGAAACCCGTTGGGCTGACCGAAAGCGACATGGCCCCGGACCCTGAGGATCCGTCCAAGAAAGTGCCGATTATGATGTCCACGGCGGACATGGCAATGAAGATGGACCCGGATTACCGCAAGATCTCGGAGCACTTCCACAAGAATCCGGAAGAGTTTGCTGACGCCTTTGCGCGCGCCTGGTTCAAACTGACGCACCGCGATATGGGCCCGAAAGTACGCTATCTCGGTCCGGAAGTACCGGCCGAAGACCTGATTTGGCAGGATCCTGTGCCCCCGGTCGACCATGAGCTGATCAACGCCCAGGACATCGCTGACCTGAAGGCCAAGATCCTGGATTCCGGGCTGTCCACCGCCGAGCTGGTCTATACCGCCTGGTCCTCCGCCTCCACGTTCCGGGGTTCGGACATGCGTGGCGGTGCCAACGGTGCGCGCATTCGCCTGGCGCCGCAGAAGGACTGGGAGGCTAACCAGCCGCAGCAACTGGCCAAGGTGCTGAAGACCCTGGAAGGTATCCAGAAGGCCTTCAACGACAGTCAGTCGGGCAACAAGAAAGTCTCGCTGGCCGACCTGATCGTGCTGGGTGGTAACGCCGCGGTCGAGAAAGCGGCCAAGGACGCCGGCCACAATGTGCTGGTTGATTTCGCGCCGGGTCGGACCGACGCGACCGACGAGCAGACCGATGCCGAGTCGTTCGAGCCGTTGAAGCCGGAAGCGGACGGTTTCCGCAACTACCGCCGCGCACGCTTCACCGTGTCGGACGAGGAAATGCTGGTGGACCGGGCCCAACTGCTTGGCCTGAGCGCACCGGAGATGACCGTTCTGGTGGGTGGTTTGCGGGTGTTGGACGCCAACTACCAGCAGAGCAAACACGGTGTCTTCACCAAGACCCCGGGCAAGCTCACGAACGATTTCTTCGTAAACCTGACCGATCTGAACACCGAGTGGAAGCCCACGTCGGATGACGCTGATGTCTTCGAAGGTAAGGATCGGAAGACCGGTGACGTGAAATGGACTGGAACCCGGGTCGACCTGATCTTCGGGTCCAACTCGCAGCTGCGTGCCATTGCCGAGGTGTATGCCCAGGACGACGCGAAAGAGAAGTTCGTGAAGGACTTCGTTGCGGCCTGGAACAAGGTGATGAACGCGGACCGGTTTGACCTGAGCTGATCCGCTCTGAAACCAAAGCCCGGCGGGGAGCTTCCTCGCCGGGCTTTTTTTGGCGCTGACGAACGTCAGGCGGGTGGCGAACAGCTCGCCGCGGGCAGGAAGTTTATCCAGCTTCTGATCAGCTCGACCCCCTCCTGATGCACCACGGACCGTCCGAGCTCCGGCATCCGATGCCGGTTGTCATTGGTGGAAATCCGGAACAGCAGATAGGAATCCCCGGCGTCCTGGGGGACCACATCCGCGGAATAGTCCGGATGCCCGCCCGCCACCGGCGTTTTGCAGGTACCAAACTTGCCGGGATCGTCGGCGTACGCGCGATTGTATTCGACCTGTAACCCGCTTCCGCCGGCCGCCCCGGCGTAGTTTTCCGGCAGCGTCAGACCTGAGCGATGGCAATGGGCGCAGTTGATGTCCAGGTAGGCTTTCGCCGTATCCATCAGCTGTTCGTCGTTGAGCGCACTGACCGTGGTCAGGTCGTTGAACACCGGTGCCTTGGTTACGGACTGCATGTCGGCTGGCAGCCCGGTCAGGATGCCGCCCTCTGCCCAGTAAGCCAGCTGGTTGTAGATCATGCCGCCGTAGTCAAAGTCGTGGTTGAGGTACCTGGCCTTGGGGCCAATGGGCAGGAAGATGGGTTCCCGCTTGTCGTCGGCGCTCTGAAGCACCGGCACGACCGAATGGCACGAGGTGCAGTCCGACGCCGTTGGTACCGAGTAGGTAAAGGTGATATCCGCGCCGTTGTGGCTCGTGGTCATGTCCGGGATGGACTTGCCGGAGATGGCAATCGTCGCATCCTCGCTGCTCGACCAGTAGTACGGGATTGCAAGCCAGCCGTTTTCACGGTGGATCAGTAGCCGGGTTTCGATAACCGTCTCGGCGCCGTCGCGGAATGCGGTGTTCTCGGGCAGGGCAAAGGTTTTAGTAATCACCGTGCCAACGGGAAACTCCAGAACCTCGTTGTCCGTATAGCTGGCCGTTTTGCCCTCCGGTATGAACACAAACCGGTACTTGGAGGTGTAATCGGTGAACAGGGCCGTCGACAGATCGTAGGGGACGCCACCCGTCGAGGGGTTGGCGGTGGGATCGGTCGGGTTCTGGAACAATCCGTAGTCGGACAGGTTTCGGCAGGTCTCGGTCATCAGGGCATCCCAGTTCACGCCCTGGGTGTCTGCATTGCAGTCCCCCTGCGTTCCGGAAGGTGCGCCCGCGCCGGCATTCAAGGCCGAGCCTGTCGCTCCCGTCCCGGCACCGGTTTCGCTATTGGAGCCACCACCGCCGCCGCAGGCCGATAAGGTCAGGGCGGCGGTTACACCGGTGATCCAGTATTTGAGTGTGTTCTTGTAGGTTGTCATCGCACAGACTCTCGTACGTTGGCTTGCCGTGAAGGCCGAACGAGTCGCCCCTCACGTTGTCGGATGGGTTGAAGATCAGAGCGAACAGGCGTGCTCGGCGAGGTCATCACCCGCACAACCGTAGATATTGTTCTTGAAGTTGACGGACGCGGGCGGGAGCCGATTCTGGACACAGGCCAGGTAGGTGTTGTTCACCATTTGGTCGATCAACAGGCTGGGGACAGGGTTGCCGTCTCCGTCGAAACTACCGGCAGACGGTGTGGGATCGTAGACCAGTCCGGTATTTACATTTTCATAGTCCGGGGCCGGGTTGCCGTTGACGTTGCTGTTGGCGCAGATCAGGTCGCCATTGGTGTAGGCGTCGTAGTCGACCCCGTCGGCGGCCGCTTCGGGGCCGACAAGACCGTCAAAGCCGGCGATTGCCCCGGCGTTGGAGAGAAGCTCACCAATACCGCCGTACAAGATGGCTGGCATGGTTTCCCCCAGCATCAGGGTATAGCCATCAACAATGTCCTGGATAAGCGCTCCCCGGGGATCCGCGCCGTTCCGTGCGATGGTGTTGTTGTGCATGTACACGTTTTTCACCAGTGGGCTCCAGCCCCTGGCCATGGTCGCACCGTAGTTGGCCGGGTAGTTCGCCACGTCGTCATCGGCCAGGAAATAGCTGGCGATGGCAATGGCCGTGGTTTCGTTATCGGTGATCTGGTTGTTGTAGATTTCCACGTCGCTGGCGGCATAAACAAGAACACCGGTGCCAGGCGGCACAATGCCCACGGCGCCACTGCCCACGTTCTCGGCGTTGTTGGCATAGACCGTGTTGTTGAAGATCCGGATGTTGCCGCCGTACGCCTGTTCCAGCCCTGGCAGGTCAAAGGCCAGAATCCCGCCGGTGTTGCCGGCCGCCAGGTTGTTGTACACATCGGCCATGGTGGAGTTTTCGATTTCGATACCGGCGACGTTGTTGATCGCGCTGTTGTCCCGGATCACGATGTTGTTGGACTGGCCCACGTAGATGCCCGCGTCTGCGGAGCCATAGGCGTAGTTGTTTTCCAGCAACACATTCTGGCTCTGCAGCGGATACAGGCCGTAGGCCCCGTTGTCGGAGGCCAGTTCGCCTTCCCATACGGTGGCGGTGTAGGTCATGTGAACACCGTTGGCGCTGATCGTCTTGATGCCGTTTTTGCGGGCCTCATACACGCCCAGGTCACGGATGGTGATATCAGTACCGCCCTCGAAGCGGATGGCGTCGTCGCCGTCGGCGTTGGAGAAATCGAGGATGGTTTCGTTGATGCCGTGACCGGTCAGAATCAGCCCACTGGCACTGCTGATGGTAATCGTTTCAGAAACGGTGAAACGTCCTTTGGGCAACACCACGGTGGCATCGTCCGGAACGTTGAACAGGGCGAGCAGAAGGGCCTCGGTAATGTCATCGCCGGGCTGTGCGTCTGCGGCCACGAAAATGGCGTCCCCGGGAATCGCAAAGCCCGAGGTGGTTGTGGTCGTGCTCTGGGCCGAGGCATTCGAGCCATCCGAGCCCGCAGGTCCGGGCGCACCGTCTTTGCCGTCGTCCCCGCAGCCTGAGATGAATAGGCTGCCAGATAACACAGCGACCGAAAGCAGGCCTTTACGGCCGGGCAATGTCCACATAAACAACTCCCTACGGTTCTTGTTTGAATTCTTTGGCCGCAATCAGCCACCAGCATGACGCTAAACGGGCCGTGGGAATGGTTCCATATAATCAGGTGGTCGAATCGTGGAAGGCACTGTGCAAACTATGAAAGGCCGCGAAAACAAAGGGCTGGGAGCTGCGGTTGGGCGTTCCGAAGACGGTGTGCGAATCGTGCAATTACAGGTTTTGACCAGCGTCTTTCAGCCTGTTTGCCGGGAGTGACGCTGTTGAGAAAAGGGGAAGGAGGCCGGCTGTTTCCAGCCGGCCTGTCGCTTTTATTGCATGCCCTTGTTTATGAAATCTTCGACGACGTTCGACATGTCAAAGGATTTGCCGCCCTGCACGGGCGGGTATTCGGCCAGGGTCTTGAGGTGCTGCCCCATCAGTTCGCCCATGGGCTGAATCAGCCAGGACACTTTCTGCATCAGGTGACCATAGGCATCCGGGCTGTCATAGCTTTCGAAGGGATCCATCCGGATATTGAACACCAGCGGTACCGTGCGGGGAACCAGGTTGGCGTAATAGTCTTCCTTGGTAGAGAAGTGGAATTTCCACGGCCCCATGCGCACGGCGGTCAACTTGGACTCGTAATAGTGGAAGATGTGATCACGCGCCGAGTGCTCGGCGTCACCCTTCCAGTAAGGAAGATTGTTCACTCCGTCGATGTACTGTTCCTTCTCCTCCATCATCCGTTGGGCCACATCGTCCACACCCGCGGCCGCGGCAAGACTGGTGAACATGTCCTGGTGCCCCTGGATACCATTGAGTTTCTGTCCTGGCTCGATAACGCCGGGCCAGCGAATCATGGAAGGCACCCGAATGCCGCCCTCGTAGGTTGTCATTTTCTCGCCCCGGAAGGGGGTGGTGGCACCATGAGGCCAGGAGCTGTGTTCCGGGCCGTTGTCCGTGGAATACCAGATGATGGTGTTTTCATCCAGGCCGTTCTGTTTCAGGAAATCGAGTACAAGCCCGATGTCGTGGTCATGCTGGAGCATGCCGGAGCCGTGATAGTCGGCTTCAGAGGTGTACTCTTCCGCGGCGTAGCGCCACTCATCGTTCAGCCGGGTGTACAGATGCATCCGGCTGGTATTGAGCCAGACGAAAAAGGGTTTACCCTCCGCCTTGGCGGTCTTCATGAAGTCTTCGGCTTTGGGAATCACTTCGCCCGCGTCGAAGTTTTTCATCCGTTCCTGGGTGAGCGGGCCGGTATCCTCAATTCTTTGTTTGCCTACCTTTCCAAATCGGGGGTCCACGGTCTCGTCCACCGTATCCGTGGCAAACGAGTGGATCACGCCACGGGTCCCGAATTTCTTTTCATACGCGTCCAGGTCGCCCGAGTAAGCTTCGCCGAAGCGCTGGTAGTCACGCTGTTCGGCCTCTTCCTGAGTGTTCAGGTGATAGAGGTTGCCGAAGAATTCGTCAAAGCCATGGGCGGTGGGCAGATGTTCGTTTCGGTCACCGAGGTGATTCTTACCAAAGTGCCCGGTGGCGTAGCCCTCGGCTTTCAGCACCTCGGCGAGGGAAGGCGATGCCTCCTGCAGCCCGAGGGAATCGCCCGGCTGACCGACCGTGGTCATGCCAGACCGGATCGGATACTGCCCGGTAATGAAGGCGGCGCGGCCCGCCGTACACGAGGGCTGGGCGTAGTGATCGGTAAAGCGGATGCCTTCCATACCAATCCGATCAATATTTGGGGTTTTGTAGCCCATGGTGCTGAGGCCGTAGGCACTGAGATTCTGCCAGCCTATGTCGTCCCCCCAGATCACCAGTATGTTGGGGCGGTCGGTTTGGGCGTAGGCGGCTCCTGCGGAGAGGATGGACAAGGTAAGTGCGACCAGGCAGGTCGCCAGGACGTTCCAGAAACGGTGGGTCTCGGTCATATGAAGCGCTCCATTAAATCCAATTTAACAGACGGATTGCGCGCTGCCCCGTGTTCGCCGAATTCCTTGCGCCGGGGCCTCGCGTCATACGGGGTATGACTGGTAATGGATACGAGAATAGCAGCGAGTTGTATTACCGCCACCGAAGCGGGTCGCTAGCGCAACTCCTTGCGCAGGATCTTGCCAACGTTGGACTTGGGGATCTCCTCGAGCCGGATGATTTCTCTCGGCACCTTGTAGGCGGCAAGATTGGCCCGGCAGTACTCGATGATCTGGCCGAGGTTGAACTCACCGGCGCCGGACGGCGAGACAAACAATCGCACCCGCTCGCCGGTTTTTTCATCCGGCACGCCAACGCAGGCCGCCTCGCCAACGCTGTCCAGCTCGCACACGAGGCTTTCAATTTCGTTGGGATAGACGTTGAAACCGGAGACAATCAGCATGTCTTTCTTGCGGTCGACAATCTCAAACTGACCGTCTTCATGCATCACCGCTACATCGCCGGTCCGGAAATAGCCATCGCTGGTAAAGGCCTCGCGGGTGGCGTCCTCCCGGTTCCAGTAGCCTTTCATGATCTGGGGGCCTTTGGCACAGAGCTCGCCCGCTTCGCCTGGTGGAAGTGGCTGGTCATCCGGGCCCAGGATCTTGACGTCCGTGGACGGCACGGGGTAACCCACGGTACCACTGAATTGTTCGTTGCCAAGCAGGTTCAGGGTGAGGATCGGCGACGTTTCGGACAGACCGAAGCCTTCCACAATGTGATTGCCTGAGGCGGCCTTCCAGCGCTCCGAGGTGCTGGCGAAAATCTTGGAGCCGCCGCCAAAGGCGACCTTGCAAGCGGAGAAATCGACGATCTTGAAATCCGGATGCCGGGTCATGCTGGTATAGAGGGTATTCACACCCCCGATCACGGTAAAGCGTGCATTCCAGATGGTACGAATCAACGCATCCAACTCCCGTGGATTGGGAATCAGGATGGCTTTGGCGCCGATCGCCGCATAGGCCACGAATATCATCAGGCCAAAGATGTGGTACATCGGCAGGGCCAGAACCACACATTCCTTGCCCGGCGTGTTGGCATCCGGCATAAAGGCCCGGAACTGAAGGGTATTGGCGATCAGATTGCGGTGGGTCAGCGTTGCCCCTTTGGACGGTCCCGTGGTGCCACCGGTGTACTGCAGAAACAGCACATCCTCTGCGTTGATGTCCACCGGTTCAGGCTTCTGGCCCCTGTACTTTGACAACAGGCTTTGCAGGGTCCGGTGTTGGCCGAGGTTCTCTGCGATGCCGGGGCTGAGCAAACTGGTGCCCGAGCCATCGCCGGGACCGATGGTGATCGCGGACTCCAGCGGCGTCTGGGCCCGGATTTCTGCCAGGGCCGGAGTGGCGCCTTCGAATATGAAAATGTGTCTGGCACCCGAATCGTTGAGCTGATGCGCCAATTCACGGGGAGTATAGAGCGGATTGACGTTAACCTGCACGCCGCCGGCTTTCAGAATGCCGAGCATGACGATCGGGTAGGCAAACAGGTTGGGGCTCATCAGCGCGATACGGTCGCCCTTCCGAACGCCCAGATCCTGCTGCAGGCTGACGGCAACGGCATCCGACAGGCTGTCCAGCTCCTGGTAGGTCAATGTCATGCCGAAGCATTCGAGGGCCTGGTGGTTTGGAAACTGGGCCACCGCCTGCCTGAACAGGTCATTGATGGATGCGAAGTCGTTGGGGTCAATCGAATGCGGAACACTCTCCGGGTAGCGTTCGAGCCAGGGTTGGGTCATCGTAAAATCCAGTGATTGTTCTGATCTGTCGGTAAAGCGAAACGTCAGGAAGGTTGCCTTTGGCAGGGGGTCATAATGGCGCCGCGGAGCGGCCAAAAATTTCTCCTTTCACGACAGATTTTTATCAAATGAGGTCAGCGACTCCCGCATGGCCTTCGGGGACTGGCCAAACCAGCGCAGGCAGGCGCGGTTGAAGGAGCTTTGTTGTCGGTAACCCAAGAGGCCTGCCACCTGGCTCATGGCCATCCGGGGTTCGGCCAGGTAATCGGAAGTCAGTTCCCGCCGGATGTCATCCACCAAATCCTCAAACACCACGCCCTCTCGCTTCAGGGCCCGCTGCAGCGTGCGTTCGTTGAGCGCAAGATGCCGGGCCACCAGCGAGATAGTGCAGCGTTGTCCCATGGGCAGGAGTGTGATGACGAGCGAGCGCACGTAGGCGCTGAGGGAGGCCGAGGTTTGCTCAAGCGTTTGGCGTACGTAATCCTCCATGACCTGGCGAAGCACGGCGTCGGACTGGTCAATGGGCCGTTGCAGGTCGGCGGCTGAAAGACAGAGTGCGTTGCCGGGCATGTTGAAGTGCACCGGGCACTGGAAGATCGAACGGTATCGGGCGGCGGGCGCCTGCATAGCGTGCCGGAAACGTATCTGGGTCGGTCGGAAGTCGGGGCCGGACAGCACGCTGATCACCTGTTTGGCCAGCACCAGACTCAACTCCACGGTCTGGTTTCGAATCGGTGCCTGCGCCACGGTGATATCAAAGTACAGGGTGGCAGGCTTGCCCGGTATCACCGGGTCCAGTGCCAGATGAACGCCCGGGCTGTGGTAGGCCATGTACTTGATGATGTGTCGGATCGCCTGTTCGGTCGTCGATGAGTTCTGGGCAATTACGGCGATGGGCCCCAGAACGCCCATGCCCTGGCGAAGGCCCACCCTGAGGCCGAAATCCTTGCAGTCGAGCTCCCGGGCGGCCTGCTCCATCAGGTGAATCAGGCTGCTGTAGGGCATCATCTGCTTCGGGTTGCTGATCAAATCCTCGCGCAGATTGAATTGGCCCAGGAGCGATTTCGGATCGCCGCCCAGTTCCCGGATGGTCTCCGGGATGCCCATCATGGCGCTGGCTCGGATCAGAGTGGTTCCAGTCATCGGTTCTGGCCTGGCAGGCTTGAAGACTCATCTATCAGGTTAGCGGGAATTTCGCAGGGCAACGCGTCGGGGCAACATTTTTCCGGTTGGATGAAGTAATCTGCTAGCCTTGGACTGTGCCTTCAAGGCGTTGAAAAGGACTTCATTGGATGCCCCTCGTTCCCGGTTTGGTTGTTATCTTTCTGGCCCTTGTGATGCCGGGCTTGGCTGCGTCTGAAACCGCGCCGGGACGGTCCGTCGAGGACCTGGGCTATGTTGCCGAAGACACCTGCGCTGGCTGTCATCAGAAAGAGCAACATGCCTGGTCCGACTCCGACCACGCCTGGGCCATGCGCCCGGCCAGCAGCGCTTCGGTGCTTGGCGACTTCGGTAACCGGACGTTCAGCGATGGCGCCGTCACCGCCCGATTCTTTGAGCGTGATGGCCATTACTGGGTTGAGACCGAAGGTGAGGATGGTGAGACCGGAACGTTTCGAATCGCCTACACCTTTGGCTATTCTCCGCTGCAACAGTACCTGGTGGCGTTTCCCGGCGGTCGCCTTCAGGCGTTAACCATCGCCTGGGATACCCGGGCCCCGGAGGAAGGCGGCCAGCGCTGGTTTTCCCTGTACCCAGGGGAGCGCTTTGCGCCCGACGATGCCCTGCACTGGACCGGTCGATACCAGAACTGGAACGCCATGTGCGCGGACTGCCACTCCACCTATCTGAGCATGAACTACGACGCGGAAGCCGACAGCTTTGCCACCACCTGGCAGGAACAGAACGTCGGTTGCCAGGGCTGTCACGGCCCCGGCCGGGATCACGTCGATTGGGCACGGACGAACTCTGATGACTCCGGTGATTACCCGGGGGCCGGGGACAACGGCCTCAAGATTGATTTCGAGGCCATGGAGGGGCAGGAAGTGGTCGAGACTTGCGCGTTCTGCCACAGCAGGCGACAGAGTCTGCAAGATGGCCAGCACGTTCAGGAGCCCTATTTGGACAAGGCGCTGCCGGCGACGCTGCGGCCCGATCTCTACCACGCCGATGGCCAGATCCAGGGCGAGGTCTACGTGTATGGCTCCTTCGTCCAGAGCAAGATGGCGGCGGCCGGGGTGGATTGCCTGGACTGTCATGATCCCCACACCACCGAACTTCTGGTTCAGGGCAATGGCTTGTGCCTGCAATGCCACAATGCCTCGCCCCCCGAACGGTTTCCACAGCTTGCCGCCGGCGATTATGATGAACGCAGCCATCACCGGCATCCGCCGGAATCAGAGGGCGCCCAGTGTGTGAATTGCCACATGCCGGACAAGACCTACATGGTGGTGGATCCGCGCCGTGATCACAGCTTCCGGATTCCCCGGCCGGACCTGACTCTGGCGACCGGCAGTCCCAATGCCTGCAACGACTGCCACGATGACAAGAGCGCCGACTGGGCGGTGGCTGCGATTGACGACTGGTTCGAATCGCCCCGTCGTCCTCCGCACTTTGCCAATGCCCTGAGTGCCTTCCGGCGGGCGGAGGCCGATGGCTTTCTTCGGGTGGCGGCCCTGATCCGGGATACGAAGGCCCCGGCCATTGCCCGGGCCACGGCGGCGGAACATCTGGGGGGCTTCGGACCCAGGGCGGGCTCGGCGCTTCGCAGTGGCTTGCTGGCGGACGACCCGCTGGTTCAGGCCTATGCCGCCAACGGTCTGGCGCAATTGCCGGAGTCTGACCGGGTGAACTGGCTGCGCAAACAGCTGGCGGAGGATCAGCCGGCGGCGGTGCGGGACCAGGCGCTGAGGTCATTGGCGGGTGTCGACCTGTCCGCGTTTCCGGAGCAGGACCAACCTCGGATACGGGCTCTGAAAGCGGACTACGAGCAGCGGCTCTGGTCGCTGGCGACGCTTCCCGGTAACCGGCTTAACCTCGCCTCCTACCTGCAGCGAGAGGGTCGGCCAACCGAGGCCATTGAGCAGTACCGGCAAGCGCTGGCCATGGATCCGTTTTTTGTTCCGGCCCGGGTCAACCTGGCGACGCTTGCCAGCGAACAGGGCCGGATCGGACTGGCCGTTGAGACGCTGACGGAGGGGGCGGAGCTTGATGGGCTGCCTGACGCAGACCGGGGGCATCTGGCCTACCTGCTGGCGCTTGCGCTGGTCGAGGAGAAGCGTCCATCCGAAGCCCTTCCACGCTTCGAGCAGGCCGGTGCGCTTAATCCGGGCAACCCCCGGGTTGCGTACAACCATGGCCTCGTTCTTGCGCAGATGGGCAAGGTGCCGGAGGCGGAACAGGTACTTGGTCAGGCGCTGGCGCGTCATCCCGAGGACCATGGACTTCTGAACGCCATGATCTATCTGAAACTTCAGCAGGGGCACCTGTCGGAAGCGCTGGCGTTCGCCCGCAAACTGAAGGCGGCGCACCCGACTGATCAACAGGTTGATCGGCTGATACGCGATCTCTCGGCTCGCGTTGGCGGCTGAAGGGAAGACGTTGGAACCCCGGCTACCAATAAAAAAGCCCACCTAGGGTGGGCTTTGGGGGCATCAGATCGCCGGGGTCAGGTCATTCCCCACACATCAGAGCTCGACAAACAGCTTGCCCTGATTCTGGCCCGAGAACAGGAGCTGAACCCCTTCGACGGCACTGTCGAGCCCCTGAAGTACGTGACTGCGGAATTTGATCTGGCCGTTCTGGAGGTAGTTCATCATCGCCCCCATGGACTCATCGACCTTGTCGTAGTGATCCGTGATTACGAAGCCCTCAACCCTCAGTGCTTTCAGGTTGATGTCCACCCAGCTTGGACCGGGGTTCGGAACTTCGTTGGTGTACTCGGCGATGTTGCCGCACACGACAATCTTGCCGAGGCGATTCATCCGGTTGAACACCATGTGCTGGATCGGACCGCCGGTATTCTCGAAGTAAAGGTCGATACCATCCGGCGTGGCAGCGGCCAACTGTTCCTCAAGGTCGGCATCCTTGTAGTTGATGGCCTTGTCGAAACCGAGCTCCTCTTCCAGCCAGCGGCATTTCTCGTCGCTGCCGGCGACACCGATGACGCGCAGGCCCTCGGCCTTACCCATCTGACCCACGAGGGAGCCGACGGAGCCGGCGGCGCCACTGACCACCATGGTTTCGCCCTTGACCGGGCGGCCGATCTTCATCAGGCCGACGTAGGCGGTGAAACCCGGGACGTAAAGTACCGACATGAGCGCCTGCACATCGACGGACTTGTCGACCACCTGCATGTCCTCGCCGCCCAGGGTGTATTCGGCCCAGCCGGTGATGCCAACCACCCGGGCGCCAACCGGATAGTCCGGGTTTTTGGATTCAACCACCTCACCAACGCCGTAAGAGCGCATGATGTCGCCCGGTCGGACCGGCTCGATGTAGCTGTCCTCGTTGTCCTGCACCCAGGTGCGCATGGCCGGATCCAGAGACATGTGGGTCTGTTTGACCAGGAAGTCACCGTGGTTGAGTGTTGGTTTCTCAAGCTCAATCGCCTGAAAACAGTCGTCGGTGAACTCGCCGGTCGGGCGCTTCGCCAGTTTGTACGCTTTGAATGTCATGCCTGAAGAACTCCTGAAATCGTTGATGTCGGCGTTAGGGAATGGTGACGTCACCGAAAATCTCGGTGAAACGGGGCTGGCCGTTCCAGGCGGAAGCGCCGCCGTCGACGCAGAGGTTTTGACCGGTGACAAAACTGGCCAGGTCCGAGGCCAGGAACAGCATCACCTTGGCAATTTCCTGCGGCTCGCCCGCCCGACTCATCGGAATGTTGTGCATGTATTCCCGGTAGGCCTCCGGCTGGCCCGTCAGCGGGCCGGTCAGTGGGGTTTTGATGAGTCCGGGACTGATGCTGTTAACGCGGATGTTGTCGGTCGCATAGTCCAGTGCCAGGTTGCGGGTGTAGTTGATCACGCCGCCTTTGGCCGCGGCATACGCGTTGAAGCCGTAATCGGCGCGGGTGCCGGAGACGGACGCGGTGTTGATAATGTTGCCGCCGTTCTTCATCAGGTGGGGAAGGGCGTGCCGGCAAGTGTGGAACAGAGCGTTCAGGTTGACCTCCATCACCTTGTACCAGGTTTCCGGTGCAATGATGTGGGTGCGGCCGTAGGTGCCAAAACCGGCGTTGTTGATCAGGATGTCCAGGCCACCGAGGGTTTCAACCGCCGAAGCGATCATCTGCTCGATCTCCTCCGGAATACTCAGGTCGACCTTGATGAAGGACACGCCTTCGCCCAGTTCCTTGGCCAGGGCGATGCCGTTGTCTTCATTCATGTCGGCGATGACCACCTTCGCGCCGTTCTCGTGGAACAGGCGAACCGCCTGTTCTCCGATACCGGAGGCACCACCGGTAATAATGGTTTTCTTGTTCTGAAGCATATCTGTTTACCCATCTGTTGTTTGAATATTCGTTACCCGCGCCCCGGGATGAAAGCAGGGACGAGTAGGGGTAGCGGTAGTTGTACAACGGGCAAAACGCGGGGAAGCGTTAATTGGCGCCTAAAATTTGATAAAAATTGCCAGGGTATGGTTTGGCGTGAAAAAACAAGAATTGTTCGCGATGGGTTAAATGATCGATTGCGCTTCGACCTAGGATAAGGCGATCTGGGCTGCGATGGTTTCGTTATGCCCGGCTCGAGATCCATTGACGGAGAGCGTTATGACTACAAGAAACAATAAGGCCGTCGCGAACGCGGTCGTAATCTCGGCCATGCTGTTTGCCGCGTCCCCTGTGTCCGCGGGAACCGTGTCCGGCAAACTGACCAGTGCCGACGGCGACGCGATCGCCGGTGCCATCATTCGACTGACGGACGTGCAAGCGGGAATCTCCGAGTCTGTTTACAGTGATGCCAGGGGCGAATATGTATTGGAAACGGACCTGCAAGGCGAACTCCGCCTGAGGTTTCGCGCCCATTACTTCGCCGATCACGAGGAACAGATCGTTCTGCCTGATGCTTCAGCAAGCCTTGGTAAAGATGTCCGTATGACCGCGCTCGACGCGGATCGTGAAGTCTCGGAGAGTCTGGCGGCGTCGTATCATTTTAACGAGTTGCCGTTCGATACCGGCGAAGACGAGCCATTTACCCGGGATAAGTTCCAGCTCGAGTGCCTGTCCTGTCACCAGCTGGGCAATCCCTTTACCCGTACCGTTCGCCCGGCGGAGTCCTGGCAGCAAACGGTGCAGCGTATGCACGCCTACATGGGCGCGATTGACATTACCGAGAAGGACCGCCGCCGGGCTGAGATCTTTGCGGAGGGGTTTGATGGCAAGCCCACGGAAATGCGCCCGGAATTCCCGTTCGATGACGCGTTAGCCCACACCAAGGTCTACGAGTACCAGTTGCCCAGTTCCGGTGTGCCGCACGATGCCTATGTGCACTCGGAAAACGGCCTGGTCTACACCGTGGATCAGTTTGCCGATGGCATGTACGTTACCAACCTGGAGAAGGGCGAGACGGAGTTTGTACCGCATCCGGAGCAAGGTATGCCGCTGGGTGGCATCTTCACGGTGCTGGGTGTTCCGCCGGCGATGAACAAGGTCAACGTGCGCCACGGCCCGCATTCACTAGCCGAAGGCCACGATGGCAAGCTGTACGTGACCAATTCCTACTCCGCCTCCATCGGTGTGTTCAACCCGGAAACCAATGCGTGGGAACAGAAGATCCCGCTGCCGGGCAACGCGCCCTACCCGCACACCATTCGCGTGGATAGCAAAGGCATCCTCTGGTTCAGTGTGGTTGGTACCGAGCAGATTGGGCGGCTGGATCCAAAAAGCCAGGAAGTCACCCTGATCGACTTGCCGGAGCCGCGCCCGGTGGCCATCACGCCGGCGGTTCTGACCTATGGGGTGGCGGTCAGTACGCTCGATGGTTCGATCTGGTACAGCCGGCTCTGGGGTAACCGCATCGGCCGGATCGACCCGGACACCCTGGAAGTGACCGAGATTGAATCCCCGGTGTTCGGCCCGCGCCGTTTGCGTTTTGCCGAGGATGGCATCCTCTGGCAGACCGGTTACGGTCACGGTGAGATCGCGCGTATCGATACCAAGACCATGGATATGAAGGTCTACGAAATGCCGGAATTTGCGCCGGACGCCCGTCCAGGTCCCTATTCCCTGAACATTGCACCGAAAACCGGCGATGTCTGGGTCAATGAGACCATGACAGATCATATTTACCGGTTTGATCCTGAGCAGGAGAGATTCATCGCCTACCCGGCACCCCTGCGTGGCACCTACACCCGGGACGTTACTTTCACGGAAGAAGGTTGGGCCTGCATGACCAATAACCCGATTCCGGTACAGGCCCTGGAAGAATTTACCGGCGTGCTGATGTGTCTGGATCCGAATTACCGCCGTTGAGCCAGAAGGAACCCCTTGTTGTTGTGCTCCCTTTTTCGCCCGGGCCGTTTGGTCCGGGCTTTTTTTATCGTTGACGGGGGTTGAGAGGTGGGAGTTGCGCGGAGCGTGGGCCACGGTCGGTCCGGAGGTCGCTTTTGATCTTTCGTATCAGCGGGATCAGTCTGCGGGTGCTCGTTTCCGGTTCCGGGCGGGGGGCGTAGTATCCGGCAATGCCTGCCATCAGGGCTTCTCGCTGCCTGCATTCCAGGGGGCAGTCGCGCAGTGAATGAGCGCCGGTCCGTTTGTCCGCGAGCCGGTACAGTCCCGTCAGTTCTCTGGGCGTTCCCCTGAGCTGTCGGACGGCGGCCTGCTTTTGTCCGGGTAGGGAATTCTGCCACCGGCGGCGAACCCGCCTGATGACGTGTCTTGTGCGCGAGCGGATTGTCCGCCGGCAGCCTGTCAGGATCGCCATCGATGCTCCGGCAGCCAGGATGACAAGGAGCCAGCTTGTCGGAACCCGGGTTTCCGATGGGCCGGCTCCGGGCAGGACCTCGATCGGCAGAGCCGGTAACGTCGACTGCCGGATCCTGTCATCGTCAATGTCCCACCAGGTGAGTGAGAGGGCCGGCAGTCTATAAGTCCCTGCTTGGTCAGGGCTGTAGCGGATGCGCTCGATGCGCTCCCCGCCGGTGATCGAGCCGCCTTCGTCGGTGATCGGGCGAATGTCTGCAGGCAGGCGAGTGCCCACTGCCTCACCGGGTGAGGAAGCCGTCAGGGGAGGGATGGACAGCGCCAGGGCCTGATGGGCCCGTACCCGAATTTCCCGAACGACGGGGTGGCCGGCGGCGATGCCGCCGCCGGTCGTGCTGAGGCTCTGGCTCAATTGGACGTCCGCCGCCAGAAGTGAAATGTCGGCAGACTCGACGGCCGGGAGTGGCTGAACGGCAAACGAACGCTCCGGGGTGGTCACGGCAACCGGGGCATCTTCCTGACCCACCGGGGCCTTGATGCGAAATGACGGCAGTGTCGTGACGCCCGGGTCCAGGGGAATCAGGCGATAGCTGTAGGTGACGCCGAAATAGCGCTTGCCCTCGATCGTGCGCTGAATGCTCCGGCCCTGGCTGCCCTGGAAAGACACCAGGGCGCCTGCGACCTCCAGCGGCCGGAATTCCGGGGTACCGGTCAGCCAGGTGTCGGTCAGGACATCCACTTCGTAGGAGACCGATTGGCCGGAGCGGATGTCGGCATCCGGAACCAGCCGGGTCTCGATCCTCACTTCCGCGGCCAGAGTGTGATCCGCCAGATGGGAAACGAGTATAGCGGCGAGTACCGGCTTTCCCGGCACTCTCATGGCTGTTCTCCGGTCTGGTTGCGCTGCTCCGCAGCGAACTTACGTTTCAGGAAGTCCGTGACCGAGGTGTTCAGGTTCTCCAGCCAGATCGCGTCGGTGATGGCCTCCTGCCCCTGGATTCTGGTGCTCACTCCCTGACCGGATTGCTTGTCGAACCGGACGGCGTCAGCGCCAATATCCGGCGCTTTTGTCCGGCCTTCATTGAGATCTTCCGAGATCTTTTCGACGAGCCTGAGGTTGGCCCTGGCAGCCTCCAGCCCGGGATCTTTCTCAAGTGCCGTTTCAAAGGCGACCTTGGCCTTTCCCAGTTCCAGTTGCCGGGCGTAACTGTTGCCAAGGTAAAACCAGGCCCGGGGTGAATCCTGTTGGCTGAAACTCTCGATGGCGGTCTCGAAATCGGCAGCGCGGTAGGCCGCCAGGCCTCGCAGGTACGGATCGCGGAACAGTCGCGCAGCGTCTGCGTAGTCTCCGGCTTCGAATGCCAGCCGCCCCTGCTGGTCCGGTGTCAGAAACGCATTGGCCAGAGCGTCCGCGTTGGCCGGTGGCGCCGGAGCCATCAGCAGTGGCAGGGCGACCAGGCACCACTGAAGGTTCCAACCCTTGCGCATGGACACGAGGGCCAGCAGCAGGGCAGGCCAGACCAGCCAGTAGCCGTAGTCGCGCCACTTGAGTGTGTCATCAAGGTTCTGTTGACGCTGGAAATGGGTCTGGACCTGACGCTCGAGCCAGCGGACGTCCTGCTCCGTCGTCGTGAAGGCTCGGGTGTCGGCAGAGAGCGTGTTCAGAACCGCGTGGGTTGCGCCGGAGGCCAGGGTTTCTTCTGGCAGCAGTGCCAGCACCTTTAGTCCACCCGGACCCTCACTTTGTGAGGGGGAGAACTGCGCTGACGCCAGGTTATCGGAAACCAGGATGACCGTTTGCGGGCCGGCACCAGCTCCGAATGGTGCCGTGGCCAGGTCCAGTGCGGCTGCCAGGTTGCGTCCCTGGCCCGGAATCATGCCCGCCTCAAGGGAGTTGAGATACAGGCTGAGCAGCTGCCTGTCCCGGCTGTGGGGTAACACCCGATGGGCGCTTCGGGCGTATCCGATCAGGCCTGTGTGCCAGCCGGGCCGGCGTTCCGCGAGTGATTGAATGCGGTCCTGGGCCAGAGCCAGTGTACCGGTGTCGGCCATGGATGCGGACAGGTCGAGGACGACGGTCACCCGGGTCTGGTCGTCGAAATTGGGCGGCAGCAGTCGGTCCCAGGTGGGCCCGGCAACCGACAGCCCGGCTACCACTAGCAGCAGGCTGAAACCATGTAGGGGCCGGAAACGTGTCTGGTTGTTGCTGTTCAGCGCGAGGTGCGGCAGCAGGTGCGGCGCAATCATCCGGCTCAGCGCATCCCGGCGGCGGCTGATCCTGTGCCATGCTGGCAGCAACGCAAGGCCCGCGAGCATGATCAGCAGGCCCCAGGGGCGCAGAAAGTGAAACTGGGCGATCGATTCCGTCATGGCTCGCGCCTCTCCCTTTCTCGCCAGCCCGCCAGAGGCTGTGCCTGAGATGACCGCAGAGCGGCCAGCAGATGCAGAAGCAGTAACCCCGAAGCGACCAGCACGGGAATCCAGAACAACTCCCGGCGGGGCCGGGCTCTCAGTTCTTCCGCGTTATGCGGTGTCATGGCATCGATGGTCCTGTAGACCCGCTCCAGCGCCGTCCGGTCTGTCGCGAGAAATGACTGGCCACCGGTCATCCCTGCAATGCGCGCCAGGGTTGGCGCATCCACGGCATCGTCAGTTCCTGTGTCGGTCCGGCCAAAGCCAATGGTGTGGATGGTCAGACCCCGATTGTTGGCGATACGCGCTGCCTGTATTGGGTCGAGCCGGCTGCGGTTGTCATTGCCGTCGGTGAGCAGGATCAGGAGTTTGTCGGGACGGTCACTTTGCTCCAGCAGTTTCAGGGTGACGCCAATGGCGTCGCCGAGCGCGGTGTTGGCGCCGGCCATGCCGGTCTCGGTCATTGCCAGGATTTGTTGCAGCGTATCGTGTTCCCGGGATGGGGGCGCGAGGGCAAAGGCGCGGTCCCCGAAGCCGACCAGTCCGATGCGGTCATCCGTGCGCCAGTTAATGAACTGGCTGGCGGCCCGCTTGACCGCGTCCAGCCGCCGGGTGTCAGCTCCGTCCGAGGTGGTGAAATCGGGTTCGGACATGGATTGGGACAGGTCGATGGCGAGAACCAGGTCGCGCCTGGGTTCGATGTGCGTTATCGGAGGCCCGAGGTAGGCCGGCCGTGCGGCCGCCGTCAGCAGCAGGGCCCAGATCAGCCAACGCAGGGCGAGGGCGGCCCGGGAGATTCCGGCGGCCCTTGGGCTGGCTTTCTGCGCTATTCGATCCTTGAAGGCGACCGTGAACGGCACCCGGAGTTTCCGATGGGGCGCCCGGTAGGCGGGCAACCCGTGGTACGCCAATAGGGGCAGGGGCAGCAACAGCCAGAGCCAGGGAAAATCAAACTGGATCATGATGAGTCTCCAACCACTGCCGGCACTCGGCGATCACGGCTGCCGCATCCAGGCGCGTCAGGGTCTGGTCACTGGCGTAGGCCAAATCGGCCAGAGATTCGGCAAAGGTTTCGGAAAGCGGTGTGGCGGCCATGCGTTGCAGTTCGCCTTGCCAGTCCGGGCCTCCCATGCGCGCCAACTCGGTTGCCGTGTTTCCCGGACGGTTGAGCACCGCACGCTTGAGCAGTTCGGGTATATCCCTCAGTGGCGCAGTGCTGGCCGGATCCCGGCGCCACTGTGCTTCCAGGACGTCGAGTTCCGCCAGGGCCGCGCGCCGGTAGGCGTTGGTTTTCCGGCGCTGTCTCCAGAAAAGCAGGCCGGCCACGACCAGGGCCAGCAGCAGGGTCAGTACCAGGGCCCAGCCCCAGGTCTGTGGCCACAGTAAGGGCATGGGCGGGGATGGAAGTTCCCGGAGCTGTTCCAGATCGCTGACCAGACTCATCGACGCTGTGCTCCCGCCAGTCCAAGAGCCCGCCGGAGTTGGGGCACAGTGGCTTCGCCCGTGCTGATTTTCAGGTGAGCGACCCGGCTGCGCCTGAGATGTTCGTCGACGATCCGGAACCGTTCGGTGAGAAAATCCGCGACGCTGTTTCGGACGCCTGCATGGCCAAGGTCGAGGGTCACCTCCACCTGGTCTTCGGCAACGGTTACCACTCCGGCGTCGGGCAGCGTCACAGCCAGCGGGTCGTAAACCTGAATGGCCAGCACGTCATTGTGAAGGGAGAGTTGTTGCAGCAGGCCCAGGGTTCGTTCCGTAATGCCGGCAAAATCGCTGACGATGCAGACGGTCTGGTCATGGTAGGCATTCGCAAGGCAGCCCGAGATGACCTTGTCCAGCTGTCCGACATTGCGCGGAGCGTCGTTATCGACACGCACGGCCTGGTTTTGACGGGCTATCCGGGTGAGTAGATCGGCAACCCGACGCCGGCTCCGGTGTGGCGTAACCGTATCAAGGCGCTGATCGTTGAAGACAATGCCACCGACCCGGTCGCCGGCGTTGAAGGCTATCCACGCTGCCAATGCCGACACTTCCGCGGCTGCCGTCGCTTTCAGTAGGAGCGACGAACCGAACAGCATATCCATGCGTTGATCACACAGGATCATGGTCGGCCGGTCGCGTTCCTCGGTGAAGCTGCGAACCAAGGGGGTTCCGGCCCTGCGGGTGGCACGCCAGTCCACGTGGCGGATATCGTCACCCCTGGTGTAACGACGTAGCTCATCGAAGTCGAGCCCGCGTCCGCGCATCCTTGAGCCGTGTTGCCCTGCCAGCTGGCTGTTTGAACGCTGGCGGCCATGGAAGTCGGGGAGTCGTCCCTCAGGCTCGAGCGCCATCAGCCGATCTGTCGTGGTGAAGACGCCGGTGTTGTCAGTGCGGCTTTGGCCCATGGTGGCTCCCCTCAGGCGGGAATCGCAACCTGATCGAGCAGTCGATCAACGATTTGATCCTCGGTAACCCCATCCGCGATGGCATCGTAGCTGAGCCTCAACCGGTGACGTAGAACCGGCAGGGCGACTGCGCGCACGTTGTCCGGGGTGACGTGAGGCTGCTGGTGGAGCCAGGCGTGAGCCCGAGCGGCCCGGTCCAGGGCAATGGCTCCCCGTGGACTGGCCCCGGTATCGAGCCAGCCACGGAGTGTTGCGTCGGGTGCCAATGCCGGTCGCGTCGACTGGACCAGACTGACGACGTATTGATCGATTTTCGGGGATACAAAAAGCCGGACGATTTCCCGGCGGGCGGCCAGCAAAATGCCGGGCTGAAAGTCCGGTGCCGACACCGGTTGGGGCGATTCGTTGTCTTGCTCGGACCTGACCAGCCTCAGCATGTCGCATTCGTGTTCGTGGCTCGGATAATCCAGCACCAGTTTCATGAGAAAACGATCCATCTGGGCTTCGGGCAGGGGATAGGTGCCTTCCTGCTCGATCGGATTCTGTGTGGCCAGCACCATGAACAGGTCGTCCATCCGGTGGGTAGCACCGGAAACGGTAATCTGGCGTTCCTCCATGACCTCGAGGAGGGCAGACTGGACCTTGGCCGGGGCCCGGTTGATCTCGTCCGCCAGTATCAGATTGCCAAACAGCGGGCCGGGTTCGAACGCCAGGGATTGCACGCCGTTGGTGTAGTGCAGTACCTCCGATCCGGTGAGGTCGGAGGGCAGCAGGTCCGGGGTAAACTGGATCCGGCGCATCTGCGCCTCCAGGTGATGGGCGAGCCGTTTCACCGTGCGGGTCTTGGCCAACCCGGGCAAGCTCTCGATCAGCACATGGCCATCGGAGAGTAGCGCAAGAACCAGTTGTTCGATCAGCTGCTCCTGACCCAGCACATCGGAGCTCAGGCGATCGATCAGGGTGACCACAGAATCGTGGGTATTCATAACCGTCCTCGTAAAAGAACCGTGCCCGGAAAGTGGGGAAACGCCGCCATGGGCCGCGTTTCCCTGACTCTCACTGCGGGTAGTTGAGGAACTGTTCCATCATCTGATCAATGGTAAAGGTCGCCGGTCTCTGGCGGGGTGGGTACTCCCTGAAGGTGTTCAGGAACTGTTTGACCTTGATCAGCGTCGCCATGCCGCGGGCCTGGATCTTCCGGTCCCACCAGACCTGGTAGGAGTTGGAGTCGATATCGGCACGCTCGAACGGATCCTGGCGCAGGTTGAATACCTTAGGGATGCGCAGTTTCACGAAAGGCTCGGACCAGACGTTAAACTTGTGTGAGCGCTGTTCGGCAAAGACCAATTTCCAGGGGCCATCCCGCAAGGCCAGGATATCGCCACCGTCACTGGCGTAGATGAAGTCGTTGCGAGGACCTTCCTCGACCTTGCCGGTGAGGTAGGGCAGGAAGTTATAGCCATCGAGATGCACATTGTAGGTTTTGCCGTTGGCCTCGTGGCCCTCCAGCAGTTCCTGCTTGATGTCGGGAACTCCGGCTGCGGCCATCAGTGTCGGCACCCAGTCCAGGTGGGACATGATGTCGTTGGAAATACTGTTGGAATCGATCTTGCCCGGCCAACGGACCAGGGCCGGCACCCGGAAGCCGCCTTCCCAGTTGGTGTTCTTCTCGCCCCGGAAAGGGGTAATGCCGGCATCGGGCCAGTGGTTGTAATGAACACCGTTGTCCGTGGTGTACAGAACAATGGTGTTATCCGCGACCCCGAGCTCATCAAGTTTGGCCAGCAATTCGCCAACGTGGTTGTCGTGCTCGACCATACCATCATTGTAGAAACCCTGGCCGGACAGGCCTCGTGTTTCATCCTTGATGTGAGTGTAGTAATGCATGCGCGTCGAATTGAACCAGACGAAGAAGGGCTCGTCCTGGTTGTGGGCTTTCTCCATGAAGTTCAGTGACGCCTGCAGGAATTCCTCGTCGATGGTTTCCATCCGTGTGGTATTCAGCGGGCCGAGATCTTCGACCTTGCCGTCTGCGGTGGAGCGGATGACCCCCCGTGGGGTAATCATCTGGGCAAGCTTGGGATCGTTGGGCCAGGCCGGGTCTTCGGGTGCTTCTTCGGCGTTCAGGTGGTACAGGTTGCCGAAGAATTCATCGAAGCCGTGGTTGGTGGGCAGGAACTCGTCCCGGTCACCCAGGTGGTTCTTGCCGAACTGGCCGGTGGCATACCCCAGGGGTTTCAGCAGTTCTGCCAGGGTGGGATCTTCCGGCTGGATGCCAATCGGGGCTCCCGGAATGCCGACCTTGGTCAGACCGGTCCGGATCGGATGCTGGCCGGTGATAAAGGCAGACCGGCCGGCGGTGCAACTTTGCTCCCCGTAGTAATCCGTGAACATCATGCCTTCGTTGGCGATGCGGTCGATGTTCGGCGTCTGGTATCCCATCATGCCATGGCTGTACTTGCTGATATTGGTAATACCGATATCATCACCCATGATGACAAGAATATTGGGGCGTTCTGCGGCGGCGGCCACCAAATGGAGGCTGAGCAGGCCGACGCCCAGGATCAGGCGGGTGGCACTCCGGTAGAGGCTTCCGGTAGTCATTTTGTTCTCCTGTCGAAGCTCGCAAGCGTTATTGTCAGAGGTTGGCTTTGTTCGCTTGCTTCGAGTCTACGGCAGGAGCCTCGGGCAACACTGTAACCAGAGTAACAATCCAATATGACCAATGTTCCCGACACACTTGGAAGCTGTGACCTTCTGGCCGGGTTGCCACCGGAGGGGATTGCCGAGGCCGCGCGCCTGGCGACGGTGCGGAGCTTTTCTGAGGGACAGACCATTTATAGGAAGGGCAGCTCCCAGAAGACCCTGGCGGTGATTGAATCCGGGTCGGTCCGGGTGAACGCCATCAGCGGTGCCGGCAAGGAGCTGACCCTGATGATTTGTGGGCCGGGAAACTGGTTCGGCGACGGCGTGTTCTGGGAAGATACGCCGCGGCTGTATGGAGCCGTGGCCCATGAGTCCACCAGACTGATTGAATTCAGGTCCGATACTTTCGTGAGGCTGCTGGACGCCTTTCCCGAATGTTACCCGGTGATTGTCAGGCAATTGGGGCAACGGCTGCGGGCCGCTCTGATGGTCATTGAGGATGATGCGCTGCGAGGAATTCCGGCTCGGCTGGCAAGGCGTCTGTTGTTTATAGCGACCTTTCAGCATGGCAATCCCGAGCCGCCTGTCTCGCTCCGACTGACCCAGGAGCAACTTGGCAGCATGTTGGGCATTTCCCGACAGGCAGCTTACCGGGCCCTGCAGGTATTGCTTGGTGAAGATCTGATCGAGTTCCGGTACGGCGTGATTCATCTGAAGGACCGCGAAGGACTGGAAGCCTTCATTGCACGCGAGTAAAGGCCGCCCCTGGTTTGTCAGTGAGTACATAAAAGTTAAGTCATTGGCGGCTTAAGTTAAATAACCGGTTGGGGCGGGCTTGTATAGTTTTAAGAGGTGAGGAGATGGTTGCTCCGGCAATCCCGCAGGCGGAATTTCCTACCTTTGCTGTTTGTGTCGTCTGCGTGCTCCGCACCGGGCCAGGTTGGCCCAAAACTGTGTCCCTTTCAGCCCCTTCTCCCCGGAGGGGTCTTTTTCGATCAGCGCAGCCAGCCTGGCGCCTTTTTTCGCATGGATAGCAGTCGGGATGACGACTGGATTCCCTGATCTTTTCGCCATTGCCTCGGACTGACGCCGTACCAGCGCTGGAAGGCGCGCGAGAAAGCCGCCAGGTCGGAGTAGCCGAGAATCCCGGAAAGTTGGGTCAGGCTGATGCCGGATTCCTGGAGGTAGCGTTCGGCCATGCTCTTGCGGGTCTCGTCCAGGAGCTTTTGGAAGGAGGTGCCTTCCTCAGTCAGGTAGCGCTGCAGAGAGCGGGAGCTGAGCATCATGTAATCCGCCACAAGATCAATGGTCACCCGGCCGTTGGGCAGAAAATTCTTCATGAGATGCTGAACGTAGGCGGGCAATTCCTGGACTGACAGTTCATCCATTTTTTCCAGATGCTCGCGCATCAGGGCATGCAGCTTCGGATCGGAATCGCTCAGGGGCAGGTCCAGCAGGCGGGCTTCAAACACCCAGCCATTGATGGTGCTGTCGAACTGGGGAGGCAGGCCAAGCAGCCGGCTGTAGGCCTGCGGCGAACTGCCGGGCCCGTGTCGGAAATGCACGCCACTGGGTCGCCACTGGGTCCCAAGCAGCATTTTCAGCAAGGCCTTGCCCACCCCGATGGCCAGTTCCACGGCCTGCTTGCTGGCGACCCCCTCGCTCAACAAGGGTTCGTAGCTGAGAATGGCCATCTTGTCCTCGATGGTGGCGGTCACCAGTCCGCTGGAGGAGTGCAGATGATAATACTGCATCAGTTCGTTCAGCGAATCGCCCACGGTCTGGGCGTTCTTGAATAGATAAAGCAAACGTCCAAAGATGGTCGTGCCCTGGAAGATACCGTATTCCAACCCGAACAATGGGTGCTCTGTCCGGTTGGCGCAGTTTTCGAGCAGTGTTGCCATCCGGGAATAGGAAATCAGGCTTTCGGGATGTTCGAGCACGTCCTCGGGCAACCTGGCTTCACGGAGCATCGCCCGGTAATCCAGGCCGTATTTGGCGCAAAACTCGTCCAGTCGTGCCAGGGACGAGGCTCTGGTGAGATCTGTCGTAACCATAATGAGGTGTAATTGTTGTTCACGATTGTAACGGGTAACGCTAGCTGCATTGGCGGGAAATAACAAGAAAACGGCATTTTCTATCATGTGCCGTCATCGGAATCGGGTGACCATGAAATCTGGCAGGTATTGCCAACGGCAAAACAATCTACAAGAGAGGTCGACCATGACGACGCCAAACCAGGTTTTTGAGCACCACGAACTGCTTTATGTGAATTCCAAGAATCAGCCTGTTTATGAAGACGCCATGCCAGGCGTGCCAGGCATTGATGTACAACCGCTTTTCCTTGATCCGCATAACGGTGTCTGGGTGCTGAAAGTCTGGTTCCATCCGGGTGTGACGCTGCCCCGTCACTACCACACGGGCACGGTGCACCTGTTCACGATTTCGGGTCATTGGGAATACAAGGAATACCCCAACGATCCCCAGACCGACGGTTGCTACCTGTACGAGCCGGGCGGTTCCATTCACCAGTTCACCACGCCAGCGACCAACACCGGGCCGACAGAGACCCTGATGGTGGTGCACGGCGCCAACGTCAATTTCGACGACGATGGCAACTACCTGGGCATCATGGATGCCAGCGACATCATGATCATGCTGGACAACCTGATCCGGGAACGGGGCCTGGAGCCGGCGAACTACATTACGCCGCCCCAGCCGGACCACAATGCCCGGGTCCGTAACGTCAAGTAAGACAGCCAGTGCAGAAGCGCCCTCCCGGCCAAAACAGGTTTTCCCGGGTAGGGCGTTTTTTTGTATCCGAACAGTCAATAAAGGTAGAGAAAACCATGAAACCCTGGCTTGATTCATACCCCGCGGATGTTCCCCCCACGATTGACCCTGACACCCACGCCTCCGTTACCAGCTTGTTTAATGACGCCATCAAGCGTTTCCCGGAGCACGCCGCGCTGGAGTGCTTTGGTCACACCATGACGTATGGCCAGCTTGATGAAGCCTCGGATGCCCTGGCCAGCGCCCTGCAGCAGCAATACGAGGTGAAGAAGGGCGACCGGATTGCGGTCATGTTGCCGAATATCTTTGCCTATCCGGTGGCCATGTTGGCGATTCTCAAGGTGGGCGCAATCCAGGTGAACGTGAACCCTCTGTACACGTCGAGGGAGCTGGAACACCAGCTGAATGATTCCGGCGCCGAAACGATGTTTATCTATTCGGGCTCCGTGGCGTCGCTGACCCCGATCCGTGACGCTACGTCCGTTTCGCAGGTGATTGTGGTCAATCCCGGTGATGGGGCCGGCCTCCCGATTCCGGGTGGCGACATTCCCGCCGAACTGGGCGAGTTTACCGGCATGGCGGACCTGTTGGCGCACAACACGGGTAATAAACCCACTGCGGTACCGGTGTCCGGCGATGATGTCCTGTTTCTGCAATACACCGGTGGAACCACAGGCCCCTCCAAGGGCGCGACACTGACTCACCGTAACCTGGTTGCCAACAGCCTTCAGTTCCGGAGCTTCATACCCGAGGCGAACGAACCGGGGGAGGAGGTGCTGGTGCTGGCACTGCCGATGTATCACATCTTTGGCCTGATGATTTTCGTGGCCTACGCGGCAATCGGCGCCAAAGCCATCCTGATTCCCAATCCTCGTGACATGGACGCCTACCTGAAGGCCATCAAGGATTCCGGGTTCACCGTTATTGGTGGCGTCAATACCCTGTACGCGGGCATGACCCAGCATCCCTTGTTCAAGGACGTGGACCTGTCCCGTTACAAGGTGGCATTTGGGGGTGGCTCCAAGATCTTCCCGAGCACCTCCAAGGCCTGGAAGGCTTTCACCGGGGCTCACATCCTGGAAGGCTTCGGTTTGTCCGAAACCTCGCCGATCCTCACCCTGAACCTGATGGGGCAGGAAGCATTCAGCGGCACGGTGGGCTATCCGGTACCGTCCACTGAGGTCAAGATCATCGATGAGCAAGGCAACGCCCTGCCTGCCGGAACGCCGGGCGAACTCTGTGCCCGCGGACCCCAGGTCATGAAGGGGTACTGGAACCGGGGGCAGGCAACGGCCGATACCTTCACCGAGGATGGCTTTTTCAAAACCGGTGATGTCGCGGTCATGCACCCGGACGGTCAGTTCGAGATTGTTGATCGCAAGAAAGACATGATCATTGTCTCGGGGTTCAATGTTTACCCCAACGAGGTGGAAGCCGTTGCCAGTGAGTTGCCCGAGGTTGCTGAAGCGGCCTGTATCGGTGTGCCGGACGAGAAAACCGGTGAGCGCATCCGCCTGTTCGTGGCGCCGACCGAGGGATCCGCGATCGACAAAGACGCCGTGATGGCACATTGCCGGCAGAGTCTCGCCGCCTACAAGGTTCCGAAGGAAATCGAGGTGCTGCAGGAGCTGCCCAAGTCAAACGTTGGCAAGATCCTGAGGAAGGATCTGCGCGTTGTCTGAGGTGGGATTCCGATGAGCACATACTGCAGTCAGATTGCCTTCGTGTGTCAGGATGCCAGGGCCCTCCGGTCCTGGTACGGCACCCTGTTCGGTTTTGTGTCGTCGGGGCGGACCATCTATGCGGGCAAGCTGTCTACCCGGGTGATGGGAATCGACGGCGTAAATACGCGCTGCTATTGGTCTCTCGATGGCAATGCCGACATGTTCCAGCTGGAGTTCTTCGACTTCCGGTCGCCGGAAATGCGGCCCCGCCCGGAACACTGGAGCCCGGCGATGCCGGGTTATGCCTGTATCGGAATCTATAGCCAACGGTTCCAGTGTTGCGTTGATGCCCTGTCGGCCCAGCAGCGTCTGGAAGCCGTGGAGGGAGAGACCGGTGGCAGGGTGGCCTACGCCAGGGACCCCGAGGGTAACGCGCTGGAAATCTATGAGCGGGATCCCCTGCCGGACGCTGGCTGGAATGGCCGGAAGCAACCGTCCGCAGTGCGGCTGATCCGGCTCAATTCCCACGATGCCGAAGGCGTGGCGCGTGCCTGGTCTGGCTCACTTGGCGTCACGCCGGTGCAGATGCCTGAGGGGTGGGCTCAGCGTCTCTCCGTGGTGAAGCAGGGTCTGTCAGAACCGAGGTACCTGCGTGGCGGCGGCGTTGTGGTGGAAATCTGTCGCACCGCTGAGCCGTTTCCGGGAGGTCAACGTCCGCCGTTGTACCAGCACGGTTTCATGAACTTTGCCCTTAACACCCAGTCCCGTATTGAATGGGACGAGGTGTATGCCCAAGCGCTCTGGTCGGGGTTTCGGGCCAATGGAAAGGCTCTGGAGGCGGGCATATTCAAAGTCATGTACATCAATGACCCGGACGGCAATAGCATAGAGCTTCTGTACCCCCGAAAATTTGCCTATCGGGTGACCGGCTTTCGCCCCAGCCTTCGCCTGGGTGCACCCCTTCGGTGGCTACGCCGATGGCTGGCCCGGCGCGAGCAATAAACAAAAAAGCCGCTGGAAACAGCGGCTTTTTTTGTCGTATTCGACGGCTTATTCTGACGGTCTTACCAGAATCTTGACGTCGTTTTCAGGCTTGCCCAATCGGTCGAAGGCGGATTCGATATCACTCAGGCCCACCGTGTCGGAAATCAGCCCACCGGCATCGAGCTCGCCGTTGGCAAGGTGGTTCAGGGTCGCTCCGAATTCCTCACCGCTGTAGAAACTGACAAAGCGCAGATCGATTTCTTTCATGACCGGGTAGGACGGCATGATCGCGTCCTTTTCCATGCACAGACCCACAACCACGACCCGAGCCCCGTAGGGTGCGCCGGCACAGACATTCTGGATCAGGCCAGGTACACCCACACATTCAAAAATCAGCGAGGGTCTCAGGTCGGCGCCACCGAACAGGGGTGAGATCGGGCCGGCCGCTTCCGGGTTCGCAGTCTGGGCTGCGTCTTTCCAGCTGTCATAGGGTGAGTGCTCGGCCGGGTTGACCACCACATCCGCGCCCATTTTTCTGGCAAGGTCGCGACGCGCGCTCGAGAAATCCGACGCCACGATGGGGCCAATCTTCATCATCTTCAGCACGGCAATAACGGCGAGACCGATCGGGCCGCAGCCGATGACCAGGGGTACGTGATGCCGGGTTGGTTCGCCACGGTTAACCGCGTGCAGGGCAACGGCCATGGGCTCCGTCAGAGCCGCCATGTCCGGACTCAGGCCATTGGGGACTTTCATGGTGAGCCGGCTGTCGACCAGCATCTGTTCGGAAAAGCCCCCGGGAACGTCGGCGGAACTGAAGCCAATCATGGCAAGACCGTCTTCCCGCATCAGGAAGGGCAGGGAGACGACCTGGTCGCCAGCCTTGAACGTCGAGCCTTGCTGGGTTTCCAGGACTTCCCCGACAAACTCGTGGCCCATCAGGATGGGTTTGTCGGCGTCGATGATGGAGCGACCCACGACCTCGCGGGAGCTCTCGGCTATCTCATGGGTGTGGTGCCGGCAATGCAGGTCGGACCCGCAGATGCCGCAAACCAGAGATTTGATGAGGAGCTCGTTCTCACGTGGTTTGGGTTCCGGCAGATCCACGATCTTCAGGTTGTTGTTTTCAACGATGGCACTACGCATTGGGTGTCTCCTTGGTGTTTCTTGGTGGCATAGTCAGAAGCCCGCGTTAGGTGCGGGCTTCCTTGTCAAAGGACTGACGGTCGGTTCCGCTCAGCTCGCCCATCTCTCTGAGCCACGCTTCGGAACGTTTCATCCCCTCTTCGAGGTTGACCTTGGGTTCGAAGCCGAGGTGTTTCCGTGCGTTCTCAATGGAGAATCCGCCCTTGCGCGCGAACATCAGCATGGCGTCGGGCGTGACCTCGTTGGGGCGCTTGAGCGTGCGGTTCAGCCACCAGATGCCCTGGGTGAGTTTCAGGGCAGCTGCCAGAGGCATGCTGGGTGGGAAACCCGAGTTGCCGGCCCAGCGCCAGTGATTCATGAAGAATTCCCGGCAGGTCACGGGCTCGTCGCCCCAGAGGATGAAAATACGGCCGCTTCCCGCGGGCAGGCCGGCGGCGAGAAGGGTGCCGTCGACCAGGTCATCGATGTACACGGGGGTAAAGATGCCCTTGCCCCGGTTGGGCAGGATCAGTTGGCCGGCCCGGGCCATCTTCAAGGGTTCCAGCAACCAGGGGCGGGAGCCCGGACCGTAGACGTCACCCGGGCGGATGATGGTGCAGTCGATTTCACCGGCGGCGTGGGCGGCGAGCACCGTGTGTTCGGAGGCGCCCTTGGCCACGCCGTAGCGGTAGTGTTCACCAATCACCACGGGAGCCGTCTCGTCCGCTCCGGGTTCGTAGTCGTAGCCCATGGCCGCGATGGATGAAAAATGCACGAAGCGCTGTGCACCGCCGGCAATGGCGACGTCCAGGGCGTTGCGAACGCCGACCAGCGATGTGGTGGAATAAGTCTCCCAGTCGGCGGCCAGCGACACCACCGCCGCGGTGTTGATAAAGAGGTCGCAGCCTTTGGCATGATCGCGCCAGCCTGACGGATTGGTCAGGTCTCCGGCTATGACGTTGCGCTCTTCATCCGCCTGCAAATCCATGCCGCAGACCTCGCAGCCCAGCTCGCGGTAACGACGGTAGAGGGTGCGACCAATGAAGCCGTTCGCGCCGGTTATGAAGACTTTTGAAGGGAGGGACGGCTTTTGCCCGTCCCGACCAGTTGGGAGAGACATGGGGTGGCTCCTTTTCTGTTTATTGTGTTGCTCCTATCGTGCGTAGTTTTTGACGCCGTTATTTTTCAATTCACGACAAATTACAGGTAAAACACGCCATATTTTTCGTGGCGTGAAATAACAAGCTGTTGACGTTGTAAGCCAAGGAGCCACTACGACCAATTGGTCATAGTGTGGGCAGAAATTACCCAAGGGATTGGCTTTCCATGAATTCACGCTCTGACCCCACTACGTATTCAACGCGCTCGCTCCAACTTTCATTCACGACCCGGTGCAAGCTCCTTGTGCTGCGTTGGCTACTGCGGCCGTTTATGGCCTACCTGTTGCGCGGGCACCCCCGACGCGTAGCCCGAGCGCAGATTGGCATCGCCGGGCGCTGGGCAAGCACCCGTCAGAGGGAGCGGTTTCGCTACGACTACCACTGGGGCGAGGGCGGGGCGGTAGCAGGCCACGTGCTGGGTACACCGTTTGCCAGCACTGGCAGTCCCGTACTTCTGTGGTTGCATGGCGGTGCCTTTGTTCTGCCGGCGATGCCCAGGGGACACCTGTCCTTTGCCGAACGCCTTTGTGATCCCCTGGCTGCCAGCGCGTTCATTCCGGACTACCGGCTGGCCCCCGCCAACCCCTTTCCCGCCGCTCTCGACGACTGCGAGGCGGCGTACCGTCTGCTGCTCGATTCCGGGGTTCCCGCTGAGCGGATTGTACTGGGCGGGGAGTCGGCCGGGGGCAACCTGCTGGTGTCGCTGCTGTACCGAATCCGGGACCGGGGGATGCCGATGCCGGCGTGTGCCATTGCGGTCTCGCCGGCGCTCGACCTTGGCCGTCTGCACGGTTCGCCCTCCCGGACCGCCAATGCCGGTCGGGACGCCATGCTTCCGGTTGCCTCGCTGGCGCAAGCCCTGGACTGGTACCTGGACGGCGCTGACAGCGCCAATCCGGAAATATCGCCCCTGCTGGGCGAGTGCCGGGGGCTGCCGCCGACCCTGATCGTCGCCAGTGAGGCGGAACTGCTGCGCGATGACAGTGTGCTGTTTGCCCGCCGACTTGCCGCGGCCGGCGTCCCTACCGAACTGGCCCTTTGGCCCCATCTCCCGCACGCCTTCCCGCTGCTGGAGGATTGGTTCCCGGAAGCCTCCGGTGCCAGACAACAAATAACAACGTTTATGAAAGAGCGGCTCCAGACAGGAGCCGGACGCTCGGGAGAGAGAGGATGACAAACTATAAGAAATTGACGCCATTGGACGCGGCCTTTGTCCAGCTGGAAAACCCCAATGCGCCCATGCACGTCGCCGGGTTGATGATCTTCGAGCTGCCGGCAAAAGCCGGTGCCGATTTCGTGACCAGGCTGGTGGAGGACTGGCGTAACGAAACCCGAATCAAGGCCCCCTGGAACCAGAAACTGGTGTCTCCATCCCGGTGGCAGCTGGCGCCCAGGCTGAAGACCTGTCACGACCCGGACCTCGAATACCATGTCCGCCACCTGTTCTTGCCCAAGCCGGGTGGCCAGAGGGAACTGGGACAGCTGGTTGCCCGCCTGCACAGCCAGCCCATGGATCTGAGAAAACTGCTGTGGGAATGCTTCATCATCGAGGGCCTGGCCGACAACCGCTTTGCCATCTACATGAAGTTCCACCATTCGATGGTCGATGGCATCAGCGCCAATATCCTGCTGATGAAGGGGCTGTCAGAGCGCCGCGCCGACAACAAAACGGCGCCGTTCTGGGTTCACTCGGCACCGGAAAAACCGTTCCAGCCAGGGCCACTCCAAATTCCTTCCGCCCAGGCGTTGATGAGTACCGCGGCGAACGTCCTCAAGTTGTTTGGCAGAGATGATCAGCTCACCACCTTTCGCTCGGCGCCCTATACGCCCTTGAATGGCCCAATTGCGGCCCAGCGGCGTTTCGCTACCCAGAGCTTTTCAATGGATCGAATCAAGGCCTTGGCCCGACAGGCGGGGGTCAGCCTCAACGATGTGCTGCTCTGTCTCGTCGGCGGCACGCTTCGCCGATACCTGCAGCGCGTTACCGCGCTTCCGGGGGATAGCCTGACCGCGGCTATCCCCATTTCCCTGCGTGCCGAGGGTGACCAGAGTTGCGGCAATGCCGTGGGCATGATCTTCAGCATTCTCGGAACCCACATTGCGGATCCGGTGGTGCGTCTGCAGAAGATTCATCAGTCCACCGACCTGGCCAAACAGCAGGTGCTGGGTCTGCCCCAGGAAATGCGGGTGCCTTATTCCCTGGTAAGCATGATGCCTTCGGTGCTCCGGATGCTCATGGGTGTCACCGGAAAAACCCGGCCGCTATTCAACACGGTGGTGTCCAACGTGCCTGGCGGCAGCGAGGAAAAGTTCCTCAGGGGCGCGCGCCTGGTGAATCTGTATCCGGCGAACATCGTGTTCCCGGGGATGGCGGTGAGCTTCACCTGCTACAGCCATGCGGGAACGCTCAACGTGGGTATCACCGCCTGTCGGGATACCGTTCCGCACATGCAGAAACTGGCGCTCGGTATGGAGGAGGCATGCAGGGAACTCGAGGAAAAGCTGGGCGTTGGTGAGCCTGCGAAGGCAGCGGTAGCAAACGCGATCGAGGAGGCGGTATGACCCTGAGAAAAATGCCGTTGCTGGATGCCGCGTCCCTGCAACTGGAAGGCAAGAACATGCCCATGCACATTGCGGCGCTGATGACCTTTTCCTATCCCACCTCGCTGACCGATCACGAACGCAAAACGTTCGTCAGTAGCCTGATCGCTCGCTGGCGAGAGGAAACCCGGGTCGTCTATCCCTGGAATCAGGTGCTCACGCGTCCCACTCGCTGGCAGCTCAGGCCTGCGACCCGGGAAGTCTACGACCTGGACCTGGAATATCACCTGAGGCAGTGGTCCTTGCCGGCGCCCGGTGGTGAAAAAGAGCTGGGCCACATGATCGCCTGGATTCATGAATTACCGATGGATCTGGAGAAGCCGCTCTGGGAGTGCCACTTCATCGAAGGGCTCTCCGACAACCGGTTTGCCCTCTACGTAAAGATCCATCACGCGCTTGTCGACGGCATCAGTGGCACCCGTCTGGTGGTGGGCAGCCTGTCGACGGACGCGGACTCACTGAGTACCCCGATGTGGGCCAAGGTGCAGGCGGAGATTGACGCGGGCGGGGCCAAAGCGTCGGACAGAGGCGCGTTGCCAAGCCTCTCAGACCTGAAGGCGGGTGTCGCAGCGTCCCTGAAGCTGCGCACCAAAAACGAGACCCTGACGACGTTCAGATCGACGCCCGAGACCATCCTGAATGGCCCGATTGGCGCCCATCGCCGGGTGGCCACCCAGCACTTTGAACTGGCACGGCTGAAAACGCTGGCGAAGACGACAGGAGCCACGGTCAATGATGTGGTGCTGGCGATTGTGGGTGGCGCCTTGCGCGAGTACCTGCTCGAGGCAAATGCATTGCCTGAGGATTCGCTCACCGCAGCGCTGCCGGTGTCCACGAGAAAACCCGGTGACGTCAGTATTGGCAATCAGGTGAGCCTGTTATTTGGCAGCCTGGGCACCAACATTGCTGATCCAGCCCTTCGTCTGGAGTACGTCAAACGGTCGACACAAGCCGGGAAGGCCATGCTGAACGAGCTTCCTGCCCATGCCGTCAATGTCTATTCACTGCTTTCGACCGGTCCCTTTCTGTCGTCCGTGGTGCTTGGCATCGGCAGGGCCGGGCGTCAGCTGTTCAATACCACAGTCTCTAACGTCCCCGGACAGCGCGAAGCCCGCTATCTGGATGGTGCTGAATTGCTTCACGTCTACCCCGTCAGCCTGATCATGCCGGGCATTCCCTTGAACTTCACCTGCGTCAGTCACGGCGATTTCCTGAACTTCGGCCTGGTGGCCTGCCGGGACCGGGTGCCCCATGTGCAGCGGCTGGCTGTGGGCATGGTTGAGGCCCTGGAGGAGCTCGAAAACAACCTCCTCAAGCGCGGGGAGAACCATTCGGCCTGACTGGCGCTAAAAGCCAAATTTGTGGCACTGAAGAGCAAACGTGCCTAGGTATTTCTACGGAATACTGACGCTCGCTTGAAACACAAAAACAACATTCCATGCATCCCATCGGGTGTGTGGCGGAGTGATCAAAACATGAATAATGCGAAGTCTTTCCGGGTTAACCGACTCAGTGCGGGTATTGTGATGGCGCTGACCCTCGGTGGTGCCAATACGGCGACCGCCTTCAATTTCGATGCGGGCGAGTGGGATGGCGGCCTCAATACCACCATTTCGTTCGGATCGAGCTGGCGTATGCAGGACCCTGATCCTGCCCTGTACAGCGCACAGAATGCTGCGCTGGTTGGCGAAGAGCCGGGCACCGGTGGCAAGTCGGATGGCGGTAACCTGAACTACGACAAGGGCGACCGGTTTTCCACCGTGGCCAAGTTTCTGACCGAATTCTCCCTCGAAAAAGACTACATGGGCGCGCTCGTCCGGGTGAAGGGCTGGTACGACCAGGCCCTGGAGGACGAGGATGTCCGCTTCGGCAACCAGGCCAACGGCTACCAGCAGGGTGAACCGCTGTCGGATCGCGGCTATGAGAATCTCCAGAAATTCTCTGGTGTCCAGCTCATGGACGCGTTTGTCTATAACACCTGGGACATCAACTACAAGCCCTTGCAGGTTCGCCTGGGGCGCCAGGTAGTGAACTGGGGTGAAAGCCTGTTCATCCAGGGCGTGAACCAGGGGATCAACCCCATTGACGTGCCCGCCTTCCGCCGTCCCGGGACCGAACTGCGCGAGGTACTGCTGCCCACGAACATGCTCTACGCCAATATGGGGCTTGGCAGTGGCGTGTCCGTTGAAGCCTACTATCAGTTCGAATGGCAGAATTCCCCGATTGAGGGCTGTGGCCATTACTGGGCGGTCACCGAGAACCTGATCTCGCCTGACCTCAGTGGCTGCGTGAGCGCCGTGGGCGTGGGACCGGGCAGTTCCCCGGATGACTTGCAGGGCGGCACCTATTATCCCCAGGCCGCCCGAAACGATACCAGTGACCAGGGCCAGTTCGGTGTTGCCTTGCGCTTCCCGGCCGATGCCATCGGCACTGAATTCGGTCTCTACGCCATTAACTACCACTCCAAGATGCCGGTACTGGGCATCAATACCGGCAGTGGTCCCGGTACCGGCGTAGCGACCCTGATTCCCATGCAGCTGGATTCCCAGTTCGGCACCACGCCGGGGGACGTCTCCTGGGTCTACCCGGAAGATATTCAGCTGTACGGCATCAGTGCTGCCGCCAACATCGCCAGCTGGTCGGTGGGCGCGGAACTGACCCATTCCAGGAACTTCCCGGTCATCCTCAACGGCGCGGACCTGGTTGTTGGCGCGGCCCAGGGCGTGGGCCCAATGGGGGAAACCTTCGCCACGGCTGAGGCCAATGAGAGGGTCGACGGATTTCGGCGCTACAACAAGACCCAGTTTCAGATCAACGGTCTGAACCTCTGGTCCAACATTCTGGGCGCGCAGACGGCTCTGCTGATTGCCGAGGTGGGATTCCAGTACGGCGATGTGCCTGACACCTATACCGGTGTCCGGCATGGTCGCGGGTTTACTTTCGGCTTCGGCCAGCACGAAGACTTTTTCGATGGCGCCGATCCGTGCGCGGTGGGCGCGAACACCTCCCCGGCCGGTTGCAAGAACGAGGGCTATGTCACGGACTTCTCCTGGGGCTACCGGGTGCGCGGCTCGCTGGATTACCAGAACCCGTTTGGTCTGGGCCTCCTGGTGCAGCCCTCCCTGTTCGTCGGTCACGACGTCAAGGGTAACTCTCTTGATGGTCAGTTCCAGGAAGGCCGGATCTCGACCACCCTGGCGACCGACTTCACCTACCTGAAGCGACACAAGTTTGGCGCAAGCTACGTGCACTTCGCGGACTCTGCCGATTACAACGATCTGCGCGACCGTGACTATGCCTCCGTCAATTACAGCTACACGTTCTAAAACAAAAATCCGAGGATACTGACATGCAATTTTCCAGAAACAGACTGTATCGGGCGCTGGCGGTTTCTGCCGCCTTCGCCTTCACTGCTCCGGCCATGGCCGAGCTGTCCCCTGAGGAAGTGGCAAAGCTGGGAACGGAACTGACACCGGTAGGTGCCAACCCGAACGCCAACGACGACGGCACCATCCCGGCGTGGACCGGAGGGCTGACGTCGCCCCCGGAAGGCTGGGATCCCAAACAGGGCTATATCGACCCGTTCCCTCAGGACGAGGTGAAGTTCACCATCACGGGGGACAATCTCGACCAGTACCGTGACAAGCTGAGCGCCGGTCAGATTGCCCTGCTCGAGAAGTACGACAACTTCCGGATGCCGGTGTACGAAACCCGCCGTACCGCGGCCTTGCCCCAGAAGGTGTATGACACCATCAAGGCCGAGGCGCCGGACGTGACGCTTGAGGGGTTTGGCATCAAGAACCTGGACGGCGCCAACGTGCCGTTCCCGATTCCGGAAAACGGGCTGGAAGCGATCTGGAACCACAACGTCCGTTACCTGGGTGGCGGCGTTGAGCGTCAGTACCACTGGTTCCCGGTGCAGGGCGACGGCGATTTCTACAAGGTGGGCTTCCTCGAGAAGCGGATTTTCGATGAGAACATGGACCGTCAGTCCGAGAATCGCCTGTTGAATTACACCGCCAAGTACACCTCGCCACCGACACTGGAAGGTACGGTCCAGCTGGTTCACGAGCCGATTGACCAGGTCGAGGAAGTACGGTCTGCCTGGATTTACAACGTCGGGCAGCGCCGGGTGCGACGCGCTCCGGATCTGGCCTACGACAACGCCAACGACGGTACCGAGGGCATTCGTGTCACCGACCAGTTCGATGCCTACAACGGTGCGCCCGATCGCTACAACTGGAAGCTGGTGGGCAAGAAGGAAATCTACGTTCCCTACAACGCCTATAAGCTGAGCGATAAGTCCCTGAACTACGAGAAGGATATTCTTCGCACCAACACCATCAATTCGGATCTGATGCGTTATGAACTGCACCGGGTGTGGGTGGTTGAGGCGACGCTGCGCGAGAACAGCAGCCACATCTATGGCAAGCGTACCTTCTACCTCGATGAGGACTCCTGGAACGTTCTGATGGAAGACGCCTACGACACCCGCGGTGACCTGTGGCGCGTCGCGATCCACCCGCTCATCCAGTTCTACGATGTCATGGTGCCCTGGTACCGGGCCAATATTTACCACGATCTGAATAACGGCTCTTACCTGGTATCGAACCTGGCGAACGAAATTGACGAACCCTGGGAGTTTGGTGTTAAGGGGCGCTACATCGAGTTCCAGCCGGACGCGCTTCGTCGTAGCGGGCGCTGAGTGACCACGGCGGGGGTTCAACGCCCGCCGTTTCTTCTTTTCCGATCAGGTATACCTCTCATGGCTAATTCAAACTTTCGGGCCGGGGCCGTCGCTCTGGCTCTGGGGGCGTGTGCGCCTGCTGTTTGGGCTGAAAAGCCGCCCCTGTCTTACGACATTTCCGCGGAGCGAGTGGCCATCTTCGACCTCGCGCGCAATGAGCAGGCCTTTTACGCCGTTGGCGAACGAGGCGTCGTGCTGAGCAGCGAGGCCGCTGTGCCGGCGGCCTGGCACAGCCAGCGATTGCCCGTGACCGACTCGATCATGGGCATCGCCTTCGGTGAAGACGGCCGGGGCGTGGTGGTGGGGCATGGCAGCGCCATTTTGTACACCGCTGACCATGGCGCGAGCTGGACGCCGGTGGACGTGGCCGAACACGGACGAGGAGATCCGTTCATGGATGTTGCCTACCTGGGAGGTGGGCGGTTCCTGGCAGTGGGTGCGTTCGGGCTGGTCATGGAGTCGGTGGATGGTGGGGAAACCTGGCAGCCCGCGAGCATTTCCGAGGACTACTTCGACCGGCACCTGTATAGCATCGCCCAGGCGGGTGACGACTGGCTGTTGATCGGCGAGAGCGGTTCCCTGTTTGTCAGCGCCGATGGTGGTGAGCAGTGGGAGAAACTCTCGTCGCCGTACGAGGGCTCCTTCTTTGGCGGTCTACAGACGCCCGATGGTGCGTGGCTGCTCTATGGCATGCGTGGGCAGATCTGGCGTACGGAAGACCGTGGTGCGACCTGGCAGAAGGCAAAAGTGGACCTCGCCACCGCCATCAATGCCCATGAAACCGGGCCCGAAGGCCAGGTCTTCCTGTTCGGCAATGGCGGACAGGTGCTGGTGAGCGAGGATGACGGCCGTCATTTTTCGCCTGCTTCACGCAGTGGATTGCCGGGGGATATTACCGCCGCGACCAGAATCAACGGCGAATGGCTGGTGGCCGGCACCGCGGGTGTTCGCCTCTGGAATGGTCAGGGAGAATAAGTCATGAGTTCAGAGCAGAAGAAAACGGGCTTGACCCGAGTACTGGCCCGCGGGGTGTTCCGCTTCCGTATTACCTTGCTGGTGGTCATGGCCGCCATCACGCTGGCACTCGGCTTCTCCGCCAGTCAGTTGCGCGTGGACGCGGGCTTCATGAAGATGATCCCGCTCAGCCATGAGTACATGGGCACCTTCCTGGACTACCAGGGTGAGTTTGTGGGCGCGAACCGGATCATGGTGTCCCTGCGCAACGAAGATGGCACGGTGTTCGACAAGGAATTCCTGGCCTCGTTAAAGCAGGCGACCGAATCCGTGTTTTATCTGGATGGCGTTGAACGAAGCTCTGTGACGTCGATGTTCACGCCGAATGTTCGCTACTCCGAGGTGGTCGAGGAAGGCTTTGTCGGGGGTAACCTGATTGAGGCGGACTATTCCGGTACCGAGGCAGAACTGAGAGAAATCCGGGAGCGGACCCTGAAATCCAGCTGGGTCGGCCAGATTGTCGCCAACGACCTGCGATCGGCGATGGTGGTCGCAACCCTTCAGGAAGTGAATCCGGACACGGGCGAGAAGATTGACCTGCAAGCCGTTGCGAACAAGCTGGAGGACATCCGTTCCGAACTTGAGAGCGAGTCCCTTGAAGTCAACATCATTGGTTTCTCCAAGGCCATGGGTGACATCGCCAACGGCGCCCGGGGTGTGCTCGTGTTCTTCGCCGTTGCGGTCGTTATTATCGCGGTGTTGCTGTACTGGTACACCCGCTCGAAGCGCCTGACCCTGCTCACCCTGGTCACCGCATCGCTGCCGGTTGTCTGGCTGTTGGGCCTGCTGCCGCTGCTGGGGCTCAGCCTCGATCCCATGTCGATTCTGGTGCCTTTCCTCATCTTCGCCATTGCGGTTTCGCACGCGGTGCAGATGTGTAATTCCTGGAAGCTCGACGTGCTCGCGGGGGCCGACATTCGCACGGCGGCTGAAGACAGTCTGACCGATCTGGTGGTTCCCAGTGTGGTCGCGTTGGCGGCCAACGTACTGGGTTTCCTGGTTATTGCGTTCGTCGATATCCAGATGGTGCATGAACTGGCGATCACCGCGACCCTGGGCGTCGGCGTGATGATCCTGACCAACTCGCTGGTGCTGCCGCCCCTGCTGTCTTTTACCAGGATGGATCAGCACGCACTGGACCGACTGACGGGAAAAGGCTCTCACTACTGGTTCTGGGAAAAGCTCAGCATCCTGGCCACCACCCCGAAAGCGTGGGTGCCCATTGTCTGCGCTCTGGCTCTGACCGGCTACGGTATCTACCAGGCGGACCAGATGCACGTGGGGGATCTCGGGGACGGTGTGCCGGAATTGCGTGATGACGCCCGCTACAATCAGGACGTCAGGGCGGTCACCTCGCAGTATTCCGTCGGTGTTGACGTTCTGCAGGTCGTGGTTGAAGCCGACGGCGACAACATGCCCTGTGTTCAGCCTGAGCTGATGCAGCAGTTGGAAGAATTTGAACTGTTCCTGCGCCAGCAGCCGGGTGTGGCTTCTGTCGGTGCGCTGCCGGGATTTGTGAAGGGCGTTACCCAGAACTACGCGGAAACCAACCCCAAGTGGCACGTGGTGCCGGGCAACCGGGCCCAGGTAGCCCAGGGCGTCGCGTTTGCGACCCGCGATGGCAGTACGCTGATGAACACCGCTTGTGACGCGATGGCCATTTCGGTGTTCCTGAGCGATCACAAGGCCGAGACCATATCTGGCATTGTCACGGCCATCAAGGCGTTCAAGTCCGTCTATGACAACGACACCCTGACCTATCGTCTCGCTTCCGGCAACGTCGGGGTGATGGCCGCCACCAACGAGGCGGTGACCGCGGCAAACCCGTGGGTCAACGGCGCGCTGTTTGCCTCGGTGACCCTGCTGTGTCTGGCCATGTTCCGCAGCCTCCGGATCAGCCTGTGCATCATTCTGCCGCTGGCCCTGGTGACGCTGTTGTGCAACGCCTTCATGTCATTGCTGGGCATCGGCCTGAAGGTGAACACCCTGCCGGTCATCGCTCTGGGCGTGGGGAGTGGTATCGACTACGGCATCTACCTGTTCGAGCGCATGAAGCACGAGCTGGAGGCCCGTGACTGCAGCATTCAGGAGGCGTTTTTCGAGGCCCTGAAGCAGCGTGGCACCGCGTCTGCGTTCACGGCTTTGACCATGACCGTCTCGGTGGCGACCTGGTATTTCTCGGATCTGAAGTTCCAGGCCGACATGGGCATCCTGCTGGCGTTCATGTTCCTGGTGAACCTGTTCGGCGCCATCCTGCTGCTGCCGGCGATCGCGGCCGTACTCTTCCGCGACCGCTCGCTTGCAAAGCAACCAGGCGAACCGGAATGTCCCGTCCAGGGTGAGCGGAAGGACACCGCGAAGGCTCAGGATGGATTCTCGGGCGCCGGAGCCTATTCCAGAAGCTGATCTGAAGAGTTATCTCTGACCTTCGCCACCCCCCAGGGGTGGCTTTTTTTGTCAGGATGGTTTTCCAGGCGGAATTCAGTTGGTGTGGTCTCCATGATGTCCCGGAAGGCCCGATTAAAGGAACTGAGGGTGCGATACCCGACATCAAGAGAGATGTTGAGAATGGGCGTTTCCGGTTCTCGGGCCAACCGTCGTGCGGCGTCTTCGATTCTCAGGTGGTTGATGTAGTCATTGAAATTGCGATAGCCGAGCGTCTGGTTGATGGCCTTGCGCACGCGGTACTCGGGAATCTGGAGGGACTCGGCCAGCCGCTTCAGGGTCAGTTTCTCGGTGGTGTAGAAGCCGTCGTGCATCAGCCGGTTCAGGGCGGCCAGATCCTGGTTGTTCTCCGCATCGACAGATCCTGCCGATGCACAGGCATTCGCGTGCCCTGAGGCCCTTGGCTGGCTCGACCGGGCATCGGGCGACAACGCCAGGATACCCTCGCGAGCGGAGACGAAGCACAACAGCGTGGCCAGTGCGGCGAAGCTGACAATGATGCCCCGGGAATAGTCGTGGAACAGGCCAAAGTTCAGGCTGACGGTCGCAATACCAACCGAGCCGCCGAGGATCAGCAGAAGGGCAAGTCTCGCACGCCGGCGCGATTCCACCAGATCCACTCGCCAGTGGCGCGTTACCTGGAGAAGCCCGTGCAGCACCACGACGTATTCGAGCCATCGACCCAGCTCCCAGCCCAGGAACATCATCAGGTCAGACGAGTCGCCCTCGATGACATAGGGTCTGGCGAGGGCCGGTGCAATGAACGTGTACAAGGCCAGGAACCCCCAAACCGACCGAAGGTGGGGGCGAGACGCGAAGATCAGCTGGCACAGAACCCAGAACAGCGCCGGCATGGCGGTCTGCAGGTCGGAGGCCATCCAGCGCCATCCGCCCGGAACCAGCGGGGCAACCAGATACGCCGTCGCGGACAGCAGGATCAGGAGGAAAATCTTTCCCACCAACTGATGCCGAAAATCCCGCAGGATCACGAAGAACAGACAAGCCAGACAGCCGAGACCAAATCCCGTCAGGATGAGCAAAACGATGTCCTCTGTTAGCGCTGTATTGTTATGTCAGCCGAGCATACTGGAAGACGCACGACCTCGCAGCAGTGGATTTGAACCATTATTGGTGTTTTTTTTCATGTAAACACCAAAAGATGAAATCAGGTTCATTCGTTTCGGGTTTGTAAAGCGGCCATCAATCGGCGAAGAAATGCTTTTGGGTTACAAAGCCTTGCTGTTAACCAGGAGATCCGCGATTTGTTGCGATGTGCAATCACCTGTAACTTGCTGGAATTGTTCACGAATGTATCCGGTGTGGCTACAAAAATACGCTTGTTTACACAAAAAGGTTCATCTATAAGTCGCGTTTAGGACCCTTTTATTGACTGGCTTTAGCGGTCATCACGGAGCGACGACTACATGAAAAAGAATCTGCCGGTAACGAACGTCGAACAGACCTTTCCATCGACCCAGAAACTGATTTCCTCCACCGATCTCAAGGGTCGTATCACTCACTGCAACCAGGCGTTTGTCGATATCAGCGGGTTCAGCATCGACGAGCTGGTCGGTAAGCCTCATAACATTGTCCGGCATCCGGATATGCCTCCGGAAGCATTCGACAACATGTGGTCACATCTGAAAGCGGGACGGCCCTGGATGGGCATGGTCAAGAACCGCTGCAAGAACGGTGACTTCTACTGGGTCAACGCCTACGTAACCCCGATCACCGAGAGTGGCGACGTGATTGGGTTTGAGTCGGTGCGCTCCTGCCCCAGTCGCGAACAGGTGGCCCGGGCAGAAAAGCTCTATGATCGAATCCGGCAAGGCAAGTCGACCGCACGGCTTCGGGATAAAGTGGCGCCGAGCACCCTGTTCCTGTTCGGCGTGCTTCTGGTTGCCGGGCTTCTGTTTCTGGCAGGGCATCAGAACCTGTCCGAGTTTGCCCTGGCGGGTGGTGTGCTGGCGTTTGCCGGGTGGCAGGCCTGGGACCGCAAGCGGCTGGTCCGCTCATTGGCCCAGGTTCTCGACCGGAGCTTCTCCGATCCGCTGGCCGCGAAAAGCTACACCGATGACTCGCCGGACGTCGGCAAGATCAAGGTCTCCATGCTCTCCCAGGTTGCCCATCTGGACACCGTGCTTACCCGCCTTGAGGATTCCGCAGCGCGGGTGCGATCCCGGTCCATGCATGGCCTGGAGTTGACGCACGAAGGTCAGGAAACCCTGCGTGCCCAGCAGGCGGAAACCGAGCAGGTGGCTGCCGCTGTCCACGAAATGTCCCAGACCATCGGCGAAGTGTCTGCGAACGTGTCGCTGACCGCGGAGAAGGCCAGGCAGGCGAAAGAGTTTACCGATCGTGGATCGGTGGTTGTGGCCTCCACCCGGGAAGCCATCGAGCAACTCAAACAGACCGTTCACAGCGTCAGCCAGGCGGTGCTGGCGGTTTCTGAGCAGAGCCGGAGTATCGCTGCCGCCGCCGAAACCATTGAACAGATCGCCGAACAAACCAACCTCCTTGCACTCAACGCAGCCATTGAGGCGGCACGGGCGGGCGAACACGGCCGTGGTTTCGCGGTAGTCGCGGATGAAGTGCGCGGGCTCGCCCGCCGAACCCGTGAATCCACGTCCGAGATTCACGGTGTGATGGCCGAACTGCTTGAGAAGACTGAGGGGTCGGTTGGCATGGCAAAACGGGGTGTGCAGGCTGCCGATGAGGGCCTTGAGAAGATGCTCTCTGCGGAGCAGACCCTTGGCGACATCACGGCGTCAGTGGGCGAAATTGCCGAGATGGCGATCCAGATGGCCGCCGCGGTAGAGGAACAGTCGCAGGTGTCAGAGCAGATTAATCAGCAGGTGGAAACCATCTCCTCAATGGCGCGGCAGAACCTCAGCAAGGGCGAACAGTCGACACAGAGTGTTCGGGAGCTTGGCGATATCGCAGAGGCGCTCCATGAACTGGTGGTGCGGTTCAAGTTCTGAGGCATTCGGTCCAGCGATTCTATTGAAAGAGGCCGCTCTCACTTTGCATCGTGGCGGCCTTGCTCTAAAGTTGAGCCCCGACACTCAAAAAATCACAGGACTTGTCGGTCTCGTAAAAGGATGTTGAATGCCTCGATTCCGTTTTTCCGCGTTGCTGGCCCAGCACGATCTTCCGCCCTCGTTCCTGTATCTCGCCCCGGTCCTGCCCATTGTTCAGGTGATGTGGGCCGATGGTCGTAACCAGATACCCGAGCGGGCGAAGCTTCACCTGATTATCCAGAACCACTGCCAGGCGCTCTCCGAGCTTGCTGGCGGCATGCAGGTCGTCAGTCCTGACGATATTGAGCGCTTTGACCAGGCCTTTATCGCACGCAAGCCTGATCTCGGTGTCTTGCAGGCGTTCATCGGCATAGCCACCGAACTGCTCCAGGACCAAACCTACACCGAATCGGCCTGTTCGGATTCGCTCTATCGTCGTGAGCGGCTTTTCCACGCGTGTCTGGAAATAGCCGCTACCTGTCCAGTTGAGATGGATAATAGCCTGGGTGAAATGTTTGCCCAGCGCATCCTGGATGAGGAGCGCCGGTTCATCGAGCAGGTTTTCGAGCTGCTCCCCAGATCCGATTAAGGCTTACTTCCGGGCACCTGGTCGCCCAGACAAATGCGGTAACGAAGAACGCCGGCCTCCTCTTCGCGAATCCATTCAATCCGGTGGCCGGTTATCTCGCACAACGCCTGCAGGTCCCGACGGCCGCTGGGGTCATCGGCCAGGAATTCCACCTGGGTGCCGCTCGGCAGGCCCTGGGTACGCTTTTTGAAACGGAGTATAGGCAGGGGGCACACCAAACCGGTGGCATCGACCCGGAATACCTCGGATTGATCACTCAAGACGCACACTCTCACTGCTGGTCTGTTCGGCTGACGACCAGCCGAACTGGTTCAGCGCGACCGGGGCGACGGCAGCAATCACCAGGGCCGCAATAAATGCGGAAATCATGATCTTCATGATGATTCTCCCTTGCCTTGTTTGGCCTCGACCTCCGCGACCCAGAGATCGTGGTGCTGGCGCGCCCACTCGATATCCACCTCACCGTTACCCATGGCATCGAACGCGCCCTCCATACCGACCGAGCCGATATAGATGTGGGCGATGATGGCCACCATCATCACGAACGCCACGATTGAGTGCCAGATGTTGGCGTATTGCATTTCCTCATGCGGGGCCAGTTCCGTTGGGAAGCTGGTGCCCAGAATGCTGTTCATGACGCCAAAGGTCTCGGCAAACATGGGCATCTGAAACGGGAAGAGCAGCGACAGGCCAGACAGGGAGACCGAGAAGCCCAGCACCATGACGGTCCAGAAAATAATCTTTTGACCCGCGTTGAACTTCTTGGCGGACGGGTGGCTCTTGCTAAAGATGCCACCGCCGGCTTTAAGCCACTGCCAGTCAAGTTTGTTGGGAATGTTATGCGCCACCCACATGCAGAAGGTCATCACCAGCCCGAGCATGAAGGCCCAGGCAACGTTGTTGTGGATCCACTTGGAGCCGGCCGCCAGGGGGGCAAAGGCCTCGGTGCCGATCACCGGGATCAGGAATGTGCGCCCCATCAAGGTGATCAGTCCCGTGAGCCCCAGGGCGATGAACGAGCCCGCCAACAACCAGTGGCCAAAGCGTTCGACGGCTTTGAACCGCTCAATCGTGGTGCCTGCCGGGCCGCCCTCAATCATGATCTTTCCGCGGACGAAGTAGAACACCACCAGGAGGACGATAATGGCCAGCAGGGCACTGCCGCCGTACGTGATCACCGGACCTTCGCGCAACTTGTACCAGGCAATGCCTTCACCCTGGATCATGACGCCATTGGCGGGTCCGGGTGACTGAACGGTGGGGTCGATCTTGTTGTAGCGAACCGAGCGCCAGACGTCGGCGTCAGAGCGCCCTCCCAGGGTGCCCAGCGAGTCAGTGACTGGTGCCGCATTAGCGGGATCACCCAGGTTCTCTGACCGAAAGGATTCGTCAATCTTCAGTTGTTCCTGACGGCGCATGATGTCTTCAAGGGTTTGAGCGCCACCGGTTGATGATCGATCAACGGTCGGGGTCTCTTGTGCCCAGACAGGGTTGTACAGCAGCGCCGCCAATGCGAGGACGGCGACACTCAGTAGTCTTGTTTTCATGAGAGCACTCCAACGGAATAAACAAGAAGGGGGCATGGCTGCAATGAATTCCGGGGCCCCGAAAGGCCCCGGAACCCTCATGCGAACTCACGCACCCTTCTTCTCGTAAGCCGTGCCCCATCCCCAGGCGCCCGAACCGAATCCCCGGTTCACCACGCGCTGACGATAGATGTCCGCCACCTCGTTGCCGTCACCGGCCAACAGGGCTTTGGTCGAGCACATTTCCGCACAGAGTGGCAGCTTGCCCTCCGCAATACGGTTGCGTCCGTACTTGGAAAACTCCGCTGTCGAGTTGTCCTCTTCGGGGCCGCCTGCACAGAACGTGCACTTGTCCATCTTGCCCCGGCTGCCAAAGTTGCCCGCCTGAGGGAACTGGGGCGCACCGAACGGGCAGGCGTAGAAGCAGTACCCGCAACCGATACACAGGTCCTTGGAGTGCAGTACGATGCCGTCTTCGGTCTGGTAGAAGCAGTCCACCGGACAGACGGCCATACAGGGCGCGTCTGAACAGTGCATGCAGGCTACCGAGATCGAGCGTTCGCCGGGCTTACCATCTTCAATGGTCACCACGCGTCGACGGTTGATGCCCCAGGGGACTTCATGTTCATTCTTACAGGCCGTTACGCAGGCATTGCATTCGATGCAGCGTTCGGCGTCGCAAAGGAATTTTGCGCGTGCTTGTCCTTCAAGTGCCATGATCTACACCTCTCATCATGCCGGCATAATCGAACACAGGGTGGCTTTGGTCTCTTGCATCTGCGTGACCGAGTCGTACCCGTATGTTTGAACAACGTTGGTGGATTCGCCCAGGACAATCGGGTCGGCCCCTTCGGGATACTTGTCCCTCAAAGACTTGCCCTCAAGTTCTCCGCCGAAGTGGAACGGCATGAAGGCGACGCCTTCACCAACCCGTTCGGTCACCATCGCCTTCACCTTGATGCGTCCGCCTTCCGGGCCAGACACCCAAACGTCGTTGCCATCTCGAATGTTGAGGTTATTCGCATCGCGCGGATTCACCTCGATGAACATCTCCTGCTGCAGTTCCGCCAGCCAGGGATTTGAGCGCGTCTCGTCACCACCCCCTTCGTATTCCACCAGACGGCCTGAGGTGAGAATGATGGGGAAGTCCTTGCTGAAGTCCTTCTTCTGAATGGACTCGTACAGGGTCGGTACCCGCCAGAAGGTCTTGTCGGCGTAGGTCGGATAATCTTCGACCAGATCTCGACGTGTGGTGTACAGCGGCTCTCGGTGAATGGGTACAGGGTCCGGGAAGTTCCAGACCACAGCGCGCGCTTTGGCGTTACCGAAGGGTGCACACTCGTGCTTGATGGCCACACGCTGGATACCGCCTGACAGGTCGGTTTTCCAGTTGGTCTCGGGACCGGCCACTGCCTCGATGCTGGCCCGTTCCTCGGCCGTCAGGTCACCATCCCAGCCCAGATCCATCAGCATCTGCATGGTGAACTCGGGGTAGCCATCCTTGATCTCGGAGTTTTTCGAGTAAACGCCTTCGGCAAGCAGATTGTCGCCGTCCCGTTCCACGCCAAACCGGGCACGGAACGTGAGTCCGCCTTCGGACACCGGCAACGACATGTCGTACAGGTTCGGTGTCCCCGGGTGGTTCATTTCCGCGGTGCCCCAGGAAGGCCAGGGCAAACCGTAGACATCGCCATCGCAGGGCCCGCCGTTCGCTCGCAGGGTGGTCTTGTCGAAGTGGTGTTGGTACTTCATGTGCTTCTTGAGACGCTCGGGCGATTGGCCGGTGTAGCCGATGGTCCACATGCCGCGGTTGAATTCGCGGGTGATGTCTTCAATCGACGGCTCGTCGCCTTCTAGTGCGATGTTGCGGAACATGCGATCGGTGAACCCGAACTTGTCTGCAAACAGCTTGATGATTTCGTGGTCGACCTTGGAGTCGAACAGCGGCTCGATGACCTTTTCCCGCCATTGAAGGGAGCGGTTGGACGCCGTGACCGAGCCATAGGTCTCGAACTGGGTGGTCGTAGGCAGCAGGTAAGCGCCGTCCTTACGATCGTGCAGCACCGCTGAAACGGTCGGGAACGGATCCACGACGACCAACAGGTCCAGCTTCTCCATGGCTTCTTTCATCTCAAGCATCCGGGTCTGCGAGTTGGGCGCGTGGCCCCACAGCACCATGGCCCGGGTGTTGTCAGGCTGCTCAAGGTTCTCCTTGGCTTCCAGAACGCCATCGATCCAGCGAGAGACGGGGATGCCTTTCTCGTTCATCATGGCTCTGGAATTGCCGTTCTTGTCCCACACGGCAAACCGGCCTTTCAGCCAATCCAGGTCCTCTTCCCACACGCGTGCCCAATGGGCCCAGGAGCCAGCCGCCAGGCCGTAGTAGCCGGGCAGGGTGTCGGCCAGGACCCCAAGGTCCGTGGCGCCCTGAACGTTATCGTGCCCACGGAAGATGTTGGTGCCGCCGCCAGCCACCCCCATGTTGCCCAGTGCCAACTGCAGAATGCAGTAAGCGCGTGTGTTGTTGTTACCATTGGTGTGCTGGGTACCCCCCATGCACCAGATGACGGTGCCAGGCCGGTTATTTGCCAGGGTTCGGGCAACGCGCTCAAGTTGGGCGCCCGGCGCGCCGGTCACCCGCTCGACTTCTTCCGGGTTCCAGCGCTTCACCTCGTTGCGGATCTCGTCCATGCCCCACACCCGGGTGCGGATGAACTCCTTGTCTTCCCAGCCGTTCTCGAAGATGTGCCAGAGAATGCCCCAGACCAATGCCACGTCTGACCCCGGCCGGAACCGGACGAACTCGTCGGCATGGGCCGCAGTGCGCGTGAAACGCGGGTCACACACGATGAGCGGGGCGTTGTTTTCTTCCTTGGCCTTCAGGATATGAAGCAGCGACACCGGGTGCGCCTCGGCAGGGTTGCCCCCGATCAGGAAGATCGCCTGGGATTTGTGGATGTCGTTGTACGAGTTGGTCATCGCCCCGTAGCCCCAGGTGTTGGCGACGCCCGCGACCGTGGTTGAGTGACAGATACGGGCCTGGTGATCGACGTTGTTGGTGCCCCAGTAGGCCGCAAATTTGCGGAAGAGGTAGGCCTGTTCGTTGTTGAACTTCGCGCTGCCGAGCCAGTAAACGGAGTCAGGACCGCTCTCGTCGCGGATCTGCAGCATCTTGTCACCGATCTCGTTGATGGCGGTTTCCCACGAGATCTTCTGCCACTGGCCATCGACCATTTTCATCGGGTATTTCAGACGACGTTCCCCGTGCGCGTGCTCACGCACCGAGGCCCCTTTCGCACAGTGAGCGCCCAGGTTGAATGGGCTGTCCCACCCCGGCTCCTGGCCGGTCCAGACGCCATCCTGCACTTCCGCCTCGACCGTGCAGCCGACCGAGCAATGTGTACACACCGACTTCTTGCGAACGACTTCGCCACCATCCGTCGACGGCGTTTCGGCCCGAACCCGGGTGGTCGTTAGCGATAGGGCCGCCAGACCACCCACAGTGACACCGGAGGCCGCCAGGAATCCGCGTCGGTCCAGCGTCTTTGCAGCGAGGGATGAAAGTAAAGATCCCGCACGGGAGCCTTTCGCTACCCCGTTGGTTTTCTTCCTTAACATGTCAGTTACCTCTGTCTTTTTTGTTCTCGTTTTCCGGAGGTGTGATCATTCAAGAGCATCACGCAACCTTGAATGACTCACGCTTCCTCAAAAGCGAGCCGATTCGAAATATTTGCGTGTGTGCTCCGTGTCACGCAGCCCGCGGCTTTTCGGGGCCTCATTAACGACCTCAGCTGCGGCGTTCGGTGCAACTGCCATGGCAACGGCAGCGGGTGCTGCGGTTGCTGCCAGTTGCAAGAAACGGCGACGGCTGTTTTCCTGCTTGGGGTGGTCCATCGGACACCTCCACCTGAGTTAAGGGATCGGGCAGATCCCGGTTACTGAATAGCAAATGCGTCGGCTTCCACCGCCATGAACGCCCGCCCCAGCGAGCCCACGGGTGCGTAGAAAACTGCGCTTTGCGCTCCTTCCAAATCGGTAAAAAACAGGGCCGCCCACTTTGCCAGGTGCGCGTCAAAAAATGCCTTCTGTGAGGCCAGATCGCTATCGCACACGAACTCGCCCGTTATGATGCCCGCCATGATTTCGCACAGCGTGCTGATATGGTCTTCCGGTTCTTTCACGTCATCGCTGGCTTTGATGCCCCGGGCCCTCAAATCGCGACGTAAGTCCGCAAGGGGCTTCTCGTTCAGAAAACCGGTGAGGTAATAACTGGCGTACGGGAGAAGTTCACCGCGACCGACGCCAACGAACAGGTTGTTGAACTCCCGTTCGGCGTCAGGGGACGTGGTGCGGTCAGCGAGAACGGCAAGGTTTCGGGAGGCGGAGCCCAAAGGCGTCTCATCGCCTTGCAACGATGCCAGGCCGCCAAGCAGTTCGTTCGAGGGTGGGCCGCCGAGCAGGACACTTAACAACTGGTACATTTGGGCTCTCGCGCGATCTTCATCGCTGATCGAGCGGGGGCACTGAACTTCTACAGCGTTTGCCAAGTTTTCTCTCTCTTATAGTTGTTTAAAATTTCATCATTATTCTATAGACCCAATTTGACCGCGGGGCAAACTTGGGCCAGGTCCTACTGGTCGAATCGCATCCTGGGGCGGTAGCGTGGTGGTGGTTCTGCCTCAGCATCGGTAATCACAGGATCAGCCTGGTGAGGGGGGATCAAAGGCTCTGACGCACTGTCGGAGAGCGGGTGCCCGGCAGTTTTTTCAGGAGGCAGGGGTTGCATCGTCATGGCCTGCGTCTCGGCTCGATCCTCTGTACGCGCTTCAATCGGTGTCCGTTTCTCGATCAACCCCTGGCCGACCCTGTACAGGGTCTTCACGCCCTCGGTGGCGGTCGCTGCATCCGAAAAATCTTCGTCGTAATCGTTAAGGCCGTCCAGCACAGCCAGTACGGGGTTGGATTTCCAGAGTGCTCGCAGGGCCTTGCGACGCAGGAGGTCGGGAATCTCCTTGCGCATGAATCCGGTGATGTCGGTACCCAGTACGATAGCGTCCGGGTCCGGCAGGCCGTACTTCTCCAACACGTCGCGTTCCGGCAGGGTCTCATTGACGGCGAGTTCCTGTTCTTCCCTTGTTGGCTGGGGTTCAACCGGCGTTGGAGGGGCCAGCTCTGCCTCTCTGCGAGCTTCGGCTTTTTGACGCGACCAGCGTTGCAGGCGTGACTCCGTCATCAGTGCACCCTCGGTTTCTTGATGTTGGTGGGTGCTCGGTAGACATCGCTTTCCTGACGAATGCGCGGATCGCCCTTGCCGTCCTCGATCGCATCAACCTGGACTTCATCACGACGTCGTTTCTTGAACGGTTCTTCGATGTAGTGCATGTCGATGAACTCCTTGATCCAGGCCGCCAGGGACTCGGGGATCGGAACCGCTTCGACGATGCTCTCGCCACTGTCCAGCGCATCCAGCGCCTCGTGGGCACTGGCAGTGATGGTGCTGAGTACCCACCCGGACGGCGAGCGGCTGGTCTGGTCTTTATCCATTATGACCCAGACGGAGGGAACGACCATGTTCAGGGAGACGAGGTAGCCTTCGACATCGGCGCGAAACAGTTCCATGCCCACGGTGCCTGCGTGGTAATCGATTACCTCGCCTTCGCAAACCAGTTCCTTCCAGAAGGCTTCCGGCGCTCCGGGAATTACCGCCACTGGCTTCCAGGTATCACGAGCCCACCGTGTCACGCCGGGGGACCGGCGAACGACGGCGCCAACTTGTAACTCGCGTTTCCAATGATCTGTACGACTGCTCATGGCAACTCTCTTTTTAAGAAGAAGCTAGCAGAGCCCCGACAATTATCCAGTTGTCCAAGATCAAAAGGCTGTGCCATGCTCTAGAGACGGCATGAAGACGTATACGTATAACAACAAATAAAAGAGTAGAGATCCTGATGACAGCACATAAGACCCTACTGTTATGCACCTGCGATAAATCACAGTCCCTTGATCAGAAGGCACTGCAAACGGCCGCGGGAGCGGAGCAGGTGATCGTAGTGGATCAACTGTGCGGCAACGATATGAAAACGGCTGCCGAGCATCTGGGAGGCCGTAGCGATGTGCTGATTGCCTGTGGCCAACAGGCGGCGCTGTTCGAGCGTTTAAGCGAGGACATTCAGGCGGAACTTCAACATGCCGCGCCGTTGAGCACCATCGATATCCGGGACCGCGCCGGCTGGGGTGCACCGGACGCAAACCCGAAGCGCCTGCATGCCAAGCAAGCCGCCCTGATGGCGGCAGCTCAATTAACGGCACCCACGGCGCCGGTAAAAACCATTCAGTCCAGTGGAGTGTGTTGCATCGTCGGCCCCACCGATCAGGCGATCCGGATGGCCGAGCTGGTGCAGGATGAGCTGGGCGTTACCTGCGTCGTCACCGACTCCGGGCCGATACAACTGCCGTCTGCCGGTTACGACGTTGCCAAAGGACAATTGACGGCGGCTCATGGCGCGTTGGGCAATTTCAGTCTGGAGTTTGCTCAGTTGCAAACGCTGAATCCCGCTGGTCGTGGCGAGCTGGGTTATGGCGATGTGAAAGCCACCGCCCGAAGCGAGTGCGACGTGTTTATCGACCTGCGTGGCGGCGCGCCGGCGTTTCCCAGTTATCAGAAACGCAACGGCTATTTCTGGGCCGACCCGGAAAAAACGGGCGAGTTGGAGCGCATTGCGTTGACCGCCAGGGAACGAGTCGGCGAGTTCGAGAAAACCGTGTTTTTCCATTTGGAAGAATCGCTGTGTGCGCATTCCCGAGCGCACCAAACCGGTTGCACCCGCTGTCTCGACGTCTGCCCCACAGAGGCCATTTTTTCCGCTGGCGACCACATACAGATCGATTCCGATATTTGTGCCGGCTGCGGGTCCTGTGCGGCGGTTTGCCCGACATCGGCCGTCACCATGAATGAAACGTCCTTCGAGGCCATCACCCGAAACCTGGAGGTCATGGCCAGAGTCTATCGCGAGCAGGTCAGTGAAGCCCCGCGACTGGTCTTCCATACGCTGGGTGCGGGCGCTGAAGCGATTGCCTATTTGGCCCGGTACGACGAGGGGCTGGCGGACGACCTGATTCCGCTGGGACTGGAGCATACCGACCGGATTGGCCATGCCGAGATCATGGCCGCATTCGGAGCAGGCTACGCCGAAGTCCTGATCCTGGCGGACAACGAGATAGACCGTCGGGCGGTTGCTGCGGAAGTGGAACTGGCCCAAGCCATGCTCAGGGGCACACGGAATTCCCCGAGCAGGGTTCGAGTTATCGAGGCCATCGAGCTAGGCGCCGCTGGCGACAACGCCGGGCGGGTGAGTCAGCCGGTTTTGCTGGTCGGCGGTCGCCGCGACGTTACTCGGGTCACCGCCGCGGCGATGGCGGATAGCATCGAGGCGCCGATTCCCCTGCCCGTGGGTGCCCCCTACGGTGCGATAGAAATCGATTCTGATAAATGCACACTCTGTCTGGCTTGTGTATCGCTGTGTCCCACCGGTGCCCTGGGCGACCATCCGGACCGGCCGGAAGTCCAGTTCACGGAAAACGCGTGCGTGCAGTGCGGCATCTGTCAAAGTACGTGCCCCGAGACAGCCATCACCCTGAAGCCTCAGCTGGATCTGTCGAAGGACGCGCTCAGTGCCCGGGCACTGCACGGCGAGGAGCCTTTCGAGTGCATCAAGTGTGGCACCCCGTTCGGCGTCGCCAGCACCATTAACCGGATTGTTGAAAAGCTGGAAAGCCACTGGATGTACTCCAACACAGACAATGTCCAGCTCATCAAGATGTGTGACGATTGTCGGGTTAAATCCCAGTACCACGGGGACAATGCCCCCATGGCCGGGGGCGAGCGCCCCCGCGTTCGCACCCGGGACGACTACCTCGATAGCTAACAAAACCGAACAGGATGCACCATGGTTCAATACACCGAAGTTGGCAAAGACAACCTGATTGGTACCGACGCGCCCCGGCCTCAGGACAAGAACCCGAAGGGTGTTGACCGCATCATCGCGATTGCCTCGGGCAAGGGCGGCGTGGGTAAGTCGACGGTTGCGTCCAACCTGGCGGTCGCCTTGGCCTCGAAAGGCCTGAAGGTGGGCCTGTTGGATGCCGACGTCTACGGCCCCAGCCAGCCTCGCATGCTGGGTGTTTCCGGTCGGCCGTCCAGTCCGGACGGGCATACCATCCTGCCGCTGCGCAATCATGGTGTGACGCTGATGTCTCTGGGCCTGATGACGCCGGAGGATGAAGCCATCGTGTGGCGTGGGCCGATGCTGATGGGGGCCCTGCAACAGATGATGAACCAGGTGGACTGGGGCAGACTGGACGTGTTGCTGGTGGATCTTCCTCCGGGCACCGGTGATGTCCAGATGACGCTGAGCCAGAAGTTTTTTGTCGCCGGTGCCGTTGTGGTGTCAACGCCTCAGGACATTGCCCTGATGGATGCCCGCAAGGGGATCGACATGTTCGAACGCATGGAGGTGCCGCTGTTTGGCTTGATCGAAAACATGGCATCGTTTGTCTGCGATGGCTGCGGTAAGGAGCACCACCCGTTCGGCTCCGGCGGGGCCCGGGCCGAGGCTGAAAAGCTCGGAGCGCCCTTCCTGGGCGAAATTCCGCTCGATCTGGATATCCGGATCGGGTCGGACGGGGGGGTTCCGATTGTGGTGTCAAAGCCCGAAAGCCCACAGGCCAAGGCGTTCCAGCGCATCGCCGACGGACTTGTCGCCTCCGACGTCTACGCCCGGGCTATCCGATGATCGAGTCACCCCAGTTTCCGCCGCTCCTGTCCGGGGAGCTCGTACCCAGGCACACGGACCCTTTTGACAAGGCGGTCAGCCGGGCCATCGCCGGGGTCGATTCGGGCACGATTTTCTACTCCGGGGAGGACGATGCGTTGCGCGCGGCTCTGGTGTTGGCGCCGGAAACGCCGCTGGAAGAGGCCATCCAGGCGGTTTACGTTGCCCAGCTCGGCCTGGCCGAGAGTCTGGGCGCTCTGGCTCCGCCCGAGGTGCCCGTTTACTTTCAGTGGCCTGACCGCATCAAGGTCAATAACGCGGTCTGCGGTGGCGTTCGTTTTGCCGCGGATGTGTCCGATCCCGAGGCCTATCCCAACTGGCTGGTTATCGGTATCGATGTGCCCTTTGCGCCAGTGGGTGCCGAACCCGGCGAACATCCGAACCAGACCTGCCTGCGAGAGGAAGGGTGCGGCGATATCACGCCCATGGCCCTGTTGGAAAGCTGGTCCAAACACACCCTTCTGTGGCTGAACTACTTCATGGACAGCGGGTTCGAGCGCGTGCACCAGGAATGGCGGCCACGCTGCGATACCCTGGGTAAAATCGTTGATCAGCCGAAGCCCGGGCTTTTTGTCGGACTCGATGAAAAAGGCCGGATGCTGTTGCGTCAGGATGTCATGACCGAGACCTTGAGTTTGATTGAATTTGCGGAGCACCTATGAAACTGGCCCGAACCCTGAGACTGGATGTGTCTGATGAGAACGTGTTCGAGGTGCCGGCACCCAGCGGTGAATGGGCCATCTCGGGCGGCTTCGAATTCTCCAACTGGACCGAAGCGGAGCTCAAGGGCAAGGCTCGCCAGGCCTTCACAAACGGTTGGTACAGCATTGAGTCTGGCGGGCGTGCCAGTTTTGTGGGCGTCTGCGACATCACTGAGGCCGAACTGGACCAGTTGCGGCTGACCCTGGCGCAAACCTTTGTCGAGCGCTATGGCGCGCCGGATATTGAGGCGGCCTATCCCGTCGCCCGCGAAGAAATCGACCAGATGCGCAGCATGTGTGAGGACTTCGAAGACAACACCTTGCTGATGGTCAGTCGCACGCTGACCGAGTTGGGTGTTGAGGAAACCTACCGCTCTCGCGCTCCGCAGGACGCTTCCCTGGAGGCTTTTGCGGTGCATGGTAGCGTTGACTGATTACAGGCCGAAGCTACCGTAGGGGATAAACCGTACGGGGGTTCCCGGCTCGATTTGCCGGGGGCTCTCATCCAGTTCCACCAGGCCCTCGGACCACGCCAGGCCGGTCACCCGACCGGAACCCTCTGAGCCGAATACCTCAACCTGCCCATCCCGCACCCGTGCCCGCAGCATCTCGCTGCGCCCGGGCTTTTTGTTCTTCGAAAAGTTAGCAGGCATGACATACGCCTGAGGTTCGAACCATTCTCCACCCGCCAGCAATGCCATGGCCGGGGCGCCAAACCGCAGCGCGCAGACCCAGGCGGCCACCGGGTTACCCGGCAGGCCCACCACGGGCGTTCCATGGAACATGGCGAGGGCCAGCGGACGACCCGGCTTGATCGCAATCCGCCAGTTGCTGATGTCGCCATGGGCTTTCAGGGTTTTTGATATGTGATCCTCGTCGCCGGCGGACACGCCGCCGCTGGTGAGGATCAGATCGCACTGTTCCGCGCCACGCGCCAGTGCCGCCTTGACCTCCTCAGCCCGGTCCAGCACGTGGCCGAGATCCACGAGTTCGTAGCCAAGTTGCGAGACCAGGGCGCTGAGCATCGGTCGGTTGGCGTCGTAAATTTGCCAGTCGGTCACCCTTGCGCCGACCGGTTTCACCTCATCACCGGTGGACAGCACACCAACCCGCAGGCGCTGATACACATCGACGGATTCCACACCCACGCTGGCAAGTACGGAAATCTGGGTCGGACTGAGCCGCGTTCCGGCAGTGAGAATCCTGTCCTTGGCCTTGATGTCTTCACCGGCTTTGCGGGCATTGGCGCCCGCTTTAAGCGTTCCGTTCAAATGCAGCTGGCCATCCCGGACGTCGCAGTCTTCCTCCAGAACCACCGTATCCGTGCCTTCTGGAATGACGGCTCCTGTCAGAATCCGGATTGCGTGCCCTGCGGGCACCTTTCCCATGTAGGGCTCACCGGCAGCACTGCGGCCATCGATCAGAGGCAGGGTGCAGGGAGCGTCGGTCACCGGACCGGCAAGGGCATAGCCGTCGACGGCGGAATTGGTGCTTGGGGGATGCGCGCGAGGCGCGTAGACATCGCTTGCCAGGATTCGGCCGTTCACCTGCGACAGCGGAACGGCGCGCTCTACCTCCACAACGGGATGTAACCGAGAACGCAAACGCTCAAGGGCCTCATCGACCGGCGTCCAGTTCACTCCGGGGGGCAGGGCAAAACAGTCGTTGCGAAGCGGCTTCATGGCTGTCTCGCTGATGGCTGTGCATGATTAATAATAAAATCGGCAAGGCCGGTGATGTCGTTCACATCGAACACTGGCCCGGAAAAGTCGGCGGCATAGTCGGTGGCAACGGCGATGATATTGCCGTCTTCCCGGTAAAGCGGTGAGCGGGACGTTTCCTGCCTGTGCACCTCAATCTTCGGGTGGGCGTGAGTTTTGTACCCCTCCACAACGACCCAGTCGCTGGGAGCAAGGCGGGCTATCAAATCCTCGAGCGTCGGCTCACCGGCGCCGCGCAGCTCGTGCATGATGGCAAAGCGCTGGCCCCCGGCCAGGATGACCTCGCGGGCTCCGGCCTCACGGTGTTTGTAGCTGTCCGTTCCGGGCTGATCCACATCCACCATGTGATGGGCATGTTTGATCGAGTTGACCGTTAACCCCCTGCTGGATAGCTCGCGAATCAGAGCGGCAGCCAGTGTGGTCTTCCCAGAGTTTTTCCAACCTACGATGCCTATCACGTTCACTTCAGGTGCTGCTCCGCCCAGGCCAGGTCTTCCGGTGTGTTGATGTTGAAAAAATCATCCTCGCCAAAGATTACCAGAGTCTCGCCCTGGGCTTGTGTCCATTGGCGAATCTTGCGCACGCCATCGTTCAGGGCGGCCCTCAAGTCGTGTCGCAAGGCAACCTGCCAGCGGCCAAAGGTGGGTTGGGGCACCCGGCCACGGGTCGGGTCCGGCGTCGCCGCCAGGACCACGGGGGTGTTGTGCTCCGACAATCGCTCGGTCAGGTCCAGCGGGAAGGAAGGGGTGTCGGCGGCGACACTGATCAGCCAGTCATAGCCGTGTTGGGCGGCCCAATCCATGCCGGCCAGCACACCTGCCAACGGACCCGCGTAGCCGGGAACCGAGTCGGCCACCACGGGCAGCTCCAAATCCTCGAAACGACTCAGGTCCCCGTTGGCGTTTAACACCACGGCCTCGACCTGCGGCGTGATGCGATCGATCACGCGCTCGATGAGCGACTGATCGCCCAGCATCAACCGGCCTTTATCGCCACCGCCCATGCGGCTTGCCAGGCCACCGGCCAGAATGACCGCGCACTCCGTCATGCTCCCATCCTCTCAATCATGCTGCGCGCCTTTTCGACGCAATTTCCTGTCTTCATCGGGAACCTGGGACAAGTCCTGGTCGTAGACCAGCCGATGCTGGCCACTCAGGCAGGTGAATTTCTTGCCGCGCATTCGCCCGATCAGGGTCAACCCGACCTGCCGCGCAATATCAACACCCCAGGCGGTGAAGCCGGACCGGCTGATCAGGGTGGGAATGCCCATCAGAGCCGTCTTGATCACCATTTCGGAGGTGAGGCGGCCCGTGGTGTAGAGGACTTTATCGGCCGCGGGGATGCCGTTCAGGTGCATCCAGCCGGCGATCTTGTCGACCGCGTTATGGCGCCCGACGTCCTCCATGTAAGCAAGAACCTCAAGCCCGTGGCACAGGGCGGTGCCATGGATGGCGCCGGTCTCCATGTACAGGCTGGGCGTGTGGTTGATCTGGTAGGAAAGGTCGTAAAAGGTGCTGGTGTGAACGGGTGTGTCCGGCAGGGAAAGTCCCTCAAGCCCGGCCATCATGTCACCAAACACCGTGCCCACGGCGCAGCCGGAGGTCCGGGTTTTCTTTTCCAGCTTGTGCTCGACATCGGTAACCCCCGCGGTGCGAACGACCGCAACCTCCAGCTCCTCGTCAAAGTCGATTTTCGTGACTTCGTCGGTCTCTTTCAACATCCCCTGATTCAGGAGAAAGCCAAGGGCGAGGTACTCCGGATGGTCGCCGATGGTCATGGCGGTGACGATCTCCTGACTGTTCAGGTAGATGGTCAGAGGGCGTTCTTCAATCACGGCGATCGATTTGGCTTGCCCGGTTTCATCAACGCCCTCGACGGTGCGGGATAGCCGGGGGTCGGTCGGATTGGGCAGAAGAGATGCAATCGTCATGGCTGTTGTACCCTTTTCGGAAGTTCGGTCACCGGAGTCTGGATCGTTTAGTCGGCGTTTGGGAAAAACAACTGCTTGCCCTGAACCTGATAGCCGGAAATGGCGCTTTGACCGGCTTCGGACAACAACCACGTGGCGAAGGCCTCAGCCGACTCTCGATGCACATTCGGGCACTTTTCCCGGCTCACGGGAATCACGCCGTACTGGTTGAAAAGCGCCGGGTTTCCCTCGAATAGAATGGTGCCGTCCTGTTTGTTGGCGAACGCAATCCAGGTGGCTCTGTCCGTCAGTACATAGGCGCCCAGGCTTATGCCGGTATTCAAAGTGGCTCCCATACCACTGCCGGTTTCAAGGTACCACTGACCGGAGCCGGCGTCAGGGTCAATCTTCGCTTCTTTCCACAGTGACCGTTCTTTTTTATGGGTTCCGGAATCATCGCCGCGCGAGGCAAATTTGGCACCGGCTTGCGTGATTCGCCTCAGGGCATCGGTGACGTTCGGCGCTTGCCCCACCCTGGCCGGATCGGCCTTTGGCCCGATGATGACAAAGTCGTTGTACATGAGGTCGCGGCGGTAGTCGCCATAGCCATCGGCCACGAATTTTTCTTCCGCCGACTTGGCGTGAACCAGGAGCACGTCCCCATCACAGCGCCGGGCGTTTTTGATGGCCTGTCCTGTACCCACGGCAACAACGTTAACCTTGATTCCCGTGTCCTTCTCCAATTTCGGCAACAGGTAGTCGTACAGGCCGCTGTTTTGAGTTGACGTGGTGGACTGAACGATGATGGTGTCGGCCAACGTGTTGGCGCTGAATACCAGTGCGACGAAGGTGATCAGGAGTTTCATGGTTGTCCTCTAGCACAGGATGTCGCCGGCCAAGTAGGCTTCAGCCATTCGGGTTTGTGGCGCGTTGAAGAACTGGTCAGCCGGGCACTGGTCCGTGACCTGGCCATCGGAGAGAAATATGATCTCGTCGGCCAGACGTCTGGCCTGGCATTGGTCGTGGCTGACGAGGACAACCTTGGTTCCGCAGGCGCTCTGGGCTTTGACCAGCGATTCAATGAGCAGTACCGATGCCGGGTCGAGGCTCGCCGTCGCCTCATCCAGCAACAATAACGCAGGCTTACTCATCAGCGCCCGAGCGAGAACGAGTCGCTGTTGTTCGCCACCCGACAGCATCCGAGCCGGCTGGTCGGCCCGGTCGGCCAGGTTGACGGACTCCAGGGCCTGGATCAAACGGCGTGGATCGGTCTTCGCAAGGTCGGGGGCCGCAAAGGCCAGATTCTGCGCCACGGTCCGGCGCAGCAATACCGGTTGCTGGAAAACCATGGCCTGGCCCTCTCGGCTTTCGGCTACCGACAGGGAGCCCAGCGTGATCAATCCCTGGTCCGGCGTGACCAGCCCGTGGAGACAGCGCAGGAACATGGTCTTGCCCGCGCCGTTCGGGCCCATAATGACCGTCACACCCGGTTCGCTGATTTCCAGGTTTATTCCCTGCAGCACGGTCCGGTCGCCCTTGATGAGGCGCAGATCGCTGATGCATATCGGTAAGAGTGAACTAGGCATATTGGTGCTTCGCTGCGTATTCACGGACGCCGATCACCAGAGCGTTGACCAGCAGAGAAAGGGTTAGCAACACCGCACCAAGGCCCAGGGCAAGGGTCAGGTTGCCCTTCGAGGTTTCCAGCGCAATGGCGGTGGTCATCACCCGGGTCAGATGATCAATATTACCGCCCACGATAATGACGGCGCCAACCTCTGCGATGGCGCGACCGAAGCCGGCCAGAATGCAGGTGGTCAGCGCATAGCGCGCGTCCACCAGGTAGGCCACCACCGCACGGTATCCGGTGATACCCATCGAATAAAACGTATCGCTGTACTCCTGGTGCAGGTGCTCAATCACCTGGTTCGACAGGGCCGCGATAATCGGGGTAATCAGCACCACCTGAGCGATGATCATGGCAGATGGGGTATACAGCAGCCCGAGCCAGCCCAGCGGCCCCGATCGCGACAGCAGCAAATACACCATCAGTCCCACCACCACCGGCGGCATTCCCATCAGGGCGTTCAGTAGAAGGATGGAAAATTTGCGGCCCGGGAACTTGGAGATCGCCAGGTACGTCCCCAGCGGCAAACCGATGATGGCGGAGATCACCAGCGCGGTGAGGCTGACGCGAATGGACAGCCAGAGGATTTCGAACAGATCCGCGTCAAGCGTAACGATCAGTCGAAGGGCTTCAGCCAATGCATCCATTTAAACGGATAGTCCTGAATTGGTACATCGAAGATTCAAGCCTCTTTGTCCCGGATCCGCAAGTGTTGAACGTACTCAACCTGAGTGGGAACCGCGCCGTGGCGATCTTGCGAGTCCGGGTACGCCTAATGCTGAACAAATCATGGCAGGGCCTGAAATGGTCGACGCTTATTGTTTTACGTTAACTCTAAAGCTACAGATGTTGGTGATGGGAGGGAAGTAGTACTTTGATTAAAACTGGATAGAGGGGGAGGTGACCTCTCCCCAAACTCCGTGGACTCTGGTGAGACGTTTATCGATCAATCATGATCGCCAGATCTTGAGGCCGTTTTTTGTGTTGCAGCCGAATACACCGCACAAAAGGCTAAGGGCGCCCAAAAAAGAACCCAGTCAGGCCTTGGCGACGATAAGAAACGGATGGTATCCGTTACGTTAATCGAAACAACCAACAGCACCAGCGCCAACATCCCTACGCGCACCTCCAATGGTTCCTGCGTCATTAATGCGAGTTTGAGGGTCAAAGAGCCGATAATCACGCCAACCAACATCAGAGCGGGGACCCCGCCAACCAGCAGTGCCTGAAGGAAAATGTTATGAGTATGATCAAACGTCACGCCGACACTTGTTGCAAGATCCTTCCCGGGAAGCGTATCGCTGAAGGACGTCGCCTGTCCCACGCCAAATGTCCAGAATGACGAAGCGTGCTGAATGACTGCCGTCCAGATTTCCAGCCGATAGGAGAGCCCTCGATCACTGGCCTTTTCTACAATCGATTCATAAGCGCCAGAAAACCATAACGAGGCGGCAAGGCCCACCAGCAGACCGCTTCCCCAGAGAAAAAGACTCTTTCTGTTCGCGGTTTTTATGGAAATACTGAACAGCAGTAGCCCAAACAGCAGAACGGCGGCTCCTATCGGACCTCGGCTTTGTGAGAGCACAACGAACAAAAATACCAGGGCGCCCGAAATAACCAGAAGAGTCCAGTCACGTAGCCCCACTCGATTTTTTGCCAGTAAGAACCCAATGGCTCCAAAAGCCCACATCACCAGCAATGTCGAGGCACCCCGGATCGGATGATCAAGGAAGCCTGCGCCGGTGATCCTTTGAGAAAAATCCCCGGCCACGACATAGGCTGCAACCGGGAGTAGAGCGGCCAGGCCCGAGGTTAACGCAAAGCTCCGACCCATCGTACAAGGGTTGGCGATCCAGTATCGGCAAGCGATCGTGATCGCGAGTAAGAAAAGAACGATCTCTAATCCCCAGCGAAGCCGACGAAAATCCTGATAACCGCTAACGTCACTTAGAAGGAACGAGTTAACGACCAAATAACCAACCAGGATCATCATTGCCAGTATTGGGAAAGACAAAAATTCACTGGGTAGCTTTCGTTTGTAGACATAATAAAAAGCTAACGGAAGCGACAACCCAAAGAAAAAGAAACGAGCAATTTCTGCCCAGGGGAACAGTATTGAACATGCGAAAAACAACAAGATGGCTGTGGCGACAAGACCCTCCAGCCTTCTCAGGATAAAATCATTCATCGAGCAAGCCTTTGGCTACTGCAATTAACTCGTCAGCGGATAAAGAAAGGTCGATCATTTCCGAGGATTGGGGTGTGCTGGAGAAGAACTCGCAGGCAAAGACAGGTCCATTGCCCCTGTATTTAATCCCTGAGTAATGAACGGGTATAAAAAAATGGCTTGGCAAAATCGTTGCGGTCTTGTCAGTGGACGACATCAAGGCCTCTGTGAATGCGCCGGGCCCTGTCAATTTCCACGCGGGCATGTAATGCCACCCCTTTCTCGAAAAAGAAAACCTTCTTGGCCAGTGCTCGAGATTTGATAGATCCTCAACGATGCTCTGAATGACGGGGTGTTGAGGAGCGCAACCGACGTACCCGTTTGCGACCAGCCCCGGTCGGCTATATTCATTTTCCCAGGCTGCAAAAAGATCACACTCCAATAACCAGTCAGGCAGCGTTTTCAAACATACCGAGTCAGCATCAAGGGCTATTCCGCCCTCAGCCATAAGAATCTCCCATCTCATGAGATCGGCAATCGCAGCGTATTGCCCTCCGACCTCCAGGACATGCTCCATTAAATGTTTCGTCTTCCAGGGAAGATCATGAAGATCATCGTTATCCCAAACCTTTACGTCAAAACCCTCGTGCATCCTTTGCCAGGTTTCGATGCAGGCGTTGGGACGAAGCTTGTCGTCACCGACCCAGATGAAATGGAGTTTTTTCGGGATTTTCTGCTTATTTTCCGCCATCAAACGGTTCTTTCGTTACGAACAGGGCTGGGTTGGCCGGAATGATAGATCCGGAATTTCAGGTTATGAAGAAAGCGACGAGTGTTTTCAGTGAGCGAAAACAGCTCCCTTCTAGTCCTTGTTGAAAGGGTTCTTTTCGGTTTGTCCTCGTAGCCAATCATGGAGTCGAAAAGATAATCGTGTTTTATACATTCGGGTACAGTCCCGAAGCATTCCACATTATTTACCCAGAAACGGTCCATATACATATCAACAGCAAGATACCATTCGTCGGCGTTTGCGATGAGCTTGTGGGCACCTTTGGGCGTTAAATAGTAACCCATAGCACTCATCGGGCCCTTGGTATATTTGACGATGGCCAGGTTGCCATAGGAAGCGTAGGGGAAAACCTTATGGTGCTTTGTCTTGTTTTTGAAAAGGCGAACACATTCAATTCGGTCGTCAAGTTTACCCGCCACGTCCAGAAACTCGCCGAATCTTTCGCCGACTACGGTAACGTCGTCCTCTAACACAATTACGGGTTCACCAAGCTCCAGGCACCGCTTCCAGACAAGGAAGTGGCTTGCGAAGCACCCCAGTTGTCCAAGGCTCAAAGAATCACCCTTTCTCTTTTGTCTCAGCCGATCGTCATAGCGCTCGAACAGAGGGTGATTCTGTTTTCTTCCATTGATTGCAGCAAATCGTTCAGCGACGAGACCCATTTCACTAAGCTGTCGCGAGATATGCTCCCATCTGTCCTTGGCGTCGTCGATGTTGATCACAATGATTCTGGTCACAAGGCCTTACTCGCTTCCGTACGATTCATCAAAGCTGACTTGTAGCCCTCTAGCTTAACCGTTCCCGTTTTATAGGGCGCATCTTATCAGAGGGCGATGAGCGGAAATAACGATTTCCTTAGCGCAGAGCATAGCATTCGGAAGAGCACCAAGGCGGGCCGGGGATTCAGGACGACTGCCACGACTGATCGGTAGCTTGGCGTCCATGATATGTCCACTGCGGTTGAACGTTGGTTTTATTCTTCTGGGCCGTGCATCGAAAAGGCTACCAAAGGTGTTTGAGAGTTGCCGAGGGAAATGTCGCTATTGCGAAAGGGGGGGGCGAGTAAAAAATGGCCCGCCCGAGAGGATTCGAACCTCTGACCTCTGCCTCCGGAGGGCAGCGCTCTATCCAGCTGAGCTACGGGCGGAACGAACGTTGACGGCAGTGCGTCAATTTCGAGTGCGCAATCTTACGTGCGAAGCTCCCGTCTGTCCAGCCCTTCCCGCCGATCCGTCGTTTCCATCCGTTACGGTTGGTCGACAGCAAAATCCGGAGTCTGAGTAAAAGATGTTTCCTGTTTATGACGATTTCGAAACGGCGTGAATTATGTAGAGTCGGGCGTCAGTCCTTTATATCAATTCTGCATAGTATCTTGAGCTTCTAATTCCTTTTGAATTAAAAATCCCCTCGAAAGTCAAAAATCTGCCGCAATCACGCCGCGTGTTTCTGGCCTGCTTTCACAGTTCATTCCTCTCAAAACATAAGTTTGCACCCCTCTGTGTATCCGTTAGGGCCACAGCAACATCGAATACATGTCAGCGTCGGAAACTCAAAAAAATTATCCTTTTGTAACAGGAGTTTAAGGTTTTGTTTCTGTACGTTTTTGCACTGTAACGCTGCGGTTACACCCGACTTCAAGCGTGGTTCGGGTGATCTCGGAGCGGGTTCGGATTTCCGGGAATTCCCTGAGATAGCCGATTCCAGCGATGTGCTTTTCCAGGCAACACGTTGGAAATGGCGAACCAAAACAGGCGATCGAGCCTGAAAGCGACGGAAACCAGACGGTGGTCCGGTAAACACGTCAAATACATGAATCGTTGGTGTAACGGAAAGAGGACAACTGGGATGAGAGTAAGCATATTTGGATTGGGTTACGTTGGCGCTGTGTGTACAGCCAGCCTGGCGCGTCGCGGCCATGAGGTGATCGGGGTGGATGTTTCTCCCGTGAAGATTGACCTGATTAACAGCGGTCGCTCCCCGATCGTTGAGCCGGGCCTGGAGGAACTGCTGGGTGAAGGCGTTCGCAGTCGCCGTATTCGTGGCGTCACGGACGGTTTCGACGCCGTTCAGAACTCCGACCTTTCCATGATTTGTGTCGGTACACCCAGCAAGCCCAATGGCGATCTCGACCTGACCTTCGTTGAGAAGGTAGCTGGCGACATCGGCCTGGCGCTGAAGCACAAGGCCGACTGGCACCTGGTTGTGGTGCGCAGCACCGTCCTTCCAGGTACGGTGCGTGACCTGGTTGTCCCGATTCTGGAGGAAGTGTCCGGGAAGAAAGCAGGAGAAGGTTTCGGTGTCTGTGTGAACCCGGAATTCCTGCGCGAAAGCACGGCGATCAAAGACTACGATCAGCCGCCCATGACGGTCATCGGCGAACTGGACGAGCGTTCCGGTGACTTGCTGGCGGAACTCTATTCAGACTTGGATGCACCCTTGATCCGAAAGCCCATCGAAGTGGCGGAAATGATCAAGTACACCTGCAATGTCTGGCACGCCACCAAGGTCAGCTTTGCCAATGAGATCGGCAACATCGCCAAATCCATGGGCGTCGATGGCCGGGACGTCATGGACGTGATGTGCGTGGACAACAAGCTGAACATCTCCCGCTACTACATGCGCCCGGGCTTTGCCTTTGGCGGCTCGTGCCTGCCCAAGGACGTTCGGGCACTGACATACCGCGCTAACCAGATGGATGTTCGCAATCCGTTGCTCAGTTCCATCATGAGCAGCAACGACGAGCAGGTAACCCATGCGTTCAATATCGTGACCGGCTACGGCCGTCGCAAGATCAGCATGCTGGGCCTGAGCTTCAAATCCAACACCGATGACCTGCGCGAAAGTCCGCTGGTGGAGTTGGCCGAGATGCTGATTGGCAAAGGCTACGACCTCAAGATCTTCGATCGCAACGTGGATTACGCCCGCACCCATGGCGCGAACCGCGAGTACATCAACCAGAAAATCCCCCATCTCTCCAACCTCATGGACAGTGACCTCCGCGGCGTGGTGGAGCACGGCGATGTTGTCGTCGTGGGCAACAACGATGAGCTGTTCGAAACCATCATCGCGGACGTGCCCGAGGGCAAGCGCGTGGTGGACCTGGTGGGCTTCATGAAGACCACCACCAATGACGTGCTCGAAGGCATCTGCTGGTAAAGGCACGCTCCGGCCCCGCATCGGCGGGGTCGGGGAACCGGTTCGAATGGGATGTATGCAGGTATCTGGAGAGCATGAGCATGTCGTGGATGACGGATAACGCCCTGTCGCGGGCAGCAGGCTGGCTGTTTTACCTGGCCATTCTTGGTGCCCTTGCGGTCTCGCTGCCGCGGGAGTTCATCGTGCCGGGCGGGGCGCACTTTATTCTGTTGGTGGGTGGCATCGGCCTCTGGCGCTATTCGGTGGGCATCATCCATTTTGTCCGGGGCATGTACTTTCTGCACGTTGCCTACCCCCGAATCCGGGCCCAGGCCCGGAAGCTGGGCGATGACGCCGCGCCTTCCCACGTTTATCTCATGGTGACCAGTTTCCGGATTGACGCGGAGACGACGGCCAAGGTGTACACCTCCATCATTCAGGAGGCGATCGATTGCGGCTGGCCGACCACGGTTGTGGCGTCCATCGTCGAACTGTCAGACGAGATGTTGATGCGGGCGCTTTGGCGTCGTCTGGATCCTCCGGAGCGGGTGAAGCTAAGGCTGGTCCGGATTCCCGGCACCGGTAAACGCGACGGCCTGGCCTACGGGTTTCGGGCCATTTCCCGGGAGGTGCCGGATGACAACGCGGTCGCGGCAGTGGTCGATGGCGACACGGTTCTGAACCCGGGCGTTGTGCGGGCCACGGCGCCCTACTTCCGCCTGATGCCGAATGTCGGCGCGCTGACCACCAATGAGTTCTGCGAGGTGCATGGCAGTTACCTGATGTCGGAGTGGCACAAGCTCCGCTTTGCCCAGCGCCACATCAACATGTGCTCCATGGGGCTGGCTCGCCGGGTGCTGACGCTCACCGGCCGGATGTCGGTGTTTCGCGCCAGCGTGATCACCCGCCCGGAGTTCATTGGCGATGTCGAATACGACTCCCTGAAACACTGGCGCCTGGGCCGTTTCCGGTTCCTGACCGGCGATGACAAGTCCAGCTGGTTCAGCATGATGCGTCTGGGCTACGACACCTTTTACGTGCCCGATGCATCCATTCACACCGTGGAGCATCCACCCGATCCGAACTTTATCCGGTCGGCCCGACAGCTGATGTTCCGGTGGTACGGCAACAATCTCCGCCAGAACAGCCGGGCCACCAAGCTGGGGCCCCGTCGCCTCGGGTGGTTCACCTGGTACGTGCTCTGGGACCAACGCATCTCCATGTGGACCAGCATCCTGGGCCTGACCGCAGCCATCGTCGCCTCGCTGAAGTATTCGGGCGTGATTCTGGTGGCCTACCTCCTGTGGATTGGTCTGACCCGTCTGGTGCTGAGTGCATTGCTGATGGCGACCGGCCATCCGGTGGGGCCGGCCTACCCGGTCATCCTCTACTTCAACCAGATCTTCGGGTCCCTGATGAAGATCTACGTGTTCTTCCGGCTCGACCGGCAATCGTGGACGCGCCAGAAAACCAGTTTCAGCACCGATTCGGCATCGTTCCAGCAACGCCTGAACCGCTGGTCGTCGCGGGTGATGACCTTCTCAGCCGCCAGTGTCTTTCTGGCGACCGTGATGTTCATCGTCTGAGTCGTCATTTATCAGGGCAGAACGTTTTACAGAGAACTCACACAAGTAAGGGTTAAGCAATGAATACGGCAGCGATAGCACCGCAGTTTGTCCATGAATCCGAAGCCCAGCGACAGTATGCCCGGGTCCGAATGCCGGCCAAGCTGTTCGTCAAGCTCGATGGCACCATGATGAAGTTTCCGGTAGCGGATGTGTCTGCCGGCGGCGTCAGCATCCATCTCGGCAATGAATCGCTGCGACAGGGTCACGTGTACAACGGGCGACTGGTTTTCAAGATCGACGGTTTCGACTTCGCGGTCGATGTCGATTTCGTGCCCAGGAACATGGGTGGGCAGGGCGACCGTTGCGGCTGCGAATTCCAGGATCTGGGCGCCAACGAGGTGTCTGTTCTGCGCTACCTGATCACCTCATTTCTCAGCGGTGAGCTGGTGTCTGCCGGGGATGTGCTCAATACCCTCTCCCGGGAGAACTTCACCAAGTCCCGCAAGGGCAAAGCCAATCAGGCGCTGGGTTTCTTTGCCAGTGCCAGGGCCATGATTGTCAGCCTGGTGGCGATGGGGATCGGCCTCATCGCGGTGGCCTTCGTGGGCTACCAGCTGTGGCAGATTTATTTCGTAACCACCGCAGAATCCGCCATGGTGGCGTCGGAAAACATCCCGGTTCGGGTGCCCAAGGATGCGAAGGTCACCACGCTGGTGGAAGCCGGGGAGCAGGTGGAGGCCGGCCAGGCCATCGCCACGTTTGACGCCCCCATGCTGTCCTATGTCAACGAGCTGGTGGGCAATGGCAACTACACGGTTGAGCAGATTGAGGAACTCCTGGGCCAGAGCGTCCGGGGCACCCTGACCAGTCCCTGCGACTGCAAGGTGCTGAACCTGCTGCCGGCGGAAGACCAGTACATGAGCAAAGGCGAGAAACTGGCCGTGGTCGCCCCGACCGATGCCTCCGCCCACGTGATTGCCCGCTTCAACTTCGCCGACGGCGAGGAGCTCGAGGAAGGGCAGTCGGTCACCCTGCGACTGCCCGGCGGTGACACCCAGCCCGGCCGAATCGAGTCGCTCTTTGTGGATTCGGAAACACCCAACCAGCCGGGCAACGCAATCAACGCCCTGATTCAGGCTGAAAAGCCGTTGCCGATGGAATCGGTCGGTCGGCCCATCGGCGTCACCGTCGATGTTTTCCAGCTGGCGGCTGTTGAAGGCCTGGTCGACCGCGTGTCAGGAAATTGAGCGGAGCTGGCGTGATGTCTCGGAAAGCAGGCGTAATCAGCGTTCTCATGATCGGTCTTGCCGGCTGCAGCGGCGTGCCAGACATCGAGCGCGCTGAACGGGAAGCCGCGGCCGGCAACATTGAAGCCGCGCGGGCCCAACTGGAAGAACTGGCACGCTTCGGTATCGCCGATGCCCAGGTGGAATTGGGCGATCTGTACGCGGAGAAGGATTCCGATGTGGCCCTGAAGAAGGCGTTGCATTGGTACGGCGAAGCGTCTGAGCAAGGCAGTGATCGCGCCTGGGTAAGACTGGGGAAATTGCTGGCGCGGGAAGGTGGAACCCCGGCACAGCGGGCCCGGGGTGAACAGTACCTGAAGAAGGCGTTTGCCGAAGGCGACGACAGTGCCCTGATGCCTCTGGTGGAGCTGTACCTCGAATATCCCAAGGAGTTTCCCGGCGCACAGCCGCGCAAGTGGATTGAGCGGGCCCGCGCGGCGGGTGACCCGGCGGGTGACCTGGCGCTGGCCCGGTATTACCTGATGGCGGGGCAGGCGGATGCCCGAGGTGGCGAGATCGCTTCCCTCTGCGAGCCGATTGTGGAAGCCCAGCCCGAGTGTCTGATGATTCTGGGCCAGGTTTACCTCAGCCAGAACCGGACTGACGCCTTTGAGGCGCTGGTTGACCGGGCCCGGTCAGCCTGGGAAGCGGGCCGGATCACCGATCGTGATCTCTACCTTTTTGCCCGCTGGATGTCCGACGACGAGTCGCCGGCCAAACAGGTCACCCTCTCCAACGACCTCTACCAGTTGCTGATCCCGGGTTACGTGCCGGCGATGACCGGTCGAGCCCGGCTGATCATGGATAACACCTACCTGGCGGATTCGGAGGAGGTGATCAAGTTGCTGGAAGCCTCTAGGGCGGAAGGCGATCTGAAGGCGTCACTGGTGCTCGCCCGGATCTATGAGAGGGGCCGGATTGTGCCTCTGGACCCGGAAAAAGCGGTGAAGTATGCCGAGGAAGCCCGGGAAAAGTACGCATCGGCGGATTACCTGCTGGGTCGCATCTACAAGCGGGGGTACCTCGGTGAATCGGATCCTCATAAGGCCCGGGATTACCTGCTCCGGGCCGCCCGGCGCGGGTTCCCGAAAGCCGACTACCTGCTGGCCGAGATGTTCCTGGAAGGCAAAGGCATCAAGGTCGACAAAACCTACGCCTGGGCTTTTGCGCTGCTAGCGCTGGAAGGTGGCGTCCAGCGGGGTAAGGACCTGCTGCTCGAGATGGTACCCAATATGCCGAGGGTTCTGGAGAACGAAGCCGAGGCCATCGCCAATCGGGAATTGTCCGCCCGACGTCAGTTGATGCAGCGGGAAACCGCCGACGTCCGAACGAACACCACCCAAGGGGGGTAAGAACAGTATGGTTTTTTACGAAACAACAGGTTTGCGGCCACTGCTGATGGCCGTTGGTTGTCTGGCGGCACTGCCGGCGGTGGCCCAGGACGAGTCCTACCCGCACCTGCTGGATTTTTCGACCAGCACCAAGGCCAGTGCGATCAGCGAAGGCGACCGTCGTCTCGGACTGACGGACCGCAGTACCGAGTCCAACGAAGTTGGCCTCGACATCAAACCGGAGTGGGTGTGGCAACTGTCACCGCACTGGCGTTCGAAACTCAGGCTCCAGGCCTTTGCCGCCACCGGTCAGGTGGATGTCAGTGATGAGATCGGCGGCACCGAAACCGACGGCTTCTTCGCCTTGCGCGAGGCCTGGCTCGACTACAACGGCTTGACCGCCTACCCGGGCGAATCGATCCGTTTCGGTCGGGAACGCCTGAAAGAGGGCACCGGTACCTGGTGGGACGACGACATCACCCTGGTGCGCTGGATCTTCGACACCACCCTGCTCGATACCACAGTGGGGATTGCCGACAAGATGTCCGAGGCCCGCACCGATGTCAACGAGTTGCCCAAGGAAGAGCAGGACATTGCCCGGTTCTTTGCTTCCACCCGGTGGCAGTGGCGGAAAGATCATTACCTCACTTTCCTGACCACCCATGCCGAACGCTATGGCAATCGCGATGAACTCGCACCGGATTCGGAGAGCGGAACGCCAGAGCGGGTTCCCGAGTCGCTGACCTGGGTGGGCGTTCGGGCTGATCAGGGGTATTTCGATTGGCATTCCCGCAGCCCGGTTCAGTACCTGGCGTCGTTTGGCGCGGTCGCCGGCACGGACGCCGTGCTCACTGAGGATCCGGGTGCAACGAACGGCTTTACGCGGGAGGAACGTGACGTTTCCGGCTGGGCCGCGGACCTCGGTTTGCGGGCCCAGTTGGTGGAAAGTCCCCGGTGGGTTGTCGGTGTGCACGGGGCCATGGCCTCGGGCGGGGAGAAACCCGGGGAGTCGGACGCCTTCCGCCAGACCCAGATGGAAAGCAACCGGTCGCGCTTCACCGGTACCCGGTCCCAGGTGGCCCGTTTTGGCGAGGCCATCCAGCCGGAGTGGAGCAACCTCAAGGTCGCCACCGTCTACACCGCGCTGACCGACCGGGACTGGTGGGCCGCCAACCTGCTGTACCACAAGTACTGGCTGAGCGATGTCTCGGGAACCGTGAACTCCGATCTGGTGGAGCCCGGATTTACCGGGACCAGTGACGATCTCGGCGAATCCATCGACATGGTGCTTGGCTACTACGGCTCCCGGGATACCGGAACCTGGTCCGACATTGATGCCCGGATTCGGGCCGGCGTGTTCTTTCCCGGTGACGCCTACGGCGACGACGCCGATTCGGCCCGGCACCGCGTTGTCCTCGACGTGACCAAGCGTTTCTAGGAGCAGCCATGAAACACCATTGGGTCCTGACAGTAATAACGGCCGCCCTGACTGCGGTGTTGCCGTTGGCCGCGGACGCCCGCGCGGCGGAGGAACTCAAGCCTTCGGAGCCGGCGCCCATGTTTGAGGTCGAGGATTACGGCATCGAGATGACCTCCGGTGAAGCGATCGACCGACCGGAGCCGGAGCTGCCGGATGCCTCGCAATACAATCGCGAGGCGGTGGAAAAGCGCCTGTCCGAACGAGCGGATGAGCGGCCGGATGTGAGCGTTGAACGGATTGCCGGTGTCAGCGCCCTCGGGGATTTCGTGGACGAGGGACGGGCCCGCGAGTGGGTCATTCGCCAGTACTCCCACCCCCAGGCCATCCTCGTCAACAGTGGCAAGGCCACCCTGGAGGATGTGTACCGCCAGGTCGATGATCGGCGCTACATGGAACGCAACGACGATGGCTCCTACATCATCCGGCTGCCGCTGGTGGTCCGCCCTGGCGCGACTCTGGAGATCCGTGGCGAAACCCTGCGGTTGTCCGAGGAACGGGGCGCCTTCATCGCCAATGACAGCTGGCTGTTCGTGATTGACAGCACCATCATCGGTTGGCGGGAAAAGGCAGAGGGCCCGGCGACCTACCAGAAAAAGTCCAATTTCCGGCCCTTCTTTGTCGGCTGGGGTGGCAGCGAGACGTTTGTGCTCGGCTCCGAGTTTGCCCATCTGGGCTACAACCAGAGTAAGTCCTACGGCTTCTCCATTGCCCAGTACTCCAAGTACGACAATTCCAAGCTGCAGCGCTCGGCGCCGCATGCGTGGCTGATTGAGTCCACGTTCCGGGATATCTACTACGGCTTCTATTGTTACGAGGCCGAGGACGTCGCCATCGTCAACAACACCTATCGGGACAACATCGTCTATGGCATCGACCCACACGATTACTCCAGCAACCTGCTGATTGCTGGCAACCATGTCTTCGACACGATTGAGAAACACGGGATCATCATTTCGCGTGAGGTCAACGACAGCTGGATTATCAACAACCGCAGCCATGACAATGGCCTGTCCGGCATCGTTCTGGATCGCCAGAGCAGCAATAACGTGGTGGCCCACAACGTGGTGCACGACAACCAGGGCGATGGCATCGGGTTGTACGAATCCCCGGACAATCTGCTGTGGGGCAATCGCCTCATCAACAACCTTCGCAACGGTATCCGGGTGCGCAACAGCACCAATGTCGGGGTGTTCCACAACATCGCGGCACTGAACGGCACCTTCGGGGTTCTGGGTCAGATCAAGGATTTGTCCGCCACCGATCGTAACTTTGTCGAGGACTTTTACCACCAGGCGGTCTCCCTGACGGTGGTTGGCGGCAAGCTGGCCTCCAACGCCAGTGGTCCCTTGTCCACGGACAACCCCCAGTACATCGAACTCTATAACGTCGACATGCGCTTCCCACGCTCGGACGTCGGAATTCACTTCGATGGCGTCCTCGGTGCCTATCAGACCGAAATCTTCGATGCCCTGTTGAACAACCATCGTGCGGTGCGACTGACGCCCGTCGGAGACTGACCATGGTTTTTTCATCCAACATCTTTCTGTTTCTGTTTCTGCCGGCGTTTCTCGGGCTTTACTACCTGACGCCGTTCCGCCACCGCTCACTGGTCATCCTGCTGGGCAGCTATGCCTTCTACGCCTGGTGGCGGGTGGATTTCCTGCTGCTGTTCGTGGCGATTACCTTCTGGAACTACCTGATCGGACTGGGTATCCATCGGGCCGGCATCGGGACCGCGCGGGCCCGTAAATGGGTCGGCGTCGGGGTCGCGGGCGACCTTGCCACGTTGGGCTACTTCAAGTACGCCAACTTCGGGGTGGGCAGCCTGAATGAGATATTCCTGTCGCTGGGCTACCAGCCGCTGGAGCTGGCGCACATCATTTTGCCGATCGGCATTTCGTTCTACATCTTCCAGGCCATTTCGTATGTGGTGGATGTGTACCGGGGCGATACCGAACCGACCCGGCGATTCGTGGATTTCGCGGCATTCATTGCGCTCTTCCCCCAACTGATCGCCGGGCCGGTGCTCCGTTACAAGGATCTGGCGGACCAGTTCACCTACCGGACCCACACCCTCGAGAAATTCGGAGAGGGGGCGACTCGTTTCATGCAGGGGTTCGTCAAGAAGGTGTTCATCGCGGATTCCATCGCGCCCCTGGCCGATGGTGCCTTTGCGCTCTCCGATCCTTCCACGGCGGACGCCTGGCTGGGGATCCTGGCGTACACCGCGCAGCTTTACTTTGACTTCTCGGGGTACTCGGACATGGCCATCGGCCTCGGGCTGATGATGGGGTTCCGGTTTCCCGAGAACTTCAACCAGCCCTACATCAGCCAGAGCATTACCGAATTCTGGCGGCGCTGGCACATCAGCCTGTCGAGCTGGCTGCGTGATTATCTTTACATCCCGCTGGGCGGCAATCGCAAGGGCGTGTTCGGAACCTACCGGAACCTGGTACTGACCATGTTGCTCGGCGGCCTCTGGCACGGCGCCAACTGGACGTTCCTGCTGTGGGGCGCCTGGCACGGTGGGGTGCTGGCGATCGAGCGTGCGCTGGGCGTTGACGCCAGTCCCCGAACGTTCCGGGTCAGCCGCTGGGCGATGACGTTCCTGTTCGTCATGTTGGGCTGGGTGACGTTCCGGGCCGCGAGCATCGGCGATGCCTTCAGCTTCTATGGAGCAATGTTCAGTTTCGACGGCTTCAGCCTGAGTGCGGTCTACCTGCAGGACATCCGCGGCCTGAACCTGGCGATCCTGGCACTGGCGTATCTGGTGGTGCTGGTGATGGGGCTCAGGGAACGGCTGCCCTGGACGCTTGCCCCGGCCTTTGTTGGTCGGATGCGGGCGGCCTTGCCGACCTTGCTCGTGCCGGTCTTCCTGCTGGCGGTGCTCAAGCTGTCGGCGGAAAGCTTCTCACCGTTTCTTTACTTCCAGTTCTGAGGAGGCCTTATGACCGCGACATCGAGAAAAATGACGGCCTGTCTGTTCATCGTGATCGTCCTTGGACTGGGCGTCCTCTCGCTCCGTTCATTCGGCGACTACGGGCTACAGGATGGGCTGGACCCGGTGAACGGAGAATTGGCGCGTGATGTGGAGAGTCACTACGACGACGGATTCCCGGTGCGGGATCTGGGCACCAACCTGTGGGCAGCCATCAACTACACCCTGTTCAAGGAAGGTCGTCCCGGTGTGACCGTCGGGGAGCAGGGTTGGCTGTTCACCGACGAGGAAATCTACCCGGGATCGGAGAGTGCCGTCGTGGTGGAGACCAACCTCTCACGGGTCGTGGCCGTGGCTGATTATCTGCGAGCCGAAGACATCCCCGTGGCCGTACTGGTCGTGCCCGCCAAGGCGCGCGTCTACGCCGGGCAATTGGGGGATCAGGAGCCGGTTCCGCTCATGAAATCGCTGTACGGCCGGTTCCTCGATCGTATGGCGGCCGAACGGATCCTGGCGCCGGACCTGATGCCGGACCTGGCTGAGGCCCGGGACCGGGGCAATCAGGTGTTTCTGCGCACCGACACACACTGGACGCCCGAGGGCGCCGATGTGTTTGCCCGCAACGCCGCGGGTGAGATCAAGGCGTCTTTCGACGGGCAATCCTGGGGCGACACCCAGTTTGTCACGGCGCTCGGTGAAACCCGAACCCACGAAGGCGATCTGCTCACGTACCTGCCTCTGGAACCGCTGTTTCCATCCCTGGGGCCGGAACCGGACAGGCTCACCGAGCGATCAACGGCCGTTGAAGACGCAGGCGACACCTCGGCCCAGAGCCTGTTCGCCGAAACTTCGGCAGACATCGTTCTGGTTGGCACCAGCTACAGCGCAAACCCACTCTGGGATTTTCCCGGTGCGCTCAAGCGCCACCTTGGCCGGGACCTGATCAATGTCTCGGACGAGGGGCACGGCCCCTTCCGTCCAATGACCGACTATCTCAAGTCCGACGAGTTCCAGGATAACCCTCCGGAACTCGTGGTCTGGGAATTTCCCGAGCGGTACCTCGCCCAGCCTGTGACATCGGAGGGCACGCTGGCGTGGTTCGACCGTCGGGAAAACCTGTTGGCCCAGTCGAGTGAGCAGGGCCACCAAACAATCCATTGAGGAGAAATACCATGCAATTAACCATCAAAGCTGTGTTTGCTGTTCTGCTCAGTTTACTTATGCCTCTGGCCGCGCAGGCGGGGGAAGACGCACTCTACGCCGCTGAAGCACCGGATGGCGCAGCCTTCATCCGGGTTGTGAATGCCGATGTCAGCGGAAGTATTCCCCTGGCCGAGATCGGTGGTAAGGCCATCAAGGATATCGCTCCGATGGACGCGAGCCCCTACATCTATTTGCCCGGTGGCACCTATGAACTGAGTGTCGGGCAGCAGGCTGCACCGATCACCATGGAAAAGAACCGCTTCTATACGGCGGTCGTGCTCGACTCCGGCGAGCTCGAGATTCTGCCCGACAAAACCTTCAAGAACCCCAGAAAGGCTCTGGTCTCCTTCTACAACCTGACTGGCGACGGCGGCATCAGCCTGAAAACGGCTGACGGCAAGGTGGCCGTGATCGACCCACTGGACCCGATCAGTGTTGGCAACCGGGAAATCAACGCCGTCAAGATCTCGCTGGGTGCTTTCTCCGGTGGTGAGGCCGTTGCCCAGACACCGCCAGTTAACCTGCAGCGCGGCAAGGTTTTCAGCTTCTTCGTGATTGATGCCGGCGGAAGCCCGCGTCTGCTGGTCGCTGAAAACCGTGTGGACACTTCGGTTTGAGGGAGACGGAGGCAATGGCACGGTTCAGTGCGGTCATGCACCGCTGGGTTCGGCACGCGCGCGTGACGGCGGTGTTCGTTGGCAGTATCGGCACCGCATCGGTCGCGGCGGCGGAGCTGCCGCAGTACGACGTGAATTCGCAGATCAGGTTGTGTCCCATGGCGTCCCAGTCGTTCGCCTACGACACCAGCTATCTGAAGAATTTCAACATACTGGTTCAGGGTCAGGATGACTGGCTGTTTCGCTCCGAGGCGGAGCTGCCGGAACAGTACGGACCAACTCTGGAAGGGTTGCGGCACCTTGAGCGCTTCGCCCGTTACCTGAAACGGACCGCAGGAACCAAGCTGGTTCTGGTGTTCCAGCCCACCAAGGGGCTGGTGCACCCGAACAAACTGCCAGAGCACTCGTCCGTGAAGTTTTCCTGGCCCTACGCCCGGAGCAATTACCTGGACGCGCTTGCAAAGTTCCGCCAGGCGGGGTTGGTGGTCCCGGACCTCGGGCCCTTGCTGGATGAACCGGAACAGGAGAAAGCCTACTACTTCAAACGCGATCACCACTGGACGCCTTATGGGGCCCGACGGACGGCGCGCATTGTGGCTGACCGCATTCGCCAGATGCCGGCCTATCAGTCGTTGTCCCAAAAGACCTTCGAGACCCGCCGCACCGGCCTGATTCGCAAGGATGGTTCGCTGCAGGATGCGGCGGAGCGGATCTGTGGGCAGGCCTGGCCGGCCCAATATGTGGATGAGTTTCGCACTGAGGTATCCGGCGATGCATCGAGTGGCGAAGCCAGCGCACTGTTTGGCGAAGAAAGCCTGCCCCCGATCACGCTGGTCGGCACCAGTAACAGTAAAGGCGCGCAGGATTACAACTTTGTCGGTTCGCTGCAGGAATTCCTCGGCGTGGAGATCCTGAACGTGGCCGTTGCCGGGGGCAGCTACGATGGCTCGATGTTTGAGTACCTGATGTCGGACAGTTTTCGCCAGTCGCCTCCCGAAATCATCATCTGGGAGATCCCGGCCTACCACACGCTGGACAGTGCGGAATTCTATCGGCAGATCGTGCCGATGGTGAGCGACGGATGTCAGGGCCAGCAGCCGGTCTTGCAGAACACGACGCCGGTGAAGGCCGGCACCAATGAAGTGCTTTACAACGGTGGCGGCCAGTTCCTCGAGCTGCCCAGTGATGAGTACCTGGTGGACATTCAGTTCAGCGACCCCGGCGTCAAGGAGGTGGATGCCTTCATCTGGTACGTCTTCGGTCGCAAGGATCGGGTGGACCTGGAGTACGGCGCCCGTGTCGAAACCACCGGACGGTTCATGTTCGAGCTGCCCGCCGGCGAAAGCTGGAACGACGAGCTTTTCATGTCGCTCGATCTGGAGCTCAAGCCGGAGCAGGTCAGCGACGGATTAACGGTGACGACCAAGGTCTGTCGTCGTCAGGACATATGAAGCAAACCCACCCGTAATTGGGAGTTGGTATGAGGATTGGACAAACAGACATGGCAGGCAACGCGGGACGTATCCTGATGTGCACGGCACTGGTCTCGACCCTCGGAATAACCTCGGTCCAGGCCGCGCAATGCTATGAGGACGGATTGCGCGCTCCGATTGGCTACTACCAGATACCGGAAGCGCGGGATGGCGGCTCCTACAACTGTGAGGTGATCGAGCCCTACCGGGGCGACATGAACTTCACCAGCAAGTACGAGGGCAGCGACAGCGCCCGCAATGAGCTCAATGAGGACGCCTATCAGGCTTACCTGGATGCCACCAAGACCATCCGGGGGTTTGAAAAAACAGTCATTGCCGGTGCCGATGACTATCAGGTGGATGGCGACGGCCCGGCTGCACGGGACTGTGTCCTGGAAAATCTTGACACCTGGGCCCAGGCGGATGCGCTTCTGCCCGAGGAGATCAACCACGTGGGCCAGGCGGTCCGCAAGTGGGCGCTTGCCGCCGCGGCCAACGCCTATCTTCGGGTCAAGCTGTCCTCCGCCGACTCAGCGCTGGATGCCGACCGGCTGAACCGCATTGAAGCGTGGTTCGACCAGGTCGCCAACGGGGTTCGCGGCTACTACACCGACCGTGAACCACGGAAGGTCAATAACCACGATTACTGGGCCGCCTGGGCGGTCATGGCCACCTCAGTGGCCACGGAAGATTGCGGCCACTGGAACTGGTCCATGAGCAAGTTCGAGGAGGCGATGGGTCAGATCAGCAGCGACGGCTACCTGCCCAAGGAACTCAGCCGCCAGGACCGGGCCCTGGAATACCTCAACTACGCCATGCAACCGCTCACCGCGATCGCCGTGTTCGCCGAGGTCAATGGTGTCTCGGTGCACGAGCAGTATGGCGATGGCTTCGCGACACTGGCCCAGAACGTGGTGACCGGGCTGGACGATTCCTCGGCCATCGAAGCCATCACCGGATACCCGCAGATCACGGATGGCCTGCACACGGCCTGGGGCCTTGCCTGGATGCGGCCCTGGACCGAAACCTGGGGCGATCTGCCGGGTATGAACGCGTTCATGACGTCGTACGGCCCGGTCAAGAATACCCGGTTGGGCGGCGACATCGAGTTTCTGTATCGGGTGGATCCGCGCTGGCCAACCGGCCGGGATCCCTTTCCGCCCGGCGAAATCCGCATTGATTTTTAACTGACCCAGAAAAGGATGGTCGTGCAGGCGCACGTCGGTCCCAGCCCCCGGACGTTTGTTTCCGGGGCATCAACCAAGCAAGTGAAGGAGCAGGATTATGATACCAGTCATACTGTCAGGCGGTTCCGGTTCGCGGCTCTGGCCGCTTTCCCGTCAGGCCTATCCGAAACAGTTTCTGCCGTTGCTTAATGAGGACAGCATGTTTCAGCAGACCCTGGCCAGACTTCCACAGGAAGACGTGGAAGCGCCGGTGGTGGTCGCCAATGATGAACACCGTTTTCTGGTGAAGGAACAACTGGATGCCATTGGCCAGAAGCCGCAGTCCATTTTGCTCGAACCCTTTGGCCGGAACACCGCGCCGGCTGTCGCCCTGGCGGCGATCCAGATTGCCCGGAAGGATCCCGCCAGCATCATGCTGGTGTTGCCCGCAGACCATGCGATCAGCCAGACCAAACCGTTCCATGAAGCCATAGCGAAGGGATTGAAGGTCGCCAAAGATGGTGCCCTGGTCCTGTTCGGCACCACGCCGGATCGCCCGGAAACCGGCTATGGCTATATTTCCGCCGCCGGTCGCGAGGATGATCCCAGTGGTCCAAGGCCGGTCCGGAAGTTTATCGAGAAACCGGACGAGGCCACGGCGCGTCGGTTGCTGGACGAGGGTGGCTATTTCTGGAACAGCGGTATGTTCATGTTCCGGGCCGATGCCTACCTGCGGGAGCTGAAACGGCACAGCCGGGATATCTACGACACGGCCTTGCTGGCTTCCCGGAGTCTGTCGGAAGACATGGGCTTCAGCCGGATTCCGCCGGAGATTTTCGAACACTGCCCGGACGATTCCATCGACTACGCGGTGATGGAAAAGACCACTCGCGCCACCCTGGTGCCACTGGATGCCGGCTGGAGCGATGTGGGTGCCTGGTCATCCATCTGGGACATCAGCGAAAAGGATGAACAGCAAAACGCCGTGTATGGCGATGCCTGCCTGGCAGACAGCTCCGGCTGCCTGATCCATGCCCCGGAAAAACTGGTGGCCATGGTGGGCGTGGACGATCTGGTGGTTGTTGATACCAAGGACGCCCTGATGATCGCCCCCCGCGACCGGGTCCAGGAGGTCAAGGGCGTGGTTCAGAAGCTGAAAGCGGAGGGGCGCCCGGAAACCCGCATCCACCGGGAGGTGTTCCGGCCCTGGGGCAGTTACGACAGCATCGACAACGGAAACCGCTTCCAGGTCAAACGCATCACGGTGAAGCCGGGGGAACGGTTGTCGCTGCAGAAGCATCATCACCGGGCCGAGCACTGGATCATCGTGCGCGGAACCGCCGAAGTCTCCCGGGACGACGAAACCTTCCTGCTGTCGGAAAACGAATCCACCTACATCCCGATTGGTTCGGTGCATCGGCTGTTCAATCCCGGAAAGATCCCGCTGGAATTGATCGAGGTCCAGTCCGGCGCCTACCTGGGCGAGGACGACATCGAGCGCCTGGATGACCGCTATGGCCGAACGGAACCTGCACAGGACATTCCGCAGTCGACTCAGGACACCGAGGAAGAAGAGGAAATCCCGGTGATGGAGACCCGGGTTGGATAAATGACGGGCCAATGGACCGGGGCCGGTCCATTGGCGTGCCCATGCTCTGATTACCGAGAGGAGACATCTCGTGGATTTTAACTGTTTCAAAGCCTACGACATCCGAGGCCGGGTGCCGGATCAACTGAATACCGAAATGGCTGAGCGTATTGGCAAGGCCTATGTGGCTGTAACCGGCGCCCGCAAGGTGGCCGTGGGCTACGACATCCGGCTGTCCAGTCCACAGATTGCCGATGCCCTCAACCAGGGTCTGATGGCTGCGGGGGCCGACGTCTACAGCATTGGACTGTGCGGCACCGAGCAGATGTATTTTGCGACCAGTCATTTCCAGCTGGACGGCGGCATCATGGTCACCGCCAGCCATAATCCAAAAGATTACAATGGCATGAAGATGGTTGGTCCCGGTGCCCGGCCAATCAGCTCCGATAACGGCCTGACGGATATCCGCGACGGTGCCCAGGATGACTTGCCGGACGCGGCAGAACCGGGGACCCTGAAGAGTCTGGATGTCACTGGCCCCTACGTGGAACACCTGCTCGGCTATGTTGACCGGAGCAGCCTCAAGCCACTGCGGATCGTGGTTAATGCCGGTAACGGTGGCGCCGGTGAAGTGATTGATGCGCTCGAACCCCACCTGCCGTTCGAATTCTACAAGGTGCATCACAAGCCGGACGGGACCTTCCCGAATGGGGTGCCCAATCCGCTGCTGCAGGAGAACCGTTCGGCCACGGCCATGGCCGTCCTCGCCAGTGACGCCGCCATGGGTATCGCCTGGGACGGTGACTACGACCGCTGCTTTTTCTTCGACGAGAAAGGCCGGTTCATCGAGGGCTATTACATTGTCGGCCTGCTGGCGGACCAGTTCCTGCGCAAGACCGAGGGCGGCAAGGTGATCCACGACCCCCGGCTGGTCTGGAATACGCGAGAACTGGTGTCGGCTGCCAAGGGCGTGGCGGTGGAAAGCAAAACCGGACACGCGTTCATCAAGCAGCGGATGCGGGAGGAGGACGCCGTCTATGGCGGTGAAATGAGCGCCCATCATTATTTTCGGGACTTCGCTTACTGCGACAGCGGCATGATTCCCTGGTTGTTGATCGCCGAGCGGCTGTGCCAGTCCGGCCAGACCCTGTCGTCACTGATCGATGCCCGGATCGAGGCCTTCCCGGCCAGTGGTGAAATCAATCGGACCGTGGACGATCCTGCGGTCGTTCTTGAGGCTATTGAGGGGATTTACCTGCGCGAGGCGCTGTCGGTGAACCACATCGACGGCCTGAGCATGGAGTTTGCTGATTGGCGGTTCAACCTACGGATGTCCAACACGGAACCGGTCATCCGGCTGAACGTGGAAAGCCGCGGCGACCCGGTGCTGATGGAGGAGCGAACCGAAGCGTTGCTCAGTCAGATCGAACAACTTTCACAGCCCATTCCCAGTCACCGGGAAGCGGTGACGCTTTAGTTCTGGCGCGCGCGTGGACTGGCGCTAGGATAACGGCGCCGGCTCGATCTGGACGTGTCGGGTGTCGTCGGCCACGCCGACGACACCGTCCTGCACCGTGATCTGCAGGGACATGCCGCGCTGGGCCAGGCTGGCCAGTGCCGCGGTTGCCTCCTGGGGCAGGTCAATGACGGTCAGGTTGCCAAAGCGCTCCAGCTTGTGGTGATGCTTTTCCCACCATAGCGGAACGGCACGCCCGCCGTAGGTGTACAGAATGACTTGCCGCGCCCGGTTGCAGGCTTTTCGTAACCGGCCTTCCTCCGGCAGCCCCAGCTCAATCCAGAGTTCAATCTCGTCACTCAGGCTTTTTCGCCACAGCTCGGGTTCGTCGTCGGTGCTCAGGCCCTTGGTAAACTCCAGGTGTTCATCGGCATTCAGGGCAAAGGCCAGCAGGCGGATCATCATGCGCTCGTCCGTTTCCGACGGATGCTGGGCGATGGTGAGATGGTGGTCCGCGTAGTAATGCCGGTCCATGTCGGCAATGCTGAGCGTGGCCTTGAAGATGGTTGCTTTGAGCGCCATGTGCCTTCCGGAATAGTATGGGGCGATAAGTATGCGCTAGTGTAGTGCAATTCTCCCCCGGATGAGCATGATGACATGCCGATGTTGCGCGGTTTTTTGATACTGGTTCTGTTTTTCCTGTTTGGTGAAGCCCTGCGTCTGGTGTTTCTGATACCGGTCAGTGGTGGCGTGCTCGGTATGATCGGGATGACCCTGACGCTGATGGTAAAAGGCAGTGTCAGCGACTCGCTGGCAGCGGCCAGCCAGGGGCTGATTTCGGTGTTGGTACTGCTGATCATGCCCGGAGTCGTCGGGGTATTTTTCACCGCAGACCAGTTCAGCGGACAGTGGCTGGCGGTTGCGGTGGCGTTGCTGGCGGGCACCTTTCTGAGTGTTCTGACGACGCTGCTGCTGATGAAGTGGCTGGTTCAGGGCCGCAACCGGAGCCAGGCCAATGACTGAGCGACTATGGTCACTGGTGGAGGCGCTGTCGGCGAGCCCGACCCTGGCAATCGGCCTCACCTTGGGTGCCTTTTTCGCCGGTAACTGGGTTTTCGCCCGGATGGGGCGCCCACTGTGGTTGCCACCCGTTGTGCTGGCGGCCGTCATGCTGTCGGCAACCATTGCCATCCTGCCTCTGGATTACGCCCGATACCAAGACGGTGCCCGGTGGCTGACGGTTTTGCTGGGGCCGGCGACGGTGGCCCTGGGCATTCCGCTGTACCAGCAGATGCACCACATTCGGGCTCTGTGGCGTCCAATCCTGTGCACCTTGCCGGTGGCGGCGACGCTGGCGGCGGTCTATGCCGTCGTAATTGCCTGGGCACTGGGAGCGACTCCGGAGGTGTTGGCGTCACTGGCGCCGAAGTCGGTGACCGCGCCGATCGCCATCGGCATCACCGAGCAGCTCGGAGGCTCCGTTCCGCTAATGATGGGCGGGTTGTTGATTACCGGAGTGGTTGCCACCCTGTTCGTTGACCTGCTGGCCGGCCTGCTGCCGGTGCACGATGAGCGCATCCTCGGTTTCGCCCTGGGCCTGAACGGTCACGCGGTGGGCACCGCCCGGGCGTTCGAGATCAGCCACACCGCCGGTGCCTTTGCGTCTCTCGGCATGGGGCTGACCGGGGTGTTCACGGCCCTGATATTGCCGCTGGTTTTCCACCTTTAATACCTGCCCCAAATAAGGTCATTCACCTCGCGAATAAGGTCATGTCGCAATTTCGATTGCTGTTCGGGGTTTCCACGACTAGTTTTTAGCGCAGTCATCTGGTGCGAATGTGCGCCGATGCGCCGCAAAATTCTTAAAACAGCGACGGAAAACGCGATGAAAAAACTACTGACAGCTTTTGTTGGTTCCATGGCCCTGGCCGCCGCCCCGATGGCGATGTCTGCCGAGGCGAACAAGGAACTGAAAATGGCGTACGACGCCGACCCCGTGACCCTGGATATCCATGAGCAGCTCTCCGGCGGCATGTTGCAGTTGAGCCACATGACCTTTGATCCGCTGCTGCGCTGGACCAAGGACCTCGGCTTCGAGCCGCGCCTGGCCGAGAGCTGGGAACGTGTTGATGAGAACACCATGCGCTTCAAGCTGCGCGAGGGCGTGAAGTTCCATTCTGGCAACGAGCTGACCACCAAGGACGTCAAGTTCACCTTTGACCGTCTGAAGCAGAGCCAGGACTTCAAGGCCATTTTCAAGCCGTTCAGCGAGCTCAAGGTGGTTGACGACTACACCTTCGAGCTGGTCACCAGCGAGCCCTACCCGCTGCTGCTGAACACCGCGACCTACATCTTCCCGATGGACAGCGAGTTCTACACCGGTGAGACCGAGAACGGCCAGAGCAAGAGTGCCATCACCAAGCACGGCAACTCCTTCGCCTCCGAGAACCTGTCCGGTACCGGCCCCTACGTGGTCACCGGCCGTCAGCAGGGTGTGCGTGTGGAGTTCGAACGCTTTGACGACTACTGGGACACCGAGTCCCCGGGCAACGTCGGCAAGATCGTGCTGACCCCGATCAAGGAGAACAACACCCGGGTCTCCGCGCTGCTGTCCGGCGGTGTGGACTTCATCGCGCCGGTGCCGCCGACCGATCTCGAGCGTATCCGCCGTGACAAGAACTCGGATCTGGTGACCATGAGCGGTACCCGCATCATCCTGTTCCACATGAACCAGGACCGGGTTGAAGCCTTCAAGGATCCGAAGGTACGCCAGGCCATCGCCTACGCCATCAACCAGGAAGGCATTGCCGCCAAGATCATGAAAGGCTTCGCCACGCCGGCCGCCCAGATGTCCCCGGACGGCTACCAGGGCCACAACGAGTCCCTGACGCCGCGGTTTGACGTGGCCAAGGCCCAGCAGCTGATGAAAGAGGCCGGTTACGAAGACGGTTTCACCATCACCATGATGGCGCCCAACAACCGCTACGTGAACGACGACAAGATCGCCCAGGCGGTTGCCGCCATGCTGGCGCGGATCAACATCAAGGTTGACCTGAAGACCCTGCCCAAGGCCCAGTACTGGCCGGAGTATGACGCTCGCGCGGCCGACATGATGATGATCGGCTGGCACGCGGACACCGAGGACTCGGCCAACTTTTTCGAGTTCCTGACCTTCTGCCCGGATGCCGACACTGGCGCCGGCCAGTACAACGCCGGTAACTACTGCAATCCGGAAATCGACGCCCTGGTGAACAAGGCCAATGTCGAAACCGACCTGGACAAGCGGGCTGCCATGCTGAAGGAAGTCGAGCAGCGCCTGTACGACGATGCCGCCTTCGTGCCCCTGCATTGGCAGGACCTGGCCTGGGCCAGCAAGAAGAACGTGAAGATCGAACCGATCCTCAACGTCATGAACTTCCCGTACCTGGGTGACCTGGTCGTGGAATAACCGCCTCTATGGGCAGGCCGGCTTCGGATCAGTCCGGAGCCGGTCTTTTGTTTGCAGAATTATCCGGTACATTTCCATGTTAGCGTTTTTAGTTCAGCGGATTTCCCAGGCAGTGCTGGTCATGTTCGTGATCAGTGTGATTGCCTTTGCCATCCAGGATGGCCTTGGTGACCCGCTTCAGCAGATGGTGGGCATGTCCGTCTCCCAGGAGGAGCGGGAAGCCATCCGTGATGAAATGGGTCTCAATGACCCGCTGGTCGTACAATACCTGCACTTTGCCGGTAACGCCCTGCAGGGTGATTTGGGCACCTCGTATTTTTATGGCAAGCCCACGCTGGATGTCATTCTCGAACACCTGCCGGCCACCCTGGAACTGGTGATCGGTGCCAGCCTGATTATCCTGGTGTTTTCGGTGCCCATTGGCGTCTATGCCGCCATCCGGCCCCAGGCTTGGCTGTCCAAATTCTTCATGGGGGTCAGCACCGTGGGTATTTCCATCCCGGTGTTCCTGACCGCCATCGTACTGATCCAGCTGTTCTCCATCGGCGTCACCGTGGACTGGTTCCCGGACGACAGCGGGTGGGGGCAGTGGCTCAATGGGGCCCTGTCGACCCAGGGCGGCTTGCCCTCCTACGGCCGTGGTGACGATCTGACGCCGCTGTTCGGCACCTGGAATTCCGGGTTCTTTTCCCAGGGCGGCATCCTGCACCTGATTCTGCCATCGGTCTCGTTGGCGTCCATCATGCTGCCACTGTTCATCCGCCTGATCCGGGCCGAGATGATGGAAGTGCTGCAGAGCGACTACATCCGGTACGCCCGGGCCAAGGGCCTGAGCTCTGCGCGTATCAATTTCCTGCACGCGCTCAAGAACACCATGCTGCCGGTGATCACCGTGGGCGGTGTGCAGATCGGGATCATGGTGGCCTACACCATCCTGACCGAGACCGTGTTCCAGTGGCCGGGTGTCGGGCTGATGTTCCTCGAAGCCATTACCCGCAGCGACATTCCCCTGATCGTGGCTTACCTGATGGTGGTAGGTCTGATCTTCGTGATTACCAATACCGTGGTGGACCTGATCTATGGCCTGGTGAACCCCACGGTAAAACTGACAGGTAAGAAAGCATGACGACGGCGACTCTTTCACGCTGGGATCGCTTTCGCGAGTCCTTCCTCTGGTACAGCTTCAAGCGCGACAAGGTGGCCATTGCCAGTTTCGTGGTGCTGGTGCTGATGGTGCTGGCGGCCATTTTTGCGCCGCTGCTGGCGCCGGCCGATCCCTACGATCTGGCCCAGATCAACATCATGAACTCCGAGCTGCCGCCGGTCGGCCTGGACGGCTCCGATCCGGCCTTTCCCCTGGGCACCGACGCCCAGGGCCGGGATCTGCTCTCCACCATTCTCTATGGCACCCGGGTGTCGTTGCTGATCGGCTTTGGTGCCGTGCTGCTGCAGGCGGCGCTGGGTATCCTGTTCGGTCTGCTGGCGGGCTACCTCGGCGGCCGGGTGGATTCCATCCTGATGCGCATTGCCGACGTCCAGCTGTCGTTCTCCACCCTGATGGTGGCGATCATTGTCGGGGCGGTGTTCAAGGCCAGCTTCGGTAACCTGATGTTCGGCGAGATCGCCATCTACATGCTGATCTTCATCATCGGTGTGTCGGAGTGGCCGCAGATCGCACGGACGGTGCGGGCCTCGGTGCTGGCGGAGAAGAAAAAGGAATACGTGGATGCGGCCAAGGTGATGGGCTTCCGCACCGGCCGGATCATGTTCCGCCACATTCTGCCCAACACCCTGTCACCGATTTTCGTCATTGCCACGGTGCAGATCGCCAACGCGATCATCTCCGAGGCGGCGCTGTCGTTCCTCGGCCTCGGCATGCCGGAAACCCAGCCCTCGCTCGGCTCACTGATCAAATCCGGTTTTGACTACATCCAGAGTGGCTCCTGGTGGATCACCCTGATTCCCGGCCTGGTGCTGGTGGTACTCGTACTGGTCATCAACCTGTTGGGTGACTGGCTGCGGGATGTCATGAACCCACGGCTGTACAAGGGGTAACGTCATGTCATTACTGGAAGTAAGAAATCTCGACGTCCGCTTTGCGGTGCGTGGCGGCGACCTCACGGCCCTGCGCGGCATCAGCTTCAGCCTCGACAAGGGCGAGCGCCTCGGGCTGGTGGGCGAATCCGGCGCCGGTAAATCGGTGGCGGCCTTCTCCATCCTGAACCTGATTGCCCGGCCCGGTTACATAGCCGGGGGGCAGATCCTGTTTGAGGGCAGGGACCTGGCGGCCATGAGCGAGCGCGAGCTGCGGAAAATCCGTGGCAACCGCATCGCCATGATTTTCCAGGATCCGATGATGACCCTGAATCCGGTGCTGACCATCGGCACCCAGATGGTTGAGGCCATCAAGGCCCATCGCCGGATCAGCACCAAAGGTGCCCGGGATATCGCCCTGGAAAAACTGCGCAAGGTGCAGATTCCGTCGCCGGAAAAGCGCCTCGATCAGTATCCCCACGAGCTCTCCGGGGGTATGCGCCAGCGGGTGATCATCGCCATCGCGTTGTTGTTGGACCCGGAAATCATCATTGCCGACGAGCCGACCACGGCGCTGGATGTCACCATCCAGGCGGAAATCATGGCCCTGCTGCTGGAACTGTGTGAGCAGGAGAATGTGGCCCTGATGCTGATCACCCACGACCTGGGCGTGGTGTCCCAGGTGACCCAGCGCATGCTGGTGATGTATTCCGGCCGGATCATCGAACAGGGCCCGACCCGGGAAATCATCAACGATGCCCAGCATCCCTACACCCAGGGGCTGATCAACGCGCTGCCGCAGATGGGCGAGCCCGGTGAGCGGCTGTTCCAGATTCCCGGTTCCATGCCGTCCCTGAAAAACGTGCCCTCGGGCTGCCCCTTCCACCCACGCTGCAAGTTCGCCACCGACCAGTGCAAGCGCGTTATGCCCGAGTATGTCCGCTCCGGCAATGTGGATGTGGCCTGTTACGAAGTCAGTAATCTCATTGAGCAGGAGAAACGCATGCAGGAGGTGGAATCGTGACCTCCCCGTCATCCACACTGGTGGACATTCGCGGGCTGGAGAAAAGGTTTGACCTGTCCGGTAGCTTGCTGGAACAGATTTCATTCAAGGGCGGCCGCTTCCACCGTAAACAGGAAGCCGTGCACGCGATCAACGGTGTCGACCTGCAGGTGCAGAAGGGCGAGGCCCTGTGCGTGGTGGGCGAATCCGGTTGCGGCAAGTCGACGGTGGCCCGGACTGTGATGGGGTTGTTGTCACCCAGCGCCGGCGAGATTCATTACGATGGCCAGCGTATCGATCATCTGGATGGCAAGGCAGTGTTGCCCTACCGCCGCAAGATGCAGATGATCTTCCAGAATCCGTACGCGTCCCTGAACCCGCGGATGACCATCCAGCAAACCCTGGAAGAGCCCATCCGCTTCCACCAGCCGAACGCCAAGGACACTGAGGTTCGCGACAAGGTCCATGAAGTCATGCACTCGGTGGGCATAGATCCCGACTGGGGCAGCCGGTTTGGCCACGAGTTCTCCGGTGGCCAGCGTCAGCGCATCGCCATTGCCCGGGCGCTGGCGGTGGATCCCGAATTCATTGTTGCCGACGAACCGATCTCGGCCCTGGACGTGTCGATCCAGGCCCAGGTGCTCAACCTGCTGATGGATGCCCAGGAAAGCCGCAACCTGACCTACCTGTTCATCACCCATGACCTGGCCGTGGTGGAGCACTTCGGGACCCGGGTGGCGGTGATGTATCTGGGCCGGGTGTGCGAGCTGGCGGATACCCGGACGCTGTTCAGTACCCCGCGCCACCCCTACACCCAGGCGCTGCTGTCCGCCATTCCCAAGCTGGAAGACGACCGGCCCAATCACATCCGCCTGCAGGGCGAGGTACCGACGCCGGTGCAACTGCCGTCCGGTTGTGTGTTCCACGGCCGGTGCCCCTACGCCAACGAGCGTTGCCGGCAGGAAATTCCCCGGTTGATCGCGACCGATGGTGGCACCCAGGTGGCGTGCCACGCGGTGGAAGAGGGCCGGTTGTAACGGGTCCGACGCGATAGGCTATGATGCCTGACATTATTACTCGTCCCTGATTACTCGTCCCTGGTGACTCCATGGAAATACGTTGGCTTGAAGACTTCATGGCGCTGGCCCGAACGCGCCATTTTTCACGTGCTGCCGAACTGCAGCACGTGAGCCAGCCGACGTTCAGCCGTCGCATCAAGCTGCTGGAAGAGGCCATGGGGGCCACTCTGGTCAATCGCCAGACCCTGCCGCTGTCGCTGACACCGGCAGGGGAGGCCTTTGTCGAGTTGTGCGAGCGGGTCACCCGGGATGTCCGGGAGACCAAAGACCGCATTCACGACATGGAGGCCGAAGCCTCAGCGCGGATCAGCGTCGGCTCCACCCAGGGGCTGTTCTCCCATTTTTACCAGGGTTGGGCTCGCAAAGCCGGGGTCGCCGAGCGCCTGCAGCTGAACCTCAAGGCCACCAACTGGGTGGGGGAGCAATTCCTGGATGCCCTGGACAACGGCGAGTGTGACCTGGTGCTGTGCTACTGGCACAAGGACCTGCCCTGGGGAGAGCGGCTGAATCCGGACCGTTACGAGTCGATCCTTCTGGCCCGGGAGTCGCTGGTGCCGGTGAGTGTCATGGGCGACAACGGCCAGCCGCGTTTCAGCTTGCCGGGAAGCGCGGAGCAGCCGGTGCCCCTGATCGCTTACCACCCGCGCGGGTTTCTGCAGTCGGCCATTGAGGCCCACCTGAGTCGCAGCAAGGAATCGGCAAGCCTGTTGCCGCTGAACGAGAACACCCAGTCGGCCAGTATCAAGGCGCTGGTCAAGCAAGGATTTGGCATGGGGTGGCTGCCGCAACGCATGACGGAAAAAAGTGAGCAGTTTGGCAGCCTGACCCGGGCCGGTGGCGAGCAGTGGGACGTGCCCCTGGAGATTCGCCTCATCCGCTTGAAAGAGCCGCGCTCCGATGATCTTTTGACACTCTGGACAAAACTGGAAAACCAACATGCCTGACACCGAGCTACTGGCCCTTCAGCCGGACCATATCCAGACCCTCCAGCAGCGTTATGAGCGCGCCCTGGCGCACAATGGATACGATGGTGTGCTGATCAGCTCCGGCGCCGCCCCCATGCGCTACGGCGATGACCAGTCCTGGTATTTTCACGGTTATGGCCCGTTTCTGCACTGGACCGGTCTCGCCGGGCAGGAGCACAGCTGGCTTCTGATTCGCCCGGGACAGACGCCGCAGCTGTGGTTGTACCAGCCGGTGGACTTCTGGCACGCCAACCCGGAGTTACCGGATGAGCCCTGGCAACAGGCCATGGATGTCGGTTTCATCCAGCAGCGCGAGGCGCCGTCTGTGGAAGGTGTCGGCAGGCTGGCGGTTATTGGGGATCCGGCAATGCTGGCTCAGGTTCCGGGTGATCACAACCCGGCGTCGCTGCTGACAGACCTGGACGAAACCCGCGTGCACAAGACGCCCTACGAAATCGCCTGTCTCGTCCGCGCCAACGAGATCGCCGTACACGGCCACCAAGCGGCCCGGGAGGTCTTCCTCAGCGGAGGCAGCGAGTTCGAGATCAGCCTCGCTTTCCAGCGGGCCACCCGGCAACGGGAGGCCGAAGCGCCGTACCACAGCATTATCGGTGTTAACGAACACGCGGGCACTTTGCATTACCAGTACTACGACATCGAGGCACCGACGCGCCCGCGCAGCCTGTTGATTGACGCCGGTGTCCGCTTCCGGGGTTATTGCTCCGACATCACCCGCACCACGCCCGCCGCCGGTGAGGGCCGGTTTGCCGCCCTGGTGCAGGGGCTTGAGCAGCTTCAGCGCCGCCTGTGCGACATGGTGGCGCCGGGTGTGGAATACGTGGCCATCCATCGCAAGACCCATCAGGGCATTGCGGCGCTGCTGTCTGCCGCGGGTGTGGTCTCCGGACTGGACGACGAGGCCCTGGTGGAGCAGGGCATTACCCGGGCCTTTTTCCCCCACGGTATTGGCCACTTCCTCGGCATCCAGGTGCACGATGTCGCCGGCAAACGTGAGCCGTCGCCGGCGGACGCACCTTTCCTGCGCCTCACCCGAACCCTGGAACCCGGCATGGTGGTGACCATCGAGCCGGGGCTCTACCTCATTCCGTCGCTGCTGGATCCCCTGCTGGAGGGGCCGCTTGGGCAGCATTTCAACCACGAGGTGCTGGATGAACTCCGCGGTTGCGGTGGCATTCGAATCGAGGACAACGTGGAGGTGACCGAAGAGGGAAGTCGGAACCTGACCCGGGAAGTGGGGGGCTGATACACCCTGTTGCACAAATTTAACGCGAAGGGCTTGTAATTCGAGACGCAAATAACAATAATTATCACTAACCTTTAATGTCGTTAGTGAGAGCAGACTATGTACGTGTGCCTTTGCCACGGGGTCACTGACCGCGAAATTCGCGAAGCCGCCGAAAACGGGGTTACTTCCATGCGCCAGCTCGGTAAGGAAATGGGCGTCGGCCGGCAGTGCGGTCGCTGTGCCAGCACCGCCCGCGAGATCCTCAGGGAGTGCTCGACTCCGGATTACCTGTCACTGGCCAACCTCCTGGCCCAACCCGCCTAGGCACAGAGCGCATCTGCGCTCGCTCACGGAGCCGGCTCCCACGCCGGCTTCTGTTGCGAATCTTTCTCGCCTGCAATTTTTTATTGAGCTATAACCGGTTATCCTTGAGGGCGGATTACATACCTCATCAGGGAGCCAGGCTATGAAAGGCGATAAAAAGGTTATTCAGTATCTCAACAAGGTCCTCGCCAACGAGTTGACCGCCATTAACCAGTACTTCCTTCACTCCCGCATGTACAAGGATTGGGGGATTACCAAGCTGGCTGCCAAGGAATACGAGGAATCCATCGATGAAATGAAGCACGCCGATCAATTGATCGAGCGCATCCTGTTTCTCGAGGGACTGCCCAACCTCCAGGACCTGAACAAGCTGCTGATCGGTGAAAACGTCGAGGAGATGATCACCTGTGACCTCAAGCTGGAGCAGACCGCCCACGTTGATCTGAAAGAAGCCGTGGCCTACTGCGAGCAGGTTCAGGATTACGGCAGCCGCCAGCTGTTTCGCAGTATCCTCGACAGTGAGGAAGAGCACATCGACTGGCTGGAAACCCAGCTCGAACTCATCTCCCAGATGGGCATCCAGAATTACATCCAGCTTCAGTCAGCCGCCGCGGAGTAACCCCCGACAATGGACCTGTCCTGTTTTAAAGCCTATGACCTGCGCGGTCGGGTGCCTGACCAGTTGAACCCGACCCTGGCCGAGCGCATCGGCCGAGCCTATGTCGAGATTACCGGTGCCAAGAAAGTCATCGTCGGTTACGACATCCGCCTGTCCAGCCCGGACATTGCCGAAGCGTTGAGTTCGGGCCTGATGGCTGCCGGCGCGGACGTTTTCGACATTGGTCTTTGCGGCACCGAGATGGTGTATTTTGCCACCAGCCATTACGGCATGGACGGCGGCATCATGGTGACCGCCAGCCATAATCCGAGAGATCACAACGGCATGAAGATGGTGGGCCCGGACTCGCGCCCCATCAGCTCCGACAACGGTCTGAACGACATTCGGGATCGGGTGCTGGAACCTTTCGCCGATGCTCCTGCGCTGGGACGTTACGAGCCGCTGGAAGCCATGAGTGCCTACATCGACCACCTGCTGGGTTACGTGGACGCGGGCTCGCTGAAGCCCATGACCATCGTCGCAAATGCCGGCAACGGTGGCGCGGGCCTCGTGATCGATGAACTCGAACAGCACCTGCCGTTCGAATTCGTAAAAGTACACCATCAGGCCGACGGCCACTTCCCCAACGGCGTACCCAACCCGATCCTGCCGGAGAACCGCACCGTGACCGCCGAGGCGGTGGTGGAGGAAGGGGCCGCCATGGGTATCGCCTGGGACGGCGACTACGACCGCTGTTTCTTCTTCGACGAAAACGGCCGGTTCATCGAAGGCTACTACATCGTTGGCCTGCTGGCCGACCAGTTCCTGCGCAAGACCGGCGGTGGCAAGGTGATTCACGACCCGCGCCTGACCTGGAACACCCTGGACCTGGTGAAGGCCGCCGGCGGCGAAGCCATCGAGAGCAAGACCGGCCACGCCTTCATCAAACAGCGCATGCGCGATGAAGACGCGGTCTATGGTGGCGAAATGAGCGCCCACCATTACTTCCGGGACTTCGCCTACTGCGACAGCGGCATGATTCCGTGGCTGTTGGTGGCCGAGCGTTTGAGCCAGTCCGGCCAGACCCTGTCGTCACTGATCGACGCCCGCATCGAAGCCTACCCGGCCAGCGGAGAGATCAACCGGACCATTGCCGATCCCCCAAAGGTCATTGCCGCCATCGAAGCCAAGTACGGCGTCGGCGCGAAAAGTGTCAGCCATGTGGACGGCGTCAGCATCGAGTTCGACGACTGGCGCTTCAACCTCCGGATGTCCAACACGGAGCCGGTTGTTCGCCTGAATGTGGAATCACGGGGTGACATCCCGCTGATGGAAGCAAAGACTGAAGAGTTGCTGGCCGAAATGGAAAGGCTGAACGAGTAATTCCTTGCCCAAGTCCGGCAAAGCTAAACCGGACGGCCAGTAGAAGCTCGCAGGGCAAGCGGGCGGGGCCTTCTGAAACTGTGCGGAGCCAAGGATGGCGGAGCTCAAGCGCCACATGGATGTGCTTGAGCGGGTTTCGGAAGGCCCTGTTCGCTTGCCCTAACTCCTGAGTCAGAGCCAGTCGTTCAGCATAATCCCGATACCAAACCGCTCAATCCGGTGGTTGTAGTCAATCAGACTCTCCCCATACCCGTTGTAGTACTGGAAAAAGCCCTTAACCGTATCCCCCATCGGAAAGCTGTACCCGAACTCCACCGACGTCTTGTTGTCCGACCGCAGATTGTTCCTCACGTTCAGGGAAAACGTACGGTCCTCGCTCAGCTTGTACACCGTTGTGTAGTTCGCATAACCCAGGTAGCGATCGATGTCCGGGTTGTCGTCTTCACTGTTTTCCGGAATGCGGTACCAGGGCTGGACGATGAACAGCCAGCGGTCATAGCTGTAGGCGGCGGAAGCGATGATGCGGTTCCAGCTTCGGGACCGTGGTTCGGATTGGCCGTTGGATTGATGATTGAAACCGATCGTCAGCGCATTCAGGGTCCCCTTGCCAATCTTCCAATCGGTCTGGTACCGCATGAAGATCTCGGGTTCGTAGTTGGTTTCCCGGAACGGCGCGGAATCGTCCCGGTTGTATACCTGCCAGAACGATTTCTGGGTGTAGCCGAACCAGAGTGTGGTGCGGTCATCCAGCATCCCTGTGAACAGCGGCACCTTGAAGCTGATCTGGTATTTTGCCTCTTCGCGCTCCAGGTCATAGTCGTAGCTGGCAGCGCCCAGGCTTGGACTTGTGGGCCTCGAGTTCGGGGACTTGACCCAGCTGATGGGCAGGATGTAAGTCGGCCGATAGCCGACAAAACTGCCCGAAAAGCTGAATACGGCCTTCTCCGCAGCGATGTACTGATCAACAATGGAGTCCATCACGCCTTCATCATTGTCGCCGTCGCCGGCCATGTCCTGCACCTTGGCTTCACGCGTGGGCAGGGTTTTATTCGCTTCCTCTTCAATTTCCCTGACCTTGTCCGGATTCGCCTCTTCCCGAGCCCGGCTCGGGTCCAGGACCCGGTCATAACAAGCGAGCCGGCGAATACCGTTTTCGATCAGGGCGCACTCCTCAGCGGTGAGCTTCGGTGCGCCGTCATCGGGAGTGGTGGTTTCCTGAGCGCCCGCCATGCTCGAGGCCAGAGCCAGTCCCAACGTGGCCGACGCGTAGAGGAGTGAGCGCATGTGCAGGCCCTCAGGTGGCGTTAAGGCTGAGCCAGGTGTTGGCAACGCCATACACCCAGACCCCGATCAGGGTCACGGCCAGCAGTGCAAACACCACCTTGTGGCGAAACCGGTTGGCGGCCTCCGCTGCCGCCACCCAGCGCAGGTACATCAAGCCGATAAAGCTCAGGAAAACACCGAGGCTGGCGGCCGCCGGTATCAGCAACCAGGCCGCGCTGAGCTGGCTGCCGTCGGCCGTCTGGCTTGAGAACCAGCCCATGGATGCCAGCAAAATGGCAAGGGCCGAAAACTCCGCAATCAGCAGTGGCTTGCGTAATGGGTGCGGGGGAGGAGCGTCTGGTCGGGACATGCGGTGGTTCCTGGGTTCCTGAATGGTCGGCGGATCTATGGTAACCGGAATCGTTGCAAAACGCTGTTTGGCTTACGAAATGGCAATTAATCTGGCTCAGATCAAGCGCTGATTTTGCCGTTTGGTTTTTTTGCCTGGGTTCAGTCGCTATAATGCGGGCACTGAAGATTATAACGCTCTAATGCGAGGTGCATTGTGAAGATGAAGAGAGTCCTGGCTGTCGTACTGCTTGGTTTCGGCCTCACCGCCGGTGCCGTGATGGCAAGTGTTGAAGATGAAATTCGTTCACGCATCGAACCGGTTGGTGAAGTGTGCCTCCAGGGTGACGAGTGCGGTGCTGCCGCTGCGCCGACCCAAACCGCCAGTTCTGGCCCCCGCCCTGGCCCGGAAGTCTATGACGCCGTCTGCATGGCCTGCCACACCACCGGCGCCGCCGGTGCACCGAAAATCGGCGATACCGCTGCCTGGGCGCCGCGCATCGACAAGGGCCTGGAGACTCTCGTCAACCATGCGATCAACGGTTTCAACGCCATGCCGGCCAAAGGTGGTTGTGCGAACTGTCCGGATGAGGAAATCGCCAACGCCGTCGAGCACATCGTGTCGCAAAGCCAGTAACGTCTGGCTGGGCAGGCAAACGAAAGCCCCCGCAAGTGCGGGGGCTTTTTTGTGGGTCATTTCTGGCTCGTTGCGGTCACGGCAGCGGTATGAACGTCAGTTCGCCACCGATGCGACGAGTCTCGCCCGTCTCCATCCGGATCGCAATGCTCCAGTTTTTCGGTCCTCCAGTGTGATCGTGGTCCACCTCCCGGGTGTCCAGTCGCGGATCCAGCCAGCCAAAGTTGCCGGACTGGGACAGGGTCATCCAGGTGACCGTTGCCGGTTCCTGTCCGATGTCCGGGGCTGGAGGTGCAGACCGATTGGGCAGCGCCTGCCAGCTGGGGCTGGCGCTGTTCACCTGCACTTCCCGCCGCGTGAATTTCAGGAAGGCCTCGCCTTCGGTGCCGAGGACGGTGAGCGGGCGCTCACCCCGGTAGCGAAGCAGGATGCCAGGCCTCGGGGCATCCAGGATCATGGCGCTGAGGCCGGGTATGTCCGGCTGTTCGGTGATACGGGCCTTGACCACGCCCTCCGGCAGGTCACCCGCTTCCGGTGCGCCATGGGCCGCTGTCAGCCCGGAGGCTGACAGGGACGCCAGGCCGAACAGCACCAGACTGGCGATACCGCCTCTGGTTTGTCCGAATGTCATAGCGCCACTCCCGGGTCAGAGGATCTCAAGTGTCGACTCGATGATGCCGTCCTCGGTTGTCGTGTCACTGGCCATCTGGGTCGGTGCCATGCATTCGAGGCTTTCATTGACCACCGTGATGGGCGCGGACACCGATGGCACCCGGCCTTCCGGCGTATCCTTGCTGACGAACAGCATGTATTCGCCCGCGGGCACCACGTTGTGGTTGTCCGGCATGGTCAGGGTCACCTTGTTGCCTGCCTGCTTCTCCATCTTCAGCTCAACCGCGCGCTGGTCACCGTCGACGACGTGAGTCATCACGGTCCGGCGGATCAACAGTGCCTTGTCGATGGCGTCGGCTTGATCAACCTTGACGTTGAAGCGGTCCCCGATGGTCAGGTTGCTCGGTGCGCTTTCGATCTTCGGGCGATCGTTGCGCATGGCATAGGGCGGTGTGTAGATCTCGAAGCTGGGATCACGGCCGTCATAGGGCGCCAGGCCGAAGTCCTGCAGATCGACAAAGGTCAGGTAGGCGGTGTTGATCGGCGAATGGCCGGCAATCATCACGCGGCCATCTTCCATCAGCACCGCGGTGTTGTGGTAGGTGCGGGCGCGCTGGCCGGTGGCCATCTCGGTCCAGGTGCCGGTTTCCGGATCAAAACGTTCGGCCGTGCGGATCGGGCCTTCCAGGCCGGGCGCCACGACACCGTCCCGGTTGCCGCCGCTGAAGACCATGACGCTGCCATCCGGCATCAGAACGTTGGTGCCATACCAGCGCGGCTGGTTCAGCGGGCCGGTCAGCCGTGACTCGTAGCCGATCTCTTCACCGTTGGTGGTGATGCGGTCGATCCGGCTCTGGTCGGTCGGCAGGTAACCACCCGGGTTGGTGAGTAACGCGTAGCTGGGCACGCCGCCGGCGGTCAGCAGTTCAACGTCGGTGTACTCGCCGTTGGCGTTGGGCTTCAGTGGCAGCATGGTCGACGAGGTTGACCCCCTCATGCCGCCGGCAATGGCCATCCGCAGATCTTCCTCGGATACGCCCAGGTCAGCCGCGCTTTCCAGCAAGTCGCTGGGTGACGCCAGTACGCCGCCAAGCAGGGACAGTGACTGTTCCAGGGAGGCGTTGGTGACGTTGAGCGTGCTGCTCAGTTGGCTCAGGCCGGCTTCATCCAGCCTCAGCGGAAGTCCCGCATAGCCGATATCAGTCCAGCGCTGGGTTTCGGGATTGAAACTGGCCACGATGTTCCACAGCGCCTGATCGTACCCCTGGCCAAACGGGTTAAAGGCCTGGCCGCCGGCGTTGTAGAAAACGTGGCCATTGGGCAGCAGGTGCATGCGCGGGTACAGCGGCAGCGACCGGTCGGCGGTGGATGGGTTTTCCGACCAGGTGCCGGCGCACGGGTCGTAGGTTTCGGTTTGGGCCACGTTGCGACCGCTGTTCAGGGGCTCGTCTGGATAGACGGGCTTGAGCAGCTTGGTCACGCCGCTGGCAACGAAGACGTCGCCGCTGCCCAGGGTAACCAGAGACGGGTACCAGCGGCCGTAGGTCATGTCGCCACTCTGGCGCCAGGTGTTGGTCTCCTCATCGAAAATCCGGGAGTTCTTGATGCCCTCGAGTTCGGCAACGCCCAGAGGCAGTCCATCGACGCCCGGTTCGGAGTAATAGTCGGTGCCACCGACGGCCATCACGTCGCCGTTGGCCAGCCCGATCACGTCCGAGCAGAACAGGGCACCATCGTTTTTGCTGGTGTTGTCGGCGGTGTCGATAACGCCGTCGAGCTCAGTACCATCCAGCAGTGTTTCGCTGTCGTTGCCGTCGGGGTTGGCGCCGGCATCCAGTGGCGAGGGCTTGAGCCACGAGGGGTTATCGTTTTCATCCAGTGAGAGTACCCGGGTCTGGTCGTTGACGGACACCTCGCCGAATTCGGCGACGATCGACAGTTCCACGTTCTCCGTCCCTTCCAGGGCATTCAGATAGAGCAGGCGTCCGTCCTTGAGAAGCGCCATCGTGCCGGCGGCAGGCTTGCACTCGTCGAGACCGTCATCACGGGTGATGCACTTTTCATCGGTCCTGACCGCTTCACCGTCCACAATGATGGTGGGTTCGGCGAAGGGTTCGCTGAACGTGCCTTTGCCATCATAGCTGGCCTGGAACGTGGGTTCCCCGGTCTGTGTGGTGGTGTCGTCGGCCGAGCCGTCCAACAAGCCACCCAAGAGGCCGGCGCTGACGGTGGTCGACCCGGCAGCCAACAGCAGAAATGAACCGGTGACTCGCGAGAATCGCTTCGGTATTCGGGACATAGTGTCCTCCTGATCTTGTTGTTGTAAAAACGGGATTTAAGGTCCCGTCTGTGACAACGGATCAGGATTCGAAGCAGATGCAGTAAATGTGAAAAAAAGTGAAACCTAGTTGCCGAGGTCGCCCAGGAGCGCGCTGAGGGTCGCCTTGCCTTTCTTCTGGTTGGCTTCGACGTCCAGGTCACCCAGGCCTTCCCATTTGAGGTCCTCTTCCGGAAGCTCGTCCAGGAACCGACTGGGAATGGTCTCGATTTTCTCGCCGTACTGTTTTCGGGCGGCGGCGTAGGTCAGGGTCAGGGTTTCCCGGGCCCGGGTGATGCCAACGTACATCAACCGCCGTTCCTCTTCGATGTTGCCCTCTTCGATGCTGCTGCGATGGGGCAGGATTTCCTCCTCCAGGCCCATGATGAACACGTGGGGGAACTCCAGTCCCTTCGAGGCGTGCAGGGTCAGTAGCTGGACCTTGTCGCTGTCGTCTTCCTCCTCCCGCTGTTCCATCATGTCCCGGAGTATGAGTTTGGTGATGGCGTCTTCTATGCCCAGCTCGTCGGCGGTGCCCTTGCCGTCATCCAGCATTCGCTGGATCGACTCCACCAGGTACCAGATGTTCTCCATCCGGCGCTCCGCCTGCTTGGGGGTGCCCGAGTGCTGGTGCAGCCATTCCTCGTACTCGATGTCGGTGAATAACTGCTTGATCACCGGAATGGGGTTCTCGCTGAACAATCGCTCGCAGGTGGCGTCGACCCAGTGCGCGAACCGGCGCAGGCGGTCCAGGCCTTTTTCAGTGACATGGGTCTCGGCACCCATATCGCCCAGCGCCTTGAACAGGCTGACGTCGCGGGCACGGGCATAGTGGCTGAGCTGTTCCAGCGTGCGCGGGCCGATTTCCCGGCGCGGCACATTGACCACCCGCAGGAACGCGGCGTTGTCGTCCGGGTTGATCAACAGGCGCAGGTAGGACATGGCGTCCTTGATCTCGTTCTTGGAGAAGAACGACTGTCCGCCCGAGATCCGGTAGGGAATCTGGTAGGCCTGCAGCTTCATCTCCAGCAGGCGGGCCTGGTGGTTGCCCCGGTACAGCACCGCGAAGTCCCGGAATTCGAGGCCCTGCTTCAGCTTCTGGTCGAGAATCTCGGTGGCCACACGCTCGGTTTCGGCGTCCTCATTCCGGCACCGGACGATTCGGATCTCCTCGCCAATGGTGTGGTCACTCCACAACGCCTTCTCGAACACGTGGGGGTTGTTGGCGATCACGGTATTGGCGCTGCGCAGGATGCGCCCGGTGGAGCGGTAGTTCTGCTCCAGCTTGACGATCCGGAGGCTGGGGAAGTCCTCTTTCAGCTGGGCCAGGTTCTCCGGTCGTGCCCCCCGCCAGGCGTAGATGGACTGGTCATCGTCGCCGACCACGGTAAACGCGGCCCGTTCGGCCACCAGCAGCTTGACCAGCTCGTACTGGCACACGTTGGTGTCCTGGTATTCGTCCACGAGCATGTACCGGATCTTGCGGCGCCACTTGGCCAGAATATCCGGATGTGAGCGAAAAAGCTGGACGGGCAGCAGGATCAGGTCGTCGAAGTCGACCGCGTTGTAGGCCTTCAGATACTCGTTGTACTTGCCGTAGACCAGGGCGATGCGCTGTTCCCGCTCGTCCGACGCCTTGCTCAGGGCCTCGGCCGGTGCCCGCATGGCATTCTTCCAGGACGAAATGGTCATCTGGACATCGTTGAGCTCATCGCCGGCCTCGGTGCTGCCTTCCCGGAGCATCAGGTCCTGCAGCAGTGCCTTGGCGTCCTCGGCGTCAAAGATCGAGAAGCCGGGGTGATAGCCAAGGTGAGCGTGCTCCTCCCGAATCATGTTCAGACCCAGGTTGTGAAAGGTGGAGACAATCAGGCCCCGGGTGAGTTTGCGATCAACAATCCGGCCAACCCGCTCTTTCATTTCCCGGGCGGCCTTGTTGGTGAAAGTCAGGGCGGCGATGTGCCGTCCCGGAATGCCCAGCTCTTCAATCAGGTAGGCAATTTTCCGGGTGATGACGCTGGTTTTGCCACTGCCGGCACCCGCCAGGACGAGCAGGGGGCCGTCAGCGTAGCGAACCGCTTCACTTTGTCGGGGATTGAGCTTGTTCACAATATTCAGGCCAGAGTGGAACCAAAGGGGCGTTTCGAACGTTTTGTTATTCTACACCAGCGTGCCTTTCTGTACCTTGACGATCTATCGGCTATCCTAGATAGAACGGATTTGGTCGTTCACGCAAAAATGGATTCTGCTTAATGACATTGCCACTGGAGACGATTGGCCCAAGCACGCTGCGTCTATTGGTTCTTGTCCCGGATTATTCCGATTTTCTGTGGCTCAACGATTTCCTCGCCCGCGACTCTGAGTTCGAACCCGATGCCACCTGGTGTCCGGACCTCATCGATTGTGACGACCTGATTCGCAACGCAAGTTTCGATGTCATTATCTGGGATTGCGTCTTCCACGGCGGGTCCGAATCCGCCTTTCTGCAATACCTCGCCGTCGCCAGCAATGAAAAGCCGGTCCTGGCCCTGAGTGCCGAAACCGCTGAGGCGCGGGCCCCGGAACTGATTGCCGCTGGCGCCGCCGACTACCTGAGCCGGCAAACCCTTGATCACTGGAGCCTGCGCCGGGCGGTTCGGAGCCTCTGGTACCGTGGCCAGTTGGCCGAGTCGGCCCACGGCCAGCTGGGGCGCGACGTTGCCACTGGTTTCATCAATCGCGACCTGTTCTTCGACCGGCTGCAGCAGTCCCTGCTGCGGGCCGAGCGGGGCGGCCAGCGTCTGGCGCTGCTGCACCTCAACATTGATGACTTCCGCAGTATCAACGAGTCCTTCGGGTACCAGAAAAGTGACCAGCTGATGATGAAGCTGGCGGAGCGTCTGCGCCATACTCTCAGGCGGGTGGATTCCCTGATGCGGATCGGTGGCGATGAACTGGCCATCATCATTGAAAAGGTGGAAGATTCGCTGGATATCACCCAGATCATCCGTAAGGTGGTCACGATCCTGGATGAGCCGGTGACCATCGACGGCCAGGCCATTGGGGTGAACGCGAGTCTCGGTGTCGCCACCTATCCCGAGTCGGGAGACAGTGCGGAAAACCTCATGCGGCGCGCCAACCGTGCCATGTTTGAGGCCAAGCGCGACCCCGGCACCAGTTACCGATTCTACGATCGCCACTTGCACATCTCGGCCGGTTATCAGCTCCGGCTCGAAGCCGACCTTCGCAGCGCCTTGCGCGGGCGGGAACTGGAACTCTACTACCAGCCGCGGATTGACCTCGCGACAGAAGAGGTGCGCGGCGTCGAGTGTCTGTTGCGGTGGAACCACCCGGAGCGTGGCCTCGTCGGACCGGATGAGTTTATCCCGGTCGCAGAGCGTAGCGGCCTGATTGTGCCCATCGGCTATTGGGTCATCGAACAGGCCTGCAAACGCCTCCAGGAATCTGTGGAACTGGGTTTTCCGGGCCTGGTGTTCGCCGTCAACCTGTCGTTCCGCCAGTTCCACGACCGCAAAATGACGGAGACTATTTTCCGGATCATCTTCAACGCCAATGTCGACACCAGCCTGCTGGAGCTCGAGCTTACGGAGAGTGCCATGATGCACGATCCGGAGTACGCCCAGCGCTGCCTGCGGGAGTTGAATCAACTTGGCATCAGCTTCGCGCTGGATGATTTCGGTACCGGCTTCTCGTCGCTCAGCAACCTCCAGCACCTGCCCATTTCCCTGGTCAAGATCGACAAATCCTTTGTCCAGGAACTGGGGCAATCTGCGGATGCTGAACACATCATCCGGGCCATCATCAGCCTTGCGCACAGCCTGCAGATCAGCGTGGTCGCCGAGGGCGTGGAAACCGAGGGACAACTCGAGTTCCTGCGCCAGCAGCATTGTGATGAGATTCAGGGCTACTACTACGCCCGCCCCATGCCCTGGAACGACCTTGTGCAATTTCTGCGCAGCCGCAGACAGTCTGCTTGCCTGCAGCGGTAAGCCGCTGTACCTTTCCTCCTTTAATTCGATACCAATCTTATTTTACCGAGGTTGCATGAACAGTATTTCCAGGCGCATAGCCGAAGAACTTGGCGTACGCGAGCAGCAGGTCAATGCCACCGTTGAACTGCTCGACGAAGGGGCGACCGTTCCGTTTATCGCCCGTTACCGGAAAGAGGTCACCGGTTCGCTGGATGACAGTCAGCTGCGCAATCTGGAAGAGCGGTTGCGCTATCTGCGCGAGCTTGAGGATCGTCGTTCCACCATCCTGAGCAGCATCGAGGAACAGGGCAAACTGACCGACGAGCTGCGCGCCAGCATCAACGATGCCGATACCAAGAACCGCCTGGAAGACCTGTACCTGCCCTACAAGCCCAAGCGTCGCACCAAGGCTCAGATCGCTCGCGAAGCCGGCCTGGAGCCTCTGGCGGAGGCGCTGTACGACGACCCCACCCTGGAGCCGGAGGTGGCCGCAGGAGAGTACGTCAACAAGGACGCCGGCGTGGAAGATACCAAGGCCGCCCTGGACGGCGCCCGCTACATCCTGATGGAGCGGTTTGCCGAGGATGCGGAACTGCTCGGCAGCCTGCGCGATTTCATCTGGCAGCAGGGACAGTTGAAGGTCTCGGTGATTGAAGGCAAGGAAAACGAGGGCGCCAAGTTCCGGGACTACTTCGACCACGTAGAGCCTCTCAAGAAGGTGCCGTCACACCGTGCGCTGGCGATTCTCCGGGGCCGGAACGAAGGCATCCTGGCCTACACCCTTGTGGTTGGCGACACCGAGGACGATCGCCGGCAGCCGCATCCGGCCGAACAGCGCATCGCCGCGCACTGGAACATTCGGGACAACGGCCGGGCCGCCGATAAATGGTTGTCGGAAGTGGTTCGCTGGACCTGGCGGGTCAAACTGTCCACCCAGATTGAAACCGACCTCATGGCCCAGGTGCGTGAGGCCGCCGAGACTGAGGCCATCAACGTGTTCGCCGCCAACCTCAAAGATCTCCTGTTGCTGGCACCGGCCGGGCCCCGGCCGACCCTCGGTCTCGATCCGGGCCTGCGTACCGGCGTTAAAGTGGCGGTGATCGACGGCACCAGCCAGGTGGTGGGCCATGGCGCAATCTATCCCCATGCCCCCAAAAACCAGTGGGACCAGTCCATCGAGCAGTTGGCGAAATGGTGTCGTGAGTACAAGATCGAGCTGGTCGCCATCGGCAACGGCACCGCCTCCCGGGAAACCGAGAAACTGGTCGCTGACCTGTGCAAGCGTTACCCGGAATTGAAGCTGGCGCGCATCGTTGTCAGCGAGTCCGGGGCTTCGATCTATTCCGCCTCGGAGTTCGCCTCCCGGGAGCTGCCGGATCTGGACGTCACCATCCGCGGTGCGGTCTCAATCGCCCGTCGTCTGCAGGATCCTCTGGCGGAACTGGTCAAGATTGAACCCAAGTCCATCGGGGTGGGGCAGTACCAGCACGACGTATCCCAGGTGCAGCTCTCCCGCAGCCTGGACGCGGTGGTTGAGGACTGCGTCAACGGCGTGGGTGTGGACCTGAACACCGCGTCGGTGCCCCTGCTGGCCCGGGTGTCCGGCCTTAACCAGAGCATTGCTCAGAACATTGTCGATTTTCGGAGCCAGAACGGGCTGTTCCACAACCGCAAGCAACTCTTGAAAGTGTCTCGCCTGGGCGATCGCACGTTCGAGCAGGCCGCCGGTTTCCTGCGTATTGCCGGTGGTGACAATCCCCTGGATCGCTCGTCGGTCCACCCGGAGGCCTACGGCGTGGTTGAGGCCATCGCGGCGAAAAACAACCGCAGGGTGGACGATATCGTTGGCGATTCGGCGTTCCTGCGAGGGCTGAATCCAAAAGATTATGTAACAGATCAGTTTGGTTTGCCGACGATCAAGGACATCATCTCCGAACTGGAGAAGCCGGGCCGGGACCCGCGGCCGGAATTCCGGTTTGCCAGTTTCGAGGAAGGGGTGGAAACCCTCAGCGATCTGGAACCGGGCATGGTGCTGGAAGGCTCGGTCACCAACGTGACCAACTTCGGGGCGTTCGTCGACATCGGCGTACATCAGGATGGGCTGGTGCACATTTCCGCGCTGTCGCATACTTTCGTGAAAGATCCGAGAGAAGTGGTTAAGGCCGGAGACATCGTCAAGGTCAAGGTCATGGATGTGGACATCCCCCGCAAACGGATTGCCCTGTCCATGCGTATGGATGACCAGCCAGGTGAGAAGAATGACGGCAAGTCTGCCGGTTCGGCGCGCCCGCGTTCAGAGCAGAAATCCGGTGGCCGGAACCCGCGTCAGTCCGGCGGCGGGCAGAAACAGCAGCAGGGCGCCATGGCGGGGGCTCTGGCCCAGGCCCTGGCCTCGGCCCGCAAGGACAGCCGCTAACCGGTTTTCAATCTATCCACCAGCCGGCATCGCTCACGAGGCCGTGCCGGCTGCAGCAGGAGTTCACCATGGCTGAATCCCGCCATTCCGTTTTTCGCCAGTTCGCCGCCAGCGACTGGCGTGGGTTCCTGAAAGGCGTTGAGAAGGAAGGGTTGCGGGTCGACCGCAACGGCTTCATTGCCCAGACTCCGCACCCGGAAGCCCTCGGCTCGACCCTGACCCATCCGCGCATCACCACGGATTATTCCGAAGCCCTGCTGGAATTGATTACGCCGGTTTGCAGCAGCACCGGGGAAATGCTGGAGTCGCTGCGCAACATTCACCGGTTCGTTCAACAGAACCTAGGTGATGAAGTGTTCTGGGCAGCCAGCATGCCCTGCGAGCTGGATGGCGACGCCAGCATTCCCATCGCGGAATACGGCACCTCCAACATTGGCCGCCTCAAGCACGTGTATCGCCAGGGCCTGGCGGTGCGCTATGGCCGGATGATGCAGAGCATTGCCGGCGCCCATTACAACCTCTCGCTGCCGGACAGCTTCTGGCAGACGTGGCAGGCAGCCCTGGGCAACGGCCAGAGCCTGAAAGACTTCAAGTCCGACGAGTATTTCTGGCTGATCCGCAATTTCCGCCGCCGGAGCTGGTTGCTGATGCTGCTGTTCGGTGCGTCCCCGGCGCTCGATGCCAGTTTCGTGGCTGGCGTCCATCATGATCTCAGCCGGTTTGATGACCGGACCTGGTACGGCGAGACTGCCACCTCCCTGCGGATGGGGGATCTGGGCTACCACAACAACGCCCAGGCCTCCCTCAACATCTGTTTCAATGAGCTGAGCACCTACACCCAGACCCTGGATCGGGCGATCCATACACCCTGGCCGGCCTACGAAAGCATGGGCACCCGTCGGGGCGACGAGTTCATCCAGATCAATACCAGCGTGCTCCAGATCGAGAACGAGTACTACAGTGCCGTTCGCCCGAAACGGACGACCGAGCGAGAGGAAAAGCCAATCCAGGCCCTTGAGGCCCGAGGCGTCGAATACATTGAAGTACGGTGTCTGGACCTGGACCCGTTCTCGCCGGTGGGGGTCAACGAGTCCCAGGTTGATTTCCTCGATCTGTTCCTGCTCGATTGCCTGTTGGCGGACAGCCCCCGTATTGGCGATGCAGAGTGTGAACGCCTGGACGACAACTACAAGGACGTGGTGGCCAAGGGGCGCCACCGGGAACTCAGGCTGTGCCGGGGTGGAACCCGGGTGCCGGTGGGCGAGGCTGCAGCCGAGGTGTTCGACCAGCTTGAGCCCCTGGCAGACTTGCTGGACAGCTGGACCGGCGGGGAGACCTACCGCCGTGCCCTGGCTGACCAGCGCCGGAAGCTGCCCGAAGGCGGCGAGTGGCCGGTACCCTCTGCAGCCGTGGTGAATGCCATGGAGGCATCGGGTCTGGGTCATCGGGAGTGGGTGATGGCGCAGTCGCGCCAGCATCAGGAAACCCTTCGTGAGGAGGGGCTGGACCCTGATGTGCTGGCGGCGTTCAAGGCCATGACATCGGATTCGCTGGCTGAACAGAAAGCGATGGAAGACGCCGATAATCAGCCTTTTGGCGATTTCCTGGAGCAGTATCTCAAGTCCTGATCGCCGGTTTCACACCCGGTTCGGACCTGACTCACAGAATCCGCACAAAAGTTTGTCAGCTCCCGGGCCGGCTGTTAGCTTCTGTATTTACAGGGGCAAGGAGACACGGTCGTGGCAAGGGATATGAAGCTCGGTTGGGACGTGGAAGCACTGAACAAGGCATACCGCCAGGGATACATGGCGGCCTCCATGGGCATGGAAAAAGCACGTTGTCCCTATCGGGGCGAGGTGGTTATCGCAGCCTGGGAGGCCGGCTGGGACGACGCCGATCAGGTTGTGCAACAGGATCGCTCCGGAGACGATCTGTTTTCCAGGATTGCCTGAGGTCGGTCAGTCCCCGCGCTATTTCTGCACCACAAATTCCGTGAACAGGACGCCGGTGATGCTTTCGCCGGTCTGCTGTTCTTCCAGCACCTGATTGATCCGCGTTTTCGCCTCTTCCCGCAACGCCTGCTGGCCGGCGGTTGTCGTCAGCTCATCCGTGTCGGTCTGTTCCCCAAACAGCATGACCAGCTCGTGCCGCAGTCGTGGCATATGGGCCTCAACCGCGGGCCGGGCGCCGGTGCTGGCTGCCCTGAGACTGACCGAGGCTTTCAGGTACGTGATCCTGTTGCCCGGCACGCCGATGTGCGTCACGAACGGCGGGTCCATGGCGATGTAATCGGTGATGCCCGCCTCCTCAACAACCTCTTCGTCTTCGGGCTCTTCCGCGAGCAATGGTGCGGTGGCAAACGAACACAGGAAAAACAGCAGAGTCAGTACGGGATTTGGCTGAAGTCTCATAGGCTTGAAGTTGTTTATGGTTTAGGGTTTAGTGGCGACTCAGCAGTGACGTCGCCGTTCGGACCGAGAATAGCAGGCCCGGTGCGTGGATGCAGTTTCAATTGATCAATCTGAGGTGTTCTTTTGACAAGCAGGTGGGTGTTCGGACTGGTTTTTGTGGTGTGTGCCGGGTTATTGGGCGTGGCCTTCTATATGGAGCATGTGATGGGGCTGGAACCGTGCCCGTTGTGCTGGCTCCAGCGCTTCGGGTTCATGGGTGCCGGGCTGGTGAGCCTGCTGGCGGCGCTTCATGGTCCGACCGGTGTCGGCATTCGCATCTATGGCCTGTTTCTGGCCCTGACGGCCGGCGCCGGCCTGGGTATGGCGGGGCGTCAACTCTGGCTGCAGAGTTTGCCTGCCGATCAGGTGCCCGCCTGTGGTCCGTCGGTGGACTACATGCTTGAGGTGTTGCCGATTTTCGAGGTGCTCTCGACCGCGCTCAAAGGCACTGGCGATTGCGCCGAGGTGGTGTGGCGTTTCCTCGGGCTGAGTATTCCGGGCTGGACTGCGGTGTTCTTTAGCCTGCTGGTGGTGACCGGACTGGTGTTGCTGTTTCGGACGCCAAAACCGCAAAACTGGATTGCCGGCTGAAACGGTTGCGGCGGACCGCAGCCATGGGGTAAGTTGAAAGCCACCTGACAAGAAACGAGATCGAGACAGAAGATCCGGTTACGAAGCGGAGAACAGGCGTCATGTTGGAAAATTGCCGAAATGCCAGGGAACGTTGGGGCGGGGTCAGCGAACTCATTGATCGCTGGCTCAAAGAACGTCAGGAACTGCTGGTTCATTACTGTGAACTGTCCGGGGAGAACGATTTTTCCCAGACCGAGGCCCTGAAAGAGAAGTTTGTGCGCCTGTGCGAGGTTCTGGTGGATTACGTATCGACCGGTCACTTCGAGATCTACGAACAGCTGGTCCGTGAGGCCCGGGAATTCAACGACGGTGGTCTCGAACTGGCCGCCAAGGTCTACCCCCGGATTGAACAGACCACCGAGGTGGCCCTGAATTTCAACGACCGGCTGGACGGCCGCGATCTGTCCGAGCAGGACGTCAGGTCCTTGTTCGGGGAGTTGTCGAAGTTGGGCGAAACCCTGGAAAGCCGCTTCGAGATGGAGGATTTCCTGATCGAGCACCTGCACAACGTGCACGCGAACAAGGTCACCTCTGCCTGATCCGATCGCAGGGCAAAAAAAAGCCTCAGTACCGGTAACCGGACTGAGGCTTTTTTGATGGCTGCGGATTATTCCGACGCAGTCTCTTCGTCTGCCTGCGGGTTGATGTCCAGCAGCTCAACGTCGAAGACCAGTGTCTCGTTCGGACCGATGGCGCGGTTGCCACCCGGACCGTAGGCGAGATCCGCTGGAATGTAGAGCTTGTACCGGGCACCCTCGCTCATCAGCTGCAGGCCCTCGGTCCAGCCGGGAATGACCTGGTTCAGAGCGAACGTAACCGGCTCGCCGCGCTCGCGGGAGCTGTCGAACACTTCGCCGGACAGCAGTTCACCGGTGTAATGGACCTGAACGGTATCGGAGGCGGCAGGCTTTTCGCCGGAACCCTCTTCGAGAACCTCGAACTGCAGGCCGGACTCGGTGGTCTCCACTTCCTCTCGGTTGGCGTTTTCAGCCAGGAAAGCTTCGCCGGCCTCTTTGTTCTTCTGGGCCAGCTCTTCCATCTGCTGGGACTGCTTCTGCTGCATCTCCTGCTGGTAGGCCATCAGCGCCTGCTGAATTTCCTCACGGCTCATGCGCTGGACGTTTTCATCTCCGGAATGACCGTGCTGGATGCCCTGGAGGAACTGGTCCATCTGCAGATCCGGAAGGTCATTGCTCATACGCTCACCGAGCACCAGGCCCATGCCGTAGCTGACTTTCTGGTCGGTCGACTCCAGCTTCGGGTCTTCTGGGGTCTCGGGCGGGGTCGAGCAGCCAGCGACGATACCGGTCATTGCCAGTGCAAGCAGTGTTTTCTTCATTGCTTCATCCTTTGACGTAGGTACAGGGGCGCTTGCCCCAAAAGGTGTATGTCAGAACGCAGAAGGTAACGGGTTCTGTCGGCAGTTGCCACTGAACATGTGTTAAGAAACCGGACGGTTCCGGTCAGCTGCCATTCACGCCGGCGGTCGGGCCCAGTGAGAAGGGGGCGCTGTAGGGGGACTGCCAGTCGGTTTCCGGGTCTGTGGCCCGGTTCCGGGACAGCTCTTTTTCCGGGCGTTCAATGGCCAGGGTGTTCCACGGGCCGTTGGCCGGTGGTTGGTCCGCGTAGTGCCAGCTGCCGTCCGTGTCCTGCCATTTGAACACGATGTCGGGTCCGTCCGTTGTTACCGGCGACGGAACCAGGCCCTCGAAGGCCGGGATTTCCGGCTGTGTCTCTTCCGCAACCGGTTCTGAAACCTGTTCAGGCGCCTGGAGGCCGAAGAAAATCAACAACAGCAGCAAGCCGAGGGCCGGAAACGAGAGCCGGATGAGCCATTTCATCATCATGGCTGGGGTTCTCCCTTGGAGACGTCGGCCAGTGCACTGACCAGTGTATTCAGTAAAGGCTCCGCACGCCGGGCTCTGGCCGTGGTGGGGGCGGCAGCCTCAAGATTCGCATGGATCAGCTGTTCGCGTCCGTGCATGTTGCCGGTTTTCGGATTGTTGGTCATCAGTGTTTGCCAGGCCAGTGCCAATTCGATGCGTTCTGCGTCCAGCTCCAGGCCGGCAACGCCACTGCGTAGTTTGTTGAGATCCGAACGTGTCTTCGGAAGCAATTGCCGCACGGTGCGCAGGGCGCCGGTTACATGGCTGCGCCACTCTGTTACCGTAGCGTCCTCTGAGCCAGTGTACGTTCTGCCATTCAGTGCCAACCATGTGGCGCACAGGATTCGAGTGACACTCCAGCCCTGTGTTTGTAGTGCCAGGCAAGCCTCCTGGACGCCTGCCTTTTGCCAGAATGTGAGAGCAAAACGCCACAACGGGTTATCTGGTTCCAATTGTTCTGGAATTTTCAGGTTTTCTGCCGGAGTTTCCGTGTGGCTTTCGCGTGAAACCGGCATGACAACCGAGCCTTCTCTTAAATCTGTACGTTGATAAAATGAAATCATGTTAACGATAACCGAACTCAGTTTACAACGGGGTGGCGTCTGGTTGCTACAGTCGGTCGACCTCACGGTTCAGCCCGGTCAGCGTGTGGCAATTGTCGGCGCCAATGGCGCTGGAAAATCCAGTCTGTTCCAGCTGTTACTGGGTGAGCTGGCGCCGGAGCAGGGTAGCGTTTCGCTGCCGGGCGGCTGCCGGATTGCCCACATGGCCCAGGAAGTGGAAGCCTCCGGACGCAGCGCCCGGGATTTTGTCCTGGACGGCGATCTCGATCTACGTCGCCTGGAGTCGGAGCTCGCCGATGCCGAGGCGCGCGGTGATGACCATGCCCAGGCCCGGATTCATGGCGAACTGGACGTTCATGAAGCCTGGTCGGCGCCTCGTCGGGCCGAAGCCCTGCTGCGAGGCCTTGGATTTTCCGATCAGGATACCGATCGGCCGGTGTCGGCATTCTCTGGTGGCTGGCGCATTCGGCTCAATCTTGCCCAGGCGCTGATGCGGCCGTCGGACCTGTTGCTGCTGGATGAGCCAACCAACCACCTGGACCTCGATGCCTGCCTCTGGCTGGAGAACTGGCTCCGCCGTTACCCGGGCACCCTGCTGTTTATTTCCCACGACCGGGATTTCATGGACCGGGTCGCCACTCATGTGGTGCACTTCGACCAGCGCAAGCTGGAGCTCTACACCGGCAACTACACGGCTTTCGAGGGCCAGCGCAGCGAGCGACTGGCCCAGCAGCAGGCCGGCTTCGAGCGTCAACAGGCACGCATCGCTGAAATTCAGCGTTTCATTGACCGTTTCAAGGCCAAGGCGACCAAGGCCCGGCAGGCCCAAAGTCGCGTCAAGGCGCTGGAGCGCATGGAGCGAATCGCGCCCGCTCACATCGACTCGCCGTTCAGTTTCGAGTTTCCGGTGGCGGACAAGGTCTCCAACCCTCTGCTCTCCATCCGGAACGGGCAGGCCGGACACGGTTCGGTTCCGATCATCGATGGTATTAACCTTACCCTGTTGCCCGGCAGCCGAATTGGCCTTTTGGGCCCAAATGGCGCCGGCAAGTCCACGCTGATGGATGCCCTGCGGGGCGAGAGCACCTTGCTTGCTGGAGAACGGACCTGTGGCGAGCATCTGGCCATCGGCTATTTCGCCCAGCATCAGCTCGAATCCCTCGACCTTGATGCCAGCCCCTTTCTGCATTTGCAGCGACTGGCACCGAAAGCCTCCGAGCAGAGCATTCGCAATTTCCTCGGAGGATTCGATTTCCACGGTGATGAGGCGCTGAGCCCCATTCGCTCGTTTTCCGGTGGCGAGAAAGCCCGCGTGGCGCTGGCGGTGATCGCCTGGCAGAAACCGAACCTGCTGCTGCTGGATGAGCCGACCAACCACCTGGACCTGGAAATGCGTCAGGCCCTGACCATGGCCCTGCAGAACTTTGAGGGCGCCATCGTGGTGGTTTCCCACGATCGTCACCTGTTGCGCAACACGGTCGATGAATTCTGGCTGGTCAATGAGGGCAAGGTGACGGAGTACCAGGGAGACCTGGAGGATTACGAGCGCTGGCTGGCGGACCGGCGCAAGGAGGATGGCGAGGCTCCCCGGCGGCGGGACGATAGCGCCCAGGCTTCGGCGTCGGTTCAGCCGGAGGCTGCCATCGGCGAGAGTGCGGACGACAGGAAAGCGCGCAAGCGGGCTGAGGCGGCCCTCCGACAAAAACTCAGTCCCTATCGCAAGCAGCAGTCAGCGCTGGAAAGGGACATGGACAGCCTGCAGCAAACGTTAAAGGCGGTCGAGGCGGATCTTGCCAATCCAGAGCTTTATGAAGCCGGCGGAAAGGCCATGCTGCAGGAGTTATTGGGTAAGCAGGCAGAGGCCCGGGGGCGCCTGGAGGAGGTCGAGGCTCAGTGGCTGGAGGTGAGTGAAACGGTGGAATCCCTGGAAGGGGAGCTGACCGGCTAGGCCCCATCAGTCTCCGGCTATGAGCAGTTCGAAATCCTGTTTGGACAGGTAATCGCGCTCGTTTTCCAGATCGGCCCGCGTGAGCGGGCGATCATCCAGCCAGCCTTCGGCAAACTCAAGTACCAGCTTGTTGTCGTGGGCGTGCAGCGTGAAGTCGGGCGGGGATTCCAGGTTGCGAGGGTGTTGTATCAGTACGGCAAGGCGCACGAGCACACACAGGTAACGCAGTCGGGTCCGGTCTTCCGGATCCAGACCCTCGAAAATGGCCGGAGAAAACTTGCGCCGGTGGCCCCGAACGAGTGTTGCCAGATCGCGCTGGAACTGCTGGCTGAAGCCGGGCAGGTCCGAGTAACGCAACAGATAGGCCCCGTGCTTGTGATACTGGCTGTGGGAGATGGTCAGACCGATCTCGTGCAGGCGGCACGCCCAGCGAAGCACTTCCTCGTCACTGAGCGTTCTCAGTCCCCAGGTGTCGGCGACCTGCTCCCAGGCGGCCACGGCGGTGGCTTCCACCGCGGCGCCATGCTCCTGGTCAACGTGGTAGCGTTCCTGCAACGCCGAGATGGTTCGCTCGCGGACGTCTTCGTGGCAGATGCGACCGGCGATGTCATACAGCAGGCCTTCCCGCAGCGCGCCATCGGCGAACTCCATTTCCTCGATGCCCAGGGACTGGAAGGCGGCCATCAGGATGGCAAAGCCGGCCGGGAAAATGTTCTGGCGATCTGAACGAACCCCGAGCTCCCCCAGTTTTTCGGTCTTTCCCATATCCACCAGACGTTTGCGAAGCTCCTGCATCCCTTCTCTGGTGATGGTGCCATCGGAGATCTTCAGGCTGGCCAGGGCACTGGCGATGGCCTTGATGGAGCCGGACGACCCAACCGCACTCTGCCAACCGACCGAGCGGAAATGCCGGCGGATGTTCAGGAGTTCCAGTTCGGCGTGGGTGATGGCCTTGTCCATCTGCCGGCGGGTGATCTTGCCATCCGGGAAGTAGCGGTTGCGGAACGAGACGCAGCCCATGTGCAGGCTTTCGAGCACCTGGGGTTCGAAACGCTGGCCGATAATAAACTCGGTGCTGCCGCCCCCGATATCGATCACCAGCCGGCGACCGACGTCGTCCGACAGGGTGTGGGACACCCCCAGGTAAATCAGACGGGCCTCTTCCCGTCCGGCGATGATCTCCACCGGGTAGCCCAGTACTTCCTCGGCCCGGTCCATGAACTCCCGTGCGTTTCGGGCCACCCGGAGGGCATTGGTGCCAACGATCTGGACCGATTCCGGCGGCATGCCATTCAGGCGTTGGGCAAACCGGCTGAGACACGCCAGGCCGCGTTCCTGGGCTTCGGGGGTCAGGCGATTGAATTCGTCGAGGCCGGCGCCAAGCTGAACCTTTTCGCCCATTTTTTCCAGGGTACGGATCTCTCCGTGCACCAGCCGGGCAACGACCATGTGAAAACTGTTGGAGCCCATATCGATGGCTGCCAGAACCTCTGATGAGGGGGCAGCGCTTTCGGCAGTGGATGCGGCCGTCACGTTGGTCGGAATCCTTTTAAGGTTAGCGTTCGCGCTACTATAAGCGAAATCCCTCAGGGCTGTCAGTAATGCGCAGGCCGATCTACCGCTTCACATACTGCGGACCAATCGCGTAAAGTATGCCGTATCTCGATTAGGGTGAGGGGCTGCCGATTCATTGGCCGCCCTTCAGCGAAGTGAACAGCGCCTTGCCGCAGTGTGACAAACAGGCTGGCATCAGGTAGGGCGCACGAATCAGGAAATGGTAATGAGCGGAAATATCGTAAACGTAACCGACGCTTCTTTTGAGCAGGACGTACTGCAGTCCGACGTTCCGGTACTGGTTGACTACTGGGCGGAGTGGTGCGGTCCCTGCAAGATGATTGCGCCGGTACTGGAAGAGATTGCCGACGAGTACGATGGCAAGCTGAAGATCTGCAAGCTGAACATCGATGAGAACGAGCAGACTCCGCCCAAGTTCAACATCCGCGGTATTCCGACCCTGATGCTGTTCAAAAACGGCAACGTCGATGCAACCAAGGTGGGCGCCCTGTCCAAGTCGCAACTGGCGGCGTTCCTGGACAGCAATCTCTGATTGCCGACCGGTTAAGCAAAACCGCCCCTGAGTAACGGCTCACGGGCGGTTTTTTTGTGCCTGTGATGGCGCTCCTGATTACTCCCAGGTTTTACTGCGAGCGACATCGGATTCCTTCTGTTCGACCCAGTGCTCACCCGATGCGGTGATTTCCTTTTTCCAAAAGGGGGCCGACGTCTTGAGCGCATCCATGATGAACTGGCAGGCGGCAAACGCATCCTCCCGGTGGGCGCTGCAGACTCCGACAAACACGATCTGGTCCTGCAGGGCCAGGCGACCCACCCGGTGAATGACCCGGGCTTTGCGTACGCTCCAGCGGCTTGACGCTGTCTCAATCAAGTTGCCGATCACCTGTTCGGTCATGCCTGGGTAATGCTCCAGGTAGAGCCCCGTTACCCCTTTCATGTCCCCGCTGTCCCGCACCAGGCCCGTAAACGTGGCAATCGCCCCGGTCCCTGCGCCGCTGTCTCGCAGTTCGGCATACTCGGCAGCCGGATCAAAATCTTCGGTCTGGATCGAAATCATCTCAGCCTCCGGTGACCGGTGGGAAGAAGGCGACCTCATCGCCACCCTGAACGGCCGTTGAGGGTTTGGCCATGGTCTGGTTGACCGCGATCATGACCGGCTGGCTGCCTTGAAGTTGCGCCCAGGGCCCACCGCGACGGGCCAGTTCGGCGAGAATCTGTCCGGTGGTCAGGCCCGGTTGCGCCGGCACGGTCAGTTGTTCCGCACCCAACTCTTCCCGCAGTCGGGCAAAAAAACGGATGGTGATGGTGTCTGTGGTTTCTGTGGTCATAGTTATGCCAGAAGTTCATCGAACGAATAAAACGTTAGCACGTCGCCGGGTTTGACCGAAGTGTTCTCCGGGACCACCGCCAGGCCGCTTGCCCAGCAGGCCGAATTCAGAACCCCGGAGCTCTGGTTCGAGTAGGCGGCGATGCACACCTGTCCGTCCCGCAACTCCTTGCGCGCACGAACAAATTCCCGGCGAATGGAGCCGGTGTCGATCTGGAAGGCCGCCGGCAGGCGTTCACCGGTAAGCTCGGTGTGGAGTCGGCCCTGACGCTTGCGTATGAGCGGCATTCCGATCATCAGAAACGTAACCAGCACCGAGGCCGGATTACCCGGGAGACCCAGAACAGGCGTACCACCGATCTCGCCAAACGCCAGAGGTTTGCCCGGTTTGATGGCCAGGCGCCAGAGTGAGAGGTCGCCGGAATCCTCCAGCACCGCCCGGACATGGTCTTCCTCGCCCACGGATACGCCACCGCTGGTGATGATCAGGTCGGCGCGGTCCGCCGCCTGTTGCAGGGCGTTCCGGGTGGCCTGTCGGGTATCCTCGACGGATTCGCACAGCACCACCTCGCAGCCGGCAAGTTCAAGCAGACCAAGCAGGGTGAAGCGATTGGTGTTGTAGATCTGGCCTGGTCCCAACGGCTTTCCCGGGTCCACCAGCTCGTCGCCGGTGGTCAGGATGGCGACTCTCAGCTTCGCCAGGACCGGCACCCGCGCGACGCCCATGGAGGCAAGCAGGCCCATTTCCTGAGGGCGAATGCGGGTTCCCCGGGGCAGGGCGAGGTTGCCTACGGCAAGATCCTGGCCGCGGCGACGGATGTTCTGGCCCTCGGTCACCTCGGCCAATACCGAGATCCCGGCGTCCGAGGTTTCGACACGCTCCTGCATGACCACCGAATCCGCACCGGGGGGGATCTCCGAGCCGGTGAAGATCCGTGCGGCGGTGCCCGGCGTCAACGGCTGTGGTGGCTCGCCGGCCGGGATGCGGGCCGAAACCGGGAGCGGTTTGCCGGGTTGCAGGTCCCGACAGCGCAGCGCGTATCCATCCACGGCGCTGTTGTCTGCCGGGGGGACGTCGGCGGGTACGGTCTGGTCTTCCGCCAGAATACGGTTCAGGCTGTCGGTCAAGTTGACCGTTTCGGTTTCAGTCATCGTCGGCGCCCTGGCCAGCAAGTGTGCCAGGGCATCTTCCAGAGGGGTCAGTTCGTGGCCGGCCATCGGGTCTCTACTCCTTGCGGTGTCGCTGCCTTCGGGAACTAGCGTTTGGCACGGGTGCCAACGGTTTCGTGCAGCCGCTGGTACGGAAGCTCCGGCTTGCGCAGCACGAGCCCGGAGAAGTTGCAGGGGGCGTGGCGGCTGTCCAGTTGTGAGCTCAGGATGCCGTTCCACCCGGTCCGGCAGGCGCCCGTTGAACCCGGCAGGCAGAAAATGACCGTATGGTTGGCCAGGCCACCGAAGGCCCGGGATTGAACGGTGGAAGAGCCAATTTCTGACGCCGAGAGGCGACGGAACTCTTCACCAAATCCTTCAATCTTCTTGTCCAGGAGCGGTTTGACCGCTTCGGGGGTGCTGTCGCGTTCGGAGAACCCCGTGCCACCCGTGATGATGACGGCGTGGATCTCCTGGTCCGCAATCCAGTTGGCCACCAGGGCGCGCACCAGATAGATGTCGTCAGGCAGGATCCTCCTGGTCACCAGCGTGTGGCCATACTCGATGATGCTGTCTTCAAGGAACTGGCCTGAGGTGTCCTGGTCGGGCCCCCGGGTGTCAGAGACGGTCAGAAGGGCGATGTTCAGAGGTTTGAGTTCGCCGGTGAGTTCGCTGCTCATGGAGTAGGCTCCGTAGAATGAAAGAAGGCTATGGTTATCAGTATCCGTATGACCGCCGGTGAATGGAAGGGGGTATCCCTTCAGGGGGGCGGGCAGTGGTGGTTGCCGGACCCGGATCAGGGAGCTCGATGAAATTGGCGTTAATTTGGGCAGTGTACTTGACATTCGCCAGTCAGGTGGCCGATGATCGCTTTTGCCCGGCGAACGGTTGTTCCCACTCTCTGGCTTCAGTACCTTTAATTCCGGACTCCATCTACAACCGGTTGCTCCATCTGGCCAGCATCAAGTTCAACGATTTTAATTATTGATCAATCCGTTCAGGGGCACCCCTGTCATCCCATTATTCGCTTACTTCCATTCCTGAAAATCCAACAAACTATGAATCTTACTGAACTCAAGCAGAAATCCATGCCCGAATTGCTCGATATTGCGCAAGAAATGGGCCTCGATAACCTGGCTCGTTCGCGCAAGCAGGATGTGATCTTCACCATCCTGAAGAAGCATGCCAAGAGCGGCGAAGACATCTACGGTGACGGCGTACTGGAAATTCTGCAGGACGGTTTCGGCTTCCTCCGTTCCGCCGACGCCTCGTATCTGGCCGGGCCTGATGACATTTACGTGTCGCCGAGCCAGATCCGTCGGTTCAACCTGCGCACCGGCGATACCGTTGCTGGCAAGATCCGCCCGCCGAAAGATGGGGAGCGTTATTTTGCGCTGTTGAAAGTTAACGAGATTAACTTCGACAAGCCGGACAATGCCCGTAACAAAATTCTGTTTGAAAACCTCACGCCGCTGTTCCCCGAGGAACGCCTGACCCTGGAAGCCGGAAACGGCAGTACTGAGGATCTGTCGTCTCGGGTACTGGATTTGGTGGCGCCCATCGGCAAGGGCCAGCGTGGTCTGATCGTCTCCCCGCCCAAGGCCGGTAAGACGCTGCTGATGCAGAGCATTGCCCAGTCCATCACCCGCAACAATCCCGAGTGCCATGTCATGGTGCTGCTGATTGACGAGCGGCCTGAGGAAGTCACCGAGATGCAGCGCACCGTGCGCGGCGAGGTCATCGCCTCCACGTTTGACGAGCCGCCGGCCCGTCACGTTCAGGTCGCAGAAATGGTGATCGAGAAGGCCAAGCGTCTGGTTGAGCACAAGAAAGACGTGGTGATCCTGCTGGATTCCATCACCCGATTGGCTCGTGCCTACAACACGGTGATTCCGTCCTCTGGCAAGGTCCTGACCGGTGGTGTGGACGCCCACGCCCTGGAGAAGCCCAAGCGCTTCTTCGGTGCTGCCCGTAACGTGGAAGAAGGCGGCAGCCTGACCATCCTTGCCACGGCGCTGGTCAACACCGGCTCCAAGATGGACGAGGTGATCTACGAGGAGTTCAAGGGTACCGGCAACATGGAGATCCATCTGGATCGCAAGATTGCCGAGAAGCGGACCTATCCGGCCATCAACATCCGCAGCTCCGGCACCCGCCGTGAAGACCTGCTGATGAGCGAGGCGGACATCCAGCGGGTCTGGATCCTGCGCAAGCTGCTGCACTCCATGGACGACGACACGGCGGCAATCGAGTTCCTGCTGGACAAGCTCAAGGACACCAAGACCAATGACGAGTTCTTCCAGTCGATGAAGCGTCGCTGAGTGTCCTGGCTGGAGGCGGATGCGACTGCGCGTCCGTCTCCGAGCTGGTCAGTGCCGGGGCTTCTCTCCCCGGACACGCCGTTAATACGTCCCTGTAGGCTTGGTCTTGCCATCCCTGGCAAGACACAGTCCGGGGAGAGAAGCCCCGGCACTGGTTTCCCGAACAGGTTCGCGCCACAAACTTCCTCCCCGCTGTGCACGCAGCAAAGACATCCGATAGCTTGCCAGGCCCGTAAAAAGCCCGAAACCTTCGGAGCATGCGATGAAATACAACGACCTGCGAGACTTCATTGACCAGTTGGAAAAGCTGGGCGAATTGAAACGCATCTCGGTTGAAGTGGATCCCCATCTGGAAATGACGGAAATCTGTGACCGCACGTTGCGGGCGGAGGGGCCGGCGTTGCTGTTCGAAAATCCGAAGGGCTATGACATGCCAGTGCTGGCCAACCTGTTTGGCACGCCAAAGCGGGTCGCAATGGGTATGGGGCAGGAGAACGTCACCGCGCTGAGGGACATTGGCAAGCTGCTGGCGTTCCTGAAGGAGCCGGATCCCCCCAAGGGCTTTCGGGATGCCATCGAAAAGCTGCCGCTGTTCCGTCAGGTGATGCGCATGAGTCCGAAGGTACTCCGGTCCGCGCCGTGTCAGGATGTGGTGATTGAGAAAGACCGGGTGGATCTTTACCAGATTCCGGTGCAGCACTGCTGGCCGGGCGACGCCGGTCCGTTAGTCACCTGGCCGCTGGTGATTACCCGTGGGCCTCACAAGGAGCGGCAGAATCTCGGCATCTATCGGCAGCAGGTGATTGGTCGCAATCGACTGATCATGCGCTGGCTGAGCCATCGTGGTGGCGCGCTGGATTTCCAGGAGTTCCAGAAGGCCAATCCGGGGCAGCCGTACCCGGTTGCCGTGGCGTTGGGGGCGGATCCGGCTACGATCCTCGGTGCGGTGACACCGGTGCCGGATTCTTTGTCCGAGTACGCGTTCGCAGGGCTGCTGCGGGGCAGCCGGACCGAGCTGGTGAAGGCCGGTCTGAGTGACCTGCAGGTGCCGGCCAGTGCCGAGATTGTTCTGGAAGGGTTTATCTACCCGGACGACACGGCGCCCGAGGGACCGTTCGGGGATCACACCGGTTACTACAACGAAGTGGACGAGTTCCCGGTGTTCACGGTGGAGCGCATCACCCACCGCCGAGACCCGATTTACCACAGTACCTATACGGGGCGGCCGCCCGATGAACCGGCGATTCTGGGCGTCGCCCTGAATGAAGTGTTCATCCCGATTCTGCAGAAACAGTTCCCGGAAATCGTGGACTTTTACTTGCCCCCCGAGGGCTGCTCCTACCGCCTTGCAGTGGTGACCATGAAGAAGCAGTACCCCGGCCATGCCAAACGGGTCATGATGGGCGTATGGTCATTTCTGCGTCAGTTCATGTACACCAAGTTCGTCATTGTTACGGATGACGATGTGAACGCCCGGGACTGGAAAGACGTCATCTGGGCGATGACCACCAGGATGGATCCGGTCCGGGACACCACGATGGTGGAAAACACACCGATTGATTACCTGGACTTTGCCTCGCCGGTGTCCGGACTCGGTTCCAAAATGGGGATGGACGCCACCAACAAATGGCCGGGCGAAACCGACCGCGAGTGGGGAACCCCCATCACCATGACCGACGAGGTCAAGCAGCGGGTGGATGAGCTCTGGGAGAGTCTGGCCATTGAAACTGGCTCCGCTCGCCCCGAGTGATAGGGGCAGCGATGTGTATCGGGTCGTTTTAACACCGTCCGGGCTAGGCTACGACGTCGGCCCCGATGACGATCTGCTCAATGCGGCGGCTCGCGCGGGAATTGATGTGCCCGCTGCCTGCCGCAATGGGGTATGTGAGATCTGTGAAGCCCGGTTAGTGCACGGGGCTGTTCTCAATACCCGAAACCAACAGAAGATTCCGGTCACCGGGCGCCTGATGATGTGCAGAAGTCGGGCGTTGGGTGACCTTGAACTGGAGATAAACGCCGTTATGGCCGCCGGAAATATTCAGCCTCGCAGATTCCAGGCAAAGGTGGTGGACGTCCGGTCCATCAGTCACGACGTCTTCCGCGTGGAGCTTCAACTGCCCCGCCGCCGGGAGTTGTCGTTCCATGCCGGCCAGTATCTGTCCGTGAACCTGCCCGATGCCGACCCTTGCTACTTTTCCATTGCCAGTAGCCCGTCTGAACAGAACATCGAGCTTCATATCCAGGCCTCCCCCGACTGGGTCTCGGCGCAGAAAGTGATTGATGCCCTGACGGCCGGCGGAGAAGTGACTCTGGAGTTGCCCCATGGCAAGGCTTGCCTCGCTGCCGCGCCGACCAAGCCCCTGTTGTTGGTGGCTGCCGGCACCGGTTTTGCGCAGATGAAGAGTCTGGTGGATTACCTGCGAAAGACGTCCTACGATCAGCCGGTGAAGCTTTACTGGGGCGTTCGTCGCCACGAGGACATGTACCTCAGGTCCCTGGCCCAGGAATGGGAGCGGGACTGGCCGCCGTTTACCTTTTTGCCGGTTGTCGGTGACGACGAGGATAATGACTGGGGTGGCCACCACGATCAGTTGGTGCGGGCCGTTCTGGCTTCGGGTATGGACTGGCGCAACGTGGAAGTGCACGCCAGTGGCTCGCCCACCATGGTGTATACCCTGATGGATGCGCTGATCGAGGCAGGACTGCCGGAAGAGGCGTTCTTTTCCGACGTGCTGGAGTACGCACCCCGCAGTTGATCAACGACCGGGCCGGGCCGATGGCCCGCCCGGGAGTCGCCCTCAGGCTTTGGGCATCGGCAGTTCGGGCAGTCCGTTGTCGTTGGCCAGCCCCTGCATCATCAGCTTGATGCTGAGTTCTTCCTCGCCCATGTGGGCATTCAGTCGACTCAGTTCCGCCAGGGTTTCCCGGCTGCGGCGCAGCCGCAGGCTGGTCTCGAAGTATTCCCGGGCCTTGCCCCAGAGCTCGTTGCGAAGGCTCAGACGACCCAGCGCCAGCAAGAGTTCCGGGTTGTTCGGGCGGTCCTTGAGCCACTGTTCCGCGAGCAGCAGCTGCTCGTCCGGTTTTTGACCCTGAATGCGACCGTACAGGTTCACCAGCTCGTCACTCCAGTGATTGCGTAAGACTTTGCGCAGCAGGGTTTCGGTCTGTGCCTCGTCACCCAGATTCGCCAGCAGGCGGGCATAGTCCCGGATGGTGAATTCGTCCCGGCGCAGGAACCCGGGCAGCTCGTCCCACAGGCGGGTCAGCGGCTCCAGTGACGCGTTCGGATCCTCTTTTTGTCGCCGGCGACAGTCGTCGGCGGCGTTCTCCAGCAAGTTGTGCCAGACGAGGCGTTGCAGTTCGTTGAACTCGTCTTCCGGCAGCACATTGCGCTTTCGCAGTTCCGGCAGCAGTTTTGACAGTTCCCGCCAGTCCTCCAGTCGAAGGTAGGTGTTTTTCAGCAGTTTGAGCACGAACGGGTGATGCGGTGATTGCTTGCGCAGGCGCACGAGGGTGGCAAGCGCCTGCTCGAGGCGGTTGCCGGCGAGCTGTAACTGCGCCTGGGTGATGCCGACCGCCATATCCGAACCGGGTGTGCTTTCAAAGGCCTTGCGCAACAGGTCGTCGACCGCCTCGTGGTCACCGGATTCGAACGAGGCCTGGGCCGCCGCGAGGTAATTGATCAGCGGGGTATCGGCGTTGCCTGCAGCCGATGTCAGCAGTTTGCGCGCCCGGGGCCAGTTGCCCTCGGCCAGGGCCAGCAGCCCCTGGGTGGTCCGCCGACGGGCACGCCGTTCATTGCCACGGGCGATCCAGCCGGCCATGACACCGGTGCTCCGGCGGAAGCGGCGAAACAGGTTGAGGCTGACGACGATCAGCGTCACCAGCACCACCAGGCAGGCAACGCCTACCCAGAAGTTGGTCTCGATCAGGTAATGGCCCAGGCTGATGCGAATGTAGCCGAGATCATACTGCAGCCCGAGTGACAGCCCGGTACCGATCAGCAGGGCGAGCAGGACGACAAGCAGCAAACGGATCATGAATCATCGCCTCCGTTGGCATCGGTCTCGTCGTTGCTCTGCGGTTTGGCATTGTCATTGTTGTTGGCCTGGAGTCGTCCGGCCAGGCGTTCCTTGAGCAGGTCCAGGGATTGGCTGATGTCCGGCAGCGTCGGATCGACGTTCCGGTCGGCCAACTCGGTGAGGGTGTCGGAGAGGGCAAGCACCCGCGGATGGCTGGCGTCGTACCAGTTGTCGATGGTGTTCCTGGCCTTGGCAAGGGCCCGTTCATAAAGCGGCTGGTTGCCTCGGAGTACCGCCATTTCCGCCTCTTCCAGCATCAACTGGAGGTTCAGGCGGGCGTAGGCGCTCTGATCCGGGGACAGCAGAGGCTTGACCGGCTCATCCATGCGGCGGACCACCACCACCTGTTTCAGGGTGCTCTTGAAGGCGTCCCAACCCTCGGTCAGGGCGTTGGCATCGTCACTCGTGTCAGCGGAGTCCCCGCCCTCGTCGGCAATGAAACCCGGTGCCTGGGCATTGATCAGGGCCTGGTCGGTAAGCTGGTGGATGCTGTCGATTGCGGCTTCCAGTTGCAGGTAAAGGCCGGTGCGGTCGACGCCGGTGATGCCCTTGAGCGCGAGGATCTCTCGGGCCAGTTGTTGTCTGACCGGATACACCCCGATGTCGTCGGACTCGTTCAGCACTTCATCGGCCGCTTGCAGCGCGGACAGAGCGCCCCGGATGTCCTTCTCGATCATCAGCCGTTGGTTGGCGATCCGCAGCAGGTATTCGGCTTCCGCCAACAACCAGTCGGTTCGTGTGCGATTACCGGCTTCGAGCAATTCCCGGGCATTGTGGTCAATCTGGCGCTGCTGGGTGGCAATCAGCTCTCGCTGCGCCGCCAACTTCTGCTCCAGGGACTGCAACCGCTGGCTCTGCTGACTGCCACGATCTCCGTACAGGTCTTCCAGTTGTTCGGTGTCCTGTTGCAGGTTGGCGATGGATTGCTGAAGTGCCTGCTGGTTATTCCACTGTTGCCAGCTCCACAGGGCCAGGGCGACGGCGAGCGCCAGTGCCAGGAAGGCAATCAGCCACACGGGCCAGAGTCGCTGGCGGGCGGGCGGTTCCTTGGAAATGGTGGCGGGCAGTTGGTCTGTTGTCTCAGTCACGGGCGTCCTTACTTGGCTTTTCCGGAGCCACCGTCCTGGCCGTTCAGTTGCGCTGCAACGGTGGCCACGATGTCGTTATCGGCAAGGCTTCCTGGTATGCACGGATTCTCGAATCCCGCAACGCGCGCCTGCTCGGCGACCCGATCTGCGGGAACAATCAATAACCTATCGTATAGATTATGGCTGCTATTCGCACATAGTGCGATGAGATTGTTCAAGGTTTCGCCCGAAAGAGTGACGATCGCTTCCGGTGCAAAGTCGCCCAGCAGCTGGTTGATATGCTCGGGCGTGTAAGCGGGCGTGATACGCCGATAGAGGGACAATACCGAGACCCGGGCACCACGTGCCTCAAGGGTTTCGCGAATCAGTTCGCGCCCGTTCTCGCCGCGCACCAGCAGTACCCGTTCGTTGTTGACCTGAGCCAGCGAAGGCAGAGCCAGCAGGGCTTCGCTGGTCCAGCCGGAGGCCGGTTTGCGAATGCTCAGGCCCTGGCCGGCCAGAACGGCTGCGGTTCCGGCCCCGACGGCGTACCAGCGGATACCCGCCGGGACCTGCGGCCACCAGGTGTCCAGCTCGTCCAGCAACAGGCGGGCAGCGTAGGGGCTGACGGTGATGATGTGGGTGAACTGGTCGAGATCGAGGATCAGCGTACGCCGTTCCGGGGTTTCCGGCAGAGCTTCCCGTTCGATCAGGGGGAGCACCCGGGCGTCGGCGCCGGCCGCGCGAAAGCACTCGGCCAGGCGGAAGGCCTCGGGTTCCGGCCGGCAGATCAGGATCCGTCGGCCTTCGAGACGGAGGGGCTCAGCGTGGGGTGTGGCCATAAATTTCAGCCAGCACCTTGTCGGCACCCAGTGCCAGCAGGTCTTCGGCCAGTTCCCGGCCAAGACGTTCGCCTTCACCCCGCGGAGCCCGGCCCTCTACCCGGAAGATCTGGGTGCCGTCGACGGCACCAACCAGGCCGCGCAGCCACAGCGTGTTCTCGTCTTCAAGCAGGGCATAGGCTGCGATGGGCACCTGGCAGCCGCCTTCGAGGCGACGGTTCAGGGCCCGCTCCGCGCTCACCCGATCCCAGGTGTCCTTGTGGTTCAGCACCGCGAGCATGTCGCGCAACTCGCTGTCATCGAGCCGGCACTCGATGCCGAGGGCGCCCTGGCCCACGGCCGGCAGCGATACGGTGTCCGGCAGGCAATAGCGAATCCGGTCATGGAAGCCCAGGCGTTTCAGGCCGGAGCTGGCCAGCACGATGGCGTCGTAATCGCCGGCGTCCAGCTTGGCCAGACGGGTGTTCACATTACCCCGCAGGACCCGGATCTGCAGGTCCGGGCGATAGGCTCGCAGCTGGGCTTCGCGCCGCAGGCTGGCGGTGCCCACGACGGCACCGTCCGGGAGCGCATCGACATTGTCGTAGTTGTTGCTGACAAAGGCGTCGGTAGGATCCTCGCGTTCGCAGATGGCGACGAGGCCCAGACCTTCCGGAAACGTCATGGGGACGTCCTTCATGGAGTGCACGGCCAGATCGGCCCGACCGTCCAGCATGGCCTCTTCAAGTTCCTTCACAAACAGACCCTTGCCGCCAATCTTGGCCAGGGGGACGTCCAGGATCTTGTCGCCCTGGGTTTTGATCTTCACCAGCTCGACCTCGACATTGTCGTTCAGGCGTTCCAGCTCGGCCTTGATGAATTCGGCCTGCCACAGTGCCAGGGCACTGCTGCGGGTTGCGATGCGAAGGGTACGTTTAGACATGACACTCACTGCCGGTTCGGAAAATGTCCGCCAAGGTTACCTTGTGACAGCAAAAAAGTCCCGCTGGGAACGTCCGGATAACCCGAGGGGCCGTGCTAGCCGGGTTGGTGCTCCTGCAGCCACTGGCGAACGCCGCTGGCATGGCGCCGGCTCACCGGGAGTTCACCCCGCTCGCCCCGGAGCACCACCACGCTCTGGCCGTCCGGCGTGCGTTTGAGGGCCTGCACGAAGCGCACGCCCACGAGGGTGTGGCGGTGAATGCGCAGCAGGTGGCGCGGGTAGGTGCTCTCAAGTTCCTTCAGGGTGTAGTCGCAGATGGTTTCGCCATTGGCGTGGTGCAGGGTGACGTACTTCTGGTCGGCCTCGCAGTAAAGTATGTCCGCCAGATCAATCAGTTCGGTGCCCCGATAGGTCTTCACCGCCAGGTGTTCATCGTCCTCGGTGCTCAGTTCGGTCAGGGTCTGGAGCTGCACCCGGTTGACCCGACCGGCGCGCTCCAGGACGTCGGCCAGGGCCTCCTTGCGTACCGGTTTGAGCAGGTACGCGGTGGCCTGGACGTCGAACGCCTGGATGGCGTAGTGATCGTAGGCGGTGCAGAACACCAGGGCCGGCGGGTTAGCCATTTGCCCGAGCCGGCTCGCCGCCTCCATGCCGTCCATGCCCGGCATGCGGATGTCCAGCAGCAGGATGTCCGGTTCCAGGTCCGCGATCTGCTTCAGGGCGGCGTTGCCGTCCGCCGCCTCGCCGCAGACCCGGTAGCCGGGGAGGGCTTCCACCAGACGACGCAAACGTTCACGCGCCAGTGGTTCATCGTCGGCGATCAGGATGCTGCGGGTGGATGAGGGGCTGTTGGGCATGTCCGGAGATCAGGTCCTTGTGGTCGATGCGGTTTGCGAGTTGGCGCTCTGGCGCGGCAGTCGCAGCGTCACCGTGTAGATGTCGTTCTGGTGGCTGTGTTTGAGCACTGCAGGCTCGCCAAACAGGGCCTGCAGCCGCAACTGGATGTTTGCCAGGGCCATGCGGTTGCCTTCGTGCTGACGGTCGTTGTGATCCGGTTTCGGATTCTGAACCAGCAAGTATACAAAATCGCCCCGGGCCTGTGCCTCCACGCGCACGGTGCCGCCGTCGGGTCTGGGCTGGATGCCATGGTAGATAGCATTCTCCACCAGTGGCTGCAGGGTCAGGGGTGGGATGGCCTGTTGTTCCAGTCCGGGTTCGATGTGCCAGTCAAGGGTCAGGCGATCGCCCAGGCGCAGGGCCTCGATGGCCAGGTAGCGCTGGCACAGATCCAGCTCCCTGGACAAAGGGATCAGCTGGTCGACGGTGCGCAGGCTGGCGCGAAAGAGTTCCGAGAGATCGAGTACCGCCTCTTCGGCCTGGTCGGGGTTGACCGCAATCAGGCTGGCGATGGTGTTCATGCTGTTGAACAGGAAGTGAGGCTGGATACGCGCCTGCAGGGCGGTCAGATGGGACTGCATTTCGGCTTCGCGCTGTTGTTGCCACTGGTGCTGGAGGTAGAAGTAGCGCAGCACCATTAACGCGATCAGCAGGGCCAGCAGCAGTTTCTTGGCAATGCCCTGCCAGACCGCAACCCCGGCCTGGGGATGCAGGACGCTGTCGGCGAACAGACTGAAGGCCAGCACATCCAGCAGAACGATGGCAACGATGCTGAGCGTGGCCCGGGCCACCGACATTCTTGCCAGCCGTTGCCGGAGCAGGCAGATCAGGGCGGCACTGGTGAGCGTGGTCCACTGAACAAACAGTGACAGCAGGCCAAAGTAGTTCCAGTCGATCCAGCCTGCGTTTGCCTGAACGATCGCCAGCACCAGAACCAGCAGTTCGCTGGTGATCAGGAGCATGAATACGGCCCGCACCCGGCACAGGTCCGGAACGAAGAACTCGTTGACTGCTACACCTTTGTCGCCGTTCAGGGGTGGCTCCTTTACACGGGTCAGAATGCTATACTCCCGCCACGTTCAATGTACCCAATTCCCGCCAGATGATGCCGGGCTGTCAGCAGGAAAGATAGACCATGACGGATCAGAATAAGTCTGACCAGACCACAACCTCCGAAAAACCCTGGGGCGGACGCTTCAGCGAACCCACCGACGCCTTCGTGGAGCGTTTCACCGCCTCCGTGGGTTTTGACCAGCGCCTTTATCATCACGACATCACCGGTTCCATCGCTCATGCCACCATGCTGGCCGCCGTGGGCGTGCTGACCGACGAAGAGCGCGACACGATCATCGAAGGCCTTAAAGGCGTCAAAGCGGATATCGAGGCCGGCACCTTTGAATGGTCGGTGAGTCTGGAAGACGTTCACATGAACATCGAAGCCCGCCTGACCGATCGTATCGGCATCACCGGCAAGAAGCTGCACACCGGTCGCAGCCGCAACGATCAGGTGGCCACCGATATCCGCCTGTACCTGCGCGACGAGATTGATGTGATCGCCGAGGAACTGGCGCGCCTGCAATCCGGTCTGCTGGATCTGGCCGAACGGGAAGCAGATACCATCATGCCGGGCTTTACCCATCTGCAGACGGCCCAGCCCGTGACCTTCGGCCACCATCTGCTGGCCTGGTACGAGATGCTGGTCCGTGACGCCGAGCGTCTGCAGGACTGCCGCAAGCGGGTGAACGTCATGCCCCTTGGCGCTGCCGCGCTGGCCGGTACCACCTATCCCATCGACCGCGACATGACCGCGCAGCTGCTGGGCTTTGACCGGCCGACCGAAAATTCGCTGGATTCGGTCAGCGACCGGGACTTCGCCATCGAATTCTGCAGTTTTTCCGCCCTGCTGATGACGCACCTGTCCCGCTTCAGCGAAGAGCTGGTGCTGTGGACCTCTGCCCAGTTCGACTTTATCGACCTGCCGGACCGGTTCTGCACCGGATCCTCGATCATGCCCCAGAAGAAGAACCCGGACGTGCCGGAACTGGTGCGAGGCAAGACCGGCCGGGTCAATGGTCATCTGATCAGCCTGCTGACCCTGATGAAAAGCCAGCCGCTGGCCTACAACAAGGACAATCAGGAAGACAAGGAGCCCTTGTTCGACACCGTTGATACCATCAAGGGCTGCCTCAAGGCCTACGCCGACATGATCCCGGCTATCCGGGCCAAGGCCGACAACATGCGGGTGGCGGCCAAGCGTGGTTTCTCAACCGCCACCGACCTGGCGGACTACCTCGTCAAGAAGGGTGTGGCCTTCCGCGACGCTCACGAGATCGTTGGCAAGTCGGTGGCCTTCGGCGTCGCCGAGGGGCGCGACCTGTCCGATATGACCCTGGACGAGCTGAAGCAGTTCTCCGACGTAATCACCGAGGACGTGTTCGACGTCCTGACCCTCGAAGGCTCGGTGCAGGCCCGTAACCATCTGGGTGGCACTGCGCCGGATCAGGTTCGGGCGGCCGTCAGCCGGGCCCGTAAACGCATGGGCTGAGCCGAAATGATCGGCCTCCGGGCGCTTCGGTCAGCCGCCGATGCGCCCGGTGGTCAGGTCCACTGCCGCCGGCGTCAGTTCGGCCAGCGGCTGTGGGCGTGAAAGCCTGAAGCCCTGACCGTAATGGATGCCCAGGGTTCTGACCTTGCTCAGGGTGTTGTCGTTTTCGATGAAGGTGGCCACAGTCTGCTTGCCCGCCACTTCGGCAATTCGGTGCAAGGCCTCAACCATGACCTGTTGCACCGGATCGTCCTCCAGGTGCTGCATCATCCGCCGATCCAGCTTGATAATGTCCACCGGCAGCTTCGCCGCGAGGCTGTAACTCTCCACCGAGGCACCGGCACCATCCAATGCCACGCGGCACCCCACCCGGTGCAGGGCATCGCACAGCACCGCCACGTCGTCGGGGTACTGGGTTGCATGGCTTTCGCGGATCTCCAGGCAGAAGCAATCCGGGGCGAACGGCGAGTCCCGTAGCTGGTCTTCCAGGAAATCCGCAAACGTGTCATCCAGGACACTGGCCAGGGACAGGTTGAAACCGCAGTATTTCAGCCGGGGTTCCAGCAGCCGATGGTCACCCAGCCAGGCCAGGGTCTGGCGGATCACCTGTCGATCCAGGCGTTTGGCAAGATCGAATCGTTCGGCCACCGGCAGGAACTGGTCGGGACGAAGTTCGTCCTCATGCTCGCCGTCGCCGGGGATGCGACACAGGATTTCGATATGATCGCCCCAGGTCACACTGGCAACCGGCTTGAGAGCCTGGTAGGCGAGGATCAGTTTCTGGTTGTCCAGGGCCTTCCGGATCAGTTCCACCTGTCGGTTCGTGGTGCCTTCGTCGGTCTGCAGGGCCAGCGCCCGGGCCGTGTGGATGCGGTTGCGGCCAGAGGTCTTGGCGGTATGGCAGAGGTCCGAGGCCTGGCTCAGCAACTGTTCCGGGTCGCTGGGCACCTCGCTGTCCATCATCAGCAAGCCGCCCGAGGCGGTCGTCCTCAGGGAATGGCCTTGCCATTCGAAGACGAACTCGCGAATCAGTTCCAGGATGTCCTCGGCAATCTTTCTGGCCCTGGATTCGGGGCAGTTCTCGATCAGCAGCGCAAAGGTGTCGCCAGACAGGCGCGCAAGCGCATCCCGCTGGCGCACGCGTATGCCCAGATTGCCCGCCAGCTCCCGAAGGTAGCGGTCGCAGGTACCGCTGCCGGCTACCTCGTTGAAACGCTCGAATTCGTCGAGATCCAGGTACAGCAGGCTGTCGCAGGATTCCCGATGGGTTTTCTGTTCCAGGGTCCGCAGCAGTCGGGCGACAAAGGCGCGACGGTTCATCAGTCCGGTCACCGGGTCATGGCGGATGCGGTATTCACTGCTGGCGCAATGATTGACCCGCTGGCTGATGTCCCGGGCCACATGCACCGCGCCGATCGTTTCGCCCTGACCGTTGGTCAGCCGCTGGTAATGGAATTCGTAGACCGGCAACTCCCGGTTCTGCTGCGCCAGCGGCATTTCCACCACAAAGCTGTCGCGGTCGAACGCCCGTTGCCACAGCCGTTCGATGAGCCGGCGCTCGTTGGGGTGGTCCGGCAACAGTTGTGTCAGGTTATCGCCGGGTTTGGGCGTCACGCCAAAAACGTTGGTGAACTGGTGACGGAACAACTCGTTGCAGTGCAGCAGGTTCAGTTCGCGATCGACGGCGGCGACCAGGTCCGGCGTCGCCTGTGTGGTGGCGTTCAGTATCTCTTCTGCCCGCTGTCGGGACTGATCGCGTTGCATGGTCGGGGTATGATCCACCAGGATCCCGCCCAGGCGCTGGATGCGTTTGCCGTTTTTCAGGGGGCGTCCGTTCAGCGTGACCTTGCGGATATTCTGGCGCGCGGTGAGCAGATTCAGTTCCAGGGAAAACGGGGCGCCTGATCGAATACACCGCCGGAACATTGCCCGCACCCGGTTCTGCCCGGTCTGGCAGTAAAACAGCGCCTGTTCGGGCGTGATGTCGCAGCCCGGGCGCAGTTCCAGCAACCGGAAAACGCCCTCGCTCCAGGTCATTTCGTTGGTCTGGGTATCCAGCTCCCAGATCCCGAACGCGGCACTGTCCTCGGCCGATGCCAGCAGGCGTGGATCCATGTTGCCGCTGTCCCGTTGGGTGATGCTGGCATTGGCGGCCTTGTCGGAATCCCGCATGGTCAGGCGCAGACTCAGACACGCGGTGTAAAAGAAACCTTCCTTGTGGCGAAAGGTGACAAGGGCATCCTGACCCCGCTCGATCCGGTGGCGATTCGCCGGGGCGAAGGGGTCGTCCTGGCGGGAGGCGAGTATCCTGTGGACCGGATGACCTTCAAGCTCGCTGGCGTCGTAGCCCAATACGGATTCGGCGTAACGGTCGGCGTACAACACTTTGCCGTCGTCATCGATTCGCAGCAGTGCGCTGCGCTCGGATCCCCTGGGCTGATCGGAACGGTAACGACGGATGACGAATTCTTTCACAACGGGTGAGCCTCGGTATTCTTCGGTACGATTCTGCAGGTTGCCCGGAACGAGCCGGCCCCGCTTTTATTTTTTTGCCGGTTTTGCCACGATGCGTCCATCATACTGATACTCTGACTGAAAAGAACCTCTCCCCGGAGCTGCCTTGACCGCCCATGTTGCCCCGATTGCCCTGGATTTCGATGAGGGCATAGATCGCAAGACCCTGCGCCGTCTGCGGGACCGGTTCCTGTCGGTCAATCAGCAACGCTGGGATCGGGCGTGCTCCGCACTGACCTACCGCCAGCAGATCGTGCTGGAAGTGTTGCCGCTGGTGTTCCACGCCAATCATCCGGCGTTGCCGGGCTACACAGACGCCGATTGTCCGTATGGCTTCAGTCATTACCAACCCCCGTCCCGAACCCTGAACGCGGCACGCCGCCTGGCGCGAACCTTCAGTGTCCGCAATGAAGGCAAACGCAGGCCCGACCTCGACGCCCTGTTCCTGATGGGGAGTCCGGGCACGCTGGGGCATTCCGTGGCCAGTGACCTGGACCTGTGGCTCTGCCACCGGAGTGACCTGCCGGAGCGGGGCATCCAATGCCTGGAGCGTAAAGCGGAAAAACTGTCGGAATGGGCGGGGTCGCTCGGCGTGGAGCTTCACGTGTTCGTGTTCTGTGCGGAGGACTGGCGGGCCGGCCGACAGCGCGCCGAAGTGACCGGCGAGAACTGCGGCAGTGCCCAGCATTACCTGCTTCTTGATGAGTTCTACCGGACCAGTATTCACCTGGCGGGGCGCTATCCGATGTGGTGGCTGATCCCCGCGGAGTGTGAGTCGCGCTACGACGAATGCATGCGACAGCTGGTGGGCTGCCGCTTTGTTCGGGGCGACGAATACATTGATTTTGGGCCGGTGTCGGCCATTCCCGAGGAGGAATTCCTGGGGGCGGGCGTGTGGCAGCTCTACAAGGGTATCGACGCGCCCTGGAAATCCATTCTCAAGCTGTTGCTGATCGAGTGTTACGCCCAGACCGCGGGCCAGCCACTGCTGTCGAGTGTGTTCAAACAGGCCGTGTTCCGGGGCGAGACCGAGGCCGACGGCCTGGATCCCTATCTGCTGCTCTACAACCGGCTGGAAACCTGGCTGCTGGATTCGGGGATGTCAGGGCGTCTGGACCTTGTCCGCCGCAGCCTCTACCTGAAAGCGGGGTTGCCGTTGACCCGGGCCGACTCGGCGCCGGAGCGTTGGCGGGTGCGCCTGCTGACCCAGCTGGTGGAACGGTGGCAGTGGCAGGAGCCAGCCCTCGCTGAACTGGATAACCGTCACCAGTGGCGTGCCGAGGATGTCACCCGGCTGCGCCGCCTCATCGTGGCCGAACTCACTCACAGCTATCGACTGCTTTCAAAAATGGCCCGGGATCACGGGACCCGGGCGACCATCAGCGTCGGCGACATCAACCTCCTTGGCCGCAAACTCTATGCGGCGTTCCAGCGCAAAGCCGGCAAGATCGAGCAGATCAACCCCGGCCTGGCGCCGTCACTGGTGGAGGAAAACCTGGCCTTCTACCACCAGTCGGAGCAGGGGAGGGACGGCAATGGCTGGTTGCTTTACCGGGACCTTGAAGATCCGGCCGACGCCTTCTGGCAGCCGGCCATCCGCCGGTCGGGCAACCTGACCGAACTGATGGTGTGGTGTTACTGCAACGGCCTCTTGTCCCGGTCAACCCGGCTGAATGTGCGGGCTGGCCAGAGCGTGGCGTCGGTCAGTGAACTGCGGGAAATGCTCGAAGCCCTCGCCGGGTTTCTTCCGTTTCCGATCGAACCGGCGGACCGGGAGGCGCTTTCGCGAGGCGTCCGCCCGGTGCGCAATCTGTTGCTGGTGAACGTTGGCGTCGACCCCCAGGCCCACCTGACCGAAAAAGGCCTGCACAAGCTCAGCGCACGGCATGATTCGCTCGGCTTCAGCGGCGGGCGGGAGAATCTGGTGGTCACGATTGATCAGATCACCTTCAACAGCTGGCACGAGGTGAGTCTCCAGCACTACGCCGCCGGCGACACGCTGATCCAGTGCTTGAAGAACGTGCTCGCGTCGGTGGCGGTGGATCCGTCCGAGGTGCCCGGTATCCAGGTCCATGGCCACAACCGGGGGCACGGAGCCGCCATCGCGCGGCGTGTCCAGGAGCTGTTCAGCGATGTTCTGCGCCAGTTTTTTGCGGGCGGGCTGGGGCCGCATCCCTTGCGTTATGTGATTGAAGTGGATCGGCGGTATTTTATGCTCCAGTTCAACGGTCGGGAACCCGGGTTCATCGCCCTCGACAGCTTTGGTGCCCTGCTGGAGCACCTTGCCTTGCCTCAGGATAGGTACCTGCCCGTGGTGTTCGACCGCTATGCGATTCCGGAGGATCCCGCCCTCAGAGCCGTGTCCCAGGCGTGCGAGCCGGACAACATCCAGGTGTTTTACTGCATCCGGGGTGAGCGGGCACGGATCTGGGTGGTTGATGAGCTTGGGTCGCTTTCAACCTGGGAACAGGCGGTCGGTAACCGGCGTTATCTGCTGGCGCCCCTGCTTCGCTTTCTCGAAAATTTGGTGGAGCGCCGCATGCTTCGCCGCAGCGATGCCCCGACGGTGCTGGCGGGCGTTCAGTGCCAGGAAGTCGTGAACCGGGACGGCCACTGGCGCACCGAGCTCCGTCCCGATACCGAGTCCACATCGACTCTCCCCGGCCTGGAGGTCCAGGCTGTGGGGGTGCAGGAGGGCGGCAGTCGGGTCCGGTTCGACATGTTCTGCGGCGAGCAGGAATTCACCGTCCAGGAATATGGGGATCAACTGATTTCCGCGGTGGCCCATTACATCCGATCCCAGCGCCAGGATCGCGAGGACTATCCGGTCTACCTGACGGACGTGCATCTCCCCCATGACCTGGATCCCCAGGTCTATCAACTGGATATCCAGACCAGTCAGTACCTCCATTACCGGTCGATTCTGGAGCGCGCCCTTAACCAGGCCCTGCAGGGCAACGGCTAGCGTCCTCGCCGCGCGGGCCGGGTCTCAGGTATACTTGCGCCATGGTAAACTCAGGGGTAGCAGGAATGCGCGCGGGAAAGGTCTGGCTGGCGGGTCTGGTGGTGTTGTTGGCGGTGACTGGCTGTGGTCAGAAAGGGCCGCTGTACCGGGAGGATCCCGCCGTATCTGCCCGTGCCACAGACGCGGTGACGGCCGAGCCCGGAAGCCGGGACGTGCGCGACGATGAGGACGCTGGCGAATAACGAGCCGCCCTCCGGCCCCGTATAACGAATCAGGAAGCTCATGGATCACTTCAACTACCGCAACGGCGAACTCTTTGCCGAGGATGTGCCTGTCTCTGCCATTGCCGAGCGTTTCGGAACGCCGGCCTATGTCTATTCCCGGGCGACCCTGGAACGTCATTATCGCGCCTACGATGACGCCCTCAAGGGGCGGCCACATCTGGTCTGCTATGCGGTCAAGGCCAACAGCAACCTTGCGGTACTGAACGTCCTTGCCCGCCTTGGTGCGGGGTTTGACATTGTCTCCGCCGGTGAGCTGGAGCGAGTGCTGCGCGCCGGAGGTGACGCCAGCAGGGTGGTCTTCTCCGGTGTTGGCAAGCAGGAGTGGGAAATGAAGCGTGCCCTGGAAGTGGGTGTACGCTGTTTCAATGTGGAGTCTGACACCGAGCTCGACCGCCTGAATGCCGTCGCCGGTGAGCTGGGCGTGCGGGCGCCGGTCTCCCTGCGTGTGAATCCGGACGTCGATGCCGGCACCCACCCCTACATTTCGACCGGCCTGAAAGAGAACAAATTCGGCATTGATATTGCCGAGGCGCCTGCCGTCTACGCCCGGGCGTCGGCTATGCCCCATCTCGATATTCAGGGCGTTGACTGTCACATCGGTTCGCAACTGACGTCGGTGTCGCCGTTTCTGGACGCCCTGGATCGGGTGCTGGCGCTGATCGACGAACTTGCCGGGCAGGGTATTCACATCCGGCACCTCGACATGGGGGGCGGCCTCGGCGTTACCTACAATCAGGAACAGCCGCCCCAGCCGTCGGACTATGTAACGGCCCTGGCCGAGCGCCTGGGCGACCGCGAGCTCGAACTGATCATGGAACCCGGGCGATCCATTGCGGCCAATGCCGGCATCCTGATTACCCGCGTCGAGTTCCTGAAGTGCACTGAACACCGGAATTTTGCGATCATCGATGCCGCCATGAACGACCTGATCCGCCCGGCGCTCTACAGTGCCTGGCAGGCCATTGTGCCCGTTACCCCGCATCAACAGGGCGAGGAGAAATCCTGGGATCTGGTGGGGCCGGTGTGCGAGACCGGCGATTTCCTGGGCAAGGATCGCCTGCTTCGACTGCAGGCCGGTGATTTGCTGGCGGTTCGGTCCGCCGGCGCCTACGGGTTTGTCATGAGTTCCAACTACAACAGCCGCAACCGGCCGCCGGAGCTGATGGTGGATGGCGACCAGGTGCATGTGGTGCGTCGTCGTGAAACCCTGGACGACCAGCTCGCGCCCGAGAGTTGTCTGCCGGAATGAGCGGAGCACAGGATATGGGGCAACAGCGACGAGGCCAGGCTGCAACCATGCGATTCACCAAGATGCACGGCCTTGGCAATGACTTCATGGTGGTCGATGCCATCAGCCAGCCGTTCCGCCTTCGCCCGGAGATGATCCGGGAGCTGGCGGACCGCAATTTCGGTATCGGTTTTGACCAGTTGCTGGTCGTGGAACCCCCGGGGCTGCCGGATGTGGATTTTCGCTACCGCATCTTCAACGCCGACGGGTCCGAAGTTGAGCAGTGTGGCAATGGTGCCCGCTGTTTTGCCCGGTTTGTTCGCGATCAACGCCTGACCAACAAGAAGGTCATCCGGGTGCAGACCGCCAAAGGGGTGATCGAGTTGCGGGTTGGCAAGGATGGCCTGGTCATGGTCAACATGGGGATTCCGGAGCTCAATCCTCCCGCCATCCCATTTGCCGCTGATCGTCGCAAGGAGGTCTACACCGTCGATGTGAATGGCAGCACGGTGGAGCTGAGTGCGGTATCCATGGGCAACCCCCATGGTGTGCTGCTGGTGGACGACGTGGACACCGCCCCGGTAGAGACCCTCGGTCCCAGGCTCGAGAATCACCCCCGTTTCCCGGCCCGCGCCAACATCGGGTTTCTCCAGATCATTGATCGCACCCACGCCCGGCTGCGGGTGTTCGAACGAGGCTCCGGTGAGACGCTCGCCTGTGGCAGCGGCGCCTGCGCGGCGGTCGTGGCCGGTTGTCTGCGGGGCCTGCTGGATCCTCGGGTTGAAGTGGAACTGCGTGGTGGGCGGCTGGTGATTGAATGGCAGGGGGAGGGTACCCCTGTTATGATGGAAGGCCCTGCAACGAGTGTCTTCGAGGGACAGTTGCGGTTGCCCGGCGATCATCAGGGACGTCGTCGGAGAAACAGCAGACCAACCAAACAACGGTCCTGACAGTCAGGAGAACGTGATGACAGACCAAGCGGCCCGCCAGAAGGCCGGAGAGCTCAGCCGCGAGCAGGTGGCGGAGTATCTGCGGGAGAATCCGGATTTCTTTGTGGATCAGGACGAGCTGCTTCGCAGTCTGACCCTGCCTCACGACAGTGGCCGGGCAATCTCGCTGGTGGAGCGTCAGGTGCACCTGTTCCGTGAGCAGCGGGATACCCTGCGTCGCGAACTGGTGGAGCTGGTGGCCATTGCCCGTCAGAACGACCGGCTGTTCGAGAAGAGCAAACGCCTGCTGATGCAGGTCATTGAAGCCCGCACCCTCAATGACATGGCGTCCGCCATCGATGACAGCATTCGGGGTGATTTTGGGCTGGATGCGGCTTCGGTCCTTCTGTTTACCGATCGGCCTCTGCCTGATCCGTCTCAGGGCGCGCTTCACGTCGTCCGCCCGGACGAAGCCCACGAGCGTCTCGGGAGCCTCCTGGAGGGCAGCCGTGCAGTATGCGGCCAGTTCCGGGAAAGCGAGCGCCAGTTCCTGTTCCCGGACCGCGAGGAACCCATCGCCTCGGTTGCGCTCGTGCCCCTGCGCAGCAACGACCTGGTCGGGGTGTTTGCCGTCGGAAGCTGCCAGCCTGGCTATTTTGACCAGAGCATGGGTTCCCTGTTTCTGAGTTACATCAGCGATACCCTGAGCCGGCTGCTCCCGCCCATGGTTCAGCGTCACACCGGAGCGGCGCCGGTGGCGGACATCGCCACGGAATCTCGCTAGGGTGCCCGACATGACCGGGCAACTGGAACCTCCAGCTAGCCTGATCGCTCCCCTGGAAGCCTTCATCGGTCATCTCGCCTCGGAAAAACGGCATTCGCCCCGCACCTGTGACAGTTACCAGCGCGACCTTCGGGGGCTGGCCCGCTGGTTGTCCCACGATCAACAGGATCAGTGGCAAAGGGTCTCCAACCATGACCTTCGCCGTTATGTGGCGGCACTGAGTCGAGACGGGCTGAATGGCCGCAGCATTGCCCGCCACCTGTCCGCCATCCGGCGTTTCTACCAGTACCTGTTACGGGAACGTCTGGCCACCGACAATCCGGCCCTGGATATCCGGGCCCCGAAGAGCGCTCGGCGACTGCCCAAAGTGGCCGATGTGGACCAGCTCAATCACCTGCTCGATGCCCGTCCGGACGATCCGCTGGAAGTGCGCGATCTGTGCATGTTCGAGTTGATGTACTCCTCCGGGCTCCGGCTGTCGGAACTGGCTGGCCTGGACGTGGACTCGGTCGATCTTCAGGGCGGCGAGGTGCGGGTGCTGGGCAAGGGCGGCAAAGAGCGGGTCCTTCCGGTCGGACGCAAAGCCCGGTCCTCGTTGCAGGCGTGGCTGCCGGTGCGAGCCGGCCTGGCGATGGAAACGGAGCAGGCGCTGTTTGTCAGCCGGCGGGGCGATCGGCTCAGCCATCGCAGCATCCAGGCCCGGCTCAACCGTTGGGGCCTGGCCAAAGGTGCCGACCAAAAACTCCATCCCCACCTGCTGCGCCATTCCTTCGCCAGCCACATGCTGGAATCCAGTGGCGACCTCCGGGCCGTCCAGGAACTGCTCGGCCATGCCGACATCGCCACCACCCAGGTCTATACCCACCTCGATTTTCAACATTTAGCCCGGGTTTATGACCAGAGTCACCCCAGAGCTCGCCGTCATCCGTATCATGGGCAAAAACGTAAGCAGGACGGTGCCGAGGACTAACCTGGCACGGGGCCAAGCCCGCGACGTGCGGTCAGAACAGGCGAACAAGGGAGCACTGAATGACATCTGATCAGTCCTGGAAGGAAAAATACCTTCAGGAGCTGGAATCGGCCGACCTTCGGGCCCAGCAATGGAAAGTTGAGCGCAATACCCTGGAACGGATGCTGGTGCGGACCAGTCTGGCCTCGGAAGGCCAGACCCCGGAGCTCGACCGACTGCTGGCGAAGGTTCGCAAGGACCTGCGCCAGAAAAACGTGGATGTCGATGCCTGGCGGGAGCTGCAGGAGCAGATCGACCGACAGGTGACCTTGCTCGACGAACGGAGCCCGCCCGAAAGCGAGAGCAATCCGGAGGCGCCCATCGTCGATCCGGGATGCGGTTCCGTCGAACCGCGGAACGTTCCCGGGGACGAACGGGATCTGGCCGACAATACCCAGCGTCTCCGTATAGCCCGGCGTATCGGGCAACTGCTGGGGCAGCTGCTGAATACGGTTGCCCTTGAACCCACCGCCGAAGCCCGTGCCCGGGCCCTGCAGCAGGCGTTGCTGTCCAGCAACGACTGGAACGAGCTGCGGGAGGGGCTGAACCACGTCGCCGAGCTGGTGATTGCGGCGGTTACCCGAAGCCAGCGAGAGTTCGAGGCCTTTCTCAAACGACTGGACGAGCGACTCGAGGCGCTGCGGGCGCATTTTTCGGAGCAAACGTCCGCCCAGTCGAGCCGACTGACCGCATCCGAGGCCCTGGACCGTGAAATCCGTCAGGAGCTGGAGCGGGCGGGGTCTCAGTTGCGGGACAGCGACGATCTGCAGCAGCTTAAAGCCTCAGTCAGTCATCACCTGTCGTCCATCGGCGAGGCGGTGGGACGTTACCGTGAACAGGAGACGGAGCGGGAGAGGGTGCTTTCGGAACAGTTGGCGGTCATGCAGGAGAAGATCGCGGCCATGGAGGCCCACTCGGAACAGGTGCAGAAAGAGGTGCGGCGCGAACGCCACCGGGCAATGACGGACTTACTGACCCAACTGCCGAACCGAGAGGCCTGGCAGGAGCGCCTGTCCTTCGAGTTCAATCGCTGGCAGCGATATCAGCAGCCATTAACGGTTGGCGTGCTGGATATTGATTTTTTCAAGCGGATCAACGACTCCTATGGCCACAAGGCGGGCGACCGGGTGCTGCAGCTGGTGGCCCGAGAGCTGAGTGAACGGCTCCGGACCACGGACTTCATTGCCCGCTTTGGTGGTGAGGAGTTTGTTTTGCTGTTTCCCGAGACCACGCCGGATGAAGCCAAAGTGGCGATGGACAAGCTGCGGCAGCATGTCGGCAAGCTGCCCTTTCATTTCAGTGGTGAGCCGGTAACCGTCACGTTTTCCGCTGGCCTGGCGGCCGTTGGGAGAAAAGACTCGGAAGCGACCGTGTTTGATCGTGCCGACCGCGCCCTGTACCTCGCTAAGGACAACGGCCGGAATCGCGTTCAGATCAGTGCAGAACAGGCAGGTCAGTGACGCATCATCGCGTCCAGTTCATCAATGATCTCAGCCCAGTCGCTATCGTCCTCAAGGCCTTCTTCCAGGAAGTGGGACTGACTTTCGGACCAGAACGGAGCATCCTGCAGCGCAATCTCCCGGGGCAGCGGCGAGTACCGTGCCACAAAGTCCTCAATGCTCTTTTCGTCGGCCGCCAGACCGAGCTGCTCGAAAAGGGTACTGAGCGTGTGCTTGCTTGTATCCATGGATACCGATCTCCTGATTGACGGTTGCCTGAATGAAATCCCGTTCGTTTGCAGGTATTGTTCCCTGAAATGTAGCGGAACCCTTGAGGATATCCAGTGAAGGTCATCCTTCCCTTCTTACTATGCTGCCTGCTTGCGCTGTTTCAATCCCCGCTTCGAGCGGACCCACCCCAGCCGTCGCCGTCGCCGGTTCTCGGCAGCGACGAACTGAGCTGGCTCGCTGAGCAGGAAAGCTTCCGGATTGGGGTGCGCGTAGGGCAGGTCCCGCTGATCTTCGATACCGGTGATGGCACGCTGGCCGGCACTTACATTGATTACCTGGCCCGGCTCTCCGACAAGCTCGGGGTGCCGATGAATCCTGTGATTCTGCCCGCGGCCGATGAGCCCGGTCAGACTACGCCGGACACCGATGCGGTGTTGACCACCCGCCTGCCCCAATCTCTGGTCACCCCGGGGAAACGCTACAGCGAACCGGTGATGACGCTCACCTATGGTCTGTTTGTCAGTGCCGGTGACGTTGCGATACGCAGTCTGTCGGATCTGGAGGGCGGACGGATCGCAGTCATCGATGGCGATCTCAACCAGTACCCCATGCTGGATCCGGTCGAGAGCTTCACGCCGGTCGAGGTTGAAAGCATCGCCGAGGCCGTCAGCCAGGTGCTGTCGGGCCAGGCCGATGCGTTCCTGGGCCCGGTGGCGGTGGTTTCCGATTACCTGCAGTCGGCGATGATCAACGGCATTGGCTTGTCGGCTCTGCTTGATGAAACCCCGGTGGACGTTGTGTTCCAGGTGGATGTCGACGACGACCGCCTTTACTACGTCCTGAACCAGGCCATCGCGGCCATCAGCCACACCGAGCACCGGGTGATTCGACAGGCCTGGTTGCAGGCGGATCTGCCGGCCCTGGAGCGCAGCGGTCTGGAATTGTCGGTCTCTGATCAGGAATGGCTCAAGCGGAACCCGAACCTGAGAGTCGCCTTCCGGTCGGACTGGCCGCCGTTCGAGTATGCCCAGGATGGACGGCCGACCGGACTGGTGCCGGATCTCGTGACCCGGCTCGAAACGGAGCTCAGTGCACGGTTCAACCGCATCGTAGTGCCGGACCGCATGGCCGCCGAGTCACAGTTGCGGGATGGCGACATCGATATCCTGCCGGGGCTGTCGCGGACGCCTCGGACTGAAAACGAGTATCTGTTTACCCGGGCCTACCTCACCGTACCGATCGCCCTGGCCATCAGGGACGACGGCCGCTTTATCGGCGATCTGCGGGAGTTGCGGGATGAACGCGTTGGCGTGGTCAACCGGCACGCGGCGCACGATTACCTGCTGATCAACCATCCGAACCTGGATATCTACCCCGTGAATACCGTCGAGGAGGGGCTGCTGGCCCTGTCCAACGGCGACCTGGAAGTGATGGTGACTCACATCCCGGCGGTGAGTTATACGGTTGCCAGGCTGGGGCTCTCGAACCTCCGGATCACCAGTATTACCCCTTACGAGTACGATCTTCGGCTGGCTGTCAGAAAGGACAAGCCGGAGCTGCACCGCATCCTGAATCAGGCCCTGAACAGCCTCGAAGCCACCGAGACCGAAGCGATCTACAATCGCTGGATTCATCTGGATATCGAGCAGGAAACCGACTACACCGTGGTTCGCCGGGTGGTGCTGATTGCCTTGCTGGTGGTGCTGATTTTCCTCTACTGGAACCGCAAACTGTCGCGGGAGGTGGACGAGCGCATCCGGTCGGAGAATGCCCTGCGACGCAGTGAGGACGAACTCCGGGCGGCAAAACTGGAGGCGGAACGGTTGGCGCGGGAAGCGGAAACGGCGAGTCTGGCCAAGAGCGAGTTCCTTGCCAACATGTCCCACGAGATCCGAACGCCGATGAATGCGGTGATCGGTTACAGCGACCTGCTGAACAACACGGTGACGGACCCACAGCAACGTACCTACCTTGAGGCCATTCGAGCCGGCAGCCGCAGCCTGCTGATGCTGATCAACGACATTCTCGACCTGTCCCGCATTGAGGCCGGGAAAATGCGCCTGGATTACTCGGCGGTTTCCCTGCGCCGCCTGCTCGGTGATGTTCGTCATATCTTTGATCTGCGGGCCCGGGAGCAGGGCATTACCCTGGAAGTCAGTGTCGATTCAAAAATGCCGGCCGCCATGATGCTGGATGAGACCCGGCTCCGTCAGGTGCTGTTCAACCTGGTGGGCAACGCCATCAAGTTCACCCACAACGGCGGTGTGACCGTCAGGGCAACGGCCAGACCGCTCAAGCCCGAGGAAATCCCGGAGGACGAGGGCGAGTCAGACCGCCAGTACTATCACCTGGTGGTCACGGTAAAGGACACCGGGATCGGTATTCCCGCGGATCAGCGCGAGCGCATATTCGACGCATTCGAACAGCAGGAAGGTCAGAACACCCGGCGTTATGGTGGTACCGGTCTGGGGCTGGCCATCAGCCGTAAACTGGCGCGCATGATGGGCGGCGATCTGGAGGTGGAAAGCGAGCCCGGGACCGGGTCGGTGTTTACGGTGGTCATTCCGAGAGTGGCCGCCACCGGTGAGCAGGCCGAGGATGAAGGCGAGCCGAAGGAAGAGGAGCGGCTGCTGGCCCAGACGCTCAGCATGCAGGAGCGCGGCTGGTTACGGGAGCAGCTGGCCTCGGACTTCGGGGACGAGTGGAAAACGGTTCGGGAGAGCGGCGATCCCGAGCAGATGAAGGATTTCGCACGGCGGGTGCAGGCCTGGGGGCAGCGGTTCCGTTCGCGCTCGGTGACCCGGTATGGGGAGAAACTGCTGGCCGATGTGGAAGCGTTTAACCTGGATGCGGTGAACAGCTCACTGGAGGCATTTCCCAAGCTTCTTGGCCGCCAGTAATTGCGGAGATCCAGTTACAGGCAATCGAATTGGGAACGGCGGTCGAAGGCGACGGCGACCATGTCATATCCGGAATCGGAGAGCTGGCGGATCAGTTCGCGGTCCTTCAGAAGGGTCATGCACACCTTGTGCACGCTGGCCTGAAGCTGCTCTACTGGAGGCTGGCGGGATTCGAACCGGAAATCGACAATCAGGTACTTGCGGTCGATGGCGGAGGATGCGGGAATATCCTCGCGCTCAACACTCTCGTAGCCGATGTAGGTGGCCTGATCCTGGGGGAAGATCTGGCTCATCAGGATATCCAGGTTTTCGGCCTGGGCCGAAAAGGCTGGCATCAACAGGGCGGCGGTCATGACACCAAGCGCCAAGGTGTTTTTCATGAGAGTCACTCCCGGTGACAATCCGGCGTTCGTGTTACGGAATGTAAAGTTTCGTTACGGTGGATTATCGCAGAGTACCCTGCATTTTGCGTGATCGAGTGCATGGATTTTTCAATTGTTTGCAGTTTGCATGTTGTTAGGTTGCGGGGCAGACGCGGCCGGCGGCCACGCTATCAACTATTCTGTCATTAGAACAGTCATTAAGAGGAAATCGCATGTTTCAGCTTGTCTTTAGGGGAGAATGCGCTCCCGGTACGGATCCGGAAACCGCCAGAAGTAACGCCCGCAGCCTGTTCAAGGCCAGCGTCGAGCAGGTGGACCGCATGTTCAGCGGTCAGCCGGTGGTGATCCGTAACAAACTGGAGGAAGTGCAGGCCGAAAAGTACCGCGCGGTCCTGAAAAAACACGGCATGATTGCCCATGTGCAGCCTATGGCGGGGGCAGAGCCGGCCCGGCCAGCGCCGGCGAAGGCTACGCCACCCAGGGCTGAAACGGCACCTCAACCCGAGGCCGCCGCCGCGCCCCGGGGCAAGGTGCCGGAGACCGAGCCGGGAGAGCGCCTGCCGGTCGCCGGCGAAAAGGTGGATGACATCCTGTCGGGCTCCGGCCTCGGCCTCGATCCGGTCGGGGTGACCCTGATGGAGCATACCGAGGTGGAGCCGCCCATGTTCCAGCACCTTGATGACTGGACGCTGGCGCCCGCGGGCACGGATCTGGGGGTTGACCGGGAGCTCCCGTCACCGGTGGTGCCGGACGTGTCACACCTTTCCCTGGCGGACGACGACGCCACCGGCAAGTCGTGAAGTGGGCTCCGGGAACAGGATCCTTCAGCGGGTGAGAACGGTCTTCCTGATACTCGGCCTGGCGGTGGCTGTCGTCGCGCTGCCACTGTCCGCGGCCGAGCGTCCCCGCGTGGGGCTGGTATTGAGTGGCGGCGGGGCCAAGGGCATGGCCCACGTGGGCGTTCTGCGAGTGCTCGAGGAAATGAATATTCCGGTGGACCTGGTGGTGGGAACCAGCGCCGGTTCGGCGGTGGGGGCACTCTACGCATCGGGCGTAGCCGTCGAGGACATTGAGCGCCGGTTCATCGAAATGGACTGGCTCTCCAGTTTTCAGGATGATCCGGGCCGCGTCTACAAACCGGTGCGGCGCAAGAGTGAAGAGGTCCGCTTGCCACTGACCCCGGGTATCGGCCTGCGCGCCGATGGCCTGCACGTAGGCAGCGGCATCATCGCCGGCCAGAACCTCGGTTTCATCCTGAATGAACTGACCCGCAGCGCCGCCCTGGTGGAGGATTTTGACCGGCTGGCGATTCCTTTCCGGGCGGTGGCGACGGACCTCGAAACCGGTGAGCAGGTCGTGCTGGGGGATGGCAATCTAGCGGAAGCCATTCGTGCCAGCATGAGCATTCCCGGCGTTTACGCGCCGGTTCAGCGTGACGGGCACTTGCTGGTGGATGGCGGCGTGGCCAATAACCTTCCGGTCAGCGTGGCCCGTGACATGGGCGCGGACGTTATCATTGCCGTTGACATCACCGATGCCCTCATGGATTCCGAGGAGCTCAGGGAAGCCTTCTCGGTCGTTGGCCAGCTCACCACCATCATGACCCGGCGCAACACCGATGAGCAGTTGGCCTTGTTGGGTGACAAAGACGTTCTGATCCGGCCCGACCTGGAAGGTTACAGCTCCGCCGACTTCTACGATGCATTGACGCTGTTTGAACTGGGGGCCACGGCGGCTCGCGAACATGCGGTTGAGCTGAGACCGCTGACCGTCTCGCGGACCGACTGGACAGCCTATAAGGCGCAAAGGGCCTCCCGGGCCTACAGTACGGGGCCGATCGTACGGATACGGATCGAACAGGGCCGGTCCCTGGCCCCCGAGTTCCTGCGGGAGCGGATACAGCAGGAAACCGGCGAACCGCTGGATGTCGAAGTGCTTGAGGAGGATCTGAAACGGATCTACGGTCTGGGTTACTACGAGACCGTCTCCTACTCCCTGGCGCCGTCTCCGGAGGGCACCGTGCTGACAATCCAGGTGCAGGAAAAAAGCTGGGGCCCGAATTATCTGTCCTTCGGGCTCAGTTACGAAGACAACTTCGATGGCGAGAACCGGTTCAATCTGGCCTCCGGCCTGAGAATGACCGAGCTAAATGATCTCGGTGCCGAGTGGCAGACCGGCGTTCAATTGGGCACGGAGCCCTGGGTGCGAACCCAATGGTACCAGCCGTTGGATTACGGCTATAAGCGTTTCCTGGTCGTGGGCGGCGAATACACCCGGGAAACGTTCAGTCTGTACGACGGGGGCACCAGTCCCGTGGCCGAGGTAGACGTCACCTCCCGTCAATTGGACGTTGCCCTTGGCACCGAGCTGGGTGGAAACGCCGAAGCCCGCCTCAAGTACACCCGTGGGTACGCGTCCGTCGATGAGCTGGTCGGGCAGCCGCTCGTGCGGGAGGACAACGTCCACCGCGGCGGCATCAGCCTGCAACTGGTGCATGATTCCCTCGATGATTCCTTCTACCCTCGGCACGGCGCCTTTGCCGGTCTGCGCGGGCGATTGGAGCGGGAAGATCTGGGCTCGGACCGTCACTTCGATTCGGTGACGGCCATGTTGCTCGGGACCGACAGCTGGCAGGGCTTTAACCTGACGGGGCTGGTCTACGGGACGGCGGTGACCAGCGGCGAGCCGGGTATCGAAAATGCGGTGAGGTTGGGTGGTTTTCGCCGGCTCTCGGCCTACGCCCCCGGCCAGATCACCGGTGATAACGCCCTGCTGGGATCGGTGTACGCCAGTCAGGCCTTTGGAGGCCCGTTGATGCCCTGGTTTGCCGGGGCGGGCTTTGAGGCGGGTAACGCCTGGGAGTCCTTTGATCAGGCCAGCTGGAACAATTCCGTGCGCTCCTGGAGTCTGTTTGCCGGCGTGGATACCTTCCTTGGGCCGGTACAGCTGGCTGCCGCCTACAACAACCGGGACGACTGGACCGCCTACCTGAACATCGGGTTCTCCTACACCCAGCTGTTCTACTGACGCTCGGGGCTAGGCGCCTTTGCGGTCGTTGGTCGCGATCGCGTCCAGTACCTGCTGGCACTGCTGCATGGCGAAATGGTGCAGGATGTTCGCGAGCTTCTCCTCGTCCCGATCCTTGATGGCCTCGATGGATTCCTGCATGTGGGCCAGGTTGTCCTCGAACACGTGGCTGCCACCCTGCTGGAACGCCACGAACGCGCACCGCTTGGCCGAGGGCCAGAGGTCATCGATGGCAGCAACGATGAAGTAGTTGTCCGCGTAGGCCAGTGACGCCTTGGTGTACTCGATGCCCAGCTCAAGAAACGCCATCAGGTCGCGTTTCTCAAAACAGGCCTTCATCTGCGCATACAGTGACTCCAGCCGTTCCATATCGGCCGGCTGCCATTGCCGAACGAGCTTACGGCCCGTGTGGGTCAGGTACAGTTCGAGGGTCTCATAAAGGCTGCGCACGAAGTAGTCGTCCAGCGGAGTGACGAATGCCCCTTTACGTGGAACGTTGCGCACCAGGTGGCGTTTTTCCAACAGCAACAGGCCTTCGCGGATGGAACCATGACTGACGTCCAGTTCCTTGGCCATGGCCCCTTCATAGATGCGCTCGCCTGAGCGGAGCTGGCCGAAGGCAATCAGGTTTTCAATGTGGCGGGCGACCTGCTCGGTCAGGGTCTCTCTGGGTCTGAACGCGTTCATGGCTTTTTATCGTTACTGCGTACTGGCTGATTCGTGAAGGCATAGTCGCACAGATGGGCCTGCGGACACCAGTACAGGCGGTTGCCGGGCGATTGTCAGAGCAATGGCGCCAGCAGCCGGATGGCCCGACAGGTCAGGCGGAAGGGGATGGACCGATCCCGGTAATCGCTCTCGCTCATCAGCCGGCAATGTCCGAGGTCTTCCTCAAGCATGGATTCCACACTGTTGATGAAATGGTGGGCGGTGGTCACCGCGGTAATCTCGAAGTTCAGGCGCATCGATCGATTGTCCATGTTGGCGGTGCCTACCGCGGCGTAACGGTCGTCCACCAGAATGACTTTCTGATGCATGAAACCGGGCTGGTAGCGGTATATCTGTATGCCGGTTTTGCAGGCCTGAACGAGATACGAGTAGGCCGCCAGGCCGATCAGCCGGCTGTCCGATTTCTCCGGAATCAGAATTCGTACGTCCACCCCCCGGAGTGCCGCCAGTTGCAGGGCGTTCATGATCTGAAAATCGGGCACGAAATAGGGCGAGGAAATCCAGAGCCGGTTCCGGGCATTGTTGATGCAGTTCAGGAAGAACAGGGTGCAGGTTTCCCAATCGTCGGCGGGACCGGTCGGCAACATCAGCACCCGGTCCTCGCCGGCGTTGCCGGACCCCGGTGCCCAGTCCAGTTCCGGGGACTCGTCACTGGCCCAGTTCCAGTCCTCCAGCCAGCTCAACTGCAGACCGGTCACGGCGGGCCCCTCGATGCGGCAGTGGGTATCGCGCCAGGGTTCCTGGTCGATGGCGGTGCCCAGGTATTCGTCACCGAGATTGATGCCACCGACGAAGCCGATGGTGCCATCGCAGACCAGCAGTTTGCGGTGATTGCGAAAGTTGATCTGGAATCGTCGTCGGCGGATGTTGCCGTTGCCAAACGAGGCGATCCTGGCCCCGGCCGCCGCCAGCTGTTTCAGGTAGGTTCGGGGCAGCCAGACGCTGCCGATGTCGTCGTACAGAAACCAGACTTCCACACCCTGGGCGAGTTTTCGTTCCAGGATGGACTTGATGCGCTGGCCGACCCGATCCGACCGGACGATGTAGAACTCCAGGAGAATGTAGCGGGTGGCGTTTTCCATGGCCTCGAACAGCGCCGAAAAGGTCGCCTCACCGTCCCGCAACAACGTGCAGTTGTTGCCTTCGGTAAAGGGCTGGCGGCCGAGCTTGCACAACACCTGGAGTTCGTCGGTGAAGTACTTGTCGGCGGGCGCCGGGATCGATGTGGTCTGCTGCTCAAACCGATTCAGCAGGTTGGTCAGGGCCTCGTCGCCCATGCGCCGGGCCTTGACGTAGCCTCCGAACCGGTAACGTCCGAACAGCAGGAACATGGGCACCGCCACGTAGGGCAGGCCAAGGAGGCCGATGATCCAGGCGATGGCGCCCTGGGCGGTGCGGTAGGTCAGCAGGATCCGGTAAATGCAGGTCAGTGCGGCGAGGTACAGCAGGCCAACGGCCACCGCCACCAGTGAGACGTTCTCCATGGTTATTCGTCCATGTCCGCTTTGGTGCCCGGCTCAGATGCTTCGGGCTCATTGGCCAGGTGGCTGGCCCGGTACTGGGCCGGCGCCATTCCGGTCCAGCGTTTGAAGGCCCGGCTGAAGGCACTGAGCTCGGAAAATCCCAGCAGGAAAGCGATTTCACCCAGGGCATAGTGATCGGCGGCAACGTAACGCAGGGCCTTGTCCTTGCGCACCTGTTCGACCAGTTCGTGGAATCCGAGCCCCTCGCGTTTCAGTTTCCGGTACAGGGTCTGGCGGCTCATATGGCATTGCCGGGCGAGGCTGTCGGCGTCGATCTTGTCCGTGGCCATCTGCTTCGAGATCAGGCGCCGGATCTTGCGGCCGAACGAGCGTCTGGGCTGCAGGCGCGCCAACACCGCGTTCACCTGTTTCAGGACGGCCGAGTATACGTAGGGATTGCGGCGGGGAATCGGGTGACTGAGGTGGCGGCTGTTGAACGCCAGGCGGGTCGTGGCGCAGTCAAACCGAACCGGTCCCCCCAGGATCTTTTCGTACTCGTCCGCATAGCTTGGTCGGGGATGGGCGAGCTCAGCCCACTCGGCGGTGATCTGGGGGTGGATGAAATGCCGGGTCCGGCACAGAGCCGCCGCCAGGGTCCGGTCCATATCCTGTCGGCAATAGTGATGGGGAACATCCGGCTGCCAGGTCAGGATGGCCTGCTCGCCGGTCTGCTCGAAGCTCAGGATGACCGATTCGTTGATTAACCGGTGCAGGCGGACGTACTGGGTGACAGCTTCGCCCAGGGTGTCACAGTTGAAAAAGACGTGGCCGACCAGTCCCATGCGTTCGGGATCAACCACCTGGCCGGCGTGCAGCCCAACGCCGGGGTCGCCGGTGGCGTGTTCGGCGTAGTCCCAGAGTTGGTAGTGGGCGCTCGCTGGCACCCGGAGGTCCGGGTCTGACAGCGCCTCCAGGCCGAGCCCGACAATCCGTTCCACACGATCGGGGTCCAGAACCCCCTGGCGCTCGAGGTAGTGAACCAGGGCCAGGGTGCTGGAGGCGGCGACCAGCGGTGTGCTGGCGTTGTCGGACTGAGCAGGAATCACGGTATCGGTCCCGATGGTTAACAACTTTTCATCCACGCTGATACAAAATGTCAAGTGGATGAAACAGCCTGTCAACGGTTTGTCATGCCAACAACGATAGCATTAAGTCATCAGGTTGAAGCAATGGAAAGGTGTTTTCAGGAGGTGTTTTATGGAACAGGAAATTTTCGTACCTCACACTGAGCGCGAACGGAAAAACGTGATGGCGCTTGCAGAGTATCTGAACAGCATCTTCTACTGCTGATCAGCCAGGCGTAAAGCCTATGACCTTGAAGCCGGGGATTCCCCGGCTTTTTTTCGTCTGCGGAATGTCGCCCGCCCTCGCCAACTTGCTCAACAGATTCTCAGTGGTAATGTATCCGCTCGAAACCCGTGAGCCAACCCGGAGATTTGTCTGCCCATGACCGTAGATCTGAACCACCGCATTACCGGCGAAGGTGCGCCGCTGATTCTGTTGCACGGCCTGTTCGGGTCCCTGGAGAATCTTGGCGGCATCGCCCGCCGGCTGCAGGACGAGTGGCAGATCCACGCCCTGGACCAGCGTAATCATGGCAGCTCGCCTCACACCGACACCATGGACTATCCGGCCATGGCGGCCGACGTGATTGCCTATATGGACAGCCAGGGCATCGACCGGGCCAGTATCCTGGGGCATTCCATGGGCGGCAAGGTGGCGATGCAGGTGGCGTTGCAGGCTCCGGAACGGGTTGAGAAGGTCATCGTGGCCGACATCGCGCCGGTGAGTTACAAACCCCGTCACGATGAGGTCCTGGAGGGACTGAAGAGCATCGACCTGACGGGTGTGCGTTCGCGCCAGGACGCCGACACGCTGCTCGCCGAATTCGTGGAGATGCCATCCACCCGGCAGTTCCTGCTGAAAAATCTCGAGCGGATACCCAGGGAAGAGCAGAGTGAAGGCGGTCCTACCTTTCGCTGGCGCCTGAACGTGCCGGTGATCGATGCCTGTTACGCCAACCTGGCCAGCGCCCCTGAGGGGAGTCGGCCGTTCGAGGGTCCGGTACTGTTCATCAAAGGCGAGGAATCGGCCTACATCCAGGAAAAACATCGGGACGAGATCCAGCGCCTGTTTCCGGCGGCCGAGCTTCGCATCATCAAGGGCACGGGGCACTGGCTGCACGCGGAAAAGGCCGATTCGTTCGCGGCCCTGTGCCGGCGTTTTCTGGACAATAACCGCTAGGCGTTGGCGCGAACGGCATTTTCAAGCCTTGGGGGCGGTCTGCTAAGGTTAACCCAATGCGGCGAAATGCATCGGACACGAAAACAGGCGGACATGGTCTATGAAATGGTTGATGGTGGGAGTGCTGATCCTGTTTTTGCTGCTGGGCAGCTTTCTCCTGACACCGTCGCCCATTGACAGCAAGGCCTGGCAACCGCCGGCTCCTCCCCCTTTAACTGGCCCGCTGGCCCCCAATGAGCGGCTTCGTCTGGCCGACCTCCTCGCCCGCGGCCAGGTCTATGGCCCCGAAGACACCACGGTAAGCTCGGACGGCGTGGTCTACTCCGGAACCCAGGATGGCCGGATCATTCGCCTGTTTCCGGACGGTCGGGTGGAAACCTGGCTTCAGACCGGGGGGCGGCCACTTGGCATGGTGTTTGACCGCAACGGCAACCTGATCGTGGCCGATGCCTGGAAGGGGCTGCTGTCCATCGCGCCGGATAAGACCGTGACGGTGCTGGCTCGCGAGGCAGAGGGCACACCGTTCCGGTTCACGGACGACGTCGACATTGCCCCGGATGGCCGGATCTACTTTACCGACGCCAGCTCCCGGTTTCAGCAGCCGGACTACCGCCTGGACCTGCTCGAAATGCGTCCCCATGGCCGACTGTTGCGATACTCGCCCCGGCTTGGCAAGGCTGAGGTTTTGTTGGGCAACCTGCATTTCGCCAATGGCGTCGCCGTGTCGCCGGATGGCTCGTTCGTGCTGGTGAACGAAACCTGGAAATACCGAATCCTGCGCTACTGGATCCAGGGGCCCAAGGCCGGGCAGGCAGAGGTGTTTGCGGACAACCTTCCCGGGTTTCCGGACAACCTGGCGGTGGATCGGGACGGCCGGTACTGGGTGGCGTTTCCCACCCTCCGCAATTCCCAGGTGGATGCCCTGCACCGCACGCCCTGGCTCAAGGATCTCGTGGCCAAGCTGCCCGACAGCCTGAAACCGACGCCTCAGGAATATGGCCTGGTGGTCGCGTTCAATCGCGACGGCGAGGTGATCACCAGCCTGCACGATACCAAGGGCACTCACCTGCAGGAAATCACCTCAGTGAATCCGCACGATGGCTACCTATACTTTGGTTCACTTCACAACGATCGCATCGGACGGATACCGTTACGGGCCATTCCCGGTCTCGGAGACGACGAAGCATGACAGACCAAGGCGCGATTCAGTGGGATCTGCCAGATCCGTTTACCCTCGATATCACCGTGAGGGATGAAGACACGGATCGCCTGGGTCATGCCAACAATGTGGTCTATGTTCGCTGGCTCGAGGACGTGAGCTGGGCCCATATCGAGAGCCTGGGGATGACCTGGGACCTGCACGAGGCCACCGGCAAGGCCATGGCAATCACCCGCACGGAGATCGACTACCTGGCGTCCGCCAACGCCGGTGACCGGCTGATTCTCGGCACCTGGCTGACCGGTTATGACGGCCGCTTGCGTTCGTCCCGCCAATTCCAGCTGGTACGTCCGGCCGATGGCAAAACGCTGGTGCGGGCGCTGTCGACACACGCCTGTGTGAACATGAAAACCCAGCGTCCATCCCGGGCTCCCAGAGAGTTTGCCGAGATCCTCGGGGCGGCTGTCGTCGCCGGAGGTCGGGGCCTGCCCGCCGATTGAATCACCTTTGCGGGCATCTTCTGCTAGTCTGAATTGAATCCGTTGTCCGTTACCACCGTTGTCCGGAGACCACCATGGCAAACCCCAATGAACAGAGCAGTGATACCACCATGCGTCATATCAGCTATGGCCGTTTTGGTGAGCGAGATGTACTGCAGGTGACCCACTCGGACATCCCCCAGCCGGCAGCCGGTCAGGTCCTGATCCGGGTTCACGGTGCGGGCCTGAACCCCATCGACTGGAAAACCCGGAAAGGGTTGGGGTTTGCCGCGCGCCAGATCGAGAATTCCCTGCCGTGGACACCGGGCTATGATGTGGCCGGTGAGGTGGTCTCGGTCGCCGAGGACGTTACCACGCTGGCACCCGGAGACCGGGTCATGGGCATGATCGGCTTCCCCTCCGTTGGCGGGGGGTACGCGGAATACGCGGTAGCCGGTGCCGATGAACTGGCCATTGTGCCCGAAGAGCTGGACCTCGTGGTCGCCGGCGCCCTGCCGCTGGCCGCCCTCACGGCCTGGCAGGCCCTGTTCGAGGTGGCCAAGCTGGAGTCTGGTCAGAAAATCCTGATCCACGCGGGTGCGGGTGGTGTCGGGCATTTCGCCGTGCAGTTTGCGCTCGAACGGGGGGCCCACGTGGTGGCGACGGCATCCGCGTCCAATCGGGACTTCCTGGCCGAGCTGGGCGTACATGAGGTAATCGATTACCGCACGACCGATGTGGCCGAGGAGTGCTATGGCCTGGATGTCGTGCTTGACCTGGTCGGTGGCGAGGCTGGCAAGCGCTCCCTGCATACCCTGGGTGAACAGGGCGTGCTGGTCACGATCCCCACGGTCACGGCCGATGAGATCATCAGTGCGGCCGAGGAAATGGGCCTGCGTGCCCATGGCATGACCGTACGACCGGACGTTTTTCACCTGGACGAGATTGCCGAACTCATTGAAGACGGTGATGTCCGCGTCCACATTGACCAGTCTTTCCCGCTGGATCGGGTGGCCGACGCCCACGAGCTGCTCGAGGGAGGACATGTGCGTGGTAAGCTGGTGCTGGATTGTCGCTGAGGGGCCCCCTCAGCGCTTCTCTCCCTCCGGCAGGGGCAGTCGTGAACGCTCCGATGCCGCCTCGTCACTCGGGTTTGCAGCCGAGTCCGGGCTTTCCTTTTCCTTCCGCTCCTTCCGGGCCTGGGGCGGGACCAGGCTGATCAGCGTCCAGTCCTTCTCCGGCTTCAGTTCGTCCATATCCCGGACCGGCACCACGTGGCCCTTGCCGTCAAACACAAAGAGCACCAGGGCCTCGCGCTGGTATTTCTCCAGAAAGGCGTCGTAGCTGAACTCATCGCTGAGTTGAGTGGTCTTTACCGTGTAGCCCTGGCTGGCCAGGCTTGCCAGCTTGGCGTAGCTCGCACCACCGAACAGGCCGCGCGTCATCTGGATCTTTTCCGCAGTCTGGTGGCGGGCCTTCTGGTCCTGATCGCCCTCGGCGAGGGTGAAGACGCTGTTGTTTCCGAACCAGTCCAGGAAGTGGTACGTCGCCAGCGAGTTCATGTGCTTGTAGGGCGAAATGACCAGCAGGTTGCCGATGCCGGTGAGGTCCAGGTGTGTGGATGCGTGCTCGGACACCGGGTTGCCGAAATAGGTCTGCAGGTTGTCCATGCGCGCCTGACGAACATTCTCCCAGTTGGTGTCGGCGAGGGTGACCGGCACCTCGTGTTTTTTGAGCGCCAGGGCGATCATACGCGCCACCGGGTTGGCACCAAGAATCAGGAAACCGAACTCCGCCGGTTCCGCCACTTTCAGGATCCGCGCCACCGGCCGGGCGGTCAGGCTTTGGAGCGTGACGGTGGCAATGATCAGCATGAACACCAGGGGCACCAGTGTGCCGGCACTTTCATAGCCGAGTTTCTGGAGCTGGAAGGCGAACAGGGCGGAAACCGCCGCGGCAACGATACCCCGGGGCGCTATCCAGCTCAGGAACAGTTTCTCCCGCCAGTTCAGGCTGGTACCAATGGCGGACAGGAAAATACTCAAGGGGCGGGCTACCAGCATCAGGATGGCCAGAACCACCGCCAGCCCCCAGCCGAGTTCGGCAATGGCGCTGAATTCCACCCGTGCGGCCAGGATGATGAACAGCGCCGAGATCAGCAGCACGCTGAGGGATTCCTTGAATTCCAGGATGCTGTCGATGGGCACCTGCTTCATGTTGGCCATCCAGATGCCCATTACGGTGACGGTCAACAGTCCGGACTCGTGCGCCATCTCGTTGGAGAGGGCGTAGACCCCCAGCATGAAGGTGAGGGTCCCGGCGTTGTGCAGGTATTGGGGAATCCAGTGCTTGCGCAGCACCAGGCCGTTCAGGTAGCCGGCGATGGCGCCGATCAGAAAGCCGACCATCAGGGTCTTGCCGAAAATGTAGAGGGAATGGCCGAACACGTTGCCCTGACCCCAGGACACAATGCCCTCAAACACCAGAACCGCAAGCAGGGCGCCCACCGGGTCTATGATGATGCCTTCCCAGCGCAGGATGTTGGCGAGCTTGGCGTCTGGCCGCACCGACCGCAAAAGTGGTGCGATAACCGTTGGGCCGGTGACGATGGAAATGGCACCGAACAGCAGGGCGACAGGCCAGGATACGTCCAGCAGCCAGCGCACCGACAGCGTTCCGATGATGCAGGTGACAATCGAGCCCACCGGGATGAGATTGCGCACCATCTTGCCGTGACCGCGGATCTCGTCATAACGAAGGGTCAGGCTGCCCTCAAACAGAATGATGGCCACCGCCAGGGAGATGACCGGGAACAGCAGTTCCCCGAACACCGCCTCGGGTGCCAGGAAGCCCAGCAGCGGGCCAGCGGCAATACCACCGGCCAGCAGAAACAGAATGGCCGGCATTCTGACCCGCCAGGCCAACCACTGGCAGAACAGGGAGAGAACGCCGATGCTGGCAAGAAGCAGGACGGTACTGACAGGCATAGTGTGAGCAGATCCTTATGGTTTATTGATTGGCGCGCCTTGCCATACGGTTGAGCAGCCGGGAGGCCGCAAAAAATCCGAAGCTCGCGGTGACCGGACTGGCTGCCCCGAAGCCCGAGGCGCAATCAAGGCGCACCGGCCCATCGGTGGCGGGCTTTTGCAGGCACACCTCGCCGTCACCGGCAGGATACGTCAGCTGCTCCAGGGAGTATACGGCTTCGATACCGAAGCGACGCTTGGGGTTGCGGGAAAAACCATACTCCCGGCGCAACAAGTTACGAACTTTGGCCAGAAGTGGATCCTGGGTGGTCTTGCTGAGATCCGCGACCTGTATCTGGGTGGGGTCCATCTGGCCACCGGCACCGCCGGCACACACGATCGGCAGCTTGCGGCGCTGGCAATGGGCAATCAGTGCCGCCTTGGCCTTGACGCTGTCGATGGCATCAATAACACCGGTCATGTCCGGGGTGATGAGGTCGGCGACATTTTTGGTGGTCAGGAAACCAAAATGGACGCGGATGTCCGCATGGGGGTTGATCGCTCTCAGGCGTTCCGCCATTGCGTCCGTCTTGGTGCGGCCGTACTGCTGTTCCAGCGCATGAAGCTGCCGGTTGGTGTTGGAGACGCAGATGTCGTCCATGTCGATCAGGGTGAGGGTGCCAACGCCACTGCGCGCCAGGGATTCCGCCGCCCAGGAACCCACACCGCCAAGACCGACGATGGCGATGTGGGCGCCCCGAAAGGCCTTCAGGGCGCGGCGTCCGTACAGTCGTTCAATGCCGCCAAAGCGGAATGCGTAATCGTCGGCGTTCATGCGGCCTCCGGTCGGGTCCGGCGCGGAGCCGGACGAATTCAAAGAGCGCAATTGTAACCCAGGCCCGGGCCAGACCGAAAAATGGGCAAAAAAAAGCCACGCAAGGCGTGGCTTTCAAGGATGCCCAAGCCGGAGAAGGCTGGGCGGGACTAGTTCAGAGACACTAATCAACCCGCTCATTGTTGAACGTTCACCGTTCCCAAAGAAGGTCAATAAATGCCAAGCATCGGTCATTTCCGGTCAGGGCCCGGTACGACCCGGATCGATGACCGGTTCAGGCGATCCAGTGATCGTCGTTAAAGGCCATCAGGCTGTCCTTGCCGGTTTTGATGTCGCCCAGCAACCACTGGATTTCCGGCGCGAGCTTCTCGAAGAAGAAGCGGGCCGAGACCAGCTTGCTTTCCAGCAGTGGCTTGTTGTCCGCGCCGGCGTCCAGTTGCGCCTTGGCAACACCGGCCATGCGGGACCAGAGGTAGCCGATCACGGTCAGGGCCATCAGCCGCAGGTACGGGGTTGCAGCCGCGCCGGCCTGCTCCGGATCCTTGGGCGCGTTGCTTGCCAGCCACAGGGTCGCGTCCTCAAGCGACGTCATCGCGTTCTTGAGTTCGACCCGGTAGGGCGCTTCCGGGTTGTCCTTGAGGTAACCGCTCAATACCCCGAACAGTGTCCGCACCAGTTGCCCGCCCTTCAGGCTCAGTTTCCGGCCCACCAGGTCCATGGCCTGGATGCCGTTGGTACCCTCATAGATCCGCGCGATGCGGCCATCCCGGACCAGTTGCTCGAGCGGCCAGTCGGTGGTGAAGCCGGAGCCGCCCAGCACCTGCAGGCCGGTGTTGGCGTTGTTGAATCCCTCATCGGTGAGGAAGGCCTTCACAACCGGGGTCAATAGCTGAACCAGATCGTCGGAGGATTCACGGACCGCTTCGTCCGGGTGGGCGACTGACAGGTCCAGATGATGGCCGGTGAACAGGGCCAATGCCCGCATGCCTTCGTTCAGAACTTTCTGGCGCATGAGCATCCTGCGCACATCCGGATGCACGATGATCGGGTCGGCCGGACCGTCCGGGTTCTTCGGGCCACTCAGCGAACGGCTCTGGAGCCGCTCCCGGGCAAACCCGAGACTCTCCTGGTAGGCCATTTCCGCCAGCCCAAGTCCCTGCATGCCCACCATCAGGCGAGCCTCGTTCATCATGGTGAACATGGCGCGCATGCCGTCGTTGGGCTCGCCCACCAGCCAACCCTTGGCACCTTCGAAGTTCATGACGCAGGTGGCCGACCCCTTAATGCCCATCTTGTGTTCCAGCCCACCGCAGAAGGCCGGATTGCGCTCGCCGGTGTCTGGCAGGAACTTGGGTACCACGAACAGGGAAATGCCTTTGGTGGTATTGGGAGCGCCGGGAAGCTTGGCCAGAACCAGGTGTACGATGTTGTCCACCAGATCGTGCTCACCGCCGGTGATCCAGATCTTCGTGCCTTCAATGGCGTAGCTGCCATCGTCATTCGGGGTGGCGCGGGTACGGATCAGGCCCAGGTCGGTGCCGCACTGGGGCTCGGTCAGGCACATGGTGCCGGTCCACTCCCCGGAAATCAGCTTCTCGAGGTAGGTCTGTTTCAGCTCCTCGGAGCCGTGGGCGTGCAGGGCGCTGATGGCGCCGTGGGTCAGGCCCGGATACATGCCCAGCGAGAGGTTGGTGGAACACACCATCTCGTCGACCACGAACTTCAGGGTGTGGGGCAAGCCCTGGCCACCGAACTCCAGGGGCGCATCCAGCGCTGTCCAGCCGCCTTCAACAAACTTGTTGTAGGCCTCTTTGAAGCCTTCGGGGGTAGTGACCGCATGGGTCTCGGGGTCGTAGCTGCACCCTTCACGGTCACCGGCCTGGTTGGTGGGCTGGATCACTTCCGCCGCCAGCTTCCCGGCCTCATCAATGACCGCAGAGATAAGATCCGGTGTGGCGTCGGCGTACTTCTCCAGTTCGTGGAGCCGGTCCGCGCCCAAGACGTCAAACAGCAGGAAGCGAATGTCGTTCGCTGGTGCCTGGTATTGCATGGAATACTCTCCTCACCGTGGTTTTTTTCTGTCGTTGCCGGGCGGCCTGCCCGACACGCTGTGGGTCTGTCGAACACTCGATTCATACGCCCGTTTTAATGGGGTGGTTCACAGGACGGGGCGGTCCAGTCGATAAATTTTTCGTATGTCCTCGACAGTGAGATTGAATGCCGTCCGCGACCGGTCATGGGCGGCCAGGATTGTTCCGCGAGGGGGAGTCGCATGAAACGAGTGGTCATAGCTGGCGCGTCGGGAGCCATTGGTGCGGCTTTGGCGCAAGCCATACTGGATCAGTACCCGGACAGCCAGGTGGTTGGTCTGTGCCGGGATCCGGCAACGGCGCCGGCGGCATTGCAGGGGATGGATCGGGTGACTTTACTGCCCTGGGATGCGTCGGACACCGGGGCCATGACGTCGGTCGCCGAGGCGTTGGCAACCGTGATGCCGCAACGGGAGGGGATCGACACGCTGGTATACGCCGCTGGATTGCTGCATTCGGACACCGTATTCCCCGAGAAACGGCTGGAGGATCTGTCGGCGGAGGCCCTGTCTCAGGCCTTTGCCGTGAACGCTACGGGCTTCGCGCTGCTCGTTCAAGCCCTGATCCCCTGGCTCAGGCATCGGGAGTTCAAGCGGATTGCCGCGGTGTCGGCCAAAGTCGGCTCGATCACCGATAACCGGCTGGGCGGCTGGTACGCCTACCGAAGCTCCAAAGCCGCCCTGAACATGCTGGTCCGCACCCTCGCCGTGGAATTGCCGAGGCGGTGCAAGCCCGTTGCCTGCCTTGCGTTACACCCGGGCACGACCGAGTCTGCGTTGAGCGAACCGTTCCGACAGTCCCTGGCTCAGTTGACGGTACACTCGCCGGAGCAGACCGCCGGGCATCTCTTGGCGGTGTTGCGTGAGGTCGGGCGCGAAGACAATGGACGTTTTCTGAGCTGGGATGGATCGGAGTTGCCTTGGTGAATGCCGGGGACGAGGTATAAAAAAAGGGTGATCATCGATCACCCCTTTTGTTTCTGGCGCACTGACAGGTTCAGCGAATAAACGGGTTAAGCATCCGGGTGAAGGTGCCGGTCAGCTTCACCGGGGCACTGAGCACCGACAGGGTGATGCAGTCTTCGCATCCGACGGCGACCGGTTTGTGCTCGTCCTGGTCCGTCAGCACCACGAAGTCCCACTGGTTGAAAACACCTTTCTGGTCGGCGAACGCACCCTGGAGCACGATGGTTGTCTCGTTGCCCCGGTGCGTGTGGACCGGAGCTTTGCCGCCCGCTGCCAGCTTCTGCAATACGACCTGTTCGCGCTGGCCCGGGAACCGGTCAGTGATGTCCAGGACACTGACGTCGCCGAGCTGGCGCTTCCAGGGAAGATCGTTGATGTCTTTGCCCAAGAGCTTTTCCAGTGGGCTCAGTCGCGCCATGGTCGGCAGCGGCGCTTCATCTTCAGCGGCACTGTCGATTCGGGACAGAATGTCGTCGAACATGGTTTCCGACACCGACACTTTCGGCTGGTACTCCATCATCACCGCACCCAGGCTGTCGAGCGTATCCACGCGGCTACGGCATTGTGGACATTCGTCCAGATGTAACCGGATACAGAGAGCGTGGGGCTCGCTCAGGTTGCCTGCGCTGTATTCCATCAAACTCAGGCTGTCGGGATGATGCCGTGTCATACGTTCTGGTCCTGCAAAATCACTTTCAATTTGTTCAACGCCAGGCGAACCCGGCTTTTTACGGTCCCGAGCGGGATTGCCAGTTCATCGGCAACCATCTGGTGGGACTTGTTCTCCATGTACACCTTGGCAATCACGGTAATCTGCTCTTCGGGCAGGTGGCTCAAGGACTCCCGGATGCGTCGCTCAGACATAAGACGGTGCAGCGACGTCACCGGTTCATTTTCGTTTTCCCCGGGAATCTGCCACAGGTCTTCGGTTTCCACCGGCATCTCTGCACTCGTGCGCTGCATCTTGCGCAGCATGTCGATGCGCTGATTTCGGGCAATGGTGAAAATCCAGGTGGACGCCGCCGCCTTGCGCCAGTCGTACAGACACGACCGCCGCCAGATCGACACAAACACCTCCTGGACGAGTTCTTCCGCGTGGCTGGCAAGGCCATTGGCCATGGCGTAGTACTTGATCTGGGGCCCGAAGTGTTCGAAAAGCGCGTGGTAGGCTTCGCGATCCTGATGTTTGCCCACTTTCTGCAATAGCTGGCTCCAGGGGTCTTTCCGCCCCTCGGAGTTGGCCGGTTTGTGCTCCAGTGTGGTCACTGGGCGCTCCTTGACAGTCGCATGATTTGAGCTTGTTCTGGTCATCATTCTATGCACTCGTCCCGGGTTTGTCAGTTCTGGATTTACGGGGTGGTTGTGCGTCTGGATCAGTTCCTGCTGAAATAAATTCGCTCCGGTTCGGCGGGCAGTCATGCGCAGTGACAGGAGCGCCGCATGGGCGGCGTCCCGGGAGTGATTGCCGAAGTTGGAAGGGCGGTCTAGGCTTGAAAAAAAACAATTCCGGAGCGCCCCGTCGCCATGAAAGCCCCAGGCCCCACTGGCACCCTGCCGGTCATGCGTGCCCATTATGCGGATATCCTCTGCCAGCTTGCCGAGGACAAAGGAGTGTCGCGACAGTCGTTGCTGGCCGCAGCAGGGATTCGACCGTCAATGCTGGGGCACCCGGAGAACTTCATCACCGTGGATCAGTTCACTGCCTTGTGCCGTGAAGCGCTCGCCCGATGCGGAGACGACACGCTCGGCCTGGAATTCGGCAATCGCCTGAAATTCACCACCCATGGCTCCCTGGCCCAGGCCGCGATCAGTTGCGACAACCTTCAGCAGGCGCTGTCTGTGCTGATCAAGTATTTTCGGATCCGTTTCGCGTACATGGATCTGTGCTTTTTCACCGAAGCGGACGAGGCGGTATTGCAGCTGGAGCTGGGGCACGAGTTTGAAGATCTGTACCGGTTCAATATTGAAGTGGTGATGGCCTCACTCATGGACGTGAACCTGCTGCTGTTCGGGCAGCGATTGATCGAGGGAGGTCGCTGCCTGCTGGACTTTGACGAGCCGAAGGACAGCTCGGTGTACCGGGGCCTGTTTGGGCAACGGGTGGAGTTCGGCCGCGGCGTCAATCAACTGCGCTTCCAGAGGCGATTTCTCGACTTGCCAATGTCCCTCTCCAATCCCGTCACCCGGCGGGTGGCGGAAGCCCAGTGTGAGCAGGAGATGCGGTCCATCGAAGCGGTCACCTCGGTGGCGGCCCGGGTGGAGCGAGCGCTCGAATCCGCCCGGGGTGGACGGTTGCCCGGGCTGGAGGAGATTGCGGAGCAGATGCACGTGTCACCCCGGACCCTGAGGCGCCAGTTGGCGGGTGAGGGCGTGCGCTTTCAGCAGCTGCAGGATCGGTTGCGTCATCAACGGGCGCTGGAGCTACTGGGTCGCAGGGACCTGGCGATCGACATCATCGCCGAAACGCTCGGCTACACCGATCCCTCCAATTTTGGCCGGGCCTTCCGGAAATGGCAGGGTGTGTCACCCGGCATCTGGCGCCGCAACCGGGAGGGCGGTGGCGGCGACGATCACTCTTCCAGGTAGGTGTACCCCTCCAGGCCTGAGGCAAGCTCCGCCAGCAACGCCGTCTGGCTCTGTTCCGACAGGTCACTGGCCTGGAGTTTCTGTCGATACGCCTGCAGCAGGGCGTCGGGCTCAAAGTTCACGTAGCGGAGTACCTTGGTCACGGTATCGCCGGTGATTGGCTTGCCGATCTCGAAGCCACCAGACGCATCCATTCGCACGTCCACGGAGTGGGTGTCGCCGAACAGATTGTGCATGTCGCCCAGGATTTCCTGGTAGGCACCGGTCATGAAAAAGCCCATCAGCAGTGGCTCCCCGGGGATCTCTTCCGGGAGTGGCAGCGTGGTCTCGGTGCCCTGGCCATCCACATACTGATCGATGCGGCCGTCCGAGTCGCAGGTGATGTCCTGGATAACCGCGCGCCGATTGAGCGGCCGGTTCAGCCCGTTTATCGGCATGACCGGGAAGATCTGGTCGATACCCCAGACGTCCGGCAGTGACTGGAACAGGGAGAAATTCACGAACAGTTTTTCCGCAAGTTTCTCGTTCAGCTCGTCGATGATCTCCCGGTGGGCTCGGTTGGCCGTGTCGAGCTGACTACGCAGCATACGGCAGCACCGTGTGTAGAGGGTTTCGGCGTCGGCCCGTTCCTGCAGGGACAGCAGGCCGTGGGCGAACTGGGCGTGAACGTCGGCCATGGCGTGCATGACATCGTGGTAGATTTCCGCCAGCGAACGTGGGGTATCGGCATCCTCCAGGCTTTGCAAGTCACGCCACAGATCGTGCAAGGGGCCCGGCGCCTCTGGGGCGGGGGCCTCGGGATCGCGATTGTCCGGTACTTCCCGGTCGATGACATTGGTCACCAGCACTGAATGGTGCGCGGTCAGGGCTCGACCAGATTCGCTGATCAGGTCGGGATGAGGCAGGCCGTGCCGGTCGCACTCGGTCTGCAGCACGTGGATCACGTTGTAGGCGTATTCGTGCACGCTGTAGTTCATGGAGCAACTGCTGCGCGAGCGGGTGCCCTCGTAATCGACGCCCAGGCCGCCACCAATGTCGACGGTGCCAATGGGCGCTCCCATCTGGCGCAATTCGCTGTAGAACCGGGCGCATTCCCGCAAGCCGGTCTGGATGTCCCGGATGTTGGCGATCTGGGAGCCGAGGTGGAAGTGCAGGAGTTGCAGGGTATCCAGGGCGTTGGCATCGCGCAGTGTGTTAACGACGTCCAGTACCTGGCTCGCGGACAGGCCGAACTTGGACTTCTCACCACCGGTGTTCTGCCAGTTGCCTTTGCCGATGGTGGCAAGGCGGGCGCGCACGCCGATCAGGGGTGACACGTCGAGGTCTCTGGCTTCCTTGAGGATCAGAGGCAGTTCGGACTGCTTTTCCACCACGATGAACACCCGATGGCCCAGCTTCTGGCCGATCAACGCCAGTCGGATGTATTCCCGGTCCTTGTAGCCATTGCAGACGATGACCGAGCCGGGCCGTCGGGACATGGCCAATACCGCCATGAGCTCCGGCTTGCTGCCCGCCTCCAGACCGATCTGGCCCTTGCTGGCGGCCGGCTCTGCGGACACCAGCTCCTCGACAACCCGGTGCTGCTGGTTGACCTTGATCGGGTACACCGCCGTGTACTGACCCTGAAAATCCTGGTCTTCGGCAACCCGGTTGAAGGCATCGCACAGCTTGTTGACCCGGTCGTGGAGGATGTCAGTAAACCGGATCAGCACGGGCAACTGAACGCCCGAGCCCGTCAGCGAGCGTGTCAGCTCGGGCAGGTTGATCCGGGCCGGGCTGTGGCCACGGTCCGGGCGAATCAGGACTTCGCCGTCCCGGTTCACGCCGATGTAACCGTCGCTCCAATGGGCAATGTTGTAAACCTTGTGAGCAGCAGTGCCGCTGGATTCGCTCATGCTTGCTATCCTGTCAGAAAACCGGGGCCGGCGGGGTACCGGTAACCGAGGCCGTTGTTAGGTCGCATTGTATGGATTCCGCCCGCCCGCTAAAAGAACCGGGTGTGGAAAATACGTGGCCCATCCCGGTGATTAAAGCTTTAGCTGCCCGGAAGGCATCCCTACAATACGCGGTTTGACCCCGCTTACGGACCACAGCAGGAGAAACATGATGACGGCATTGAACGAAGGCTGGTTTACCGAGGTGTTTCAGGACCAGGGAACGGCGTTTTCCCTGCAGGTGAAAAAGAAACTGCACGAAGAGCAGACACCGTTCCAGAAACTGGAAATCTACGAAACCGAGACCTTCGGCAATCTGATGGTGCTGGACGGCTGCGTGATGCTGACCACCCGGGACAACTTCCTGTATCACGAGATGATGACTCATCCGGCACTCTTTACCCACAAAGACCCGAAAAAAGTGGTCATCGTCGGTGGAGGCGACTGCGGCACCCTCAAGGAGGTGTTGAAGCACCCTGGAGTGGAAGAGGCCTGGCAAGTGGAGATTGATGAGCGGGTGACGCGCATGTCCGAGAAGTACTTCCCGGAGCTGTGCGAATCCAATGGTGACCCCCGCGCCAATTTCTTCTTTGGCGACGGCATTCAGTGGATCCGTGACATCGAGCCGAACAGCCTGGACCTGATCATCATCGACAGCACTGACCCGGTGGGGCCGGCCGAAGGCCTGTTCGCGCTTGATTTCTATCGCGATGCGATGCTGGCCCTGCGTGACGGCGGTCTGATCGTGCAGCAGAGCGAATCGCCGTTGTTGCACACCAACACCATCATCAAGTCGATCCACGAGGATATGCGCAAGGCGGGCTTTGACCATGTCCAGACGCTGCCGTTTCCGCAGCCGGTCTACCCGACGGGCTGGTGGAGCTGCACCATGGCCGGAAAAGACAAGCCGGTCCGCTATTTCCGCGAGGAAGACGCCGATAACCGGCCATTCGTGACGCGTTACTACAATGCCGGTGTTCATCACGGCGCACTGGCCATGCCCCAGTTCATGCTGGATGCCCTGGAGGATCCGGTCCTGCCCGGCGAAGCCTGAGGCGCACATCGACTCGACAGCCTGACCATATTGGCTACACTCATGGTTGTGCTCAGAAAGTGAGCGATGCCGTGGTTCGCTGTGCAGGAGATGTGGAATATGGATGTACGCAAGGGTGAGGCAGAACGTCACTGGTTTCGCAGTGATCGGTTCGAATTGGTGAATGGACAATGGTATTTCCAGACCCGCGAGGGGGCAGTCGAGGGTCCATTCGACAATATCAAGGAGGCTCAGATGGAATTGTTGCTGTATCTGCGCCACTCCGACGATGTGCTCTACAGTGGCACAGGCTGAAAACGCGAAAGCAAGAAACAAAAAAGGGCGCCCCGAGGGGCGCCCTTTTTGATCCTGTCAGCTGCCGATTACGGCTTGCTGCTGACAAACTCCGGATAGGCTTCCATACCACACTCGGACAGATCCACACCTTCGTACTCGTCTTCTTCGGAAACCCTGATGCCCATGATGGCCTTCAGGATGCCCCAGACGATGAGACTGGTGCCGAATACCCAGACGAAGATGGTAAGCATGCCCACGAGCTGACCCATGAAGGTCGCGTCTGCGTCGGACAGCAGGACAGCGAAGATGCCCCAGATACCGACCACACCGTGGACAGAGATGGCGCCGACCGGATCGTCGATACGCAGCTTGTCGAGGGTGACGATGGAGAAGACCACGATCACACCACCAATGGCACCGATGATGGTCGCCAGCAGCGGAGACGGATCAGCCGGCTCAGCAGTGATGGCAACCAGGCCAGCCAGAGCGCCGTTCAGGGCCATGGTCAGGTCGGCCTTGCCGAACATGATGCGGGCCACGATCAGCGCGCCGATCAGACCGCCGGCGGCGGCAGCGTTGGTGTTCAGGAACACGTTCGCAACTTCGTTGGCGACGCCGATACCACCCAGCTTCAGGGTAGAACCACCGTTAAAGCCGAACCAGCCCATCCACAGGATGAAGGTACCGAGGGTGGCCAGGGGCAGGTTTGCACCCGGGAAGGCCTTGATCTGGCCGTTCGCGCCGTACTTGCCCTTACGCGCACCCAGCAGGAGAACACCAGCCAGGGCGGCGGCCGCACCGGCCATGTGAACGATACCGGAACCGGCATAGTCGCTGTAGCTCAGCTCGTAGATGCCGAATACAGCGTCACCGTTCCAGGTCCAGGAGCCCTGCATCGGGTAGATCACGCCACACATAACAACGGCAAACGCCAGGAAGGCCCACAGCTTCATGCGCTCGGCAACCGCACCGGAAACGATGGACATGGCCGTGGCCACGAAGACCACCTGGAAGAAGAAGTCGGAAGCACCGCTGTACTCACCCATGTCGCCGAAACCGGCTTCGGTCGAAGCAGCCAGCACGCCGGCAACTGCCGCGTCGTCCATTTCAGCGACGGTTGTGATGCCGCTCAGGAAGATGCCGCCGTCGTACATGATGTCGTAGCCGACAACCAGGTACATGGTACAGGCAACGGCGAACAGAGCGACGTTTTTGGTCAGGATTTCAGTGGTGTTTTTGGCACGCACCAGGCCGGCTTCCAGCATGGCGAAACCCGCGGCCATCCACATGACCAGGGCACCGCACACCAGGAAGTAGAAGGTGTCCATTGCGTACTGAAGTTCGAAAATATGATTAAGATTGCTTTCCATGTGAAGCCCTCCGCACGAGGCTTTTCAGGTTATAAATTTTTTGCGTTGGCTGTTCGTTTATTCGAGCTGGATCAGACCGCTTCTTCGCCGGTTTCGCCAGTCCGGATCCGGATGGCTTGTTCCAGTTCAGTCACGAAGATCTTGCCGTCACCGATCTTGCCGGTGTTGGCCGCCTTGGTGATGGACTCGATGACCTGGTCAAGCAGGTTGTCGCCGATGGCAACTTCCACCTTAACCTTGGGCAGGAAATCCACTACGTATTCCGCGCCACGGTAAAGTTCTGTGTGGCCTTTCTGCCGACCGAAGCCTTTGACTTCAGTGACGGTTACGCCTTGCACGCCAATCTCAGATAGTGCCTCACGGACATCATCCAATTTGAAAGGCTTGATGATCGCTGTCACAAGTTTCATTGCTTTCTCCTTGATATAGCCGTCTCAACAGAGCGGGCCCGTCGGCCATTTGTTGAGTTCGGGATGCTGCCACCTCGCACACCAATTGTGCGGATTGCGTGCGAGACCTGTAGCATCGTATGTGCCAACGCAAAAAAAACATTTGATAACAGTGTGTTACCTAATGACTGTCCCAGATTGGAGCAAAAGCATGCACCAAAAATGGGCGCCTTGCTCCGGAATGAGCCAAATTAGAGCGGGCCCGATCCGGGGGTCGTCGAGCATTATACCGTCGACCGGATACAGTATGGCAGGGGCTGCGGTGTGATACACTCCCGCGAAGCGGTTGGGGCCCTGTCTTTGGTCTGAATCGTCCATTATTTGAATCAGCGAGGTGATGTGTGAAAGGTCCGCAGGATTTTTTCTCCCAGTTGCAGGGCCAGTTTGGCCAGTTTGTTCCCGATATGGCCCGCGCTGCCCGGGAAGACTTTGAGGCCCAGGCTCGGGCCACCGTCATGGCGGTGCTGTCCCGCCTGGAGCTGGTCACCCGGGAAGAGTTCGATGCCCAGCAGGCCGTGCTGATGAAGACCCGCGAGAAGGTGGACGCCCTCGAACGCCGGGTTAATGATCTCGAACAGAAACTGCAGGACCAATAACCTGCCGCGGGCCGGCAGGACGCCGCGCCCGATTCTCTGATCCGCTGCCCACAGACCATGGAAGGTTGTCATGCTTGCTATTGTTCATTCCCGCGCCAGCATCGGCGTCTCTGCTCCCGCGGTGACGGTCGAAGTTCACCTCTCAGGCGGCTTACCCGCACTGTCCATCGTCGGTCTGCCGGAAACCGGTGTCAGGGAGAGCAAGGATCGGGTGCGCAGTGCGCTGCTCAATGCGGGCTTTGAGTTCCCCGCCCGTCGAATCACCATCAATCTCGCGCCCGCGGACCTGCCCAAGGAAGGTGGTCGTTTCGATTTGCCCATAGCGTTGGGCATTCTGGCCGCCTCCGGCCAGATTCCCCCTGAAAGCCTCGAGCGGCTGGAATTCGTTGGGGAATTGTCCCTTGATGGTGCACTTCGTCCGCTGAAAGGGGTGTTGCCTTCGGTGCTGGCCGCTCGTAAGGACGGCCGGTCCCTGCTGGTGCCACACGCCAACGCCGAGGAAGCGGCATTGGCCAGCAACGACGATGTTCTGGCAGCCGGACATCTGCTCACGGTGTGTGAGCATCTGTCTGCACGGGCAAAGTTGGTGCCGTTGGCACGAGCCACCGCGCGCCTGCGGCCGGAACGTGCCCGGGATTTGCCGGATCTGTCCGATGTCCGCGGCCAGGGCGTGCCCCGGCGCGCCCTGGAGGTGGCTGCGGCCGGTAATCACAACCTGCTGTTTTTTGGGCCGCCGGGCACCGGCAAGAGCATGCTGGCCAGCCGTTTGCCCGGCATACTGCCACCGCTCAGCGATGAGGCTGCCATGGAGGTGGCCAGCGTGCATTCGGTGGCTGGTCTGGTGTCGGGTGCAGAAGGCTGGTGCAAGCCACCGTTTCGCGCGCCCCATCACACGGCGTCTGCTGTGGCGATGGTCGGCGGGGGCAGCAGTCCCCGGCCGGGGGAGATCTCCCTGGCCCATCGGGGCGTACTGTTCCTTGACGAATTACCGGAGTTCGAGCGCCGGGTGCTTGAGGTGCTGCGAGAACCTATGGAGACCGGGGAGATCGCCATCAGCCGGGCGGCACGGCAGGTGCGCTTCCCCGCCTGTTTTCAGGTGGTGGGCGCCATGAATCCCTGCCCGTGCGGGTTTAGCGGACACCCCACGGTGGAGTGCCAGTGTACGCCCCAGCAGGTGGTGCGTTACCGGTCCAAGATTTCCGGGCCGCTGCTGGACCGGTTCGATTTGCATGTCGAAGTGCCGGTTCAGAACGGCGACCTGCTGATGCGCTCGGATGGGGCAGGCGAGTCCAGCGCCGACGTTGCCGTCCGGGTCGCCTCGGCGCGTGCTCGTCAGGAGGCGCGTGGCCAGTTGAATTCGGCGCTGGCGGGCCGGGACCTGCACCGGGCCTGCAGGCTGGACGTGCAGGGCGAGCGCCTGCTGTCGGGCGCCATGGAAAAGCTGGGGCTCTCGGCGCGCGCCCTGCACCGGATTCTCAGGGTGGCCCGGACCCTCGCTGATCTCGAAGGCTGTGAAGCCTTGGCTCAGACGCATCTGGTCGAGGCGCTCGGGTATCGCCAGCTTGATCGCCAGCAGGGGAGAAGTTCGCTGGTATCCTCCTGAGACCGGCGTCTCTGGTAAACTGTCGCCAACAATCCGTTTAACCAGACCCGCAAGCTGCGGTTGAGGATTTCAGATGACCGATCAGAAAGACCCCAAAGAGCCAAAAGACGCGGTCGCGGATTCGCCGATAACCATGCGTCGAGGGGTGCGCAGTTTTGTGCTGCGCCAGGGCCGGATGACTGAAGGCCAGAAGAAAGCGTACGAACGCAGTTGGCCGAAATACGGCCTGACCCGCGACAATGGCATGATCGATCCACGGCAAGTGTTTGGTCGGGACGCCATGCTCAATCTCGAGATCGGATTTGGCATGGGCAAGTCCCTGGCCGATATGGCCGAGGCAGCGCCGGAGCAGGATTTCATCGGTGTTGAGGTTCACTTGCCCGGCGTGGGGGCGCTGCTGAAGGAACTGGAAGACCGGGGCCTGGAAAATGTCCGGATCTACAACATCGACGCCAACGATGTGATCGATCTGTGTTTGCCGGATGCCTGCCTTGACCGGGTGATGGTGTTTTTCCCGGATCCCTGGCACAAGAAGAAACACCACAAGCGTCGGCTGATTCAGCCGGAGTTTGTACAGCGGCTTCGCCACAAGCTACGGGTGGGCGGTATTCTCCACCTGGCGACGGATTGGGAAAACTACTCCGAGCACATGATGGACGTAATGAGCGAATCCGAAGGGTTCGCCAATACCCAGGCGGTGGGCGAATTTTCGCCGCGGCCGGACGATCGCCCGATCACCAAATTCGAGAAGCGCGGGGAAGGCCTGGGGCACGGAGTCTGGGACCTGCTGTTCTACCGCACCAACTGACCCGAGAGGGCGTGAGCCGTCATCCGTGCGCCAGCGGGTGGCGGCGGGCGGCCCGGATGATCACCAGTCCGGCGATTCCGAGGGTAAGGCCGGTGAATTTGATCAGCGCGCAGATCGTGGCAGAGACACTGACCAGGTCGGTAGGCGGGTTGAAGTTGTTGAGCATCAGGATGTTCTCGGTGGCATCGCTGAACCCCGCCGCCAGAAACAGGGCGCGGATCCAGCGGGCGACCATGCGTTCCCGGACTCCGGGGCGATCACGCATCAAGTGCCGGGTTAGCTGAATGAGGGCGAACACGTAAGCGGGAATGAACAGGAAGTCCAGCCACAGCGAAACCTGGGCCCAGGCCACGCCTTCTGCCCCCCAGCTGCGAACGATTGCGTGCGCCTGCTCGGCCGTGCCAGCCATCTGGAAGCTGACAATGCCCTGGGGCGCCGAGCCGGTTTGAAGCGGCTGATTGATCAATAGCAGGGCGCCCAGCAGCACCAGCACCGCAACCAGGGAAGCCTTCAGTGTTCGTGGCAGTGCTGCAAGATCTTTTGCCCAGTCCATTACAGAAAACGCTCCAACAGGCTGTTCAGGTATCGCTGGCCCAGATCGGTGGCCTGGATGCGATGCCATTCCAGTAGCTTCTCTCTACGCAACTGATCAAGTTTTACCGCAACTGAAGTCAGCGGTAAACCCGTACGCTCGGTAAACAGTGTTTCTTCGACCCCGTCGCTCAGGCGGAGGGCGTTCATCAGGAATTCCAGCGGCAGGTCGGCGGGGGCAATCGACTCGGCTCCCGCCGTGCGGCTGCCGATCCGGTTCAGGTAAGCGTCCGGCTGCCGGGTTTTCCAGTAGCGGCGGATGCTGCCATCGGCCAGGCTGATTTTGCCGTGGGCCCCTGCGCCCAAGGCGAGGTAGTCCCCGAACGTCCAGTAGTTGAGGTTGTGGCGCGACGCCATCCCCGGCCGACTCCAGGCCGACACTTCGTAATCCCGGAATCCCCGTTGTCTCAGGTAATCCGCTCCCTGACGGTAAATCTCCCAGAGCCGGTCGTCGTCGGGCAGGTCGGGTGGCCGGCTGTAGAATTCGGTGTTGGGTTCCAGCGTCAATTGGTACCAGGACAGATGCGGAGGGTTGTGGCTGAGGGCGGCTTCCAGGTCGGCGATGGCGTCTGCCGGCGTCTGGTCAGGCAGGCCGTGCATCAGGTCGACGTTGAAATTGGTAAAGCCGGCCTCTCGGGCCGCGGCAATGGCCCGGTGAGCGGCGGTGCTGTCATGGATGCGGCCGAGGGTTGTCAGATGCCTGGACTGGAAGCTCTGGACGCCAATCGAGAGCCGGTTGATTCCCGCAGCGCGGAAGGCTTCGAAGCGCCCTTCCTCCAGAGTGCCCGGATTGGCTTCCAGGGTTATTTCGGCCTCGTCAGCCAGGTTCAACCGGGACCGGAGTTCCCGGAACAGGGTCTGGTAGAACGCGCCGCTCATCAGCGACGGCGTGCCCCCGCCAATGAACACCGTCTCTATCTGCCGTGAGGCCGCAAACTCGAGGTCCTGGTCGAGGTCATCCAGCATCGCCCTCAGGTACTGGGTTTCCGGGATGTCCCCTTTAACGGCGTGGGAGTTGAAGTCGCAATAGGGGCACTTTCGAACGCACCAGGGTACGTGCACATACAGGCTGAGTGGCGGTCGGACCGCCGCCGTGGCTGGGGCGGTCACCGGCCTAGGCTCCCGTACCGAGCTGTTCGACCAGCAGGCGGAGGGCGCGCCCCCGGTGGCTGATCCGGCTTTTTTCGGCGCGCGTCAGTTCGGCGGCGCTGCATTGGTGCTCAGGTACCCAGAACACCGGATCGTAGCCAAAACCGCCTTCACCCCTCGGCTCGGTCAGGATGGCCCCTGGCCATCGGCCGTGGCAGACGATGGGGGTCGGATCATTGGCGTGGCGCAGGAAGACGAGCACGCAATGGAACTGGGCGCTTCGTCTGGACTCCGGGATGTCGGCCATGGCAGCCAGCAACGCCTTTACGTTGTCCTCATCGGAGGCGCCGGTACCGGCGTATCGGGCCGAGCGCACCCCCGGCTCTCCACCCAGGCAATCGACAGCCAGGCCACTGTCGTCGGCCAGCGCTGGCATACCGGTTTCCCGGGCGGCGTGACGGGCCTTGAGAATGGCATTTTCCACGAAGGTCACTGCCGGCTCTTCCGCCTCGCTGACCCCGAGTTCGCCCTGGGCGACCGGTGTCAGCCCCAGCGGTGCCAGCAGGTCCGTCAGCTCAGCGATCTTGCCTTGGTTGTTACTGGCGATAACCAGCTTGTTGATGCGAGGTTCTGGCATGGGCAATTCAGTCGCTGAACAGTGTGTGGGCAAAACGTACCGGCAGGTCCTGGGGTTCGCCCGTGGGCCGTGCCGTGATGTTGAAGGTCATCAGTTCACCGGAGCTGTACTGGTATTCGGCGATAAAATACACCGCATCGCCCTCCTGGATTCGGCGGAACGCCAGGAAACGTACTTGCTGGATGTCGTTGGTGACCTTGCCTTCAACCTGACCGCTGACCGGGGACAGAGTTCCATCGTCGTTCTCTTTCATGATGGAGATATTGACGATGCCAATGCCTTTGCTGCGCTGCAGGTTATTGGCGCGGGCCACCTCCGGTGCAAGGAAGGTGCTGGGCAGCACGCTCCAGTGTACCTGGTAGTCCCCGAAATCGGTGTTTCCGGCGGCCTGGGCCTGGATCGAGAAACCAATCCAGACCAGCACAGCCAGGGCGATCTTGCTGAAGGTGTGACGCTTGGCACTGTTCATTGCTCGTTCTCCCGTGTGATGCGGTAAATGGCAATCTCCCCCAGCAGGTTGGGCCACAGCCTGGCCAGCCAGCTGTTCTGGTGTTGGCCGTCAACCACCCGTCGGCTCTTGATGCGAATGCCTTTCTGACGGCACAGGGCTTCAAAATCCTTGAAGGTGCACAACCGGATGTTGGGGGTGTTGTACCATTTATACGGTAGTGCTTCGGATTCGGGCATGCGACCACTGAGCGCCAGTCCCCACCGCAGTCGCCAGTGGGCGAAGTTGGGGAAGGTAACAATCCCCTCGCGGCCGACCCGCAGCATTTCGTCGAGGACCTTGTCCGGCCGTCTTACGGCCTGGAGCGCCTGGGTCATCAGGACGGTATCGAAGCTGCCGTCGTCAAAGTTGCCGAGTCCCTGGGTATCGATGTTCTGTTCAATGACCGCCACGCCACGGCCCATGCACGTGGTGATGTGGTCCGGGTTGATCTCCAGGCCAAAACCGCTGGCCCCGCGTTCCCGTTGCAGGTAATCGAGCAGGGTGCCATCGCCGCAGCCCAGGTCGAGTACATGGTGGCCCGGCTGGATCCACTGCTGGATGATTTCGAGGTCCGGTCTCATGCACCTACCTCCCGTGCAACGCGATCCATATAGGCGGTGAAGACATCGGTGTACCTGGGCGTCGGTATCAGAAACGCATCGTGGCCCCAGGGTGCGTCGATCTCCGAATAGCTCACTTTCCTGCGGGCGGCGATCATGGCGTTGACCATCTCCTCGGACCGCGCCGGGTTGAAGCGCCAGTCGGTGCTGAAGGACAGCACCAGGAACTCGCATTGGGTGCCCGTCAGCGCCCTGGAAAGGTCGCCACCATAATCGTACGCCGGATCAAAGTAATCCAGGGCCCGGGTCATCAGCAGGTAGGTGTTGGCATCGAAGGTCTCGGAAAAACGCTCGCCCTGGTACCGCAAGTAGCTTTCCACCTGGAATTCGGCGTCGTACCCGAATTTGTAGGCCTGATCCCGCAGTTCCCGTCCGAATTTCTCGCCCATGGAGGCGTCCGACAGGTAGGTGATGTGCCCAACCATTCGGGCCAGCATCAGTCCGCGCCGGGGCACCACATCAAAATCGTAGTAGCGACCGCCATGGAATTCCCGGTCTGAGGTGATGGCCTGTCGGGCCACCTCGTTGAAGGCAATGTTCTGGGCCGTCAGTCTGGGTGTGGACGCAATCACCACCGAGTGTTTGAGTCGGTCCGGATAGTCCAGGCTCCACTGCAGCGCCTGCATTCCCCCCAGGGAACCGCCAACGACAGCCGCCCAACACTGGATGCCCAGGCGGTCGGCCAGCAGGGCCTGGCTCTTCACCCAGTCGCCCACGGTAATAACAGGGAAGTCCGGCCCGTAGGGCTTGCCGGTGGCCGGGTTGGTGCTGCTGGGGCCGGTGCTGCCGTGACAGCCGCCCAGGTTGTTGAGACTCACAACAAAAAAACGGTTGGTGTCGATGGGCTTGCCAGGCCCAATGCAGCTGTCCCACCAGCCGGGCTTGCGCTCATCCATGGCGTGGTAGCCGGCGGCGTGGTGATGCCCGCTGAGTGCGTGGCAGATGAGCACGGCGTTGCTGGCGTCTGCATTCAGTTCGCCGTAGGTTTCAACGACCAGGTCGTAACTGTCCAGCGCCTGACCGCAGGCCAGGTCTATGGGGGAATCAAAGTGATAAATCTGCGGGGAAACAATCCCGACAGAATCCGCGGGCAGGGAATCGGGCATTGGCGCGACAGGTTCCTGGTTCGATCCGTAAGTGTCTGGAACAGCAATGACGGAGCCATTGCCAGCCCAGCAGTTTAAAGCCGGGCCGTGATGGCTGCAACCGAAGGCGCAGGGAGGCGTCGGGGCTCAGACAGCCCCGGAGATATTGACGACTTTCTGCTGGATCAGGGTCGGAGCCGGTTTCCGGATCTGACGCTGCATGGCGTCGGCCAGTTCCAGTTGGCGGCGCAGGTCGGCAATGGTGTGATTCAGGCGCTCACGCTCCGCCCGGCCATCGCGGTCACTGCGCACCATGTCCCGCAGGCGCCGGATCTGGTGCTCGAGAAGCTGCTTCTGCTCCATGGAGTACTGCATGATGGGCAGCAGCGCTTCCTGGGGCCAGCGCTCGACGTCGGCTCGCACTCGGGCATGCAGCGTCCTGGCTTCGCCGACCATGACGTTGAAAAAGCGCCGAACCAGCATGGACTGTTCGGTCAGCAGGTTCTTGGGGCTGATGCGAAACCGCCGGGCTTTCTTGCGCAGTTCCCGGATGGCGATGACGTGCCGGCCTGAACGCAGCGGGATCGGCTCGAGGTGACGGGCTCGGGTGTCCTCGTTGTAGCGGCGGTAGATGGCGCCCACCATTTTCTCGGCCAGGTGCCCTTCGCTCAGCAAATTGGTCAGGTCGCTTTCCAACAGCTCGAAAAACTGGTCCATCGCGCGATTCATGCCGGCGGTGGTCCAGCTTTTGGACATGGACTTGCGAATCCGGTCGGCGTGGCCTTCGAACCGTTCCTCGCTGACCAGTTTTTTCAGCATGTCGCCCTGGGAGTCCATCAGGCGGCGGCTGGAACGGAGGGTGATCAGCTTCTTGTAGTAGAAGTCGTAATCCTTCTGGGCGCGATCGGCCAGACGGCTGAGGGCCTGCTTGTCCATGGTGACGCCGGAGCAGGCCTCGAGCTCTTCTTCAAGGGAGTCGAGCCGGGTTTGCATGGCCGCCTGGCTGTTCTGCAGCATACCCAGCAAGTCGTTGATCAGGCTCTGGGTGATCAGCTGTTCCTTGTGCATCAGGATGCGCTGGATAATCAGGTGTTCCAGGCGCCCGATGTTGGAGCGATCAAAGAGATCCTCGTCCCGTCGAACCCGGGCAACCAAGCCCTGCTTGGCCGACAGCGGAATCACATCGTGCTGGCGGATGCCGAGATGATCGGCCGTGTAGGCTCGGACCCGCTCAATGGCATCCTGGGTGTGCTTCTCGCCCTGCAGGTCATCCCAGAGCACGTCAATCTTGTTCAGTACGGCGAACCGTCCGGCGCGGTGGTCGGCGTGCTCGGTATCGATGTGCTCTTTCCAGATGGTCATGTCGCTGGCCGTCACACCGGTATCAGCACTCAGTACGAAAATGACCGCATGGGCGCGCGGCAGCATGCTGATGGTCAGCTCCGGCTCCGAGCCCAGGGCGTTCAGCCCGGGCGTATCCAGAATCCGCAAGCCCCGCTCGAACAGCGGATGGCGAATACTGATCTGGGCATTGCGCCACGCGGGCACCAGCACGTTGCCGGGGTTGTTGCGGTCGTGCTCCAGCATGTCTTCGTCGAAGCCCAGATTGCGGGCCTCTTCCGGGAGCACGCTCTTGACCCGGGCGACCTCGGCCAGGACCTCGCGCATTACCTCTGGATCACGTTCGTCGAGCTCGTGCTTGACCCAACGCTCCGGTTGTTTTCGCAGCTGCTGCAGGGACAGCTCACCGGTTCGGGTCTCAATGGGCAGCAATAACAGGTAGTTCTGGTTGGCACTGCGATCGAAGAACAGTTCGGTCGGACACATGGTGGTTCGTCCTGCCTGGGACGGCAGCATGCGCTGGCCAAATTCCGAGAAGAACAGGGCGTTGATCAGCTCCGTCTTACCCCGCGAATACTCACCCACAAACGCAATGGTCAGTTCGTCCTCAATCAGCAGCTCAAGGCCGTTACGGATGCGGGTGCTGACGTCATCGGAAAACAGATTGTTGTCCTGCAGCCAAAGCCGGTAACGGCCAATCTGCCGGATCAACTCTTTCTTCCAGTTATGGTACGCCTCTACCTGCTGCGACAGAGTTCCCTGTTGATTCATTGGACTTTCCTTCTGCGCGACTACCGGGTGCTTCGGGCACGATGCTTACGGATTACGTTTCAGTAATACTATCCTGTTACCGAAATCATTGTGGGTGACGGGTACGCAGACTGTCGTTGAAATTGGCAGGAATTACAATAAAAAAGCTGCAAAATCAGAAAGATGACTTTGCAGCTTCGGTATTTTGGTTTTCGTCGCGAACTGTTACAGAGTGTATCCGTGAGACGCGGTTTACATTCCGAGGCCGATGGAACCGAGCCCGGCGGCCATTTTCATGTGCTCAATGACCACGGAGATCACGTTCAGAATCAGGAAGACGATGATCGGCGAGAGATCCAGTCCGCCCATGGAAGGCATGACATTGCGAACCGGGCGCATGACCGGCTCGGTGATCTGCGCCACCAGTTGAATCGCGGGGTGTCCACTGCCCGGGGCAATCCAGCTCACCACGACAACGGCAATCACCGACCAGAAATAGATCTTCACGATCAGGTCCAGGACGTTCAGCACGGCCCATACCATCAAGGTGACCGGGTTGATGCCGGGAATGCCGCCGTTCAGGGCAACGAGGATCAGGAAAAAGGTGATGGCCTGGATAATGATGGCCAGAACCAGTGAGGCACCGTCAATGCCGCCCCAGCCCGGAATGAAGCGGCGCAGCGGGCGCAACGGCGGGTTGGTGGCCTTGACCACGAACTGGGAGATCGGGTTGTAGAAATCGGCACGGGCCAGCTGCAGCAGAAACCGCAGCAGGACAATGGTCATATAAAAGGTGGACGCGATGAGCAGGATCGTAATCAGGATGTCTGCCAGCATGAAGCCGTGTCTCCGTTATCGGTTACTGTTTGCCTGCCAGTTCACTGGCCATTTCTTCCGAGCGCTTGAAGGCCGCTTTGTAGGCCTTGCGGACCAGGTCGCGCATGCCACCGTCTTCGAAGGTGTTGATGGCCTGTTCGGTGGTGCCGCCGGGAGACATGACGTTGCGCTTCAGTTGGCCGGGGTCATGCTCGCTGCGCGCGGCCATTTCCGCCGCACCGGCCATGGTCTGAATGGCCAGCTGGCGGGCCGTGTCGGCGGCAATGCCTGCTTCGGTGGCGGCCTCTTCCAGGGCTTCCAGCATCAGGAAGAAGTAAGCGGGGCCGCTGCCGGAGAGGGCGGTAACCGCGTGCAGCAGATTTTCGTCATCCACCCAGAGCGCGGAGCCGATGCTCTCGAACACCGACTCGACCATCTTTTTCTGGTCCTCCTCGACACGATCGTTGGCAAACAGGCCGGCCGCGCCTTTGCCCACCAGTGACGGAGTGTTGGGCATCACCCGAACCAGCGGGAGGCCGCCGGCCAGCCAGCCATCGAGTGTGTCGGCAGTGAGGCCGGCCGCAATGGAAACCATCAGGGGGCGGGTGTTCTGCACCACCGGAGCGATATCGCGGCACACATCCGCCATGACCTGCGGTTTGACCGCAAGCACCACCATGTCCGCCTGTTGGGCGCAGTAGCGGTTATCGGTGGTGACGCTGACGCCGAATTTCTTGCGGATGGATTGCAGGTGGCCATCGTCCGGGGCGCTGACCCAGATGTCCGCGGCCTTGTAGCCACTGTCCAGCATACCGCCAATGATGGCGCTGGCCATGTTGCCGGCACCAATAAATGAGATGGTTGGTGATGTGCTCAAGGTTCACTCCAACGGTTGATCGGTTAAACGTCCGGACCTGATCATAGCAGGAACGGGCTGTTTCAGCTCTTCGCCGGGCGGGCGCCGAAAACATCGGTGCCGACTCGCACCCAGGTGGCGCCCTCCGCAATGGCCAGCTCCAGGTCGCCGGACATGCCCATGGACAGGGTATCGAGGGGGCCGGCATCCGGGTGTCGGTTTCTCAGGTCCTTCAGCGCCCCGGCGAGCTTGCGAAAGCTCAGGCGCAGGTCGGCTTCGGATTGGTCAGGATCCGGAATGGCCATCAGGCCGCGCAACGACACGTTCGGCAGTTCGCCGATTTCGGACACCAGGTCGGGCAATTCGTCGAGCCCACATCCCGCCTTGCTGTCCTCCTCATTTATGTTGACCTGGAGGCAGATATTCAATGGGCCCATCGCCGGCGCTCTCTGTTCACTGAGTCGGCGGGCTACTTTCAGGCGGTCCACGCTGTGCACCCAGGAGAAGGCCGCGGCAATCTGGCGGGTCTTGTTGGACTGGATCGGGCCAATGAAGTGCCAGTCGATGTCGGGCAGGTCGGCCAGGACGTCCATCTTGTCGAGAGCTTCCTGGAGGTAGTTCTCGCCGAAGGCGGTCTGGCCGGCAGCGGCCGCTTCCCGGAGGTCGTCGGCCGGACGGGTCTTGCTAACTGCCAACAGGCGCACAGAGCCGGGCTCGCGGCCCGCCTGCAATGTTGCTTTTTGTATGCGTCGGGTTACGCTCCCGATGTTGTCTGCTATGCTGCTCATAGTGTGAAATCGCCACGTCCGGTCCATCACCTTTACGGTGACACGTTACCCGCAGGTCACTGAAATGCCAAGTGAACCTCGCCAGGAAAGCCGCCGGACCGATGCTGCCGGAATAAAAGAAAAAGCCTTCCGAGGAATCCTATGGATATTACTGAACTGCTTGCCTTCTCGGCCAAACAGGGTGCGTCCGACTTGCACCTCTCTGCTGGCCTGCCGCCGATGATTCGTGTTGACGGCGATGTCCGTCGGATCAACCTGCCGCCCATGGAACACAAAGAGGTTCACGGGCTGATCTATGACATCATGAACGACAAGCAGCGTAAGGACTACGAGGAATTCCTGGAAACCGACTTCTCGTTCGAGGTTCCGGGGGTCGCCCGCTTCCGTGTCAACGCCTTTAATCAGAACCGGGGCTCCGGTGCGGTGTTCCGGACCATCCCCTCCAAGGTCCTGACCATGGAGGACCTGGGCATGGGCCAGACCTTCAAGGATATTGCCTCGGTACCCCGTGGCCTCGTGTTGGTGACCGGGCCGACTGGCTCCGGTAAGTCCACCACGCTGGCGGCGATGATCGACTACATCAACGACACCCGTTACGAGCACATCCTCACCATCGAGGATCCGATCGAATTCGTGCACGAATCCAAGAAGTGTCTGTTGAACCAGCGGGAAGTGCACCGGGATACCCTCGGCTTTAACGAAGCGCTCCGTTCCGCTCTGCGGGAAGACCCCGACATTATCCTGGTGGGTGAGCTGCGAGACCTTGAGACCATCCGCCTGGCGCTGACGGCGGCCGAAACTGGTCACCTGGTGTTCGGCACCCTGCACACCACCTCGGCGGCCAAGACCATCGACCGGGTGGTGGACGTGTTCCCGGCGGAAGAAAAATCCATGGTCCGCTCCATGCTGTCGGAGTCGCTGCAGGCGGTTATCTCCCAGACTCTGATGAAGAAGATGGGCGGCGGCCGGATCGCGGCCCATGAAATCATGATTGGCACCGCAGCCATCCGGAACCTCATTCGTGAAGACAAGATCGCCCAGATGTATTCGGCCATCCAGACCGGTGGTTCCCTGGGTATGCAGACCCTGGACCAGTGCCTGGAGCGGTTGTTGCAGAAGGGCCTGATTTCCCGGGATGCGGCCCGTGCCAAAGCCAAGATGCCGGACAATTTCTGATCCGCGACTGACAAGAACCAAGAACCGCCACAGGTACTCTCATGGAATTTGAAAAGCTGCTTCGTCTGATGGTTGAAAAAGGGGGCTCGGACCTGTTTATCACCGCAGGGGTCCCGCCCAGCATGAAGGTGAACGGCAAGGTACTCCCGGTCACCAAGAATGCGCTGACCCCGGAGCAGACCCGGGAATTCGTCTACGGCTCCATGAACGACAAGCAGCGGGCCGAGTTCGAAGAGAGTCACGAGTGCAATTTCGCGATCAGTGCCCGGGGCATCGGCCGTTTCCGGGTCAGTGCCTTCTTCCAGCGCAACCTGTGCGGCATGGTGTTGCGTCGGATTGAGGTGAAGATTCCCCAGATTGACGATCTGTCGCTGCCGGAGGTGATCAAGGACCTGGCCATGACCAAGCGCGGCCTGATCATGTTCGTCGGTGCCACCGGTACCGGTAAGTCAACGTCCCTGGCGGCGATGCTGGGACACCGGAACCGCAACAGCCGGGGCCACATCATCTCCATCGAGGACCCGATCGAATTTGTCCACCAGCACCAGGGCTGCATCGTCACCCAGCGCGAGGTGGGCATCGATACCGAGAGTTTCGAGGTGGCCCTGAAGAACACCCTGCGTCAGGCACCGGACGTTATCCTGATCGGTGAGGTCCGGACCCGCCAGACCATGGAGTATTCGGTGCAGTTTGCGGAAACCGGCCACCTGTGCCTGGCGACCCTGCACGCCAACAACGCCAACCAGGCGCTGGACCGGATCATCCAGTTCTTCCCGCCGGAACAGCACAACCAGATCTGGATGGACCTGTCCCTGAACCTCAAGGCCATCGTCGCCCAGCAGCTGGTCCCGACCCCGGACGGCAAGGGCCGGAAGGCGGTTATCGAGGTGCTGATCAATACGCCGCTGGTGGCGGATATGATCCGCAAGGCCGAAGTGCACAAGCTCAAGGAGCTGATGTCCAAGTCCACAGAATCGGGCATGCAGACCTTTGACCAGGCCCTTTACCGGCTGTACGCCGAAGGCTCGATCACCTACGAAGACGCGCTCGCCCACGCCGATTCGGCCAACGATCTGCGCCTGATGATCAAGTTGGGTGCCGATGCCCAGGGGGCGGATCAGTTGTCGTCGACTGTCGACAAGCTGTCGATCCAGGATGATTAGACGAAAGTCGTAAATGGTTAGCCCCGCAAACCAGTAGGATTGGCATTTGAGGCCATTGGCCTGTGCTGCGTATACTCCGCGCCGATTCAATAAGGAGATACCTGCACATGAGTTCCACACTGCTCGCACGAGCCGTTCGCCTGGCCACGCTGGCCGCCATTACCGCCCCGGCCACGGCGCTGGCTGGCGGTTTTTCCCTGAACGAGCAAAGCGCCAGCGCCATGGGGACCGCCAACGCCGGTTCGGCGGCCAACCCGGAAAACGCCACCACGGTCCTGTTCAACCCGGCCGGCATGAGCCAGCTGTCCGGCACCAATCTCTCGTTCGGCGCTGCGGTGCTGGATATTGACGCCGAAGCCAAACGGGACAGCATTTCGGTGACCCGGGACAACCCGGCGGTTCCGGTGCAGCCCGCGTCCAACGGCGGTGATATTGCCGATCCGGCGGTTCTGCCCAACGTTTACCTCACCCACGAAATCAACGACCAGATCGACGTGGGTTTCGGCATCCATGCGCCATACGGCCTGGCGGCGGATTATGACGATGATTTCGCCGGCCGCTTCTTTGCTGACAAGACCGAGCTCACGGCCATTGCCTTCACACCCTCGGTCGCCGTCAGCAACGGCCAGGGGCTGTCCATGGGCGCGGGTCTTAACCTGATCTACGCCGAAGGCCGTCTCACCCGCTACCAGGATCTGAGCTCAACCGCCGGGCCGGCTGCGCTTGCGCTGCCAGAGCCTTACGCCGACATTGAGGGAGACGACGTGGGCGTGACCTTCCGCGTTGGTTTCCTGTACGAGCTGTCGGAACGGACCCAGTTTGGTTTGACGGCCCAGACCGGAACCGAGCTGAAGCTGAAGGGCGACGCGGAAATCAGCAATGTGCCGGTGCCGCCAACCTTCACGAGCACCACGACCCTGAACGAAAAGGTGACCGTGCCTCTGGCCATTCCCGAGAGCGTAACCTTTGGCGCCCGTCACCGGTTGACCGACGACGTTACGGTGCTGGCCGGTGCGACCTACGCGAGGTGGGGGCGTTTCGAGGAGCTGGATATCATCAGCCGGGATCCGAACGGCGAGGTGGCCGGGGTACCGGGCGCCTACATCACCCACATCACCGAAAAGTGGAAGAACACCTGGCAGTTCAACCTTGGCGGCATCTGGCAGGCGACCCCGGCGTGGGCATTCAAGGCAGGTTACGCCTGGGATGAATCGCCCGTGGACCAGTTTGTCACCGCCCGTATCCCGTCCGAAGACCGGCATTGGTTGACCCTGGGCACGCAGTGGAAAGACGTTCAGAGTGGCTGGGCGGTTGATGCTGCGATCGGTACGTTGATCTTTGCCGACGACGCTGACGTCGATGACCGGTATTACACGCACCAGAACCCGACCCAGCCGAGTTCTCCCGCCAACTACCAGGGTGCTTACGAGTTGAGTGCCTGGAGCGCGTCAGTGCAGGTCAGCAAGGCCTTTTGATGCGGGGCTGATCAGCGGGCGCTGATCAGCCAATGACCTGGCCACGGTAGATGACCTTCTTCTTCCGGGCCTGGTCCGCTTCGGTGTCCTCACTGCTTGCGCCGACCGCCGGTCTGCTGTCCTCGGCGATCTCCTGGCCCCGATACATCCGTTTCGGCACGTCTTCACCTTCTCTTGCCACACACAGCTGAGGCACTTTTTCCTGCAGTGCCTCCCAGGTGCGTGTCAGGTGGCTGGAGCGCGTCTTGCTCGCGTATTCCGCCAGCTGTTGCTCAAGGTGCTCTTCCGTGAGGTGCAATTTCACGCCGAATTCGGACCGAATCAGGCGGCGGCACTGGTGAACCAGCTTGAGCAGGCCCGGATCCAGTAGCCAGCTTCGTTCAGATGCCATAGATGTCATGGTTACGACCTCGGACTGATGTGTCACAACATGGCGTTGCCTGAATGGAGAGGGAGGGGGCAAGCGCCGACACTTGAAACGAAGCGAATTTCGTGCCGCTTCTGTGTGAACAGCCGGGAAACGGCGCCATTAAAGGCTGGGAGGCGGGTGAAAGGGCAGTGAGGTGGCGTTCCGGTGTTGAGATTACGCTTTGTTAAGGTGCATTTTGTGAACTCACGCCCTGTTTTGGTGGCGTTTATCAAACAACACCGGGCTGGCGGTCCGGTGTTGTTTGATGGAGTCGGACGAATTTCCGTTAATGGGCTTCGTCCCAGTTGTCACCGACGCCGGCTTCCACGAGCAGCGGGACGTCGAGCTTCGCCGCCGCTGACATGCGTTGCACCAGGCCGTCCCGAACCTTGTCCAGTGCGGTTTCCCTGACTTCGAGGATCAATTCGTCGTGCACCTGCATGGTCATCCTGGCCTCGTCGGCGTGCTCCCGGAGCAGCCAGGTCTCGACCTCGATCATGGCCCGCTTGATGATGTCGGCGGCGGTACCCTGCATCGGGGCGTTGATCGCCGTGCGTTCCGCCGCCTGTTGCAACTGTTTGTTGCGGGCGTTGATCTCCGGCAAGTAGAGGCGGCGGCCGAACAGGGTTTCCACGAAGCCGTCCTCGTGGGCCTGCTTGCGAATGTTGTCCATGTAGTTGAGTACGCCCGGGTAGCGTTCAAAATACCGGTCGATGTATTCCTGTGCGACTTTGCGCTCGACATCCAGCTGGCGCGACAGCCCAAAGGCGGACATGCCATAGATCAGGCCAAAGTTGATGGCCTTGGCGCTGCGCCGCTGATCTCCGGACACTTCCGCGACCGGAACACCGAACACCTCGGCGGCCGTGGCCTTGTGGATATCCTCGCCTTTCTCGAACGCGGTCAGCAGGCCCTTATCGCCAGACAGGTGGGCCATGATGCGCAGCTCGATCTGGGAGTAATCCGCCGCCACCAGTTTGAAGCCCTCCGGCGCAATAAAGGCCTGACGGATCCGACGGCCCTGTTCGCTCCGAATTGGAATGTTCTGCAGGTTGGGCTCGGATGAGGACAGGCGTCCCGTGGCGGTCACCGCCTGGTGGTAAGACGTGTGGACCCGGCCGGTGCGGTGACTGATCAGTTCCGGCAGCGTGTCCGTGTAGGTGGACTTCAGTTTGCTCAGGCTGCGGTGTTCGAGGATCAGTCGCGGCAGTTCGTGTTCGTGGGCCAGCTCCTGCAACACCGGCTCGGCGGTGGACGGCGCGCCTTTTGGGGTTTTCTTGATGACGGGCAGCCCCATCTTGTCGTAGAAGATGGCTTGCAGTTGCTTGGGGGACCCGAGGTTGAAGGTCTCGCCGGCTACTTTGTGGGCTTCCTGCTCCAGTTCGGCCATGCGTTCGGCCAGTTCCTGGCTGTGCCTGCGAAGGGTGCTGGCGTTGATCAGGGCCCCCCGCTGTTCCATCCGGGACAGAACCGGCACCAGGGGCAAGTCGATCTCCCGGTACACCGACGCCAGCTTGCCGGTTTTTTCCAGCAAGGGTGTCAGTGTCTGGTGCAGGCGCAGGGTAATGTCGGCGTCTTCCGCCGCATAGGGACCGGCCTTCTCGAGCTCGATCTGGTTGAAGGTCAGTTGCTTGGCGCCCTTGCCGGCAATGGACTCGAACGTTGTGGTGGTTTCATCCAGGTACTGCCGGGCGAGGCTGTCCATGTCGTGGCGCGTGAGCACGGAATTGAGCACGTAGGACTCCAGCATGGTGTCCTCGGCAATGCCTTCGAGGGTAATGCCGTGGTTGGCCAGCACGTTCTTGTCATACTTGAGGTTCTGGCCGACCTTGGCCTGTTTGGGATCCTCCAGCAGCGGCTTGAGTTGGTTCAGGACCGCGTCCCGGTCCAGTTGCTCGGGCGCACCCATGTAATCGTGGGCCAGGGGCACGTAGGCGGCTTCGCCAGGCGTGACGGCAAAGGACACGCCGACCACTTCGGCGTCACTGTAGCGAAGGCTCGTGGTTTCGGTGTCGAAGGCAAACAGGTCGGCCTCCTTCAACCGCGTCAGCCAGGTGTCCAGTTCACCCTGGTCGGTGACGATGGTGTAGTGCTTTTCTGTGGGCGAGGTGTTCTGAGGCTCGGAGGCATCGCTGGATTCGTCGCTGCCGTTGCCGGAGCCTGGCTCCAGCTCTGCGACCCAGCTCCGGAACTCGTACTCCTGGAACAGCTCGCGGAGCTGGTCGTCATCCTGCTGCCTGAGTTGCAGATCCTCGAGGCCAAAGTCCAGGTCCACGTCGGTCTTGATGGTCGCCAGCTCCCGGCTCAGTGGCAGGGTTTCCTTGGCTTCGCGGAGATACTCGCCGATCTTGCCCTTGATCTCATCCGCGTGCTCAATCAGGTTGTCGAGATCCTGATAGCTCTCAAGCCACTTAACGGCGGTCTTCGGTCCGCATTTGTTGACGCCCGGGATGTTATCGACCTTGTCGCCGACCAGGGCCAGGTAGTCGATGATCTGTTCGGGGGTTACCCCGAATTTTTCCCGCACGCCCTCACGGTCCATACGGGTTTCGGTCATCGTGTTGATGAGGGTGACGTGATCACTGACCAACTGGGCCATGTCCTTGTCGCCGGTGGAAACCACCACGTCGATGCCTTTGCTGGTCGCTTCATGGGCCAGGGTGCCAATCACATCGTCCGCTTCGACGCCGCTGACGATCAGCAGCGGCAGGCCCATGGCCTTGACGATCTCATGGATGGGCTCGATCTGACAGGCAAGGTCCTCCGGCATGGGCGGGCGGTTGGCCTTGTACTTTTCGTACATGTCATGGCGGAAGGTTTTGCCCTTGGCGTCGAACACCACCACCATTTTCGAACCGGGGAAATCCTGTTCCAGTCGCCGCAGCATGCTGATGACGCCTTTTATGGCTCCGGTCGGCTGGTTTTTGCTGGTGGTGAGTGGGGGAAGTGCATGATAGGCGCGGAAAAGGTAGGACGAACCGTCCACAAGAACCACAGGCGGAGTCTTTTGCTCAGTCATGTCAAAGCGGGTCCGGATTCTGATTGAAGCGTTGATTGGCTTGTGCAAATCTGTACGTAAATCGATTGGCAAAAGGGTATCACGAAAATGAAACGATTCGCCTTTTCGGGAGCGTTACTGCTTGCCGGTTTTTCTGGGGTGGCTATCGCCCAGGATGACGGTGCCCTGGATGAGACGCTTGTGGAAACCCCGGACGAGCCCGTGGTGATCTCGGATTACCAGCCCAGCAGCGAGGGGCCGCAGATTGTTATTCGGCCCGGTGAAAACGAGGTGTTCTACGAATACCGGGTGAACGGTCAGCTCATGGAAATCAAGGTGGTGCCTGAGGTCGGCCCGGAATATTATCTCGTGCCATCGGATGGCGGCGGCTGGATCCGGGAAACCGAATCCGACATGCTGGTGCCGAGTTGGGTGTTGTTCCGCTGGTAACGGCGCCGGTTTCCCGTCCGGAATCGGGAAATTTGGTGAGCCGGGTGTACCCATCAGCTTTTAGTATGAACATTCTAATTTTTCTCCGTACGCTGAAAGTCGAAATTCAGATAAGGCCGGCAGTCAACGCTTGGCCGCTGGACCGAGAATGCTTTCAGACAACCTAAGGAGAAGTGCTATGGGTAAACTTAAAACTTACCAGGAACAGATTCAGGAAATCGTTGAGAAAGGCATCAACACCGCGGAAGAGCAGCAGAAGAAACTGGCGTCCAAGCCGTTTGATTACGCTGAGAAGCTGGAGTCCGAAGCTCGCGAATACAGCGTTAAGACCCTGCGCAAGCGTTACTATGGCTACAGTGAGAACCTGTTCGACCAGCTGCGTAGCCTGAACACCCGCTTCGGCAGCTTTGCCGCGGACCTGGTTGCCAAGCTCGAGAAGGAAGCGGCGGACACCGTTTCCGAGACCGCTGACGAAGTGACTAGCGCTGCTCAAAGCGCCAAGGCGTCAGTCACCACCAAGAAGCCGGCTGCTCGCAAGACCACTGCGCGCAAGAGCGCCGCTTCTGCCAAGAAGACGACTGCGTCTGCCTAAGACGTCTGGAGTGCCGCCGCGAGTCGGCGGCTTTCAGCTAAAAGGGCGGAGGTTTTGAAACCTCCGCCCTTTTTTGTGTCCGACCGTTTGTCGGGTGCCCGGCTACTGGTTCTTTTCGGGCTGGCTGAGCGACAGGGTGCGTGACTCTCCGGTCACTTCTTCCAGTCGCTCGATATCGGCTTCGAATGCGGATTTGAGTTGCTCAATTTCCCGATTCTGGACCCTGATTTCCTGTTCCAGATCACGAATCTGCGACTCCAGGCGTCGGATCTTTTCCAGCGAAGCTTCCGGAATGTCGCGACCGGCTCGCTCCATGTCGGCGGCGCGACTTTGCTCATTGTCCAGCTGGCTCGAAATAACGGAAATGTTGCCGCGCTTCAGCTGGATCAGGCCTTCCAGTTCGCGAACCTTGCGGTGCATGGCGCGAACCGCTTGATCGGGGTGGCTGTAGCGCTTCAGCAGCAAGCGGTCCTTCTCGCGCTGGATTTCCAGCTCTTCCTGCCGCTGCTTTTCGGCTTCCCTGGCGGCAATTTCTTCTTCGGTCGGCGCCGGGGGGACGGTTTCCATCACCCGGCCGTTCGTGCCGAGAATGTCGTAGCCCCGTTTCGTCGCTTCCTGGGGAATGGTGTTGCTGATAACAATTTGACCGTTTTCATCCGTGTAGCGGTACATGCCAGCGTGCGCGGTGGCGATCGTTCCGAGTGCCAGGGCCATCGCAGCTGCGATTCTCAGTGGAGTAAAACGGTTGGTCATGAATCAGACTCCGTAGCGATCCCGATAACTGGCCACCTTTTCGGCGTGACCGGCGAATTCCGGTTTTGCCTTCAGGTAGTCCAGAACCTGTTCCAGGCGGATGATGCTGACCACCGGGATGCCGAACTCCTGCTCGACTTCCTGGATCGCGGACAGCTCGCCGTTGCCGCGTTCCTGGCGGTCCAGCGCGATCAGCACGCCGGCCGGCTCGGCACCGGCACCGCGGATCAGGTCAATGGATTCCCGGATGGCTGTGCCCGCGGTAATCACGTCGTCCACGATCAGGACTTTGCCCTGCAATGGCGCGCCGACGACGTTCCCGCCCTCGCCATGATCTTTCTTTTCCTTGCGGTTAAAGGCAAAGGGTTTGCTGTTACCGTCTGTAGCGAGCGCCATGGCCGTTACGGTGGCCAACGGAATGCCCTTATAGGCAGGCCCGAAAATGATGTCATAATCCAGCTTGCTGCGTTCTATCGCGGCGGCATAAGCCTTGCTTAACTGGAGGAGGTCGTCGCCGGTGTTGAACAGCCCTGCGTTGAAAAAGTACGGACTGGTGCGGCCGGATTTGAGCGTGAATTCACCAAAGCGAAGTACGTTCCGGCGAATGGCGAATTCGATGAAATTCTGCTGATAGTCGTGCATGGCAAGGCTTCTGGCGGGTGTGGATCTTTAATTAACGCGTAAAAACGGTATCATACACACAAACCGAATCAGGGAACACGTATGCGGGTAGTATCAATCAGCGTCAATGGTCTTGCCCAGGCCGTTGATAAAGGTTTTTTCGACTGGCTGGCCGATCAGGACGCTGACGTTGTATGCGTTCAGGATCACCGCATGCGCGCCTATGAGATTGAGGATTTCAATCTCATCCCGGAGGGCTACGAAGCTTATTTCATCGATGGTGAGAAGAACGAGGATGGTGGTGTCGGCATCTACACCCGGCATTTTCCAAAGGCCATCATGTACGGGTTTGCCAACGAGCAGGCGGACCGCGAAGGCCGGTTTATCCAGGCAGACTTTGATAAGGTTTCGGTAGCCTGTGTGCTGGCCCCGTGTGCCCTGGGGCGCGAGGAAGAACTTCTCGGTGAGGATGACCTCACGGTGCTGGATCACAAGGATGAATTCATGGACGGCTTTGGCCTGCACATGCAGAAAACCCTGCGCAAGCGCCGTCAATTCATCTTCTGCGCCAACCTCCAGACGGCCCATCATGTGACCGATGCCAGCCCGCTGTATCACAAGCATGACTTTTCCGGTTTCCTGCCCCACGAACGGGCATGGCTGGATCGCCTGTTTGATGAAATGGGCTGTATCGATGCGTTCCGGGAAATCAACAAACAGAGTAACCAGTTTACCTGGTGGCCCGAGCAGGCCGAGGGTGCGCGCCGCAGTGCCGGGATCCGGGTGGATTACCATCTGCTGACACCGGGCATCCGCAATACCATCCAGGATGGCTGGATCGATGACGCCACCCGTTTCTCGGATCACGCCCCGGTGATCATGGATTACGACATCGAGATCGGTTTTTAAGCACGTCTTTTCCGGCTGAGCACCTGGGAAACGCTGGCAGCGATGCCAGCGCCCAGGTTTTGCGCAAGCCTCGTTTACGCTTCCAGCGCCGCCTTCTGAATTTCAAACAGCTGCTCAATGCCTTGTTTGGCCAGGTCCAGCATGCTGTCCAGCTCGTCCTTCACAAACGGCGCCCCTTCCGCGGTGCCCTGAATTTCAATGAATCCACCCTGGTCGGTCATGATCACGTTCATGTCGGTTTCGGCGTCGGAGTCTTCGGGGTAGTCCAGATCAACCACTGGCGTACCCTTGTAAACGCCGACTGAGAGCGCGGCAACCATCTGCTTGAGTGGCGACTTCTTCAAGCGCTTTTCGGCGACCAGGAAGTTCAGCGCATCCACCAGGGCCACGCAGCCGCCGGTGATGGCGGCGGTCCGGGTGCCGCCATCGGCCTGGATGACGTCGCAGTCGATGGTGATGCTGTGCTCGCCCAGTGCGCTCAGGTCGACGGCGGCCCGGAGTGAGCGGCCGATGAGGCGTTGGATTTCCACGGTCCGTCCACCCTGTTTGCCGCGCGAAGCTTCACGGCCCATGCGGCTGCCGGTGGAGCGGGGGAGCATGCCGTACTCCGCGGTGATCCAGCCTTTGCCCTCGCCGCGCAGGAATGGAGGAACCTTGTTTTCGACGGAGGCCGTGCAGATCACTTTGGTGTCCCCGAATTCCACCAGAACCGAGCCTTCGGCATGGCGGGTGTAATTACGGGTGATTCGAACGTCTCTGGGTTGTTCGGGCGTTCTGCCGCTTGGTCGCATAGTGTTTCCTGAAGTCTGAGGTTGGTGTCCGGGCGCGTGTCCCGGTTGTTCGTGGATTGAAAGGCCGAAAAGTATAACACGTCGATCAAGGCCCGGATGGCTTTGGCGGGGTAGCGCTCGCCGTCAGCGTTCCGAGCCTGCTAAACTCGATGCTTAGGCCACCAACCATGACCGGAGCTGCCATGATCCGAAGTATGACCGCATTTTCCCGTCGGGACGCCCAGGGAGACTGGGGCACGCTGACGTGCGAGATTCGCACCGTCAATCATCGGTACCTCGAGCCTTCATTTCGCCTTCCGGAGGCCTTTCGCGAGCTTGAGAATCCGTTCCGGGAAGCGCTTCGCAAGCAGCTGAAGCGGGGCAAGGTGGATGTGTCCATGCGACTGCAATCCGCCGAAACCGCTTCCCAGAGCTTTGAAGTCAACGATGACCTGGCCAAGGCGCTCAATGAAGCCGCCAATCACGTCAATCGCATACTTGATAATCCAGCACACATCAGTGCGCTCGATATCCTTCGTTGGCCCGGGGTGATGTCGGTGCCGGAGCAGGATTTTGGCCAGGCCCGCACGGCCGCTGTTGAACTGTTCGAGGCCACGGTTGCTGAGCTGGTGAGTGTGCGCGAGCGCGAAGGAGAGCGTCTGAGGCCGTTGTTCGAAGATCGCCTGGACGCCATGACCCGACTGGTCTCCGAGGTGCGCGAGCTGATGCCCGAACTGCTGACGGCGCAGGAACAGACTCTGCGTGACCGGTTCGAGAAGGCCAAGGTGGAGCTGGATGCTGAGCGCGTCGCCCAGGAGATGGTGATGTTGGCGCAGAAAAGTGACGTCGCCGAGGAACTGGAACGTCTGGACGCCCACATCAGCGAAGTGACCGATACCCTGAGGAGCGACGATGCCATCGGGCGCCGGCTGGATTTTCTGATGCAGGAACTGAACCGCGAGGCCAACACGCTGAGCAGTAAAAGTATCGATGCCCGGGTAACGCGTGCCGCGGTGGATCTGAAAGTGCTCATCGAACAGATGCGCGAGCAGGTCCAGAACCTCGAGTGAGGTGCGGACGCCGGTCGAACACCGTATAATCCCGCGCTTTGCAGGCACTGCCTCGGGTTCGGGCGGCCTTCTGAATACATTCGGGTTGGAGTTGTTTGTTGATGAGCCAGACAGTTGAGCAAGGTACGTTGTACGTCATTTCCGCCCCCTCGGGCGCCGGGAAGACCAGCCTTGTCGCGGCCATGCTGCGCGCCGACCAGAAACTCGGCGTCTCGGTCTCCCACACCACCCGCCCCAAGCGCGAGGGCGAACAGGATGGCGTCAATTACCACTTCGTGACCCGCGACTCGTTCGAGTCAATGATCGGCCGGGGCGACTTCCTGGAACACGCGGATGTTTTCGGAAACTATTACGGCACCTCCCACACCTGGGTTCGCGAAACCCTGGCCAAAGGCCGGGATGTGATACTGGAGATTGACTGGCAGGGCGCCGTGCAGGTGCGCCGGCTGATGCCTGAATGTGTGAGTATTTTCATTGTGCCGCCCTCGTCTGAGGTGCTTCGGGAGCGCCTGACCGGTCGCGGAACGGACGCTCCGGACGTGGTGGAGCGCCGGCTGACCGAGGCGGCCGAGGAATGCCGTCACGCGCTGGAGTTCGACTACCTGGTGGTGAACGATCAGTTCGAGCTGGCGCTGGCGGATCTGCTGGCGATTGTCCGCAGCCAGCGCTTGCGAATGTCGGTGCAGCAGGTTCGCCATGGCGAACTGCTGGCCGGGCTTTCGCGGTAGGGCAGATGCTGTTTGTGGCTGTATACAAATTGAACCGGCCACAGTAAACTACGCGGTCTGCTCAACTAGTCATTTTATTTTTCGGGGAAGTTATGGCACGAGTTACCGTTGAAGATTGTCTGGAAAACGTTGATAACCGCTTCCAGCTGGTGATGCTGGCTACCAAGCGTGCCCGTCAGCTCGCGACCAAAGGTGCGGAACCGATGGTGGCGGAAGAGAACGACAAGCCCACGGTTATCGCGCTGCGCGAAATCGCCGAAGGCAAGGTCGGTCGTGAATTGCTGCAGGAAGAAGACGACGAGTAACGCCGTCACGGGTACAAATACGTATCCGTACCTTGGAAGCATTGAAATCTGGCCCCGCGCTTTTATAGTGTATCTATAGAACGTCATTGGATCAGGAAGGACCCGGATGCGTGCATTCGGGTTTTTTTGTCCCTGAGATTCTCGAGTATTCGGAGGCGCGGTGTCGGCAGAGGCGACGGTTGAAGGGCTTGCAAAAGAGCTGAGTACCTATCTGGATACAAATCGTATCAATCAGGTACGTCGTGCCTACTATTATGCCGAACAGGCCCACGAAGGGCAGATGCGCAAAAGTGGCGATCGCTACATCACCCACCCGCTCGCGGTTGCCCACATTCTTGCCGATTTGCGGCTGGACCATCAAAGCCTGATGGCGGCCATGCTCCATGACGTGATTGAAGATACCGGTATTCCCAAGGACGCCCTTGCGGAGCAGTTTGGTGAAGACGTCGCGGAGCTGGTGGATGGCGTCAGCAAACTGACCCAGATCGAGTTCCGGTCCCGGGCCGAGGCACAAGCCGAGAATTTCCAGAAGATGACGCTGGCCATGGCGCGGGATATCCGCGTCATTCTGGTGAAGCTGGCGGATCGGCTGCACAACATGCGCACCCTCGGGCCAATGCCTTATGAAAAGCGTCAGCGTATTGCCACCGAGACGCTCGATATTTACGCGCCCATCGCCAACCGTCTTGGTATGCATTCCATCTGTACCGAGCTCGAAGACCTCGGGTTCTCCTCCCTGTACCCAATGCGGTCAAAGTACATTTCCAAGGCGGTCGCCAAATTGCGCGGAAGCCACCGGGAAATCATTGAGGAAATTCGCGGCAAGTTGCAGGAGAAACTTCAGGAGCGGGGCCTGCCGGGGCGTATCCTGGGGCGAGAAAAACACCTGAACAGCATCTACAACAAGATGAAGTTCAAGCAGAAATCGTTTCACGAAATCATGGATGTGTATGCGTTCCGGATCATTACCGATACCGAGGACGACTGCTATCGAATCCTGGGCGCGGTCCATAGCCTCTACAAGCCTCTACCCGGCCGCTTCAAGGACTACATTGCCATGCCGAAGGCCAATGGCTACCAGTCGTTGCATACAACGCTGTTCGGCATGCACGTCAACATTGAGATCCAGATCCGCACCGAGGAAATGGAGCACATCGCGAACAACGGGATTGCGGCACACTGGATGTACAAGAACGAGCCGAGCAGCGTAACCAGCGCCAACCAGGCCCGGGTGGACCGCTGGGTCAAAGGGCTGATGGAAATGCGCGAGCGGGCCGATGATTCCCTGGAATTCATCGAGCACGTGAAGGTCGATCTGTTCCCGGATGAAATCTACGTGTTCACGCCCAAGGGCAAGATCATGGAACTGCCGAGCGGCGCCACGCCGGTGGATTTCGCCTACGCCATTCATACGGATATCGGTAATGCGACCGTCGCCTGCCGGATCAATCGCAACCTGAGCTCACTGAGCCAGCCGCTGCAGAGTGGTCAGACCGTTGAGATCATTACCGCACCTGGCGCTCGCCCGAATCCCGCATGGCTCAGCTTCGTGGTCACGGGCAAAGCGCGCAGCAGCATTCGCCATGTGCTCAAGAGCCAGAAGCGGACGGAATCCCTGGAACTGGGCAAGACGCTGCTCAAGAAATCCCTCAAGGGCTTCGGTGCCCGTCTGGCCGACATCGGCAATGCCCAGATCCAGGCCGTGGTCAACCACAACCAGGTCAACAGTCTGGACGACCTGATCAGTGATATCGGCCTGGGCAATCGCATGGCCTATCTGGTGGCTCGCCAGCTGGTGACCGGCGCGGAATCGGAACCCAGTGTCGACATGACCCCGGATGCCCATCGCGGCGGAGTTCACAGCCCGGTCACGATCCGGGGCACGGAAGGGCTACTGGTTCGTTTCGCCAGTTGCTGCAAGCCAATTCCGGGCGACCCGGTGGTCGGTATGATGGATTCGGGCAAGGGCATGGTGATTCATTCCGATACCTGCTCCCGCCTGCCCGAGGATGACGAGGGACGTGCGCAGCTGACTCACCTCAAGTGGGCCAAGGACATCACCGACGAGTTCTCGGTGGAACTGCGGGTCGAGCTCGAGCGGCAGCGGGGCGTGATTGCGGAAGTGGCCAACGCCGTGGCGATGGCGGATGGCAATATCGAGCGCATCAACGTGGAAGATCAGAACGCCAAGTTCAGCATTGTCAGCCTCGTGCTCCATGTGAATGGTCGTCGGCACCTGGCCCGTGTCATGCGGCGGGTGCGGAACATCCGGGCGGTCACTCACATCGGTCGTGTCCGCCATTGATACGGACCAAAGGCTGGTTGACAGCTACTGCGCCGAGAGGTGAGGATTGGCGTTTTGAAAGAGAGGAATTCCAAAGTCATGACCAACAAATCCGTTATCCAGACTGAAAACGCCCCGCAGGCGATTGGCACCTACTCACAGGCGGTAAAAGCCGGTGACACCGTGTATCTGTCTGGCCAGATCCCGCTGGTTCCGGAAACCATGGAAGTGGTGGCGGGCGATTTTTCCGCCAAGACCCGTCAGGTGTTCGAGAACCTCAAGGCGGTGTGTGAAGCGGCTGGTGGTGAGCTCAAGGACATTGTGAAGCTCAACATCTACATGACGGACCTCGCCAACTTCGCGACCGTGAACGAAATCATGGCAACGTATTTCGAAGAGCCTTATCCGGCCCGTGCGGCCGTAGGCGTTGCGGCGCTGCCCAAGGGCGTGCCCATTGAGATGGAAGCGGTGATGGTGCTCAGCTGATCTGGCTGACACCTGGCTCCGGTCAGAAGAAAAAGGCGGCTACGGCCGCCTTTTTGTTTTTCGGCCAGAACTACCGGTTGGCAATCATGTCGCGGTAGCCGTCCCGGAAGCTGGGGTAGTGGAACCGGAAGCCGGTTCCCAGCAGGCGCTGGTTGCTGCAGCGTTTGCTTCCGGCCCGCCCGCCTTTTCTGGCACCCTCGACCGGCTCCGCACAGGGCGTCTGTTGACGCACCCACGCAACCACCTCATCGAGCCGAACCGGCTCGCTGTCACTGGCAATGTAGAGATCCTGCAGGGATTCGCCCGCCAGGGCCTGCCGAGTCAGAAACTCGACGGCCCGGGCGGCATCTTCCTCATGAATGCGGTTGCTGAAGGGCGCCGGGGACTGGGGGTCCATGCGGCCGGCAATGACCTCGTCCAGGAATCGTTGCCTTGAAGGGCCGTATATGCCGCTGAAGCGCACGATGGTTGCTGGGTGGCCGCTTTCCAGGGCGGTTCGTTCACCCGCCAGTATCTGCTCGCCGCTGAACCGACTGGGCTGGGTAGGGCTATTTTCGTCGACCCAGTCATCATCATCCTGGGAATAGACGCTGGTGCTGCTGACGAAGATGAGTCGCTTCAGAGGCTGGTCACCGAGGGCCGCGAGCAGATTGGCGAGGCCATTCACATAGGCGTCCCGGTAACCCTGCTCGTCGTAGCTGGCGGGTGTCAGGCAATAGATCACCACATCAAGGTTCGCTGGGACCACTTCCTTCAGGGACTCCGGGTGCATCAGGTCGGCTTTGAGGCGGTGAATCCCCTCCGGAATTCGGTCCGGATTTCGCCGCAGGCCGAAGGTCGTGGCCGAGTCGGTAAGCAGGCCGGCGATGGCGCTGCCAAGTTTGCCACAACCGGCTACCAGAACCCTGGGTGTGTTGGTGCCTTCAGTCATTGCCATAGACAATTTCAATCCTTATGCTTGAACCCATAAATAAGCGAAACTTCGACCTGGACCCCATTGACCGGAGCTCAACATGACTCTTACCGAGTTACGATACGTCGTTACGCTTGCCCGTGAAAGGCATTTTGGCCGCGCCGCCGAGCGCTGCCACGTCAGTCAGCCGACGCTCAGTGTCGCCGTCAAGAAGCTCGAGGATGAGCTGGGCATCCCCCTGTTTGAACGTAGCAAAAGCAGCATCCGGGTGACCGAGACCGGGCAGCGTATCATTGAGCAGGCCCAGCGGGTACTGGATCAGGTCGGTGTGATCAAGGACATGGCCCAGGATGGAAAAAATCAACTGAATTCGCCGCTGAAGGTCGGGGCGATCTACACCATTGGCCCCTACCTGTTTCCCCATCTGTTGCCCGAACTGAGGCGCGCGGCGCCGGACATGCCGCTGTACATTGAAGAGAACTACACGGCAAACCTGCGCCAGAAGCTGAGGCAGTCCGAGCTTGACGCCATCATCATTGCGTTGCCGTTCGAGGAGCCGGAGGTCCTTACCCTGCCACTCTACGATGAGCCGTTCGTGGTGCTGCTGCCGGCGGGTCATCCGCTGGCCGAGAAGGACCAGTTGACGGCGGAGGAGCTGGCACAGGAGCAGTTGCTTCTGCTTGGGCCGGGGCACTGTTTCCGGGACCAGGTGCTGGAATCCTGCCCGCCGCTGGTTGAGGCCGTCACTCGCCGCGTGGATACCGCGTCGCCCTCGCTGGTGACCGAGGGCAGTTCCCTCGAGACCATTCGGCACATGGTCGCCTCCGGCCTTGGCATCACCGTTCTGCCCCTGTCGGCTGCCACGGCCATGCAATATCACGAAGACATCCTTGCCGTACGCCGATTCGCGCCGCCGGTGCCGTTCCGGACGGTGGCACTCGCGTGGCGCGTGACCTTCCCGCGGCCAAAAGCGATCGATGTCCTGTCACTTGCCGCAAGCCAGTGCCGGGTCATTGAAAAGGCGAAAACAGACACTCCGGCCGTGGCCGAAAGCGCCTGAGTCGCCCATGACGTCACTGGATGACATCCCGGTCACCCAGCTCAAGGGGGTCGGCAACGCCCTGGCGGAAAAGCTCGCCAAACTGGGCATCGCGTCGCTGCAGGACCTGCTGTTTCACCTTCCTCACCGCTATGAAGACCGCACCCGGATAGTGCCCATGGGCAGTCTCCGAATCGGCGACGTGGCGGTTGCCGAAGGCGAGGTCATGAAGGCGGATCTGGTGATGGGGCGTCGCCGAAGCCTGCAGGTCACCCTCAAGGACAGCAGCGGCTTTCTGGTCATGCGGTTTTTCCATTTCAACGCTGCCCAGAAAAACCAGTTGACCGAAGGCGCCCGGGTCCGGTGTTTCGGAGAAGTGCGTCCCGGTCGCGCGGGGTACGAGTTCTACCATCCCGAATACCAGGTGAACCCCCCGCCCATGCCGGCTGACGGGGAGGCGACGCTCACGCCAGTCTACCCCCTCACCGAGGGCATCCAGCAACCCCGGGTTCGAGGGCTTTGCCAGCAGGCACTGGGGTACCTCCAACGCTTTCCGATCCGGGACTGGTTGCCGCCGTCGTTACTGGCGGATTACCAGTTGCCTGGCATCAGTGAGGCGGTGCAGCTGGTGCATTCGCCGCCTGCCGACGCGCCGGTTCACCTGCTGATGGAAGGCCGGCACCCCGCCCAACAGCGGTTGGTCATGGAGGAATTGCTGGCTCACCAGCTCAGCCTGTTGCAGGTCCGGGAACAGATCCAGGCGCGCGAAGCTCTGCCCCTGTTGCCAACCGGCGATCTTGCTGATCGCTTTCTCGATTCGTTGCCATTCCAGCTCACCGGGGCCCAGCGTCACGTAATGACGGATATCCGCCAGGATCTCAGCCAGCCGCTGCCAATGCTGAGGCTGGTTCAGGGCGACGTCGGTTCCGGCAAAACGGTGGTCGCAGCCCTAGCAGCGTTACAGGCGATTGGTGCAGGGGCGCAGGTGGCGCTGATGGCGCCGACCGAGATTCTGGCCGAGCAGCATTACCAGAATTTCCGCAGTTGGTTGGAGCCTTTGGGTATCAATCTGGCCTGGCTCTCTGGCAAAGTGAAGGGAAAAGCCCGGCAGCAAGCCCTGGAATCGGTGCACACGGGCAGGGTCGGTGTGGTGATCGGCACCCACGCCCTGTTTCAGGACGATGTCAGGTTTGACCGTCTGGCGCTGGTGATTGTCGACGAGCAGCACCGGTTTGGCGTTCACCAGCGCCTGGCACTGCGGGAAAAGGGCGTTGGTGCCCGTCTGGCGCCGCACCAGCTCATCATGACGGCGACCCCGATTCCGCGAACCCTGGCCATGAGCGCCTACGCCGATCTCGATACCTCGGTGATCGATGAGCTTCCTCCCGGGCGAAAGCCGATCGAAACCATCGTCATTCCGGACAGTCGGCGTGAGGACGTCATTGAACGGGTGCGCAATGCCTGCCGTGAGGGACGGCAGGCCTATTGGGTCTGTACCCTGATCGAGGAGTCGGAGGCTCTGCAGTGCCAGGCGGCGGAGGTCACCGCGCAGGAATTGTCGGAGCGTTTGCCGGACCTCAAGGTTGGTCTGGTTCACGGCCGACTGAAGGCGGCGGAAAAAGCCGGCGTCATGGAGCAGTTCAAGACCGGCGAACTCGATCTGCTGGTGGCCACCACGGTCATTGAGGTTGGGGTGGATGTGCCCAACGCCTCGCTGATCATCATTGAAAACCCGGAGCGCCTGGGACTGGCCCAGTTGCACCAGTTGCGGGGCAGGGTGGGGCGAGGCGAGCAGGCCAGCTTCTGCGTGCTGATGTACCATCCACCGCTTTCCAGCAACGGAAAGGCCCGGTTGCAGGCGCTGCGGGACAGCCAGGACGGATTCTTCATCGCCGAGAAGGACCTGGAGATTCGCGGGCCAGGCGAAGTGCTGGGTACCCGACAGACTGGCATGATGCAGTTCCGACTTGCCGATTTTGAGCGGGACAAGGGCTGGATTGAGCCGGTTCGAGAAATGGCACCCCGGTTGATGCCGGACCGGGAGGTGGTGGAAGCCCTGATTCGGCGCTGGTTGGGAGAGAGAATTCGCTACGGTGATGTATAAGAGTGCCCGTTGAGCTGTCGGGTTTGCCTATACTGACTCTGACCTTTCAAGGATAAGGCTGGATTTCAGCCTGCAGCAATATATGGAGCAGACTATGGAACTACCTGTCGCAGTTCAGCAAGCCCTTGGTGATTCGGTCTCGGGTGTGTCGCTGCGAAGTGCATGCCAGGCCAGCCGGGACCAACTGCTGCGCATGGTGTTGCTGAGTGACGGGGGCGGCAATCTTCAGGTGATCTGCCGTAAAGACGATCTGATCGACCTTGAGGAACTGAACAAACGCCTGGGGCGAGATTTCCGGGTGATGAAACGTCGTGAACAGGTCCGCGTTTATGAACGGGCGGGACTGACCCCGCTCCCGGCCCTGCCTTCCCTCACCGGCTGGCCGACCATCGTGGACCAGCGGGTGGATGCATTGCCCGCCGTTGCCCTGGAGCTGGAAGAACAGGGTCTGGCCATGGTCATACCGGGAAACGAATTCAAGGCGTTGACGAGCGACGCCGATCGGAGGGATTTCGCGGTGGATCCCGAGTCGATCGCCGTCAACCTCGACGATCACGGTCGGGACCGGGATCAGCTCCATTCCGCCATCAAGAAATTCACCGGCCTGCGTATCCAGCAGCGCCTGGAAGACACGCTGGAATTGCCGCCACTGCCGGAAACCGCGCAACGCATCATCCATCTGCGGGTCAATCCCAATGCCGTCATGGGCGACCTTGTGGATATCGTCGAGAGCGATCCAAGCTTGGCGGCGCAGGTCGTGAGTTGGGCGTCGTCATCGTTCTACGCGGCGGCGGGGCAGGTCCGTTCGGTTCACGACGCGGTGTCCCGGGTGCTGGGCTTTGACCTGGTCATGAACCTGGCCATGGGCCTTTCGCTGGGGCGCGCCTTGAAGCAGCCGCAGGACCACCCCGAAGGTTACGTTGATTACTGGCAACAGGCGATATGGCAGGCCCAATCGGCGGGCATCCTTGCCAGCATGATGCCCCGCGGTGAGCGGCCCCTGTTCGGACTTGCCTACCTGGGTGGCTTGCTGCACAACTTCGGTTACCTGGTCCTGGCCCAGGTTTTTCCGCCCCATTTCAAGCTGGTATGCCGATCGCTTGAGGCCAATCCAAAGATCGATTCCTCGGTTACCGAGCACTACCTCCTGGGTATTACACGGGAACAGATTGCCGCCCAATTGATGGAGAACTGGGGCATGCCCGATGAGGTGACGCTCGCGATTCGGTTTCAGAAGAACCGGGCCTATGATGGGCCTTGCCGGGTGTACGCCAAGCTGCTGTGGCTGGGACGGCAGCTGCTGACCGCCAGAGGGATCGCGCTCGGTGCGGGCGAGGTCATCAGTCAGGCGGATTTCGATGAATTGGGGCTTGATCGGGATCAGGTCGAGGCCCAGTTTGATGAGCTGGTTGAGAGCAAAAACAGCATCATGGCCATGGCGGGTATGATGAGCCAGTAGCTCAACGAACCCGCGTTTTTCCACCAAAAAAAGCCGGCCCCAGGGCCGGCAAGCTCACCCGCTTGTTGCAGAGTCGTCCAAACTTATCAGGAGAAAACAACGAAGAGCAGATGCCGTCGCAGATTTAGGCAACGCCCTGATTTCAATTTAGTCGAAGGAAGGGAAAAGAAAAGTCAATAGTGGCCGGCGTGAAGGAATGAGTTTGCTGTCAACTTTTCTGTCCGCTGGAAGCTTTTGATTTTCAGGACTAACCTGGATTGTTGGCCGGCTTCTCGGTTACAAAAAGTTACAAAAAAGGCGGTCTGACCAGTCGCCGAGATGAGCTTGCCTACTTGGCATCAAACTGATGATGCCGAATGGCGGTAGCCGCCCGCCGGATCTCGTCTGCGTGAGCCTTTTCCACTTCAAACCGTTCCTTGTCCATCTTTTCGACGAAGCGAGTGTCGGTCGCCTGGCGGGCCCGATGGGTGGGCATGTGTTCCAGTTTTTCGTGCACTTCCTGGAACACCCTGAACGGTGTCTGTTCGAGCAGCTCGGGCGCAACATGATCCAGCAGGCCTTTTATACGGAGGCAGGCCTCGGAATACTCGACCTGCTCCGTTTCGACCGCCATTGCAATGACACGAATGCTGTCGATCATGTCGTCACGGCGCTTCTGCTGGAACGCTTCGGCTTTCATCCGGCGCCGGCGCCCCTCGGAAAGGGTGCCAACCTGGCGGCGGATGAAGGCCAGCAGCAGAGTGATGGCAATCAGTCCTGCGATAATCAGGGTCCACTGCAGCCACAATGGCATTCGGGTCTCCTCGTTTGGGCTCAGGCGCGTTTGCGTTGTCGTTCCGGACGCCAGACTTTGACAGTTACCGACTGCCCATTCAATACGGACGTGCCGACCAGCGGATCAATCTGCTCGTCACTGAGGACATCATTGATGCTCGCTCCGGCATGGGCAGAGGCAACAGACTGGCCCGTACCGTCACGGTCGTGGCCCCAGCCGTGGGGTACGGAAACCACACCGGGCATGAGATCTTCGGTAATCTCCACGGGCAGCACAATGTTTCGAGTCTCGGCGGAGATCTGCGCCGAGTCGCCGGCCTGCAGGCCCAGCCGGCTTGCGTCTCTGGGGTGAATCATCAGGGTGCAACGATCCTTGCCTTTCACCAGCCGCTGGCTGTTGTGCATCCAGGAATTGTTGCTGCGAACGTGACGTCGACCGATCAGCACCAGTGTGTCGGTTACCGGTTGCGCCAGGTGTTCGTGCAATCGATCCAGGTCCGTGAGGTAACGCCGCGGCGCGAGATTGATTCGGCCATCCCGTGTGAACAGGCGGTCGGGCAGCGATGGCTGAAGGGGGCCGAGATCCACACCGTTGGGGTTGTCTTTCAGGGCCGACAGCGACAAGCCCTTTGGCAACGCCTGCCAGCGCCGGTTCAGTGGGCTGAGTTTGGCCAGGCCCCGGAGCGGATGGCGGTTGGGCAGTAAGTCCAGCACCAGATCAACGACCGGTTGAGCCAGCCCGCGAACGCGACCTGCGTCGGTGCCGTAGGGGCCGGACCGCAACAACAGGTCAAGGATCGGGTCTGGACCAATCTGTTTGAATGCCCGCCATCCAAGCTCCGACCGCAGCGGAAGGCTGCCGCCCTTGCGCTTTTTTTCCAGGCGGTGCGCCAGTTCCAGCAGGATCTGCCAGTCGTGCCGACTGTCCGGGCCCGCGTCGAACAGAGCCTCGCTGTACTTGGCAAAATTGCGCACCGCGAACATGCTGAAAATCAGGTCGTAATGACTGCGCTCCAGCGCAGCGGTCGGCGGAAGGATGATGTCTGCATGGCGCGTCGTCTCGTTCAGGTAGTAGTCGACCGAGACCATGAAGTCGAGCCCGCTCAACGCCTGCTCCAGGCGCTTGCCATTGGGGCTGGACAGCACCGGGTTGCCCGCCACGGTGACAAAGGCACGGATCTGGCCGTCGCCCGGAGTCAGGATTTCATCCGCCATGGTGCTGGCCGGGTATTCGCCGGCGAATTCCGGCAAACCCTTCACCCGGCTGTACCGCTTGCCGAAGTGGCCGTTCTGGCCTGCCATGGCGCCGAGGGTAACCAGATCGATGGCAGGCTGGGTAAACAGCATGGCGCCCGGTGTATCCAGTTTGCCGGTCAGGATGTTCAGGCAGTAGGCCAGCCAGGTGGCGACACCACCAAAAACCTGGGTACTGGTGCCCATGCGGGTGTATAACGCCGCCTTGGGAGTACTGGCCAACTGGCGGGTGAGCTGTCGGATGTCCTCGGCGGCAATGCCGGTGTGCTCACTGACCGCTTCCGGGGTAAATGCCAGTGCCGCCAGTCGCAGCAGATCGGTGTCTTTGGCCAGGTGTTCCGCGGGGCCAAGGTTGACCAGGTCCTCGGCAAACAGGGTGTGCACCATGGCCATCATCAAGAGGGCATCGTTGCCGGGCCGGATGAAATGGAACTCATCAGCGAGCTTGCCGGTTTCGGTTCGCCGGGGGTCGATCACGATCAGTTTTCCGCCCCGGTTTTTCATGCGTTTTATCCGGCCGCGGAAATCCGGAACCGTCATCAGGCTGCCATTCGAGGCCATGGGATTGGCTCCGATGCAGATGAACAGGTCAGTGTTGTCGATATCCGGAATTGGAAAGAGCACCTGATGGCCAAACATCTCGAGGCTCGCCAGCATGTGCGGGAGCTGATCGTTGGACGTGGCCGAGAACCGGTTCTGAGTGCCCAGGGCCCGCAGGAAGGGCATGGTCGCCACCAGGGAGCCGTGGTTGTGGACATTGGGGTTGCCCAGGTAGACGCCCACACTGTTGCGACCGAACTCCTTGCGGGTGTGATTCAGCTTGTCGGCCACCAGATCAAACGCTTCGTCCCACTCCATTTCCTGCCAGCCGTCGTCCGTCCGCCGTACCGGCTTGCGCAGCCGATCCGGGTCTTCGTGGAGATCCTGGAGGGCTACGGCCTTGGGGCAGATGTGCCCACGGCTTAACGGGTCCTCGTCATCACCCTTGATGGACGCGATGTGCCCATCCTTCATTTCAATCGCGACGCCGCACATGGCCTCGCAAAGGTGGCAGGTTCGGTAATGGGTGCCGTTTTCCATGGATGCTCTCTCCTGGCGGATTCTTGTTGTGATCGGGCAGTTTCGTTGCGCAACCAGATTAGCAGGATAGCAGGGGGATGGGAAAAGTCCGGGGCGGGCTTCGGGCCTAAAAAAAGGCCAGCCGCGAAGGCTGGCCTGAAAGGCAAAGGCCTGAGGTTACTGCTGTGCAGGAATTTCCTTTATGGGATTGGAGATGAAGTTGAGGTAAAGCCCCTGGTCCGGGATGACCAGGGGGATCAGTACGGCCCCCGTGGACTCGGTGTCTTCAGACAAGAGGGCTTCGCAGGCCGTGGTATCGCCAAATAAGAGGCCGCCAAGGCAGGAGCCGAAATCGATCAGCGCTCCAGTAATCGCATCTTCAGTGGAAACCAACACATTGATTTCGGGAACATTAGAGTTTCTCTGTTCGATCTGCATGCGGCCATCATCGAAGAACGTGATGTCACCATCCAGTTCAAGAGTGAATGGATAGGCGTACAGGTTATGCTGCAAAGCGCCCTCCAGGGGAACGACCAGGTTCGGGGCGTCCAGTGTCAGTTCCGCCGTGGTCTTGAAGACCGGCCCGCCGTTCTCGCCTTCGACAATGATGCCTGGAATCAATCCGCTGCGTGCGCAACTGTCATTGCAGGCGGGATCATCTTTACCGTATCGCATACGCAGGATCTGGGGGCCAGTGACTTGCTCGCCAAGGGTATCCAGAACCACCGTGGCGGAGGTGGTTGCCAACATGGTGGGATACAGCAGCACCCGAACACCCTGTTTGCCGGTTTCTTCATCCACGGCTGGACCGACCACCTCTGTGTTCAGACCGTAGGTCTGGTAGATGAACTTGGATTCCGGACAGGTCTCATCGGCCGAGCAGCCCACGCTGGCTCCGGCAGGCGCGCCCAGTACCGTTGCAGTTTTGTCGGTAACCGCCAGTTTTGCCGCATTGGCCGAAGGCTTGAATCCATCGGTTTCGTGGACGTCGTGATTGAACGGTTCCAGGCAATCCGTACCACCAAGGGTGGGGCAGTCAATTACATAGTTGGAGTTGACGTCCCGAATCGGAAGGTTTCTCAGAGGAGTAAACACTGACTGGCGTTCTTCAGCCCCCTCGAAATAGATGGTCAGATCCGGGCCACCGACATCTTCCGGGTTGACCAGCAGGTCGGTTTGCAGTGGATAACCCGCCTCGGAGCAAACGGCGTTGGCGCAGTCATTAACGACTGTGCCTGAGGCAAGGGTGTACCGATAGAAGCTGCCTTGCTCCCAGGGTTGGTCCGGATAGAAGCGAATGCGCTGATTGTTGGTTTCGAGGCGGCCGCTGACGTCACTCAGGTAAGTGCCGTCGGCAGCGACTTTCTCCACCACAAAGGTTTCGCCAGAACGAATCGACGCAAGATCCATGGACTGAGAGAAGACCACCACGATCGGCCGGTCCGCTGGTAGGGTGGTGACCGGCAATACGTCCCCCTCAGGACCGTTTGGCGCGTCATCCACACACTGACCATGAGTCCGGGCATTCAAATCGACGGCGGTGGTTACACAAGGGAAACCAGGGTAGGTGGTCAGGGCAATCGGAGATGCTGGATCAGCTTCGGTGCCATCGCTGAGCGCAGGCAGTGAGAATTCGATTGACTGTGCCGTTGCTCCGTTGCCCGCAAGATCGGTCAGGCTGGAATCGATTTGGACGCTGTAACCAACGCCATGCTTGAGCCCGCCCTTTGGGTTAATGACCACGACGGTGCCGTCGAGCTTGGTTTCGACGTCTTCGTTGGGCAAGGCTGTGGCGCCCTCAATGACGGTAATGCCACTCGCGACCGTCTCAGGATCCAGCGGCTCATCAAAGTTCAGGATCACCGGGTCGCCCGGGCGTTGCATGGACTGGCGCGTGGCTGGAATGGCGTCGGCAGGGCCGGGCATCCAGCTCACCAATTGCGGGCTGGTGGTGTCCAGGGTCCGCAGTTGCGCGGCGTCGAGAACCGAGTCCGCGTCGGTTGCGGCTTCGATCCGGAAGGCGATGGTGGAATCGGTGTACTCCTGGCCCAGGAGTTCGGGCTCCACCACACCGATGGCATCGATGGTCAGCACACCGTCCTTCACCAGGGCAATACCGCTGAGTTCAACGCCGAGCAGATCCTGTGACAGGGAGGCATTCGGTTGCGCCGCCTCGGTATTCATGGCCACATCCATGAACAGCTTCACGTGACGTGGGGCGCTCAGGTCATCGGTGTAGGGATTGGGGCTCAGGTACCCGGTCGCATCGGAGAGCATGGTGACGTTAATGTCGCCGGTCGTCTGCAGCTGTCCGGTGCTGGCGTCGAGCACGGGCACGCTGCCGTTGATCTTCACATCCAGGCTGCTGCTGGTCAGGACACTGCCCTTGGGGACCCGCAGCGGTAACGGCTCGTCCGCCGAGAATGAGGGCGCGTACGCCAATTCCGCAAACAATCCGCCGGTTTGCTGTGACGGTCCGGCCACGCCCTGAAGAACGGAATTCAGGGTGACACCATTGATGATCTGGCCGTTGAGCAGGGACGTCTGGGCGGCGGATTCATCGCTGCCTGCCAGCAGCCCTGAGTCAATGACCTCCTGGAACAGCACCACGGTCGGCCCGGTCTCACGGGGAGTGAACTCCTGGGTGAAGTCCAATACCCCGGCACTGGTGTGGCTTGGCAAACCCTGGATCCGAAGGGTATAGGTTTCACCGGCCGTGAGGGCGTCGTCTTTACTGCCACAGAGTTCCTTGGACTCAACGGTGCAGGGATCAACCGTGATCCGGCGTTGATCCACCAGTACCGTTGCAGGGACGGTCTCACCCGCAGCATTTTCCAGAGTGATCTGACCGCCCATTTCACGCCATTCCGGGTGCACCGGATGGGTCAGCGTGAGCCGGAAGGTGGAGAAGTTCATCGGCTTGAACTGATTGTCTGGGGAGGGAATCAGTTCCGCAACGGCGAATTCACCGCTCAGGTTGTCCAGCCCGGCGATCCCGGTAAAACCGCCCCGTGTGGAGAACTGAATGCCTTCAGGACCCTGGGCGTTCGGGGTGCTGACCTCTCGGGCGCCTGCCGCAAGCAGTGGATCAGTGAAGGTAACCGAGTACTCGGTGCCCGTTGCCAGCTCGCTGGACGGCGTCAGTTTCAGGCTTCGGCCGCCATCCACCTTGGTGACGGTGAAGGTGACGGGAGTGGTACCGTCGGTCACCAGAATCTTCTGTTGCAGGTCCGCTTCTTCGTCCGAAATGGCATGGGAAAAGCGGACGACGATGCTGGCTTTGGGGCTGATGCCCGATTGCCCGTCGGCCGGATAGGAATAGACCACCGATCCCGGTGTGGCCGGCTCGTTCATGGTCTGTTCTTCGCCGCCACAGGCCGCGAGCAGCATGGCTGGAATCAGTGCCAGGGTCTTGTTGTATTTCATGGCAGAACCTCTCCTCAGAACTTCAGGGTGATGGAGCCGCTGATTACATGAACATCGCCGTCGGCGGTTACGTCGGTTTCGTTACCGTCGTAGTCCACCAGGGTAAAATCCCGTTCCTGGAGTTGCTGGTATTGATAGCCAATGTCCAGGCGCACCGGATGTGCGAGCAGGCGGGTGCGGTCGTAGGTCGCACTCAGGCCAAGACCCACGACAATCTTGTCGGTGTCCAGATAGTTAATCTCGGGATTGCGGGTGGACTTGAGGGGGGATTCCTCGAACGCCACGCCCGCACGCAGGGCAAAGTTCTTGTTGAGCTCATATTCCGCACCGAGCCGGGGAATCAGGATGTCATCGAACCGGATTCGATCGCTGGGGGCGGCAGACTGCTGGTCCTTGATGGTATCGGCGGCGAACTCATCCTCCAGCTCTGACCAGTTCTGCTGCTCGATAGAGCCACCCACGCGCCAGTTCTCGCCCCGGTATTGTGTACCGATTGCGAAAGTCTCTGGCTGAAACGAATCGATGGTCGACACCGCGAGGCTCAGGCCTGGATCTGGAATGGTCTGGGTCACGATGATGTTGGAATCGATGGCCGTGGAGGCGGCGGACTTGGTCCGATAGGTGAGGGCGGTTTCCCAGCCATTGAGGAAGCAGTCGGAACCCGGGCAGAAAGTGCTGCCCAGATCAATGTTGGTGCCGAGGATGGTCTTCAGCGAAGGCTCCGCGTTGACAGACAGTCGCTCGCGACTGGTTTCACCACCCAGTGTTGAGACCGCATCGAGTTTGGCGGCCGCTTCCAGGGTGACACGAACCGACGCACCGGCGGATATGCCGCGCCAGAGGGATGTCGCACCCCCAATATTCAGGAAAAGCGGCTCCTTGCCGTACTGCAGAAACTGCCCGCTTTCAGTGGTTTCCGAACTGAAGGCCAGCATCTCTTTGCCATATTTTTCGACACCGGCAATAAAGCCAAGGTAGATCGGATGGTCAAAACGGGTAATTGAGCCGAGGTTGGTCTTCATGCCAATCAGCACGTGCTGACTCGGGGAGTTGGAGAGCACATCCCCATCGGCATTCGGATTGGCGGACCGCAATTCCTGCTCGGCGTGAAGAATGCCGGTGGTGAGCTCACCGCGGGCGTCCTTGGTGAGATAGGCCGGGTTGTAATAGGTGGCCGAAACCTGGTCGTTGAACATGGAAAGCGATTGCGCAGTCGCGACGTCCACCGGCATGACCCCGTAGGTAGTCCCGAGGTTGCCCATACTGGCGTTGGCTGACATGGAAAGGCTGGCAGAAATTGTTGCAACGGCAAGGGACATCGCCCGTACAGAAAACCGGGAGTTGGAAGCCATCGATACACTCCATCATCTGTTTTGTTTTTATACTCGCGTCGTTGACCGAAGCGGTAACACGACTGGTACGTTTGTTCAGTTTTAGTGTATGAGGCTTGTCTTATCAGGACTTTGGCTTGTTTGACAGAGATCGGTGTCGGCAAAACCACGTACCCATAAGTGGCATGTAAAAGTAATTTAAAAACATAAGCTTAATGGGAGTTTCGGGCGTTTATTTTTGTGCGGAATTGTTGCGTTTCGTTGCCTGAAGTGTGACCGGGCGCAAAAGCCCTGCGTTGTAATGGCGGGGCGGCGCGATTGTCGGGAATCTTTACAGTCGATCCCCGCGGGGATGGTTGGTGTGTGAGCATCATCCTGAATTTAATCTGGTAATAAAATATTGGCGCGGACTGTGCAACAGTAGAGTGAACGCGCGTTAACACTCGCCTGACTTTTTGGGTGGTATCAGTGATAACTCGCTTGCAGGGCCTGTAACTTTAACAGGATCAAGCGGTTGGATTTGATAGTCCCTTACTGGGGGAGATAAGGATATGAAGGCATTAACTCAATCTGTGGTTCTGGCTGCAAGCCTCGCCTGGGCTGGCTCGGCTTCGGCCTACATGATCGGAACCGAAGACGTGGGCGGCGCGGACGTGTTGTTGGGGGAAACCAACGACCTGAATGCCAATCCCACTGGCACCTGTGGTACCGGCAACAGCCCGAGCACCGAGCTTTGCTGGATCAATAACTTGCTGTCGAGTCTTGGTGGAAGCTCAACGACGTATGAGGAAGGCGATAAAGTCGAAACTCAGTCGTACCAGTTGGTTGACGGCAGCTCGACTGTCATTGCGTTCGAGCTTTCAAGCCCGACGCAGTACTTCTTTATCAAGAACGCACAGTGGTATGGGCTGTTCGAGAACACCCCTGAGCTTGACTGGGCGGTGATCGACACCACAATGCTCGCCGCCGGGTTCAACCTGCCCAGTGACGGGTTTACGATCAGTCATATTGCACCGATCGGTGGAACCGTCGATGTACCCGAGCCAGGGACCTTGGCTCTGCTGGGGGTTGGCCTCTTTGCCCTCGGATGCCGACGTCGTTTCATGAAATCCAGAGGCTGACAGACAAAAAAAGAAAAGAAAGCCCCGGAATTCCGGGGCTTTTTTGTTGCTTGCTGCGAGGCTTGAAGCGGTATCAGGATTCCGGGAACCCCGTCCACCCGGTAAGCCAGCTGTCGGCCGACACCGGGCTCACCGCCCCCAGAAAGTTACCGGATTCATCGAAGAGTTCGCTTTGCGACGGACCGGTTGCATTCATCTGGCGTTGTTGAACCCGAGGCATGCATCTGGGTTTTGTCAGGTTCCGGGCATTGGGGAAGAGGGCGGTTTCCACCCTGAATGTATTGTTTTTCGACGGTTGGTTCATCCAGGCCTGTTCATCAAAACCATAATCATCGTCGTCTTGTCCGGATTCCTTGATCACTCTGCCCAGGTGCCCAAGGTTGGCCAGCAGGTTGTGTTCAAAGGTCAGCCTGCCGCGATGCTTCTCGCTTGAGCCAACCGCGGTTGGGTTCCTGTCGATCGGCGGGCGGCTCGAACCGCGCCGTGTTCTCCCTGACCTGTCCACGTGGTACCCGTTATTGGCGTGAGCCGCTGCAACAGGACTGTCACATGGGAGGCGGATACTGAAACCCTAGCTTGATGGTCAGTACTTGTTGGTCTGTATGCCCGGGTTTCCTTCGCAGGACTCGGGCTTTTTTATGCCGGTTCGGTCGAGGCGGTCGGGTAGTGAGGCTGTAGGTGGCAGGAACTTCGTTCAGTCATTCAGAAATGGTGGGCCCAGCTGGACTCGAACCAGCGACCAAGGGATTATGAGTCCCCTGCTCTAACCAACTGAGCTATAGGCCCAAGCAGCAAAATGCTGTTTTGAAGGGTGTTTCCTGGTGGGGAAAACAAAGCGGGCGCCATTATACCGGTGAGGTGTGGCGCCCGCTACTGTTTGAGCAATTAACCCTGGTTGCCCTGGTCGTCAATGAACCCACGCAGGTGATCGGAGCGGGAAGGGTGGCGCAACTTGCGCAGGGCCTTGGCTTCGATCTGGCGGATACGCTCCCGGGTGACGTCGAACTGCTTGCCGACTTCTTCCAGGGTGTGGTCGGTGTTCATCTCGATACCAAAGCGCATGCGCAGTACCTTGGACTCGCGGGCAGTCAGGCCGGCCAGTACCAGGCGAGTGGACTCGCGCAGACCTTCGGCGGTGGCGGAATCCACCGGCGAGAGCGCCTGGATGTCCTCGATGAAATCGCCCAGATGGCTGTCTTCGTCATCGCCGATCGGGGTTTCCATGGAGATCGGCTCCTTGGCGATCTTCAGGACCTTGCGAATCTTGTCTTCCGGCATTTCCATGCGCTCACCCAGCTCTTCCGGGGTCGGTTCGCGACCCATTTCCTGCAGCATCTGGCGGGAGATGCGGTTGAGCTTGTTGATGGTTTCGATCATGTGTACCGGAATACGGATCGTCCGGGCCTGGTCCGCGATGGAGCGGGTGATGGCCTGCCGAATCCACCAGGTGGCGTAGGTGGAGAACTTGTAGCCACGACGGTATTCGAACTTATCCACGGCTTTCATCAGGCCGATGTTGCCTTCCTGGATCAGGTCGAGGAACTGCAGGCCGCGGTTGGTGTACTTTTTCGCGATGGAAATCACCAGGCGCAGGTTGGCCTCAACCATTTCTTTCTTGGCGCGACGGGCCTTCGCCTCACCGATGGAGACGCGACGATTGATTTCCTTGACGTCGGCAACGTCCAGATCCACTTCCGTCTGCACGTTCTGGATGCGCTTCTGCAGACGAACGATTTCATCAATGCGCTCGGCCATCGGCGCGGCGTAGGGCTTCTTGCTCTTGGCAATCTTGTCGGCCCAGTCCAGGTTTACTTCGTTGCCCGGGAACGATTTGATGAAGTCCTTGCGCGGCATTTTGCAGTCGCGAACGCAGATCTGCATGATCGCGCGTTCGTTCTCACGGACCAGATCGTTGGTGGAGCGGACGACGTTAACCAGCTCATCGAACGCCTTGTTGGCGAGCTTGAACGGTGCAAACACCTGGCCCAGATCATTCAGGGCTTCCTGGGTTTTCTTGTCGGAACGGCCGTGCTTGGCGAGCGCCTTATCGGCGACGGCCAGCTTTTCTTTCAGCAGCTCGAAACGCAGGCGCGTTTCTTCCGGATCCGGACCGTTATCGGTTTCTTCATCGCTGGAATCGTCATCGTCGTCGGATGAGGAATCGGAATCTTCGGTGCTTTCAGTCTGGGTTTCCTCACCCATGAACGGCTCGGCGTCGTCCGGGTCGAGGAAGCCGGTAACGATATCGCTGATGCGGCCTTCGTTCTCGATAATCCGGTCGTACGCCTGGATAACGGTGCCGGCGGTTCCGGGGAAATGCGCAACGGCGGCCATGACATCGCGAATGCCTTCCTCGATACGCTTGGCGATGACGATTTCGCCTTCGCGGGTCAGCAGCTCCACGGTACCCATTTCCCGCATGTACATGCGGACCGGATCGGTGGTGCGGCCTGCGTCGGTCTCGACAGCGGCAAGTGCGGCGGCTGCTTCGGCGGCGGCTGCTTCGTCAGCGGTGGAATCGCCCTCGGTCATCAGCAGGGTATCAGCGTCCGGCGTCTCTTCCGTGACCTGAATGCCCATGTCGTTGATCATGCGAATGATGTCTTCGACCTGATCCGGGTCGGCGATGTCTTCCGGGAGGTGATCGTTTACCTCGGCGTAAGTCAGGTAACCTTGTTCCTTGCCTCGTGCGATGAGGTCTTTTAAACGTGATTTCTGCGAATTGCCTGACATAGACACCCTGTGAACTCGCTTTTTAGAAGGAAAAAAAGTTAAACAGCCATTATAGCTGTCGCTCAGTTGCACTGCCACCGAATGGTTAGATGGTGATCAATGCGTCTAGTTTCAAGTGCTGTTAGTCCTGAGTACCACTGCTCAGGGTTCTTAATTCTTTCCGTTCCTCGGTTGTGAGGTTCGAAAAATTGCGCAACAGGGCCGCGAGGCGCTGCTGGCGTGATGTTTCCTCGTTCGGGCTCAGTAACTCCCGTGCCGCTGCCAGCGTGCTCTCCCGTGCGGGAATGTGCTCAATCCCGTCAAACAGATGGAAGAAGCGATCCCGCGCCTGGCCGTCGAGGGCCAGGCAGCGCACCAGGGTTTTACGGTCACGGATGTCCTGGTCCAAAATCCAGTTTGCAAAGTTGCGGGCCTGATCAAACTGACGTGAACTTCTTGCCAGTTCGGTTACCTCAGCCGCCATGTCCGGTGCTTCGAGCAACGCGAGGCACAGGATACTGTCCTTACTCAGCCTTACGTCGATGCGTTCCTCGGCGATGCGGTCCCGGCGTTCGCCTTTCCATTGACCACCCTGGTTCTGCTGGCGGTTCTGCCACTGATTGCGGCCGCCACACAGACGCAGCATTTCGTGCCACATCGCATCCCGAAGGGTGCTCTTGGGCATTTTGTTCAGCAGCGGTTCCACCCGCGCCCGCAATTCGCCCCGGTGTTCCGGCAGTTGGAGGTCCAGGCCCTCGCTCTGCCGGTCAAATAGGTACCTGGAGAGCGGTGTCGCGCCGTCGATCCGTTTCTGGAACGCTTCCCGGCCTTCTTTGCGGACCAGTGTGTCCGGGTCTTCGCCCTGTGGCAGCATCAGGAACTGCAGGTGCATGCCGTCCGCCATCAATTCGAGTGCGTTGTCCATGGCGCGATCGGCTGCCCGGAAGCCGGCCTGGTCGCCGTCAAAGCAGAACACGATGTGCCGCACCTGCCTGAGCAGGGCGGTCAGGCTGTCCTGGTTGGTTGCCGTGCCCAGTGTCGCCACGGCGTAATGAATGCCGTGCTGGGCCAGTGCAATCACATCCATGTAACCTTCGACCACAAGCAGCTTGTCCAGTTGCCGCAGCGCCTGCTTTGCCTCGAAGAGTCCGTAGATTTCCCGGCTCTTGTGGAAGACATCGGACTCCGGGGAGTTGATGTACTTCGCCTTGTCATCGCCCAGGGTCCGTCCACCGAACGCGATGGTTTTACCGCGGCTGTTACGGATCGGGAACATGACCCGGTTGCGGAACAGATCCCGTGGCCGGCCGTATTTATCCGACACCGTGCCGGTCTCAACCAGGGGGCCCTTCAGGTCCGTGCCGGCGGCATCGAACAGTGCCGTTCCGGCCGCTGGCGCATAGCCAAGCTGGTACTGCTGGACAATGGCGTCATCCAGGCCCCGTTGCTTCAGGTAATCCCGCGCATAGGCACCTTGCTGGCCACCCAGTGCCGACTGATAGAAGCGGTTGGCAAAATCCAGGGCGTCGGTCAGTGTCCGGGCCTGCTGGATTTCCTGTTTGGCCGCCTTGTCGTAGGGCACTTCCAGGCCGGCCCGCTTGGCCAGTTCCTCGACCGCCTCAGTGAAGCCCAGGCCCTCGAATTCCCGGATAAAGCTGATGGCATCGCCATGGGCGCCGCAACCGAAGCAGTGATAGAAGCCTTTGTCCGGTCTTACGTTGAACGACGGTGTCTTCTCATCATGAAACGGGCAGCAGGCCTTGTAGTTTGCGCCGGCTTTCTTGAGGGTGATGCGTGAACCGATCAATTCCGCCAGATCGAGACGATCGAGCAGGTCTTCAACGAAACGTTGAGGGATCAGTCCACTCATGGAGACTCCAGATCAACCAGGACTTGTCAGGTTCGGCCATAGCCAAAAATGCCGCCGAAGCCAGGCCTCGGCGGCATTTTGTGAGTCGCTCTGTGCAGCCTGCGGCTGGACAAGCAATTCAGTGCTTTGCAGTCAAGCGGCGTCAGTCAGAACTTAGTACAGACGCTCGAACTTGCGCTGTTCCCGCTGAAGCTTCTTGAGATGACGCTTAACGGCAGCGGCTGCTTTGCGCTTACGAACAGCGGTCGGCTTCTCATAGTGCTCGCGACGACGTACTTCAGACAGTACACCGGCTTTCTCGCAGGAACGCTTGAAGCGACGCAGTGCTACGTCAAACGGTTCATTCTCTTTCACTTTAACAGCTGGCATTCGAAAATCACCTACCTGATAGATTCGGTTTCAATTTTGTCCGTCTGGCCAGGCCAGACCGGTTCGATCCCTGGTCAGATTGGCTAAAACTCGACCAGTGCGTATTTTAGGGCGGCAATGATAGCGCTTGCCCGATGGCGAGGTCAATGTTTGTTCGATGAATCTGACAGGGCGTTTCGGGTTTCTGCTAAAATGCGGCTCTTTTTATTATAGCCGATCAACGTGGCCCTGACATTATGCTGATTCTTGGTATTGAAACCTCCTGCGACGAAACCGGTGTGGCGCTGTACGACAGCGAGCAGGGGCTGTTAGCCCATGCGCTCTTCAGTCAGATTGATATGCACGCGGATTATGGTGGCGTGGTGCCAGAGCTTGCGTCCCGGGACCATGTTCGCAAGCTGCTTCCCCTGTGCGACCAGGTGCTGGCTGAGGCTGGCAAAACCCGGACAGACATGGACGGCATTGCCTACACCGCCGGCCCCGGCCTGATCGGCGCGCTGATGGTGGGCGGCTCGGTGGCCCACTCTCTGGGGTTTGCGCTGGGGCTGCCGGTTCTCGGTGTTCACCACATGGAAGGGCATTTGCTGGCGCCGATGCTGGAGGAGAATCCGCCGGCGTTCCCGTTCGTGGCCTTGCTGGTTTCCGGCGGCCATACCCAGTTGGTTCGCGTTGATGGCATCGGCGCCTATGACATGTTGGGTGAGTCGGTGGACGATGCCGCGGGCGAGGCATTCGACAAGACCGCCAAGATGCTGGGACTGGATTATCCCGGCGGTCCCCGTGTCGCCGCACTGGCCGAGCAGGGCACCCCGGGGCGCTATCGGTTTCCACGGCCAATGACGGACCGGCCAGGGCTGGATTTCAGCTTTAGCGGCCTGAAGACCTTTACCCTCAATACCGTAAACGCCGCCCGCGAAGCCGGGGATCTCAACGACCAGACCCGGGCCGATATCGCCCTGGCGTTCGAGGCAGCGGTGGTGGATACCCTGACCATCAAATGTCGCCGCGCACTGGAGCACACCGGCTGCAAGCGCCTGGTCATTGCCGGTGGTGTCAGTGCCAACAAGCGCCTGCGCGCCGGGCTGGAAAAAATGGCGGAAAAACTGAAGGCCGGTGTTTTTTACGCGCGGCCGGAGTTCTGCACGGATAACGGTGCCATGATTGCCTACGCCGGGGCCCAACGACTGAAATCGGGCCAGCAGGATGGTGAGCGCATTGTTGCCGTGCCCCGTTGGCCCATGAACACCTTGCCGCCGATCACCGAGCCCCGTTCCAATGGCCTGGTGGACTAAGGCCGTGCCTAAAGCCCGGTTTCCCGGCCCTGGGCCAGCCGAATCAGGTTATTGCGGTGGCGAACCACGATCAGAATCGCCAGCAGACCAAACAAGGGCAGGGTTTTGGGCTCGATAAAGGCGCTGATGATCGGGCCGCTGATGATGGCGATCAGGGATGCCAGGGCAGAAATCCGCCAGCGCCACATCACAAGCAGCCAGATCGCTGCCATCACCAGGGTGGTTACCGGGGCCAGGGCCAGGCCGGCGCCCAGCGCTGTCGCCACGCCCTTGCCGCCTTTGAAATGGTAGAACACGGGAATCATGTGGCCGGTAACCGCGAACAGGGCCACCATGGCCTGTGCCATCACCGAGAGCCCACTGGCGTGGGCCAGCCAGACCGGTAGCCAGCCTTTGGCTGCGTCCAGAACCAGTGTCGCGAGGGCTGGTGGCCAGCCGCCAGTGCGGTAGACATTGGTGGCACCGGGATTGCCTGAGCCAAGGGCCCGTGGGTCCGGCAGCTTCCAGAGCCGGCTCACGTGCAGGGCAAACAGCACGGAACCGGCAAGGTAGGCCGCGGCACAGAGCAGGACGGTTAAAACCGGATCGCTGGGCAGGGTCATGGTGTCGGCTCGAAGGCGAAGACGTCTCAGGGTGTTGTGTGCGAAAATGCCGGCCCTGATATCGCTGGCCAGCGTTTACACAGTATCCGCTGGTTGTGTGTTATTCAATCAGCAAAGAGTGGAATACTCCGGGAGTCCTTTTTGGCAGACAGTGTGCTCATTGAAGGTCTGGTGGTAGAGACCGTCGTTGGTGTCTACGACTGGGAGCGAAAGGTTGACCAGCGATTGCTGGTGGACCTGGAGATGGCCTGGGACAACCGGGTTCCGGGGGCTTCAGATGACGTGGCCGATGCACTGGATTATGCGGCCGTCAGTGACCGGGTGGTTTCGTGCCTGCAGGCGCTCAAGCCTCAGTTGCTGGAGCACGGCGCCGAGCAGCTTGCGGCAGAGCTTCAGGACGTGTTCGGAATTGCCTGGCTCAGGCTGACACTCCGGAAGCCCGGGGCCGTGCCGGCGGCTCAGGCCGTAGGCGTTCGTATCGAAAGGGGAGCGCGCTAATGTCCGGTGAGGTCCGGGTTTATATCAGCATCGGCAGCAACATCGACCGGAATCACTACGTGTCAGCGGCCCTGGATGCGCTTGCGGAGTGGTTCGGTGACCTGATCATCTCGCCGGTCTATGAAAGCGAAGCCGTCGGTTTTGACGGCTCTCCGTTCCTGAACCTGGTGGTTGGCGTGACCACAAGCCTGCCAGTGGGGGAGTTATCTCGTCGCTTCAAGCAGCTGGAAGCGGACAATGGGCGCCGTCGTGATGTGCCCAAGTTCAGCGCCCGGACGCTGGATCTGGATATCCTGACCTACGGAGACCAGGTCGGTCAGATAGACGGCGTGGAGCTTCCTCGCGGGGAAATTCTCAAGAATGCCTTTGTCCTGAGGCCACTGGCCGATATCGCGCCAGACGCCGTGCACCCGGTGTGCGGCAGGTCCTACAAAGAGCTTTGGCGGGACTACCATACCGGTCAGAAGCTCTGGCCGGTGGATTTCACCTGGCAGGGTCGCCGGATTTCACTGGCCGCCGGCTGACCGGAACAGGTCGATCAGGTGGTCCGTCGAACTGTCGCTGTCTGACGCCGGGCCATTGTCGCCCAGCAGACGGGGAAGAATGCCCTTGCCGAGTTGCTTGCCCAGCTCAACGCCCCACTGATCGAAGGAATCCACGCCCCAGATGACGCCCTGCACAAAGGTGCGATGTTCGTAGAGCGCGATCAGGGCTCCAACCGTTTCCGGCGTTACCTTCTCCATGATCAGCGAGTTGCTCGGCTTGTTGCCGGGAATCACTTTATGGCGCGCCAGTCGCTCTATCTCAGCGTCTGCCAGGCCTTCCGCTTTCAATTCTGAACGGGCTTCCTCCAGAGACTTGCCGGCCATCATGGCCCGAGCCTGGCTCAGGCAGTTGGCAAACAGGTCGGCATGGTGGGTGGCCACCGGATTGTGGGTCTTTAGGGGAATGATGAAATCCGCGGGAATCAGCCGTGTACCCTGGTGGATCAGTTGATGATAGGCGTGCTGGCCGTTGGAGCCGGTGCCGCCCCAGATCACCGGGCCGGTTTCATACCCAAGCGGTTCGCCGGCTTCGTTCACGCTTTTGCCGTTGCTCTCCATGTCCAACTGCTGCAAATGGTCCGGAAGACTCCGCAGGTAGTGATCATAGGGCAGGATGGCGTGGGTGTTGGCATCCCAGAAATTGTTGTACCAGACGCTCAACAGCGCCATTACCACCGGCAGGTTCCGCTCCAGTGGTGCGTCCCGGAAGTGGGTATCCATGGCGTGGGCGCCGGCCAACAGCTTCCGGAAGTTGTCCATGCCAACGATCAGGGCCACGGGCAGACCGATGGCAGACCAAAGCGAGTAGCGCCCGCCGACCCAGTCCCACATCGGGAACACGTTATCGGCATCGATGCCAAAGCCTTCAGCGGCCGGCACGTTGGCGGTCACCGCCAGGAAATGCCGGGCGACCGCGGACTCATCGCCGCAGTGATTCACAAACCACTGTCTGGCCACGGCGCTGTTCTCCAGGGTTTCCTGGGTGCGGAAGGATTTGGACTGGATCAGGAACAGGGTGGTCTCAGGATCGACCAGCTTGAGCGTTTCACAGATGTCGGTGCCGTCGATGTTGGCCACGAAATGGCAGCGCATGCCGCCCTGCCAATAGGGCTGAAGGGCCTCGGTCACCAGCTTGGGCCCGAGATAGGATCCGCCGATCCCGATACTGACCACGTCGGTCAGGGGTTTGCCGCTGTAGCCCGTTCGTGACCGGTCCAGCACACCGGTGACGAAGGCTTCCATGCGATCCAGCGTTGTCTGTACTTCGGCCACCACATCGACGCCGTCGACCAGGATAGAGGCGCCGCCCGGATGTCGGAGGGCGGTGTGCAGGGCCGGACGGTTTTCCGTGGTGTTGACCTTGTCACCCCGGAGCAGCGCATCCCGACGGTCCTCCAGTTGGCAGCGACGAGCCAGAGCCAGCAAGCCGTTGAGCGTATCGTCGGTGATCCGGTTCTTGGAGAAATCCAGTGACAGGCCCGCGCCCTCAATGAAGTAGCGCTTCGCCCGGCCCGGGTCTTCCGTGAACAGCTGGGACATGGGCGTGTTCAGCAGGTGCTGTCGCTGCTGTTCCAGTGCTTGCCACTCGGGTGTCGAGGTCAGCTTGTTTGCGGTGTCGGGCATCAGAACGTCCTTTCTCTGCGTGGTTGCTGGATTAGCGTGTGATGGACAGGTTGTCGATCAGGCGAGTGGTGCCCAGAAAAGCTGCTGCCAATAAGGTAATTTCGGTGTCGTCTTCGGTTGCCGGCTTGAGGGTCTGGCTGTTGACGATATTGAAGTAGTCGGGGCGCATCCCGGCCTTACTGAGCTTGTCCCTGGCCTCGATTTCGAGTGCCGGGAAATCGGTGCGTCCTTCGGCCACCGCCTGGGCCGTTTCCTGCAAGGTCCGGTGAACGGCCGGTGCTATTTTGCGCTCCGCCGCCGAGAGGTAACCGTTCCGGGAGCTTTTGGCCAGGCCATCGTCCTCGCGGACGGTGGGGGCGCCAACCACTTCCACCGGCATCATCAGGTCCCGGACCATCTTTCGAATGACTGCGAGCTGTTGGAAATCCTTCTCGCCAAAGACGGCAAGGTCGGGCTGAACCATGTTGAACAGCATGGTGACCACGGTGGCCACACCCTCAAAATGTCCGGGTCGGCTCGCGCCACAATGGCCATCGCTGACCTCGGGCACGACAACTTGGGTCTGTTTGGCCAGGCCTTCCGGGTAGATCTCCTCGACCCCGGGTGCGAATACCAGGGTGTTGCCCGCCGCCTCAAGCTGTTCCTGGTCTTCGGCCAGGGTACGGGGGTATTTGTCCAGGTCCTCGCCCGCTCCGAACTGCATCGGGTTGACGAAAATACTGGTCACCACTACGTCAGCCGACTCCGCGGCTTTGCGGACGAGCGATATGTGGCCCTCGTGCAGGTTGCCCATGGTTGGTACCAGGCCGATGGTTTTACCCTGTTGCCGGTAGCCACGGAGGATGGTGCGAAGCTCTCTAAGGGAATGTACGGTTCTCATGCCTTGAACGTATGCTCCTCGGCGGGGAAAGTGCGCTCGCGTACGGCGGAGACATAAGCGGCAAGGGCCTCCTGGACTGAATTGGTCTCGGCCAGGAAGTTTTTCACGAAGCGGGGTTTCCGACCGGTGGTCACGCCCAGCATATCGTGCAGCACCAGGACCTGTCCGTCGGTATCCGCTCCGGCGCCAATGCCGATGACCGGGGCCTTCACCGCCTGGGTGATGCGGGCGGCGAGGGGCGCCGGCACGCATTCCAGCAGGATGACATCGGCACCCGCTGCCTCCAGATCGCAGGCGTGCTCAATCATCATTTCTGCCGCCTTTTCATCGCGCCCCTGTACCTTGTAGCCACCGAACTTGTTGACGAATTGGGGTGTCAGGCCCAGGTGGGCGCACACGGGAACCCCGCGTTCACTCAGGGCGCTGATGGTGTCCTTCATCCAGTCCGTGCCTTCCAGCTTCACCAGGTGGGCACCGGCACGCATCAGCTCAGCGGCGTTATCCAGTGCGGCGTCCACTGTGCCGTAAGTCATGAAGGGCATGTCGGCCATGATAAGCGCACCGCGGTTGCCCTTGGCAACGCAGCTGGTGTGGTAAACCATCTGGTCCATGGTGACGGGCAGGGTGCTGTCGTGACCCTGAAGAACCATGCCAAGGGAGTCTCCGATCAGGATGACATCGACCCCCGCTTCACTGACCAGCTGGGCAAAGGTGGCGTCGTAGGAGGTGAGAACGGAGAAGGCTTCGCCTTTCTGCTTGTATTCCCGAAGGGTATTGATGGTAACAGCCATAAAATCCTTGCCTTGTGGGTGGATGGGCCAAGACCGGGCCGGGGTCTGCCGGCGTTCAGTGTTAAGGGTAATCCGGGGGTATGCCAGAGGCAATAGTAGCACGAACCCCGGTGCGGATCGGGGCGTCCGTCCAGCCGCCCGGGCCTGCATCAGGTCGGGGAAAAGGGATCCCTGTTGGCCGGTGGCAGCTTGCGCAGGTGGTTGTCGGGACAGTGCTCGCGGAGTGCCTTTATGGGTCGGCCATCGGGCAGTGTCAGGTCCGGGTTCAGGTCCAGCAGAGGCTGGAGCGCGAAGTCGCGGTTTGGAAGTTCCTTGTGGGGCATGGTCAGGCGATCGTCTGCAATGGTCTGGTCGCCGAAGATCAGCAGATCAAGATCCAGGGTTCTGGGGCCCCAGTGGCGCAGCCGTTCCCGTCCGTGTCGGTGTTCGATCGACTGCAGGTGATCCAGGAGGGCGTGCGGCGTCAGCGACGTGCGTAGCCAGACGGCACCATTAACGAAGTCGGGCTGGTCCTGCGGGCCAACCGGGCGGCTGGCGTAAAAGGGCGACTGGGCGACGAATACGGTGTTTGGCAATGTTGCCAGCGCCGTCACCGCCCTCGCCAACTGGGCCGCCGGATCTTCGAGATTGCTGCCCAGGCCGATGAAGGCGTCCGTCATCATTACTGGGCGGGCCTTTGTACTGCTGGCTTGCGGCGGCGCCGGCGCTTTTTGGGCGCATCGCTGCCCAGTTGGGAAAGCATGCGTTCTTGCCCACGCTCATCGGTTTGCTGGAAATCGGTCCACCACTGGCCGAGACCGGGTTCGATTTCTCCGGCCGCTTCACGGACCAGCAGGAAGTCGTATGCGGCCCGGAAGCGGGGATGACTCATGGTCGCAAATGCGCGCTTACCCTGGCGGCGAGGCAGGCGCATCTGCAGTTCCCAGATTTCCTTCATGGGGCCGGAGAAGCGTTTGGGTATGGATGTAGCCTGAACCTGGCGGCCGATCACTTTGCCGATGGCGCCGTGCAGTGCTGGCTGGACCGGGTCGCCATGGTCCTGACGGCGGGTCCATTCCGCCTGAAGGGCGGGCCAGAGCATAGCCGCAAACAGGAAGTAGGGCGTCACGGACTTGCCCTGGGCAATGCGGGCGTCGGTGTTTCGCAGTGCCTGCCGGATCAGCTCGTCCGGTTCCCCGTTGTCCATGGCCCGAACGGTTTCCGGGAACAGGGGAGCCAGCAGGTTGTAGCGGATCAGGAGATCATAGGTGGCTTCGCCCTGACCGGCGGAAAACAGCTTCAGAACCTCATCAAACAGACGCGCCGGCGGAATGTGGGTCAGCAGGGGTGCGAGTTCACGAATGGGGGCCTCGGTTTCCGGTTCAATATCGAAATCCAGCTTGGCGGCGAAGCGGATGGCCCGGAGCATGCGGACCGGGTCCTCCCGGTAGCGGGTTTCGGGATCGCCGATCAGTCGGAGTTGCCGGTTCCTGAGGTCTTCTATGCCGTCGGCAAAATCAATCACGGTAAAGTCGCGGATGCAGTAATAGAGTGCGTTAACCGTGAAATCCCGGCGAAGTGCATCCTCTTCCTGGCTGCCGTAGACATTGTCCCGCAGCAGCAAGCCGTGTTCGCTGGTTCTGCGATCGTCATCCGGCGTGTCGTCGTCGGCCTCCGTGGCATTTCCACGGAAGGTGGTTACTTCGATCACTTCGCGGCCGAAGACCACGTGCACGATGCGAAAACGGCGGCCGATCAGTCGTGAGTTGCGGAACAACTCGTGGACTTCTTCCGGGGTGGCGTTGGTGGCGATATCGAAGTCTTTCGGGGTTCCGCCCAGGAGAATGTCTCTTACACCGCCGCCAACGAGGTACGCTTCATACCCGGACTTGTTCAGTCGGTTAAGCACCTTCTTGGCGGGCTCGCTGATCACTGAGCGGGAGACATTGTGCTGGTCGCGCGGAATTTCCCGTCGCTGATAAGGGCGGGGCTTCTTGTTTCCGCTGCCGGGGATGAAAGAACGGAGTTTTTCGACGAGTCGTTTAGGCATTGAAATCCGTGGTTGCGATGAGCAAAAACCGAGAGTTTAACGGTTTGCGCAGGATTTGCCCACGTCTGGCCGGGAAAGTGGTGTTGAAATACCGGAAAGCCAGAAAATCAAAAGGCGGATTCGTTCGCACGAATCCGCCCTGAAAGCGTTGACGATCTGCATTGTTGTTGTTGTTACCGGGATTGTTCTTAATTTTTGTACCCCACTGCATGTCCCAAAAGTGGGCCATCTCAGCAGTGCAAACGGAAAGCTTTGAATACATAGAGCGGTTAGGGACATCGGGCGAGTCTTGGGTAGCTGCAGTGTCGCCTCTCGACGATTCTTCTCCTACATCTACAACTCACACGTGCCGTGGGACCACTAAAAAGCAAAGTACCCAAAACACTCAGTTCGCTCACGTTCTGTCTTTGTTTTTGTTACCGAACGTTTTCCTGCAGCTTTTTGTTTTTGTTTTGGCGCTGCGTTGTCACTGTTGTTTTTGTTGTTGTGCGCTTAATAGGTTGCAGTCGGTGTGCCAGTTTTTGGATTTGCTTTATTAACAGCACCTTACGATTTTTTAGGTCGTAGGTGTTACCCCGTATCCAACCAAAGTGTTACTCAGATCACGTTACTTCGATGGGGAGTGTTACCGTGAGGAACAGGGGGTAACAAATGAGTCGGGGTTCACACTTTTGATTAGGACGCTACCAGGTCGGGCCGGTGCCGATCTGGCGCATTCAGTTTCCGGAGGATTTTTTACGCGGAATCCCGAGGCGTTGCCGGCGCTCCCACAGGGATTTTCGGCTGATGCCGAGTTTTTGGGCCAGCTCGGTCTCGCTCATCCGGTCCTGGTTTTCCAGAACAAAGTGCTGAAAATAGTCTTCCAGTGACAGGTCGTTCGAGGAATCGACATCGCTGGCGCGACTCTGCTCGTTGTTGCCTTCCACCAGGGTTTCCGGAATGTGTTCGTCACCGACTTCGCTGTCGAGATCGAGCAAGGCCGGGGTGATGACATCGCCATCGCACAGGATGGTGGCGCGCTCGATCGCATTTTCCAGCTCACGGACATTACCGGGCCAGCGGTGGCGCTCCAGCGCGCGCATGGCCTCGGGGCTCAGGTTGAGGTTGGGCTTGCCCATCTTCTCGCCCTGGCGCTTCAGGAAGCGCCGTGCCAAGCCAAGCATGTCGCCCTGGCGTTCGCGCAGTGGCGGTATGCGAATCTGCATGACATTCAGTCGGTAGTACAGGTCTTCCCGAAACTCGCCGGTCCGGGTCATGGCTTTCAGGTTCCGGTGCGTCGCGGCAATCATCCGGACGTTGACGGTCCGGCTTTGGGTTGAGCCCACCTTGCGAATCTCACTTTCCTGCAGCACTCGAAGCAGCCGTGCCTGCGCTTCGGCCGGCAGTTCGCCGATTTCGTCCAGGAACAGGCTGCCGCCATCGGCCGCCTCGATCAGGCCGGTCCGGGCTGAGACCGCTCCCGTGAATGCGCCTTTCTCATGACCGAACAATTCCGACTCAATCAGGCTCTCGGGAATGGCGGCACAGTTGACCGAGATCAGTGGTTTCGAGGCCCGCGGACTGAGAAGGTGAAGCGCCCGGGCGGCGAGTTCCTTGCCCGTGCCGGACTCGCCCTGAACCAATACCGTGGTTTCGGTCGGCGCTACCTTGCGAATCAGTGTGAAAACCCGTTGCATGGCATCGCACTGGCCGAACATGATGTTGGCTGGATCGCCGTCCTCCGGCGCAGAGGCCGAACCGCCGCGGTCCTCGGACTGGCCCGACATCGACGGTTGTCGGGCCAGGATATTCTCGACGGCGGCCAGCATTTCGTCGTGATCAAAAGGCTTGGCGATGTATTCCACCGCACCCATCTTCATCGAATCCACCGCTGACCGGAGGCTCGCGTAGCTGGTCATGATCAGCACGGGGGTATTGGGCGCTCGGTTAATCAGTTCGGTGCCCGCTGCGCCCGGTAACCGAAGGTCGGAGATGATCAGGTCGAAATGCTCCGGTTCGAAGTTTTGCTCGGCCTCTTCTACCGAGCCGGCGTCGGACACTTCGTAACCGGCGTGCTGCAGCAGCTTTCGTACTGCCGAGCGAATAATGTCTTCATCTTCTACGATCAGAATGCGAGGCATATGGGTGTCACGACCTTTCGTTCTGGCTAATTTGCGTCACGCCGATTTCCGGTTCGAAGGCGGGCAGTCTCAGGCGCACACACGTACCCCTGCCGGATGCGGCAGGGCTCTCTACCTGAACGTTACCGTAATGTTCTTCCACGATACTGTACACCAGCGACAGGCCGAGCCCGGTACCTTTGTTGGGCGCCTTGGTGGTGTAGAACGGCTCGAAGATGTGGTCGAGCTGATCTTCGGGAATGCCCGAGCCTTCATCGATGACTTCGATAATAGCGGAGTAGCCATCACCGTTTCCACTGACCCGGATGGTGCCGCCATCGGGGGAGGCATCCCGGGCGTTGGCCAGCAGGTTGATGAAAACCTGGACCAGGCGCTGTTCATCGCCCAGGACCTGCAGGTTCTCCGGACAGTCATTAATGAAGCGAACGCGGAGCCCTTTGTCGCTGAGCGACAGCAGGTTGATGGATTCGTCGACGCACCGCCGGATGGTGACCGGCTCGTAGCGGTTGGCCTGGGCATGGTTTCCGGTCCGGGCGAAATTCATCAGCGACTGCAGAATGGTCGAGATCCGCCGGGTCTGCTGCTGGATCTGGTCTGCGGTATCGAGAATGTCCGGATTGTCGGTTTCCAGTTTCAGGTTCTGGGCCAGGGAGGAGATGCCGGTTACCGGGTTGCCGATTTCATGGGCCACACCGGCGGCCAGCCGGCCAACCGATGCCAGGCGCTCGCTGTGCATGAGTTCGTCTTCCAGTAACCGGGTTTCGGTCTGGTCTTCCACCAGAATAATGCTGCCGCCTTCGGGGTGGTCCGGGCCACTGAGTGCTGCCTTGTGGAGGTTCAGCCAGTGAGGTTTGCCCCGCAGATCGAGTCGGTGCTTGTAACGGTGCAACTCCTCACCCAGGTTAAAGTCGTCCAGCAGCAGGTGCCAGTGCTCGGGCAAGGCCAGAAGCCGGGCGCCCACCACGTCGTCCGCGGTGATGCCGGTGAGGTTCTCCATGGCGTTGTTCCACATCAGGATTTCGCCGTCCTCGCCCACGGAACAGGCGGCGATAGGCAGATTCTGCAGGGTTTGTCGGTAGTGGCGACGCAGATTGTCCAGTTCTCCGGCCAGGCCAGTCAGGCGGTTCTGGTACTCGCCCAGTGCCCGCTCCACGTAGCGAATGTCCTGGGCGGTGCCGCCCCGGGCCATGGGCTTGAAGCCAAGGTGGCGCTTGACCATGTCCCGTGCGACCGAAGGGCCGAGCAGACCGGAGAGATTGATTTCGACCTGGTCCCGCAGACGGCGCAACTGGTAGGGGCGATATTCAACGTTGGGCAGTTTCAGCTGAGCCAGTGCCCGTTCCACTTCCCGCTTGGCCACGCCGACGCCCAGCGGTTCGGCCAGCTGTTTGGCGAATTCCGCCGACGAGGTTGCCAGCAGTTCGCGGCGTTGCGGGCGCGACAACGCTCCCATTGAGCAGGCCTGGGCGGCACTGGCTTCTTCGCCGGTGCTGGTGCTCAGGATCGAGATCAGGGCGAAGACCGTGACATTGGCGGTCAGGCTGACAAAGACAAAGATCTGCCAGTTGCTGTAATCCGGGACGATCGGAGCGCCCAGCACCGCCAGCAGATTCGCGGTATGGGAGAACGGCAGAACCAGCGTCACGATCCAGATCGCCAGGCCCACGACCAGACCGGCAATCAGGCCCCGGCGATTGCCCTCCGGCCAGTAGATGACACCGAGTGCGCCCGGCAGCAATTGCAGCATGCCTGACAATGAAATGATGCCCAGGATCGAGAGATCGAGGTTCTTGCCCAGGGTTTCATGGAACAGCAGCGCCAGAAAGATGATGACGGCGATCAGCAGGCGCTTGATCCACTGCAGCCAGCGGTAGATATCGCCCTGTTCACGCGGCGTCTTCAGGGGCAGGACAACGTGGTTGAGCACCATGCCTGCAAGGGCCAGCGTGCTGACGATCATCAAGCCACTGGCGGCAGACAGGCCGGCAATGTACATGAGCAGGGTCAGCCCCCGGCTACCGAGGGCCTGCGCTGTGCCGATGGTGTAAAAACTCGAGCCGGTGGTGACAGCCAGTTCCTGTCCGCCCCAGAGGATGAGTGGGACCGGCAGGCCGAGCAGCAGCAGGTACAGGGGCAGGCCCCAGCTGGCCTTCGCCAGTGCCTTCGGCGACGGGTTTTCGCTGAACGTCATGTGGTACATGTGCGGGAGTACCAGGGCGGCCGCGAACGACATCAGCATGAGTGCCCGCCAACTGCCATCGTCGACGTTCAGGGTCATGGTGGTGGCGGGTGAGCTGTTGCTCAACAGCCAGGCGTCGAGGCCGTCCATGCCGCCAAAGACGCTGAACAGAATGACGCCGCCGAGAACCAGGAGGGCTACGAGTTTCACCAGGGAATCGAAGGCAATAGCCAGGACCAGTCCCTGATGGTTCTCGGAAGTCTGGTCGCGACGGGCACCGAACAGCATGGCAAACAGTACGACGGTGAGACTGAACATCACGCTGATGACGTTGGGTGAGGTGTCCGGCGCGAGGAGGCTGGCGGAGGTGGTGACCGCCTGGATCTGCATGCTGAGCAGGGCCAGGATGGCGCCGCCGGAACACAGGGTGACCAGGGTCCCGGCCCATTGGCTCCGATAGCGGTAGGCGAAAAGATCGGCGAGGGAAGTCAGCTGGTAGGCGCGGCCGATGCGCAGCACCGGGTTCAGCAGGACCGGTGCCAGCAGGAACGCGCCGCTGATGCCCAGGTAATAGGCGAGGAAGCCGTAGCCGGTTTCCGCGGCCACGCCAACGGCCGCGTACACGGCCCAGATGCCGGCGTAGACGCCAAGGCTGAGGGTATACACCAGGGGGTGTCTGACCCAGTGCTTGGGCAGCATGCCGCGCTCGGTGATCCAGGCGATGCCGAACAGCAGGATAAGGTAAAGCAGGCTGGCGAACAGCAGCCCGGCGGCGCTAAAACTCATTGGGGTCACGTCGCCATTCCAGCCAGAAGCCTATGGCAATGAGTCCAGCCCAGATTGCATAGGGGCTGTACCACGCGTTACCCGGCGAGGTCCACCAATCGAGTATGTTTGGCGAAAATATGTAGATGGCCAGGACCAACAGGAAGACCAGACGGTAGATATACATCAGGCATGCTATCCGCGCTGAGGTTTGTGAAAGGTTTTATACCATGCCACTTACCTGGCTGTCAGGTGAATGGCGTCCCGCCGCCAATGCCTCACGCCCCATTCAAGGATCGCGTCGACCGTCTCCGTGGCAAGCGTACCGGGAGGTTGCTGCCCCAGGGCGTTCAGCGCCTGAACCAGATTTGGCCCCGGTCGGTCGTCGTCGAGGGCGGGGGCATGCGTCTGCTTACTGAGCTTCTGGCCCTGTTCATTGCGAATGACCGGAATGTGCAGCCAGTTGGGTGGTCCAGCCCCCAGCGCCCGATAGATCTGTTGTTGCTGTGCGGTCATGTCCAGCAGGTCGGACCCGCGAACGACATCGGTGATGCCCTGATCGATGTCGTCGACCACCACAGCCAGTTGATAGGCGTAGAAGCCCTCCTTGCGCAGAATCACCGGATCATCAAGTTCCGCCACGACGTTCTGGACCTGGGCGCCGAGGAGTTGGTCCTGCCAATGGCTCTCTTCATCCTTCAGGGCGAAGCGAATGGCGAACGGACGATCGCCAGGGTTGACGCCGCCAGCGCGGCAATGGTTGGGGTGGCGGCCGCCATGACGTTTCAGTTCTTGGCGCGAGCAGAAGCAGCGGTAGGCATCGCCACTGGCGAACAGACGCTCGATGGCCGCCTGGTAGGCGTCGTGCCGTCTGGACTGGAAGCGTACCGCCTCATCGGGCATCAGGCCGTGGGCCTCAAGGCTATGCAGGATTTGACCGGTAGCCTCGGGAGGCTCGCGCAGAGGGTCCAGGTCTTCGATGCGGATGAACCATTGGCCCTGATGCTGGCGGGCTTCAAGATAGCTTGCCAGCGCCGCGACCAGTGAGCCGAAGTGCAGCGGACCGGTTGGGGAGGGCGCGAATCGGCCCCGGTAACGAGGTGAAGTCATGGGCAGTCAGTCAGCCGGCCGCTCGAAGAGCGTATTACCGGCTGCTGGCGGTTGGTCCGGCTCAGATGCCGGTCTGGCGCTCGCGAATTTCGGCGAGGGTCTTGCAGTCGATGCACAGGGTTGCAGTCGGACGTGCTTCCAGGCGTCGGATACCGATTTCGACACCGCACTGGTCGCAGAAGCCGTAATCGTCCTTGTCGATACGGTCGATGGTCTGATCGATCTTCTTGATCAGCTTGCGCTCGCGATCGCGGGTACGCAGTTCCAGGCTGAATTCCTCTTCCTGGGTTGCGCGGTCACTGGGATCCGCGTAATTTGCTGCGTCTTCCTGCATGTGGTGCATGGTGCGGTCGACTTCTTCCATCAGCTCCTGCTTCCATTGCAGTAGCAGATTCTTGAAGTGCTGCAGCATGTCGGCACTCATGTACTCTTCACCCTTCTTCATTTCGTAGGGGGTGAAGTTAGTAAAACGTTCGCGTGGTTGTTCTGCAGTGTTTGCCATTGAACCCGGCCTCTTGTTTGTACTTCACAAGAACGGTTTGCTTCCCACCGCCTGAGCCCCCGTGGCTGAGCGGTTGAACCCTGGATGAAGCATTCGTCCTGAAAACGGGAATTTGCGGAAAATAGCAGATTAGTCACGGGGGTGCCAGCCTTGTGACAACTACTTTTGTACGGAGATCACATGAACTTTCCAGAACCTTTGGTCGAGGGGTGGCTGATTCGCCGATATAAACGCTTCCTCGCCGACGTGCGCCTTGCCGACGGGAGCGAAGTGACCGCCCATTGCCCGAACACCGGTTCGATGCTGGGGTGCCAACCTGAGGATGCCCGGGTCTGGTTGAGTCAAAGCGACAACCCGAAGCGCAAGCTCAAGTTCACCTGGGAGCTCGTTGAAACCGCGCCGGGCACGCTCGCCTGCATCAATACGGCGCGCCCCAATGCCCAGGCTCGCCATGCGGTGGAGAATGGACGCGTCACCGAGCTCTCCGGCTATGAATCCTGCCGCTCGGAAGTGAAGTACGGATCGGAAAACAGTCGGATCGACCTTTTGCTCTCGGGGCACCAAAGCGAACCGGATGCCTGGGTTGAGGTTAAAAACGTTACCCTGGCGGAGGATGGCCAGGGGTTTTTCCCGGACGCGGTGACGACCAGGGGGCAGAAGCATCTGAGGGAGTTGATGGCCCAGGTGGCCGGCGGCGATCGGGCGGTGCTGTTCTTTGTGGTGAACCATACCGGCATTGAGACCGTGCGCCCGGCCGATCATATCGATCCGACCTACGGTCGGCTGTTGCGGGAGGCCTGTGATGCCGGTGTCGAGGTGATTGCCTACCGCGCCAATCTTGCCGGCGAGGACGGGACCCCAACGGGTGTCATGACCCTGGCCGAGTCGGTGCCGGTCATTCTTGAAATCTGATCTGAACCTCGCCGGCATCAATGCGCACATCCAGTGCGGTCAAGGCGTCACCCTGGCAGGGGCCTGCGATGCAGTCGCCGGTTCCGGGCTTGAAGAGGGCACCGTGGGTCGAGCATTGAATGAACAGGTTGTCAGCATCCATGAACTGGCCGGGCATCCAGTTCAGTTCAATGCCTAGATGAGGGCATTGATTGACATAGGCCCGGGGCTCGCTGCCGTCCAGAAACAGGAATCCGGTCAAGGGCATGGTCCCCGGCTCTGTCTGGGGGCGCTGGATGCGGAATTCCACGATCCGTTCCCCAGTCAGTTCGTCCCGTCGGCAAACGGGCTGCCAGTCACTGTTCGCCGGCGCGTTCATCAGAGCCTCCTCTTCGATCGTCCGAGTGCGGGTCAGCGAGGTTCGAAACCGAAGTGCTGGCGGATCCGGTCAGCGACCGCTTCCGCCACGTGCTCCTGGTCCGTGTGCAAGTGAATGGTGTGACTGCGCTCCTCGGCGGTTAGCGGTTCAAACCAGCTCTGCTGCTCGTCCAGAAACGCCTCAGTGGCCTCCGAGGCGTCGTTGCTGCGGTTGCGGATCCATTCCCGACGCAACGCCTCCGGCGCTTCGCAGTGCAGCAGGGCGAATGGCACCGCCTGCGCCTCGGCCACGGCGGCAAACTGCGAACGCTCCTGTTCTTTCAGGCAGGCTGCGTCGATGACCACCGGCAGGCCGGCCGCCAGTAAATGGCCGGCGACATCCGCCAGGCGCTGGTAGGTTTGCGCATTGGCTTCCGGAGTGTAGAGGTTGCCTCCAAGCGGGGACTTGCTGTTCGCCAGGGGAGCCAGGCCATGGAGCCGCTTGCGCTCGACATCCGAGCGCAGTCGAATCAGCCCCAATTCGCCGGCCATGGCGGAACACACGCAGGATTTGCCGCTGGCAGACAGTCCGGTGGTGGCGAGCAGATACGGGTTGGGAATGGTGCTGTAATCTTCGGCCAGCTGAGCGTAATCCCGGTACCTCTGCATCAGCCCGTCCTTTTCCGCATCGCTCAGCGAAGGGTTGCCCATGGTGAACAGGGCAATCTTGGCCCGCACCATGGCGCGGTAGGCTTTGTACAGAGGTAGAAGGGGCAGTGCGTCGAAATCGTCCCGGTATTCCAGGTAGGTGTTGAGTACCAGGTTGGCCAGGGCGTGCTCGCGCCGGGATTCCAGGTCCATCAGCAGGAACGCCAGATCGTTGATCACGTCGATCCAGCGGAACGGTTCGTTGAATTCGATGCAGTCGAACACCGTGACCTTGCCTTCAAACCGGGTGATGTTCGCCAGATGCAGGTCGCCATGGCATTCGCGGACCAGGCCGTTGGCCCGGCGCTGGGTAATCAGGTCACGATGGCGATTGAAGGTGGTTTCGGTCCAGGCGGCGAGGTTGTCCAGCTGCAGCAGCAGGCCCTTGTCGTCGATCATCGGGCGAACCTGGTCAAAATTCTCCTGCATGGCCGCGTAGACCGCTTCCGGAGTGCCGAGGGGCTTGTCGTCCGGCACCGTGGGCAGTCGTTCGTGGAAGGCCGCAACCTGGCGGGCGAGGTCCGTCAGCAGGGCGGGATCCAGGTTGCCCTGCTCCTGGAGACGATCGAACAACTGATCCTGTCCGAACTGGCGCATTTTGATGGCGTACTCGAACGCTTCGCCCGTGCCGCCAAGCTCCGGTTGTTCCGGGGTGCCGGTAATGGGCAGGACGTCCAGGTACAGCGATTCGGCCAGGCGGCGGTTCAGTCGGAGTTCCTCGTCGCAGAAATGCTTGCGACGCTCCAGGGTGGAAAAGTCCAGAAACCCGAAATCCATCGGCTTCTTGATCTTGTAGGCGTAGTCGCCCGTGAGGATCACCAGCGAGATGTGCGTCTCGATGACCTGAAAACCGTTGACCGGGTGATCGTAAAGCTCAGGATTCTGCAGTGCCCGAACCAGAATTTCTGCGGGTGTTTCGCTCACGGTGTTCTCCTAACGTTCCCTGGACCAACTGAATTTTTATCGGCCTATGATAGCGGCCAGATTACAGAAATAACACACAGTTGGCCTGCCTTTCGGGCAAGTCCCTTCGTTATAATCCGGACATGAAAAAATCTAACTCATCGCCAAGGTCACCCAGGAAAACACCCCGAAAGTCTTCACGGAACGGTCGCCGACCCTGGTTTTGGCGGTTCTTCTTCCGCTTTGCCGCCATTGGATTCGTTCTGCTGGTCGGCTGGACCGTATACCTGGATGCGGTCATCACCTCGCGGTTTGAGGGCAGGCGGTTTGAAGTGCCGTCCCGGGTCTATGCGCGGCCCCTGGAGTTATACGACGGTGCGGGCATCAGTTCCGGCGGTCTGGAACGAGAGCTTCAGTTGGCCGGCTTCCGCAAGGGCGATGGCAGTCGGGCCGGCACCTATCGCCGCAGCGGTGGGCACTTTGTTATCAGTACCCGGGGATTCCAGTTCCCCGACGGCCGTGAGCCAAAACGCAGGCTGGCCCTGAATATCTACGGTGATCGGGTCCAGGATTTTTCCGTGCTGAGTGGTGAGGCCTCGCCCATTGTACGCCTGGAACCGGCTCAGATCGGCGGGATCTATCCCTCCCACAAGGAAGACCGGATCCTGGTGCAACTGGAAGAGGTCCCGGCCCTGCTTCCGGCCACCCTTATGGCGGTGGAGGACCGGAACTTCTACGATCATTTCGGCATCGCGCCGCTGTCCATCGCCCGGGCCATGCTCGCGAACATTCGAGCCGGCGAGATTGTTCAGGGTGGCAGCACCTTGACGCAACAGCTGGTCAAGAACTTCTTCCTGACGCGCGACCAGACCCTGCTGCGAAAGGGGAATGAAGCCATCATGTCGATCCTTCTGGAAATGCACTACGAGAAGGAGGACATCCTCGAAACCTATCTGAACGAGGTGTATCTGGGCCAGGCGGGCACTCGCAGCATTAACGGTTTCGGCCTCGCGAGCCAGTTCTATTTCGGGGAATCCCTGAAGGATCTGGACGTGCACCAGATTGCTCTACTGGTCGGGATGGTCAAGGGGCCGAGTTACTACAATCCGCGACGCCATCCGGACCGGGCCATGGAGCGCCGGAATCTCGTGATTTCGGAGATGGAAGAGGCTGGCCTTATTGATTCCGTACGAGCCGCGCGTGCCAGAGGTTTGCCTGTGGGTGTCAGCGGCAAACCCTCCTATTCCGAGAACCGTTACCCGGCCTACATTGATCTGGTCCGCCGGCACCTGGCTCGGGACTACCGCGAGGAGGACCTTCGCAGTGAAGGGTTGCGGATCTTCACAACCCTCAACCCCGCTATCCAGTATGCGGCAGAGTATGCGGTGACAGACACCCTGCCGAGGTTGGCCAGTGGTGAAACCCGGGAGGCGCTGGAAGCGGCGCTGGTGGTGACCGCCAAGGACAGCGGCGAGGTGCTGGCGCTGGTCGGGGGCAAGGACCCCCAGTTCGCCGGCTTCAACCGCGCTCTCGACGCCAATCGTCCGATCGGGTCGCTGATCAAGCCGTTCATTTATCTGTCGGCCCTGGAGCAGCCCGAGCGCTACACCCTGATCACCCCGGTGCTCGATAAATCCTTCGCCCTGGAATTTGATGACGGCCGGCGCTGGGAGCCCAAGAACTACGACACCAAGGAACGTGGCGAAGTGCCGCTGCACGAGGCCCTGTCCCATTCCTACAACCTGCCGGCGGTACGGGTCGGTCTGGACGTCGGGGTGGGGGTGGTCAAGGAAACCCTGCAGGCGTTCGGAGTGACCTCTGGCATCTCCGAGTACCCGTCAATGCTGTTGGGCTCGGTCTCTATGAATCCGGTCACGGTGGCGCAGATGTATCAGGGCCTGGCGACCTCCGGCTTTAACACGCCCCTGCGTACCATTCGCGAAGTGACCGACCCCAAGGGTGAGGCGCTGTCCCGTTATAGCCTGGAGGTTGACCAGGTGGCGGATCCGGCCGCCGTCCATCTGGTGCAGTACGCCATGCAGGAGACCATGCAGGAGGGAACCGGTCGGTCGGCGTATTACACGCTGCCAAAGGAACTTGCCCTGGCCGGAAAGACCGGCACCACGGACGACGGTCGTGATTCCTGGTTTGCCGGTTTCAGTGGCGATCTGCTGGCGGTCGCCTGGGTTGGCCGGGATGATAATGGGCCTACGTCGCTGACGGGTGCCAGCGGGGCGCTGCCCGTATGGTCGAGGTTCATGGCCCGGGTTCCCCAGCACGGTCTTTCACCGGTTGTGCCTGACGGGGTCAATTATCACTGGGTAAACAGTGAGCGGCAGGCGTTGACCGACGAGTATTGTGACAATGCCCGGCTGGTACCCATGATTGCCGGCAGTGAACCCGACCAAACGGTGTCCTGTTCTGGTACCCTGCAACGTCGAATCCAAGGCTGGTTTGAAGGATTTTTCCAATGAATACGCGTTTTTTGATGTCTGCCGCTTCGATGGCCGCTTTCCTGGCCCTTGCGGGCTGCGCCTCGTCACCGGGTGAATCCATTTACGTGCCCATCGGTGGCGACGCACCAAGGGCGCCGGAGCCGCCGCGAACGACCGGCGAGGCGGAACAGTCCACGGTCTGGCGGAAAAGTGAGCAGCCGGAGGCTTCCGAGCCGGCGGAGCCGAGCCCCCGCAGCACGTCACCAAGCTACCGGGATTCCGGCGAAAGTCTGTCCCCTGCGGCGCTCAGCCTGATTCGGGAAGCAGATAACCTGTTGGCCCAGGGCGATGCATCCGGGGCGATTGCCCGACTGGAACGGGCCCAACGAATTGCGCCACGCTCTGCCGAGGTCTACTTCAAACTGTCCGAAGCCTACGTTGCCAGCAATAATCTGGGAGCCGCTGAACAGTTCACCTTGAAAGGGCTCTCGCTGGCTGGCAATGACGCCCAACTGCAGAGGGCGGGGTGGTTGTTGCTGGCGGATATCCGGAGGGCTCGCGGTAACGTCGCCGGGGCTGATCAGGCCGAGCAGAGAGCCGCGGCGCTCTAACGAAAAAGCCCCTGCCGAGGCAGGGGCTTTTTTTATTGCAGAGAGCGTCGCTGGTTACGGTGCCAGAGGAATGAGCTCTGCTTCCGTCTCGGCATTCGCAACCACGGTGACGTTCTGAGTGCCGTCGAACTCGAGAGCTTCGTCGGTCTCGTTGTCATCCAACTGGCAACTGTAGCTGACGGTGTACTCACCGGCCGGGAGGAACGCGGCAGTGTAGGAGTAAATGCCGTCCATATCTTGGTCGGTGACCGGGATGGCCATCAACGGACCGGCAGGCTCTTCGCGGTTCACGTTAATGTCGGTGGGCTTCACATCAGCGCCCTCGTAGATGTAGGCAGAGCCTTCGTAGTTCGTCGAACAATCGGCCCGGTCGGCATCGTTTGCGCGAGCCTGGCTCAGGGTCACGTAATCGACATCACCAGTGATCGAGCCCACTTCCAGGTTGTTCACCAGGCGCAGGGACGGCTTCAGCAGGTAGTCCGCCAGAGACTCGCCCTGTGGGTTCACAATGGATTTGCGGACGTCGAAGTCGATGGTGAAATCGGTGGTGGTGTCTGCCGCCACCAGGAAGTCACCCTTGAGCTTCAGGCCACTCTGCTCGCCGGAAGGCACGGCCAGGGACTTCTCGATGCCTGGCTCGTCTTCAAGTTCGACGAAGGAATTCTCGGTGTCCACCAGCAGGCGAAGTTCGCTGTAGGGGCCCGCTGGCACTTCTTCATCGGTAATGAGCGGCTCGCTCATGCCACCTTGCAGGTCCAGAAGGTCCCAGGTCTTGGCCTCGTCGAAACTGAATTCGACCCATTCGCCATTTTCGGGTTTCAGAGAAATTCCGGTAAACGCCACGGTTACGCTGGAAAACTCCATGGCCGGCGCGTCGGTTACATCAAAGGAAACGGTACCGGTTGAACCTGACCCATCGCTACCACCGCCGCATGCGGCAATGCCTGCAGCCAGAGCTGAGACGGTGAAAAAACGGATGGAACGCTTCATATAAACCCCCTTGGTTTATGGCTTTGTAAATAGCTGAAAAATAGCTATGTGACGTCACTATCACGTTCGCGGAATCCTTAGAGTTCCGCAATTTTTGTTAACGTTTCCTCATGCTGTGGTCATGAAATCGGTTCCCGGATGCCCGGTTGAATGCAGCGGCGAAGCAACTGTTATAAACTGCTGGGCCGATCAGGAACCACTTAGGTAGTACCGGTTTTGGCCCTAATTCCTTTCAGGCTTTCTAAGACCCGGCGTTTCGAAGCGCTTGTGCAGCCCCATCTGGAGGTGATGTATCGGTTCGCCTATCGTTTGGCGGGCCAGCAGCAGGATGCGGAGGACCTTGTTCAGGATGTAGTGGTGAAGCTTTACCCCAGGCTCGAGGAGCTGGAGTCGGTGGAGCAGCTCCGGCCGTGGCTCAACCGCGTGTTGTACCGCCAGTTTATTGATCAGGTCCGGCGGAAGGGGCGGCAGGGTGACCGCCCATTGAGCGAGTTGATTGATGGCGAAAGCCATGCGGATTGGCTGGATAGCCTGGAATCGGACGAGCAGGGCCCGGAGTCCCTGTTGGAGCAGGAGCGTCTGGGGCCGGCACTGGATCGGGTTCTGGAAACCCTGGATCCGGACCAGCGTACCCTGGTGCTGTTGCACGACGTGGACGGCTGGCGCCAGGAGGATATCGCCGAAGTGCTCGAGATTCCCCTGGGGACGGTGAAATCCCGCTTGCATCGATGCCGCGCCACGCTGCGAAAAAAATTGCAGCGGGAGCTGGAACCAATCCCCGGGTCCGGGCGTGTAGGTGAGTGAGGTAATGACTATGATCTGTCGGGAAATTCGTGTAAGCCTCGCCGCTTACTGCAACAACGAGCTCTCAGAGGCACGCAATGAAGAAATTGCGAGGCACCTGCACACCTGTTCGTTGTGTCGGCAACGGTTGCAGTCCGAACAGGCCCTGACCGGGGCGCTCCAGCGTCAGGCTGCCATTCCTGCACCGTCGACCGGGTTCGAAGCGCGGGTGCTCAATGCCGCAACCGGTCGCTCGAGTGGGGCAGGCAAGGGGTGGAGTCACTCGGTGCTGGGTGGCGCGGTCGCCGCGGCATTGGCGCTGGGCATTGGTCTTGGCGTCATGCTGGACAACCGCCCATCATCTCCGGATGCGCCGGTCGCCACTTCTGAGCCCGCGGTTGAGAGTGATCGTGACGCTCCGGCGGCAGAAATTGGGCAGCCAACCGAGCGTACCGTCCGATTGGCATTCCGCTCGGGCGAAGCCCTCGAAAACGTAACCCTGACGCTCGAGCTGCCACCACACGTGGAGCTCGCCTCGTGGCCCGGACAGCATGAGTTGAGCTGGAAGGTCAGCCTGGACGCTGGCGAAAATGTGTTGTCCTTGCCTTTGAAAGTTCTGTTCCCTGGCACCGGGGAACTTGTTGCCAGGCTTGATACCGGTGATCGCCAGAAAACGTTCAGGGCGGTCATTCCGGAAACTGAGAACGCTATGCCAATGAAAGAGAGGCCATCGTCGTGATGTACCGCACTATGGGAACCGCTGTTTTCCTACGCGCCTTTGCCGTGGTCGCTGGATTGTCCCTGTCACTGGGTGTTGCGGCTGCCGATGATCTTGATGTCACCATGCGAATGGTTCTGGACGATGCGGAACTGACCGAATCCGTCGTCCGTGAAATTGAGCTGCCCATGGCGAACCCGTCGGAATTGCAAAGGGGCCAGTCCGCGCCAAACCTTGAGTCAGCACAGGACGCCCGAAATAGCAGCCGGGAGTTCGGCAAGTCCATTGCCGAGGATGCACGTGGTGCCAGAGGGGGTGTTGACGCGGTGCGGGAAAAGCCGGAGGTTCCGGAGAACATTAATGCTCCGGAAAGACCTGAGCGTCCCGACGTGTCATCTGACGCGAAGAATCGCGTGCAGGATCTCCGGGGCAAAACCCCACCCGGACTGGACCGTTGAATCAACCGTCTGAGCGTGGGTGTCGTCAGACGATCTTACCCTTTTTTTAGCGCCCGCCTTGCTATACTCTCCAGCGTTATCGCCCGGTAGCGCTGGAACGTCCGTTTGCCAGCCTGCTGATCCATTCGTTGATCCGGAGAGTACCCTTGCTGGCATTTCGGCTAACTCTTCTATGCTGGCTGCTTTCTCTGGCGCCCTCCTGGGTCGCTGCATCCGAACAGACGTCTTCCACTCAGGCACTAAAGGTGGGTGTCGAGAAATTCCAGTCGGGCGACCTGGAAGGGGCCCGCGAGGCGTTTGAGGCGGCTCGGGCCGATGGACTCAGTTCGGCCTCACTCAGCTACAACCTTGGCGTGGTGTATTACCGCCTGGGCCAGTACGAGGCTGCCGAGCGAACGTTCCACGAGCTCCTGAGCACCGAACATCAGGCCCTCGCCAGCTACAACCTCGGGCTTGTCGCGTTGGCTCAGGGCGATGAATCGGCCGCTCGGCACTGGTTTGCTCGGGTATCGACACCAGCCAGCCCCGAAAAGCTTCGGGAACTGGCCCGGGTTCAGTTGGGCAAGCTCGGCAGCCCCACACCCGAGTCTTACGTCTCCGCACAGCGCATGGGGTACCTGGCTGCCTCGGTTGGTTATGACAGCAACATTGCCGGCTTGCCCGAGACCTCTGCAACCAGTGAGGGGGGCGTCTTTGGTGAGGTTCTGGCCGCCGGCTCGGGGACGGTCGGTGATCTCGGAGACGGCCTGGTCCGTCTTGGAGGCGTCGCCTATGGTCGCCATTATCCCGCCAATGATGAATTCGACACCTCCCTTCTGCAGGGCGAACTGATCTGGTCGCGGGATCTGGTGTCCTCGGTCCAGGGCGGCAGTCTCACCATCAGCCAGTCCTGGTACGATGCCGATGCCCTCGAGCGCCGTTATGGTGTCGAGGGGTTTCAGCGTTGGACCGCCTGCGGCGGCGTTGCAGCGCTAGAACGGTGTTCGGTTGCCCTGGCGGCAGCCCACGTAGATGGTGGTGACGGGTTCGAGGGTTACGACGGCGAGTGGTACCGGTTGCGATTGTCTGCCGTGCATCGGTTTCGGGGCTGGCTGCTGGACGGCGATTACCGCTTGGAAGTCAACGATCGCGAGGATTTTCGAGCCGGTGATCAGTTCATCAGCGTGTCGCCCCGTCACCACACCCTGGAGCTGACGGCACGATACCGTCTCTATCCGTTACTGGCGGTGGGCGGGAGCGGTGCCTACCGTTACAGCCGATACCAGGACCCGTACGTATTATTCGAGGGCGATGCTCTGGTAAGTGAGCGCCGAGTCGATAACCGCCTGGAGGCGGGCCTGTTTGCCGAACGCCGGCTCACTGGAGACTGGCTGGTTCGGGCGGAATGGCAGGTGCAGGATAACGATAGCGGCATTGAACGCTATGACTACAGGCGCTATACCCTGATTGCGTCTCTGGAAGGAACATTCTAGCCCCGGCACCAGGCCGGGGCCAGTCGGCCGCGGGTCAGAGCCCGGCGTTTCTCAGTCGGTTAGCGTGTTGTTTGAACACCGACTTGGGATCGGTTTCAAACAGGCTGTGCAGTCCCAGCGCCTGATTCACCTCATCCAGATGGTTCATAAAGTAATTATCCCGGATAACCTTGCCAAAGTGGTTGCTGCAGCGCCCAACCAGGCCGTCGTTCTGACTGAATCCGAAGGCAAGACTGGTGGTCCCCAGCAGCGCATCGGATGGGTCAAGCACGTTGGTGAGTACGCCGGTTCCGCCCCAGGAATAGAAACGCACGCCATTGGCGGAATGCGCGCCTTCGCCACAAGAGGTGGTGGGCATACCGGCCGGTGCGAAGCGATTGAATTCGGCGCTACCGTGGGTGGTCAGGGATTGAAGGCTGGAACGCAGATCCTGGCTGTAGCCGCCACCCGAGAGCAGGTCAATCAGGCTGCCCAGGGCATTGCCCAGTGAAGCCGCCAGACTTTCGGCCGGTGAGCCGTAGATCAGATCTGCCACCGGTGACCCCTTATGGGGTGAACCGACAGAGGTAACCGAGGCCACCAGGTCCGGCCTGACCCTGGCAATATAGCGGGCGGTGGGGCCGCCGTGGCTGTGCCCAATCAGGTTCACCTTGCCGTACACCGCGGCAATGGCCTGTACCTGGGGCAGCAGGGCTTCGCCCCGTGCAATGGTGCTGTCGAGTGCCGGGACCTGGGTGGTATAGACATCCGCACCGTATTTGCGAAGGTCCTCTGAAACGCCGTACCAGTAGTCAACGCCGGCGATGGAATCAAACCCGAACATGCCGTGTACCAGCACAATCGGATATCGGGTATCGGTATAGTTCGAGGGAGTAGAATCCCACCACCATGCGGCGGAGGGGGCTGACCACGCGACTGCGAGGGTCAGAGCCAGTGCTTTGATCCAGGGTTTCATTGTCGTTCCTACAGTTTGATGTTGTGTTTGTTATTCAAACTGCGGCTCAACCTAACAGGCTGCTCCAGAGACTGCTTCTCTTACTGCATCTGCCTGCAAGGGCAGAATAAGGGCTTCCGTGCGCTGACTTCAGTCTTGTGATTGTTAGATTGTTGCCGTCAGAGCATCTCTAATGAGATCTGACTATAGTTTGGCGGGGCGGTGCCCAAGTCAATGTCCGGACAGGCACTTCGGGCGAGCAGCTTCCAGGGTTGTGACGGGGGTCACCCAGTTGGCCCCGCATGACAGGTCAGGCGACCGTGCCAGCGGGTCCGGTTGGGATCTGTAACAACGAACGGGTGGATCAGAGCGTCGCCATGACCTTGTGGGCGGCGTTAATGGTGTGCTCGATATCCTCGTCAGTCAGCGCGGCCGTGGTAAAGCCGGCTTCGAAGGCTGACGGCGCCAGGTAAACGCCTTCTTTGAGCATGCCCTGGAAGAACTTCTTGAAGCGCTCGACATCGCAGGCCATCACTTGATCGAACCGGGTGATGGACGCTTCCTCAGTGAAGAAGAATCCGAACATGGCACCGGCACTCTGGACGGCCAGGGGGATGCCCGCGGCGTCGGCGGCGGCCTTGATGCCGTCGCGTACCGCAACGGTCTTTGCCGTCAACCGGTCGTGGAAACCAGGCTCGGAGATGGCGTTCAGCGTAGTCAAGCCGGCACACATGGCCAGCGGGTTGCCGCTCAGGGTGCCGGCCTGGTAGACCGGTCCGAGGGGCGAAATGTGCTCCATGATCTCCCGCTTGCCACCGAAGGCGCCCACCGGCAGCCCGCCACCGATGACCTTGCCCAGCGCGGTAAGATCAGGGGTGACGCCATACAAACCCTGGGCGCCGCCGAGGGAAACCCGGAAACCGGTCATGACTTCGTCGAAAATCAGTACCGTTCCATGCTCGTCGCAGACCTCGCGCAGTCCTTCCAGGAAGCCCGGTACAGGCGGTATGCAGTTCATGTTGCCGGCCACCGGCTCGACAATAATGGCTGCGATCTGGTCCCCCATTTTCGCGAAGGTTTCCCGGACACTGTCGATGTCATTGAAGTTCAGAGTCAGGGTGTGTTCGGCCAGGCTGGCGGGAATGCCGGGAGAATTGGGCACGCCCAGGGTCAGTGCGCCGGAGCCAGCCTTCACCAGCAGGGAATCCACATGGCCGTGGTAGCAGCCTTCGAACTTGACGATTTTGTCCCGGCCCGTGTAGCCCCGGGCCAGACGCACGGCGCTCATGGTCGCTTCGGTCCCGGAGTTCACCATGCGTACGAGTTCAATGGACGGGACCAGTTCGCAGACCTTCTTCGCCATTTCGGTTTCGAGAGCGGTGGGTGCTCCGTAGCCGATACCAAGATCCACCTGGGCGTGCAGGGCATTCTTGATGCGCGGATCGGAGTGGCCAAGAATCATCGGGCCCCAGGATCCGATGTAATCGATGTAACGGCGATCGTCCTCATCATAAAGATAGGCGCCCTCGGCGTGCTTGAAGAACACTGGGGTGCCGCCCACGCCACGAAAAGCCCGGACTGGGGAATTGACGCCTCCGGGAATGTATTTCTGGGCTTCTTCGAACAGCGTTTCGGAGTGAGTCATGAATCTGCGTTCCTGTTATCTGGAAAGTGAAAAAAGAGGGTGATGCTGCTGGAACAGGCGCGCAAACGCCCGCGCGCGGTTTTCTACATCATCTGGAGCACCGCCAAACAGGCCACCGATGACCGCCAGCAGGTCGGCGCCAGCCCGAATCAGGGGCTCGCCGTTCTCGGCGGTAATACCGCCAATCGCCGTGAGTGGACGGCCAAACTGCCGGGCCTCGGTCAGCACGGCCGGGCTGGCCGCCGGCGCATCCGGCTTGGTGCCGGACGTGTAGAAGCGTCCAAATGCCAGGTACACTGCACCGGCGGCATCGGCACTCCGGGCCAGTTCCAGGTCCGCGTGGCAGGTGATGCCAATGATCGCTTCTTCACCCAGCACGTGACGGGCGCTGGTCAACGAGTCATCGGACTGGCCGAGATGCACACCTGCTGCTCCCGAGCGCCGGGCCAGCTCCACGTCATCGTTAATCAGCAACGGTACCCCGGCATTGGTGCAGGCTGCTTGAAGGTCGCGAGCCTGTCGGAGCCGGTCCGCCATGGGGGCGTGCTTTTCCCGGTATTGTACCAGAACGGCACCGCCCCGCAGTGCGGCTTCTACCGAGACAATCAGCGTGTCCGGCGGGGTCAGGTGGCTGTCGGTAATAGCGTACAGTCCCGGCCGAAGGATTCCGGTCACCGTTCCCACGGAATGCCCCGATCGGGCACTGGTTGGCCTTTGCCAACGTCCAGCGCATGCAGAATCGCCCGGTTTACATAATTCTGCGCCTGCGAGATGGCCGCTCGCTGGGACAGACCGGCTGCCCGGCCAGCGGCAATCGCGGCGGCCAGTGTGCACCCTGTACCATGGTATTCGCCGCCGATACGCTCAAGCTCCCAGGTCATGGGTTCCGGCGCGTGGTTGAATAGCGTGTTGGTGATGTGAAGTCCGGTTCCGTGGCCTCCAGTCGCCAGCACTGACGCGCAGCCACTCGCCAGCAGGTTCCTCGCGGCGCGTTCGGGGTCCGCATTGTCGCCCAGCATGCTTAACTCGATCCCATTCGGGGTGATCATTTCCGTCAGCGGGAACAGGCGCTCCTTCATGGCGGTGATCAGTTCATCATCCGCAAGATCGCCACCGCCGGCGGCCTTGATCACCGGGTCCGTGATCAGCGGAATGCCCGGATGTTCGCCGATAAACTCCACCAGTACATCAACGATCGCGGCGTTACCAAGGGCGCCGGTTTTGATCGCGTGAATCGGAGCATCGTCGGCAACACACTTCAATTGCTTGCGAATCAGTTCGGCATCGACCGCTTCGGCGCCATAAACGTTGGTCGTATCCTGCACGGTCAGGCAGGTGAGTACCGGCAGAGGATGGCAGCCCAAGGACGTAATCGCCTGAATGTCAGCCTGAATGCCGGCGCCGCCGGAGGGATCAAGGCCGGACAAGATCAGAACCTGAGGTCGGGTATAGCGTTTGATGGCTCGACTCCTTAGAAGGGTTTGACAACGGCCAGGATCACGACCGCCAGCAGAATAAACACCGGCAGCTCATTGAACCAGCGGTAGAACACGTGGCTTCTGGTGTTGCGATCGTCCCGGAACACCTTAACCAGATGACCGCAGTAAAAATGGTAACCGATCAGCAAGGCTACCAGCAGCAGTTTGGCGTGCAGCCAACCCTGACTGAAATAGCCAGACACATTGTAACCGATCAGCCAGATTCCGAAGATCACGGTGGCAATCATGGAGGGCGTGGTGATGCCCCGGTACAGCTTGCGTTCCATGACCTTGAAGCGTTCGCGACCGGCTTCGTCCTCGCAGGCGGCGTGGTAAACGAACAGGCGTGGCAGGTAAAAAATACCTGCGAACCAGCACACCATGGAAATTATGTGGAAGGCTTTAACCCACAGCATTCATCAGCTCCGTCGGTATTGGTAGTAGCTTTCGATGTCGGATTTCAGGACCACGCCGTACACCCGCTGAATCATCGGGGCTACGTGCCGTTGTACGTAGAGGGCCTCGGAATTGCTCGAATCGAAGACATTCAGGGCTTCTTCGAGGGTGGCCTGATACTGGACCGGCGCGACATCCCGACGATTGGCCGGAATGTCCATCAGGTCTACCGATTCCGGAGCTTCAGCCTCTTCCTCGGCGACCAGTTTGTCCGTGTCCTCCAGGTACCGCGCCAGGTCGACGGCGGGCAACAGGGCGGTGGGTCCACTGCTGCCCTCGACCAACAGCCACTTCGGCTCTGACTTCAGCGCCTTCCTGGCTTCGTCGATGGTCAGATGGCGTTCCGTGCGCAGAAGGCTTCGATCCATGATGGCGCCCACAGACACCCGTCGCAACGCCTGGATAACCGGCGAATTCTGGTAGCTCAGGCCCTGGCTTTTAAGAATGGTGAGGAACAGCGACTTCTTGCCGAAGGCTTCGCTGGTGACCAGGGTAGAGGTGGTGATGATCAGCATGCCCGGGAGAATGATGTTCGGATTGCGGGTCAATTCCATCAGCGCCATCAGCGCGGCCAAGGGTGCCTGCAGCACGGCCCCCATCATCGCGCCCATGCCGAGCATAGCGTAGAAGCCCACGGAGGAGGCGTGTTCGGGAACGATCTGTGCGCCGACCAGTCCCATCGCGCCGCCAAGGGTGGCGCCCATGAACAGGGTCGGGCCGATGACGCCGCTGGGCATGCCGAGGCCCAGAGTGAGCGATGTTACCAGCAGCTTGGACACACCGACGCCCAGTAACAGCCAGAAACCCAGTTGGCCATTGATGGTATCGTCGACGGTGTCGTAGCCGATCCCCATGGTTTCAGGCATCAGGATCGCGAACGGGACCATCAGCACCCCCGCCAACGCGATCCGAAGCATCACGGGGCGATGATGATGACGCCCCATGGAATCCACCAGTTGAATGAACAATGCGGCAGCAATGCCAATGATGACGGCGATGGCGATAACCCAGGGGATTTCCAGCAGCGAATTCATGGTCAGGGCTGGCACGCTGAACGCGGGTTCCGAGCCGTAGACGGCCTGAGTCACGATGGCCGCACTGACCGCCGCCAGGATGATCGGCGTGAAGCCGGCAATGGTGTACTCCATCATCACCACTTCCATGGCAAAGATGACACCGGATATGGGGGTGTTGAACGAGGCTGAAATGGCGGCCGCACAGCCGCAGGCCACCAGGGTACGGATGCTGTTGTTGGGTAGCCGCATCCACTGGCCCATCAGGCTCGAAAAGGCGGCGCCCAGGTGGACGGCGGGGCCTTCACGGCCGGCCGACTGGCCGGTCACCACGGTGGCGACCCCGGACACGAACTGCACGATGGCGCTGCGGAGGGAGATGTAGCCCTGGTGGTAATTCAGGCGCTCCATGACATGCACGATCCCCACCTTGCGGTCATGGATCGCCAGGCGGTGCAGCATCAGGCCCAACATCAGGGCCCCGGTCAGCGGCAGCAGGCCGCGGGTGAGCAGGTCCAGTTCCTCGAAGGATTCGGAACCTTCGCCGGGTAGGAAATACTCCAGGGGCCATTCGATGGCGAGACGGAACACCAGGATAACGCCGCCGGTAATCAGACCGGATAACAACCCCAGCACCGCCAGTTGAGGCAAGGCATCGACACCCGATAACCGGCGCCGGAAAACTGGGATGAGATGCTCGGTAAGCTGGTGCCAGAGTCTTTGCATGAACGCCGGAATTCCGGTTGGGTGCGATGAAGTGAGAGAGCGTTTCTGACATCATTGTAACGACCGCTTTGCGGGCTGCAATAAGTCCTTGGTTTATCATGGTAGACTACGGCGTTATTCGTCCAAACCCTGACACGACGTCGCTGGAGAAAGTAGTGATTAAAGTAGGCATCGTTGGTGGCACCGGCTATACCGGTGTGGAACTGCTGAGAATTCTGGCGGTTCATCCGGAAGTTACAGTGAGTTGCATTACCTCCCGGTCAGAAGCAGGTATGCCTGTGGCCGATATGTACCCGAATTTGCGCGGACACTACGATCTTGCTTTTTCCGAGCCGGATCCGGGTGTGTTGAAGGCCTGTGACCTGGTGTTTTTTGCCACACCGCATGGCGTGGCCATGCGTATGGTGCCCGAATTGATGGCGGCCGGTGTTCGGGTTGTCGATCTGTCGGCGGATTTCCGACTCAAGGATCTTGACGTCTGGGCGAACTGGTACGGCATGGCGCACGAAAGCCCCGAGTGGGCCGAGCGGGCGGTTTATGGGCTGCCGGAAGTGGCCCGTGCCGAGATTCTCCAGGCCCAGTTGGTGGCAAATCCCGGGTGCTACCCAACCGCCGTCCAACTCGGTTTTCTGCCGCTGTTGGAAAATGCGCTGGTGGATCAGACCAGGTTGATTGCCGATGCCAAGTCCGGTGCCAGCGGTGCCGGTCGACAGGGCAAGATTGGTATGTTGCACGGCGAAATCGGAGAGAGCTTTAAAGCCTACGGCGCCTCGGGCCATCGCCACCTGCCGGAGATCCGTCAGGGCCTCGCAGGTGCGGCCGGTTCTGAGGTTGGCGTGACCTTCGTGCCCCACCTGATCCCCATGATCCGTGGCATTGAGGCGACGCTCTATGCGGAACTCAGGGAACCCGAGCAGTTTGATCGTCTGCAGGAGTTGTTCGAAGTCCGGTTCCGCGACGAGCCCTTTGTGGATGTTATGCCATTTGGCAGTCATCCGGAAACGCGCAGCGTCCGGGGTGCCAACCAGTGTCGGATGGCCCTGCACCGTCAGGAGCAAAGCAACATTGTCATTGTCTCCTCGGTCATCGATAACCTGGTGAAAGGCGCGGCCGGGCAGGCCGTCCAGAACATGAACATCATGTTCGGCCTGAACGAAACGCTCGGGCTTGAAGCCCCGGCTTTGCTTCCTTAAGGCGTCACCGTGAGTCAGGATCGCAAACGGGCCCAGGAATATGTTGTGATCCGCCACCGGCCGGGTTACCGGCTGCGGCGGACCGCCATTCTGTTGGTTTTCTCCGTTGTTGCCGCCGTTGCGGGTTACGCCACAGGGTTGGCCCAGGGGGGATTTCGTTTCTCCAATGTGGAAGCATCGAATGATGTGCTGGAAGAGGAGCTGGATACGCTCCGGGAGGACTATACCGAGGCCCGTCAGCAGGTCATCAATCTGGACCGGGGCCGGGCCATTGACGAGCAGGCTCTGAATCAGGCACGAAAAACCATCGTTGAGCTTGAAACCCGGATTGCTTCACTGAAATCCGATCTGACGTTCTATAAAAATATCATGGCGCCCTCGGAGACCAGCAAAGGACTGCAGGTGGACAGCTTAACGCTGGCGCCGGATCGTCAGCCCGGCGCCTTCGATTTCAAGTTGGTGCTCACCCAGGTGGGGAATAATAAAAGCTACATTGCGGGTGTGGTGGCGGTGAATGTCATCGGCCTGCGCGACGAAGAAAAAGAAGTCATTGCCTTGCGCGACCTGTCTCAGGATATCGAAGACCTCGGTGTGAAATTCCGCTTCCGCTACTTCCAGGACGTGGAGGGTTTGCTGGTGCTTCCGGACGGTTTCGAACCGCTGGAGGTCCAGGTGGTGGCCCAGGCCGAAGGACGCAAATCCTCGCAGGCAGAACGAACATTTGACTGGGATGACTTAACGGAGAATTGACATGCTTGGAAAGAAAAAGCAGAAACCGCGTCGGCCTACTACTGGCCATTTCGACACGCTGATTTCGTCCCGCACCACGGTCGAGGGCGATGTCCAGTTTTCCGGCGGTCTGCACGTGGATGGCAAGGTCCATGGGAAAGTCTTGGCCGAAGAGGGCAGCGAAGCGGTACTGAGGCTCTCGGAAATTGGCGAAATTGCCGGGGATATCGTGGCGCCCCATGTCATCATCAACGGTACGGTCCATGGCGATGTCTACGCCTCGGCCCACCTTGAATTGGCCGAAAAGGCCTCTATCAATGGCAACGTGTATTACAACCTCATCGAAATGGCGATGGGTGCGTCGGTAAACGGTAACCTCGTTCATCAGCGCGAACCGGCAGGCCTGCTGACCCAGGATCAGCCCCGGGTGAAGTCCGGGAGTGTCGCGTCCGATGAGCCATCCGCTGTGGCGGAAACCGAGGCGGACGTCGAGGGTGGTGGAAAGTCCGAATAGTTGATTGTTTTAGTCAGGAATACCATAATCGTCCGAGTTGTTCCTATCTGATCCGGAGGCGAACTTGAGCGTAGTCCAGCAACAAATGGCGGCGCCGCTGTTCTTTAGTGACAGTGCCGTGGCCAAAGTGCGCGAGTTAATTGAGGAGGAGGAAAATCCTGATCTCAAGCTCCGTGTCTTTGTGACGGGTGGTGGCTGCTCCGGGTTCCAGTATGGTTTTTCGTTTGACGACAGTCAGGACGAAGAGGACACCGTGATCGAACGGGAAGGCGTTAGCCTTTTGGTAGACCCGATGAGCTATCAGTACCTGGTCGGTGCAACCATCGAGTACCAGGAAGGGCTCCAGGGGTCGCAGTTCGTGGTCCAGAACCCGAATGCGAGTTCGACCTGCGGTTGCGGGAGTTCGTTCTCCATCTGAGTGGGACGGATTGAATCAATCCCTACTGAACGAAAAAGGAGAGCAACGTGCTCTCCTTTTTTGTGCGTGTGCATCGCGGACTGCGCGCTCAAGCGTGGTGGATTGCACCAAGTATTCGAGGCCCGCGTGCTCCGGTGACGTCGGGCAGGTTACCGGGACTTCCGGCGAGGGTTTGCTGGGCCAGCCAAGCGAAGGCCACCGGCTCTACCCACTGCGGATCCAGCCCGAGTTCGGTGGTAATGGCCAGTGGTGTCGGGGCCATTACCTTCTCCAGCTCCTGCATCAGCAGAGGATTCCGGGTTCCGCCGCCGCAGGCATACATTTTCATCGCTGGCGCGGACGGCATCTGCTCGATGATGCTTGCCACGGTCAGCTGCAACAGCGTCCGTTGGACGTTTTCTGCCGGTATGTCGGGGTGTCTCTGAACCTGGGTTTTGACCCAGTCAAGATTGAACCGTTCCTTGCCTGTGCTTTTCGGCGCCGGTCGCGCAAAGTACGCGTCCGATAGCATGTCTCTCAATAATTCTTCGTCGACACGGCCTTCGGCAGCCCAGTGGCCGTCGGTATCGTAGGGAAGGCCGGTCTGGTTCAGGCACCAGGCATCCATCAGGGCGTTGGCTGGACCAGTGTCAAAGCCGATGACCGGTTCGGTAGAATCTGCCGGAATCCAGGTGATGTTTGCGATGCCGCCGAGGTTGAGAATGCAGCGGTCTTCGCGGTCTGAACTGAAAAATGCCTTGTGAAAAGCTGGGACCAAGGGGGCTCCCTGGCCTCCCGCCGCCATATCCCGGCTTCGGAAATCGGAGATGGTCGTTATCCCGGTGCGTTCCGCGATGACAGCCGCGTTGCCAATCTGGATGGAAAACGGCGCGAACCCCGACGGCTGGTGGCGTATCGTCTGGCCGTGAGAGCCGATGGCGCGGATGGCTGAGGGAGAGAAGCCTGAGCGTTCGATAACCCGGCAGGCGGCATCCGCAAAGAGGGTGCCGGTCAGTGTATCGAGTTCCCCGACTTCGTCGGGTGTGCCCAGGTTTTGACTCACAGCCAGAAGGCGATGTCGAAGGTCGTCCGGATAACTCAGGGTTTCGGAGGCGTGGACATTCACCGACCGGCCATCAAAGGACACCAGCACGGCGTCGATGCCATCCATGCTGGTGCCTGACATAAGCCCGATCCAGGCTTCCATGGTGTTTACTCTTCTGAGGCGAGAGCGAGTTGCTGGTAATTCTCGCGGAAGACGTCGAACTGGGCCATGCGCTGCTCGGTGTGGCGTTTGAATCGAGCCATTTCAGAGGCAGGTACTGGCTTGGCGTCCGGGAGTTTGACGGTCCGGGAATTGCGCGGCGAGCCGTTGAGGCGGAACTCGTAGTGCAGATGTGGACCGGTCACCATGCCGGATGAACCCACATAGCCGATGGTTTCGCCCTGCTTGACCCGGGTGCCTTTTTTGATGCCGCGGCCAAGGCGGCTCATGTGCGCGTACAGCGTCGTGATGTTGTCGCCATGCTGAAGGATGACGGTGCGGCCGTAGCCGCCTTTCCAGCCGGCAAAGTGTACCCGGCCCGTTCCGGCAGCCTTGATGGGCGTGCCTGTGGGGGCGCCATAGTCGGTGCCTTCATGGGGGCGTACGACGTCGAGTACCGGATGGCGGCGCTGGAGGTTGAACGGTGACGAGACCCTGGCATTGATCGGGGTGCGAAGAAATGCTTTGCGCATGCTCTTGCCATCGGGGGCGTAATAGTCGCTGTCACCGTTGCTGTCAGTATAGAGCAGGGCGGTGTTGTCCTCGCCCCGGTTAATAAAACGGGCAGAGAGAATCCGGCCGGTGTCGAATTTTTCGCCGTCCAGGTACAGTTCTTCGTATACCACTTCGAAATGGTCGCCCTTGCGAACGTCGTACACAAAGTCAATTTCCCAGCCGAAGATGCCTGCAAGTTCCATGGTCAAGCGGTCGTTCAGGCCTGCCTCGCGGGCGGCCAGATAAAGGGAGCCGTCGATGGTGCCGGAGGCGAACGCCGGACGTGCTTCCGGTTCGCGAATGACCTTTTCTCCGATGAAGCCATCTTCGGTTTTCTCGATTTTGAGGGACTCAAGCAGGCTGCGCTGAAGCTCAATGGCCGCCAGGCCGCCCTCCTCGCTCGTAGCAAAACGGATGGTTTCACCGGCGTAGAGCCGCTGAAGATGCTCCGCATCGCCTTCGCCATGAATGACCGAGAGCATGACGCCATCGTTGAAGCCGGCTTTCTTGAACAGGGAAGACAGCGTGTCACCGGACCTGATCTCAAAGGTTGCCCAGTCAAAACGGGGCTCAGCGGGCTCTGCCACCTCGGTCGCCTGGCCTGCGCTTACCACCGGCGCCTGTTCGTCAATCGCCTTGGCCTGGGTTGCGTCGGGTTGGGCCTGTTCCGCCACGCCGTTGCCAGAGACAGTGCCCTGTTCCAGATCCAGCGCGTAGGACATGCGCTTGGCTTCCACGTCGGCACTCGGGCTCATAAGAATGGCGGCGGTCACAACGACGGTTGCAGTGGCGGCAATGGTAATGTGGGTCTTTGGAAACATTTTCAGCACGTATCGCATCCGTTTTGATCGGTATTCCGGTAGGTTGAGCTACCTAATTAAAGCTGTTATTTAAGTATAGACAAACAGATTACCGTATAAACGGCACACGGGCGAGCATGGAACATTACGATTGCGGATCCATCCCCCCGGATTTTTGCTGGCGGCACTGCTATAATGCGCCGCCCTGTTCATCCAGCATTGCTTAAAAACTGTACGATTATACTTTAGCAGGAGTGCAGGTAACTCACAGATTTCTTTTGTAGAGGTCTGTAACTGTCAGAATCCACCGAGATCAAATTGGGGACGTGTTGTTCATGGCATCTATTGATGAGGCGTTGGCGATAATCAAGCGCGGAATAGACGAACTTATTCCGGAAGAGGAGTTGATAACGAAGCTCAAGGAAGGTCGTCCTCTCAGAATCAAGGCAGGCTTTGATCCCACCGCCCCCGATCTCCATCTTGGTCACACCGTACTGATCAATAAGTTGCGCCAGTTCCAGGATCTGGGGCACGACGTGATCTTCCTCATCGGTGACTTTACCGGAATGATTGGTGACCCCACTGGCAAAAGCGCTACGCGGCCCCCTTTGACAGAGGAGCAGGTGCGGCAGAATGCCATTACCTATAAAGAGCAGGTATTCAAGATCCTGGACCCTGCGCGGACTCGGGTGGTTTTTAACTCGGAATGGATGGGGCAGATGTCTGCTGCAGACATGATTCGGCTTGCGGGGCAGAGTACGGTTGCACGTATGCTGGAGCGTGATGACTTCTCGAAGCGTTATGATTCCAATCAGCCCATTGCCATTCATGAATTTCTGTATCCGTTGGTCCAGGGCTATGATTCCGTAGCCCTTGAAGCGGACGTTGAGTTAGGTGGCACTGACCAGCGTTTCAATCTTGGTATGGGGCGAACCATCCAGGGGCGTTACGGGCAGGAACCTCAGGTGATTCTCACGGTCCCTATTCTTGAGGGGTTGGACGGCGTTCAGAAGATGTCCAAGTCGTTGGGGAACTATGTGGGTGTGAATGATTCGCCCGGCGAAATGTACACCAAGCTGTTGTCGATGCCGGACGATCTTCTCTGGCGCTACTTTGAGTTGCTGAGCTTCCGGCCGCTCGCTGAGATTGAAGAGTTTCGCAAGGCTGTGGCGGATGGTGCCAATCCGCAGGACTACAAGAAGCTGCTGGCTGAAGAGATTATCACCCGCTTCCATGATGAAGAGGCGGCGAAAACGGCGCACAAGTCGGCGGGCAATCGGGTGGCGTTGGGCGATATTCCAGATAACGTGCCGACGGTTGAGGTGTCCCTGGATGGTCAGTCCGAGATGCCCATGGCCTCGGTGCTCCGTTTGGCTGGTCTGGTAAAGAACGGCGCAGCCGCCCGGGATGTGCTGGGTCGTGGGGCTGTGTTTGTGGATGGCCAGAAGTTTGAGGGTGATCGCCTGTTTGTTGAGGGTGACGATTGCGTCGTCCAGGCGGGTAAGAAGAAGATTGCCCGGGTTTTGATCACGGCGTAACCGATTTTCGGTGATTTTGAGTTTTTTTCAGAATCGCCGTTGACACCTCCGAGCAGGTCTGTAGAATGCGCATCTCTTTCGAGGGGAACGCCACTGAGGCGGGCCGGAAATCGAAAGATAACCGTTTGAAAGTATTGAAGAAAATGAGTTTCAAGCTTCTTCAGAAAACGGTTGACAGGGTAGCGATTCAGCGTAGAATGCGCAGCCCGAAACAAGCAATAAGCCGGGTGATTTTTCGGCGGTTTCCGGAGACGGAAAACAACGAAAAATAAACGGTTGACAAGGTGGCGGTTCGATGTAGAATACGCGGCCTTGATTGAGCAACGGCTCAAACGCTCTTTAAAAAATTAACCA